>CAYPCW010000036.1:0-19143 GCA_964409335.1 uncultured bacterium
TTGAGCGATAAATCAGCAAGGCGAGCTATCTTTTCGAGAGAGTAGCCCTTTTTGCGCCCCGTAGTTTTTTGAAATTAAAGCCGATTTTGGAATTTGATATTGGATTGTTTGCCATACCTGCCTGCCGTAGCCCCTGCCTGTGCCGTTGGCACGGCAGACAGGTTGGCGCAAGCAGGTACCATTAAAACGTATAAACTATATGATACATCATGCTTGTTAGCCATTTTATGATAACTTATTTTTTCGTGTTTGGCAAACTCTTACGATTTCGCAAAAAGTGCAATTTGGCGGAGAGTAGAGGATTTGAACCTCCACAGGCGTAAATCGCCCGGCGGATTAGCAATCCGCTGCAATACCATTATGCGAACTCTCCAGAGCGGAGGTTGAGGGACTCGAACCCCCAAGGGCGCAAACCCGGCGGTTTTCAAGACCGCTGTCTTACCAATTAGAGCTAAACCTCCGACGACATGGATGCAAATTTATGATGTGGGCTATACCATCCCAAATATTTTAATGTCGAGGATAAAATTTTGACCGCCATTCACCTCTGATAAACAAGAAGTCCGTATTAAAACGGACTTCTTGTTCTCATATGAAACGAGCATTCAAGGTCAAGGAGAAGGAGTACCTGATTGCGTTTCGATTAGATATTGCCGGAAACAAAGTCCCAGTTGACCAGATTCCAGAATGCATTCACATAAGCAGGGCGTGCATTCCGGTAGTCAATATAGTAGGCATGTTCCCAGACATCACATGTCAGTAATGGTATTTTACCGGATGTGAGTGCGCACCCCGCATTGGAAGTGTTTAAAATTTCCAAATCACCATGATCATTTTTCACCAACCATGTCCATCCGGAGCCAAAGTTTGTGATCGCAGATTGGGTGAACTTTTCCTTGAAGTTTGAAAATGACGCAAATGATGCTGACATGACTTTCGCCAGATCGCCGGCGGGTTCACCGCCACCCTTCGGGCTAAGGCAATTCCAATAGAAGGAATGGTTCCAGACCTGAGCGGCATTATTGAATAATCCTCCGGGAGGCGCCGACCTGACAACATCCGCTAAGGCTTTATCTTCAAATTCTGTACCGATGGTCAAATTATTTAAATTATTTACGTATGCCTGATGATGTTTTCCATAGTGGAACTCAAGCGTTTCTTTAGAAATATATGGCGCCAGAGCATCTATTGAATATGGTAGTTGAGGTAATGTATGTTGCATAGGATTATTCCTTTAATATAATATTGTTAAATGAACGGAGAGGTCAGGCCGGAGGTCAATCCCTACGACCTTGACATTCACACTATTCATTAAAGTTCGGTTGAATGTTTTCCCAGGTACTCTGCGACCCCATCCGTTGAGCCTTTCATACCGGCTTTTCCTTCCTCCCAGCCTGCGGGGCATACTTCGCCATGCGTTTGGTTGAAAGTCAGGGCATCCACCATCCTCAACATTTCATCAATATTCCGCCCCAGGGGAAGGTCATTGATCACCGAATGTCGGACCATGCCTTCTTCATCAATGAGAAAGGATGCTCTCAATGCGACCCCACCGCCAACGGTTGATTCATATTCATCTCCGCTTTCGGTGAAAATCGTTGCAGGCTCCGAACCCACAAGAACATCATATTTACGACTGATCGATTTATCCAGATCAGCGACAATGGGATATTGTACATTCCCGATCCCACCCTTTTTCACGTCTGTATTTTTCCACGCAAGATGGCTGAAATGGCTGTCGACTGAACATCCGATGACCTGTACGCCTCGTTTTTTAAATTCCTTAAGACGATGGTCAAACGCGATGATCTCTGTCGGGCATACAAAGGTGAAATCCAACGGATAGAAGAAAAGGACGACTTTCTTTCCTTTATAGTCTGACAAGGTGATATCCTGAAATGAATTATCCGGCATGATGGCGGTAGCTTTGAAATCAGGGGCAGGTTTAGTTACTAACATATATTTATCTCCATTATTTTATTTTATTATTTACAGTTATTGCATATTCCATTTAATATGAGCTCGTAGCCGATCACTTCATGTTCATTTTTCATCTCCAATTCGAAAACAAATTTTTCAAGAGATATATCCAGATCATACAATGTATGACATCGGATGCATTGAAAGTGCTGATGATCAGAAATCCGTCCATCATATCTGAGGGACTCCCCGGTTTGTATGGTACGGATTTCCCCATGATTGGCAAGCTGAGCAAGATCCCGGTAAACGGTGGCTAAACTGATGGTAGGCATGGCTGTTCTCACCTGTTCAAAAACCTCCTGTGCTGTGGGATGGTTCACTGTGGATCTGACACTTTCTAAAATTTCTTTTCTTTGGGGGCTGAATCTCATCTTTGTTTTAAATAGGAATTATTATCACTTATAAATTAAACGGACTAAATCCGACAAAACAAGTCTTATTTAAAAATTTTTATGACAATATCGGAAATTATCGATCCCGGGCAGCCAGGAGCAGGTCTTTCAGTACCTGATAATTTTCACCACATGTTTTTTCGGGATCGGGATTATAGGTTGTCAGGTTGATCCGGGTAAATTCGTTGCCGTGCCGGTCGACGATCACAATGTCTCTTATGGTCGCATTCCATGTGCCCCACACATTAACTTCGGGGATGTCCTGGGTCCAGGGTAATACGCGATTATCGATCATCCCAAGATAGCTGTCGTTGATATAAGCATATCCATTGATGCCCATCAGGTGTACATCATAGATTTCCTCGTCCAGTAACTCCAGATACAAATCATTGAGGACACCGAACCGGTGCCGGCAGAGTCCTCACCCCGCCTTCCCGAAATAATAAGCAGAAACACCCCCTTCATACAGAAAAGGACCCACCATTTCTCCGAAGGTTGGGGAGTTGCTATTAATGTCTTCCAGCGCAAAACCGGTAACGGGAGAGTCCAGACCGTTCAGAATAATATCTACCATTCTGACAATATCCAGGACATCGAGAACCCCGTCGCCTGAAATATCGGAATGCTGAATTTCTTCCGGGGTGATTTCATCCCCCATCATAATAAGGCTTACCACAACAACGATGTCGGATACATCAATAATAAAGTCACTATTCATATCCCCCGGAAATAAGGCTAAGGGATCGAAAATTTGGTCTCCCCATATCTGTGCGTATCCCGGCACACCATATGTGGTGGGACCCCAGGTCACGCCGTTGTCGGAGCTGGAAGAAACCGGATAAGTTGTATATGACCCTTTGTACCATATTATCTGCGAAGATGTGTCTGCGGGCTGAATGGTCAGCCAATAGTTACCCTCATCAAGGGTGATACAATCGGTAAAAACCTGCACTGTGTACACATTTCCGGAGGGATATGACGGATTGAGTTGAAGGATTTCTTCGCGAATGCTTTCACCGGGACTATTTCCATTATCAGCGGTAAGGCTGATGTTGACAGCAGCCTGATCACTTGTGAATCCAAGATAGACACTGTAGGAGCTAAGAACGCTGGAGTGGTTAAGTGTAAACCGGTTGGCAAACGCAAATCCGTCTGTTTCGCCTGAGAATATGGTATATCCTTCTTCTGTATTAAGAGCGCCCGAGTAATAAAGAGTTGAACTGGTTTCGGACATTGCAAGGGTTGTCAATACTATAAATAATAAGCTGGATGTCAATTGCATTGATTTCTCACGGTTAACCTCATGAAATGTATGAAAAATTCAGGACTTTATCATTGTCAAAACCATCTTAAATTTTTCCACGGCCAGTACGGCATGGGGTTTATTCGCAGGGAGTAAAATAAACTCGTTTGTTTTTACCGTATGTTTTTTACCCGAGATGGTAATTTCTGCAACACCGTCCAAAACCTGGATCACCGCATCGTACGGAGCGGTATGTTCGCTTAGATTTTCATCCTGATCAAATGCAAAAATGGTCATTGATCCGGCGGGGTTTTTCAGGATGGATTTACTGACGATAGCATGCAACTGATATTCAACCTGTGATGCAAGGGTTAATCCATCGGATATAATTTTTTTTGTCATGAGATTACCTCTTTTTCTTTTGTCGTGTATATGCCTCAATTTCATCCCACATCTCGGACGGAACATGATCCAGCATATTAAATTCTCCTGCGCCGTATATCCACTCCCCGCCGTCGATTGTGATCACTTCACCGTTGATATATGCAGAATAATCTGAGACCAGATAAGCCGCCAGATTTGCCAGTTCCTGATGATCACCGAATCGTTTTAAGGGTATCCGGTTCAGCGGGTTTAGTTTTTTCGCCAGGATTTCCGGAAATAATCGCGACCATGCGCCTTGTGTTGGGAAAGGTCCCGGTGCGATGGCGTTAGACCTGATATTATATTTCGCCCATTCTGAAGCCAGGGACCGGGTCATTGCCAGTACACCTGCTTTCGCTGCAGCAGAAGGGACCACATACCCGGACCCCGTCCATGCATAGGTTGTTACTATATTCAGGATAGCGCCCGGCTCACCGGCTTTGATCCAGTATTTCCCGAATGCGAGGGAGGCGTTATAGCTTCCTTTGAGGACGATGTCTGTGATGGTATCAAATGCTTTATGCGTTAATCGCTCGGTTGGACTGATAAAATTCCCGGCGGCATTATTGACGAGGACATTCACGGCTCCGAAGGTATCTATTCCGATTTTTATTACATTCTCAATATTTTCATAAATTCGCACATCGCAGGGGACAGAAAGCACATTCCCTCCCGTTTCTGACCGAAGTTCATCCGCCGCTTTGTGAATAACATCATTCTTTCGACTGGCGATGATCACATTCGCGCCAAGGGTTAGAAAATATTTTGACATGGATTTCCCCAAACCGGTTCCACCACCGGTTACCAGAATTGTTTTTCCATGTAATGCGTCTTTTTGAAGCATACCTTCGTACGTCATTTTTCCTCCCTAAAATAAGCTTGTTAACATAACGGTGTCTCCTTGACTGAAAAAAGAAAAAAAGGATAGCTTACACGCCGGTTTTTAAATAGAATATTATTCATTAGTAAGGGAAATTATGTCAAAATTAAATGTGCTCAAAAGCGAAAATATCATTTTAGATAATGTGGTGACTGATTTTTTAGCAGTTGGACTTTGTTCTAATGATCCATCAACTGAAATAACGAAGACATTTAACTTCCGGTTCAACTTTGCGCTTACAGCAGCCGCGGGGATTGAGAATTTTGATGGCGAATTTGGAAAGGACATATTAATATTTGGAGATACAGCTCTTAAACGGATTGGAATCTTTGGTCTGGGAAAAATTGAAAAATATTCCTGCGGTTACGCCAGAGAATTGGGTGCGATGATCATTAAAAAAGCCAATTCTCATAAGGTAACGTCCCTTACAATAGATTGTGCTTCATTCCATCTGGATACCCCAGAATATCTCCAGGCGTTTTGTGAAGGACTTATACTCGGGAATTATGAATTTAATGAATTCAAAACGGATATCAATGATGCCAATACAGCCACTGAAGCCGTATTTTTCAACTGTAAACATCCAGCGATACTGGAAAAAACGGTAAAACTCATTGATGGCGTCATATTAGCAAGGGACGTTTCGAACCGACCCCCTAACTTTGCCACCCCTTCCTATTTGGCAGGACAGGCAGAATTATTATCAGGTTATCCCAATGTCGACGTGGAAATTATTGACGAAAGTAAATTTGTAAAATTAGGACTCGGCGCTTTTTATGGCGTTGCAAGAGGGTCCCATCGTCCTGCAAAACTGATCCTGATTCGGTATCAACATGGCGGGGATGAAAAACCCATTGCGTTGGTCGGCAAGGGACTGACATTTGACACCGGCGGTATATCCCTTAAACCTGGTGCAGGAATGGACGAAATGAAATTTGACATGTGTGGCAGCGCTACGGTATTGGGCGTGATGAAAGTCATCGGGGAATTGCAGCCTCATGTCAATGTTATCGGGGCGATCGGCGCTACAGAAAATATGCCGGGAGGGAACGCTCAAGTTCCGGGCGATATTGTAAAAGCCTATAATGGTAAAACCATTGAAATACTGAACACGGATGCGGAGGGACGACTTGTCCTCGCCGATGTCTTATCATATGTAGTGGATAAATATAACCCGGTGGCTTTGCTTGATTTTGCGACACTGACCGGCGCAGTTTTAATTGCATTCGGACATAAGGCTTCCGGAATCATGGGTAATGACGAAGGATTGATAAATGAAGTTAAAAAAGCCGCGGAATCAACCGGTGAAAAAGTCTGGGAGCTTCCACTTTGGGAAGAATATTCAAAAGATATTAAATCCAAAGTCGCCGATATCAAAAACCTTGGATTTGAACGAACGGCGGGAACCATTGCCGGAGGTGTGTTCCTAAAGGAATTTGTGGGCGATACCCCCTGGGTTCATATGGATATTGCCGGCACCGCCTGGGGGGTGAAAGAACCGGCTTATCAGCCTTCGGTCGGCGCTACAGGTGTTGCGGTTCGTCTGGTGTACCAGCTCCTCGAAAATCGCATGAAATAATTTTTGGTTACCAGATAAACGGGGCGATAACATTAGCCTCATTTTTGGCGGCGTAGCTCAGTAGGTTAGAGCAGTGGAATCATAATCCACGTGTCCGGGGTTCGAATCCCTGCGCCGCTACACACTTCTCCCGATAATCATCCCCCAATAATTCCCCGAAGCCGGAAGTTTCCTTCGTTTATTCTTCATTTCACCGGAGGGTCAGGTAAATCAGCAGGCCTTGATGATATGACGAATCGTTCAGGCCGGGTTTGGCGGCGCAGCACGTCCCGACAGGGCTGATCGCATATCGGGATCTGCATAACCCGTCGGGATTTTCAATCGGTTAGTGTCCGGCAGTTGCCGGATTAATCCACGTGTCCGGGATTCCCTGTCCCTGCGGTGAAGACATCCGTATTTGTTGAGAATCAATACCAATTCCAGGATGACAAAACCCGAAACGATTAATGGGTTAGATTGTGGTCTGTCAATCTGAAAATGATATTTAAATAAGGAGCTTACATAATCCGGGAACAAGATATCGGGAAAAATAGCCTAATTGTGCGGTGAAGAGGGTTTATTGAGATTTTTTAAAAATAACTCCCAATTATAACCTGAAGCTTCTGCCATTGATTCGATTGATTTGAATTGATCAAGTGTCGAATTGATCATTTGTGGAAGCGAAGTTATGGCTTTCTCATTTTTCACGGTGTCTTTGGTCTGGTAAATGAAACACCGGGAAATCAATACCAGACATATGTATTTACTCACTCGGTTGAAGGCATCTTTATCAAACCAATATTTCCCGTCAAATTCATGAAGATGGATCAATGACCTGGCCTGATCTTCTTTTAGGATTTGAGATACAACTCGTAAAATCTCCCGTGGGTTTGGTACCGAATCGCGAAGTATTTCGAAACTGTGCTGAATTACCGCCAGGGTCTCCCTGTCTGGAATGAGATAAACCAGATCTTTTTGTTCCACCGCCCTGCTTTGTTTCAGGTCAAAAATCAAAAGCAGACTGTCTATACCTCCCGGATACTCTTTGATGAGATCGCGAACCTGGCCGATTAACATGATATAGAAGCATTCATATAACGGATGGCGGGATTGCAAAGAGATATCCTCATCAAAAGATGGAGGAATACTGAAAATTTTGTACAGGTGATTCACGGATCGCCGGTAAGATTGTCGGACCAAATCAGGAATATTCAATTGAAACCGATCTGAAAGTCCATTCCAAAATGCATCAAGTTTAACGCCCAGTCCGTTTGGGATATTGAGCGCCGGATCGTTCAAATGTTCCCTATCCGGATAACCCGGGAGTGATTTCAGGATTTGGATCATTTCAGAAAGGTGTATATGCAAATACCGATATTGAATCCGTATCAGTTCCAGGGGGAGATTGGAAATACCTGCGCCCACCAGGTATTGATGCAAAGTGGATAGATGATTGTGCTCATCATCGGATAGAATGGATTCAATAAATATGGCCTGATATTCATATCCGGACAGGACCACCTGAAAGCCCTCATTCATCAGTTCATGAGTTGACCGGATGATTGTAAACCCTTGAGGATGGACCCTCATGATGAGATAGCCATGATCCGCTGAAGAAATTCCGAGGGATTCCAATATGGAATACCGTCTCGCTGGGGTATGAGCATCATGCTTTTTCATGGAAATTTCAACAGATTGGGTCAATCTGCCTGCCGTTTTTTCGAATGCGTTATTATACACAACGATCGCCCGTTTTTCTGCAAAACCGTTGGAAAAGGCAAAAACATTTTCATTTATCGTCCCATCCTGGCGGAAAAAATCGAAAAATCGGAAATGTTTGGAATCGGAAAATAAATAGCGGACGCGGAGTAATGGGAAAATCTCCTTCTGATGTCTTTCTATAAAACCGGCGTCAGGATATTCATCCCGGTAGGGTCGGGAAAACTCCATACCATATTTTTCATGATACCCTTCAATTTGTCCATGGCCGAACAAGGGTGTGCCCGGCAAGGCGGCCATGAGTGCGGCCACCCCAAAATATTTATCTCCTTTCCCGAATTGGACCGCGGCAGAATCTTCATCCCGATTGTTCAGAAAATTCACATACCGTTTGAGAATTTCAGGATCAAACGCCAATACATTTTTAATACTTTGACGATACCTGGCATTATCTTCAATTTTTAACATATTCATAAATGCACTATTATATACGCGGTGCATTCCCAGTGTACGGACAAAATACCCTTCCATCATCCAGAAGGCTTCGGCAAGAAGTAAGGTGTCGGGGACTTCCGCAGCTACCCGGTCTACGACGGTTCGCCAGAATTCCTCCGGGAAAAGATCATCGAATTCTTCTTTTGTCAATCCATTGGCAGACCGGGACGGGATATCGCTGCCTGACCCCGCTTCAGGGAACCATAACCGTTGAAAATGGAGTTTCGTCAGCGTCATTGCGGCATCAAACCGAATAATGGGAAATTGTCTGGCAATGGACAGGATCGTCTGAATTACGGCTTCCCGAACCTCCGGTAGAAGATAATTCAATTGAGCAGTATCATTCCAGGGCATGGATGTGCCGTCGTTTCCATGGTATATAAACCGGATTTTCCCGGTATCCCGGTCAACGTGTTTAAAAACAACAGAGGCGTCATTTTTCGAGAAGTAATGATCCTCGAGGTAAATCTCTACCGTTGGATCATAAGACAGGTTTTCTCCCTTGAACGAATAAGCAGGGAAGGGTGGGCGGTCTGCCTGAATGAACCATTCAGGATGTGTTCTTATCCACTTTGAATCGATGCCCGTATGATTCGGGACCATATCGCAGGCCAGACGAATACCCCGGTCTATACATCGTTGTTTCAGGTGATGCATCGCTTTCTCACCGCCGATATCATCGTTGATATTGTATTCAAATAATGAATATGCAGAAGCTTCAGCGTCGGGATTCCCGCATAAATGTTTGATTCGTTTGGATGCCGGACTTCGCTGCCAAAACCCGATGAGCCACAGGGCTGTGAATCCCGAGTCAGCGATACTATCCAATTCCTCATCCGGTATGTCATAGAGTAAACGGATATCCCGCCCGTATTTCCGTGAAAGCTGAACCCGCCATACAAATATGTTTTTTGCCAACAGGATCACATTAGGCATCCAGTCTGCATCCGTGCTGAAGCGTTCAATGTCTTTCAACCGGGTAAAATCCGGTATATTGACAGGACCCGGACCATCTCCCCGAATTTTGTATTCTTCAGAAAGAAAGTCCAGTGCCCGCAGGAGTTTTAATTTCAGGTGATCGATAAGATCACTCCAGTGCTCAAGTATCCACGTTAATTGACGCTGAATGGAATCCGGTTCATGAATTGCGGGCGCCCTGAGAAATTCGGTGAGGGATAATTTGGGTTTACCCCCGATCTGTGGCGCGGACAGCGTTGTATTCACCACGTCCATCATGACATTATATTCCGGTGTTTCAGTCAAACCGGGTGATAAAAACAAAGGATAATAGGGTCGATATGCGGGATTTTGACGATTCACCCATGTGATCAAGGCAAACATGTATGGACGAAATGGTGAGGATTGATCCGCATCAGCATCCGATTTTGGCAGCATTTTCATGATATTGCTCATCAGTCTGTCGGCAGGGGCTGAACCAATTTTCCCGGCGAGAAGGGTGCGGGTATTCCGGGTGATATCCGATGGGTTTAACGGTATGCTTTGGCGGATCAGATATTGAAAAATTTCATTTATCAGATCAATTGCATAGATATCACTCCCATAAATCCTTTTATCAACGGATCCATGCCCTGCGTCATATAATCTGGATGCAACGATTTGCGCATTGTCCCATGAAATCGGCTGGTCTAAATCCGATCCGAAGAGTACCTTATGCAGTTTAAGAGTATTTATTGATTGTTGAGTAAACAGTAAGCTCAAATTATTTCTTTCATTTTATGTAAAGCGCGTTTGATTCTGATGGGAAAATTTGTCACAGAATCTTTGAAAGTGTGCAGAAAAAACTAAAATTGGTTTTATTTTTACTACAGTATTTTAATAGCAATAAAGTTCTATTTACATATCATTATCATGACAGATTTCAAATTAATAAAAGATAGTCTCGCGAGGCTGCTTAAAAAGCAACATTCGCCTCAGGAAATTAGAATCATTGTTGATTATTTTTCCCTGGAGTGTGGAAAAATTTTGAAAATCACCGGTAATGCTTAAGTTGGACAGTTACTTTATAAGAATTAATTTATGAACAAACTTAAGAAGTCAAAAAAATGAACAGCCCACGCACAAACAGGCACATTTGGTTTTCCAACCCCACAAAGCCGACATACAAAAACCAAAAGGGCTTGGATTTTCCTACGCTCGAAAAAAAGAATGAAAAATTAGCAGATTTAGATGTATTTCATAGTTTTGTCATTAATTGACAAGTTAATTTTTACAAGTCTATGAAAGCAACATTTGGCGAATACATCAGACAACATAGAACGGACAGTGGAATGACATTGACTGAACTTGCTGCACTTCTCAAGCTTGATTCTGCTAATTTGAGCAAAATCGAAAATGGAGTTAAACGAATAGAAATGCCAACGCTTCACAGCCACACACATTGCCAAGCCACACACTTGTCCTGAGCTTGTCGAAGGAAGCCCAAGCACAGACCAAAGCTTTGCAAAAGAGTGTGTCTGACTAAACGCACGAGAGACAAGACATTGCAGCAAATTTGACAGAAAATATAACGAAAGACGAAAATCGCCAGTGCCTAACACATGGTATAGTGCATGCGGGTATCAGCGGTTTTCGAAGCCTGCCTGCAGTTAGGCAGATAGGAAATCACCCTTGTAATCCCGATTAATACATCATAGCGCTTCTAAAAAACAGCATCCCGAAAATGAAAAACAGAAGGTAGAATGGGATGGTGACCATCAGCCCCGCCACCAAATTATGTCCAAAGATCGTAAATGCCCGCTTGATAAAACTGTCACTCATGATCCCCGATCGTGGGATCTCATTTTGCAGATTGTCCAATTTTCGTTCTAAATCCACAATACGTTTCTCAAGGTAGTCGGTGTTCGTGTTCATGAATAATTCCTTTTCGTCCTAAATTTGACGGGATAATCTACCTTACACGGATTGTCCGGGAAAATATTCATAAATATAATGACAAATCCGAAGAAACGGATGCAATAAATTTCGCTGTGTTCATCATCATCACTATCGTCATTTTGCAATCATTTAATTTGGGACAAACAGCAATGGAGGGGCAACCTGTGTACCAAATCAACGAAAATGGACGGATCATCGTACCGGAACAATCGATACTTGACACTCTGCCGCCGAATGGAGGAGAATATTTCAATCGTCTGATATTCGAGAGCAGTCCCTATCTGCTTCAGCATGCGGCGAACCCGGTGGACTGGTACCCCTGGGGAGACGAAGCCTTTGGCGCGGCGTTGCGGGAGGATAAACCCATTTTCCTGTCCATCGGATATGCGACCTGCCATTGGTGTCATGTGATGGAACATGAATCTTTTGAAGACCTCACCGTCGCTGCACTGCTGAACGAATCTTTCGTCTGCATCAAAGTAGACCGGGAAGAACGCCCAGACATTGATAATGTGTATATGTCCGTTACTCAAATGATTACCGGGAGAGGCGGATGGCCCATGACCATTATCATGACGCCGGACAAAAAACCGTTTTTTGCCGGAACCTATTTCCCGAAACAAACCATGGGGAATCGCATCGGAATGATGGATTTGATCCCCCAGATCAGGGAGCTCTGGCAAACGGATCGGAAAAAACTTCTATCCGACGCTGAATCTATCACCGGGAAATTACAATCGGTAAACTCTACCGATTCCGAAAGTTTTTCCGGGATAGACCCGGCTATTAGCGATATGGCTTTTCAGACATTCTTACGACGCTACGATGAGGAGCGTGGGGGATTCGGAAATGCTCCGAAATTTCCTAAAGCCCACGACTACAGTTTCCTCCTCAGCTATTGGTTGCAAACCGGTAACCCCGGCGCACTGAACATGGCAGAATATTCACTCACAAAAATGCGCCATGGGGGGATGTACGATCAAATCGGTTTCGGATTCCATCGCTATTCTACGGATTCAGATTGGCTGGTTCCACATTTCGAGAAAATGCTGTACGATCAGGCGATCATGGTTCATGCCTATCTGGATGCATATCTTGCCACCGGCAAAGAAAAATATGCCCGAACGGTTACAGAAATAATAGAATATATTCTGAGGGACATGACATCGCCTGAAGGAGGGTTCTGGTCTGCAGAAGATGCGGATAGTGAAGGAGAAGAAGGAAAATTTTATGTGTGGAAATCTTCAGAAATTGTAGACATTCTCGGGAAACCGGATGCCGAAAGGTTCAGTACCGTTTTTGAGATCAAACCGATAGGGAACTTCCGGGATGGATTCCGTGACCATACCAACATCCCTCATTTAACTCTGTCGCTGGAAGCATGGGGCGACTCCCTCAATATTCCCAGGGATGAACTTCAGAAACAGATTGGCCGTATTCGGCAATCCCTGTTGATCCGGCGAAATCTAAGAGTCCATCCACAGAAGGACGATAAAATTCTTACGGATTGGAATGGGCTGATGATTTCTGCCATGGCTCGGGCAGCGACGGCGCTCCACAATGAACGGTGGGGACCGGCAACCCAAAAAGCCATGGATTTTATCCTGCTGAATCTCGTCGACGGGGATGGCAAATTACTCAAACGGTACCGGCGGGGTAAAGCCGGTATTCAGGCTACCATAGAAGATTACGCATTTGTCATCTGGGGATTGATTGAAACCTATGAACTTACTTTTGATATCAAATATTTAAAAAGCGCCGTACAATTCTCTGATGATCAAATCGAACATTTTTGGGATACAGAGAATGGCGGATTTTACTTCACCACGGACGAATCTGTTCCGGTATTGGTGAGGATGAAGGACGTATACGATGGGGCGATTCCAAGCGGTAATTCTGTGTCGGCGATGAATTTTCTAAGGTTGGCGAGGATACTCTCCCGCCCGGAATATGAACGTATTGCGGAACAGATATTCCATGCCTTTTCAAATCAGATCAACCGCAACAGTGCCGGTTTTTCTCAAATGCTGAAAGCCATCAATTTTTCAAAGGGTCCCGCGTATGAAATTCTGATTGCCGGTGAACAGAGTCATCCTAAAACATCCGAATTGATCGAAGGCATCCGAAAGCAGTTTCTTCCGAATTCTGTCGTCATTTTGGTAAGTTCACAGGACGATGAACTGAAGTCGTGGTTACCACATCTGCAAAATTATAGAGAAAGGGATAACGGTGAACCGTTGGTTTACGTATGTCAGAACTTTGCCTGTAAACTCCCCACATCGGATATCGAGGAAGTTCTGGTCCAGCTCTCTCAGGGGAAATGATCAACCACCTCATAACGTTGATTCAGACTTTCTGATTTTACAAATGAAAAAGCCCTCAAATATGTCGTCGGGCAGGATGCGGATTGCATTTTTAATGGAAGGGTGAAACTCTTTTTTTCGCCATCTGCAAAGACCCGACCGACGATTTTTTAATGTTATTTCATATTTCACCACTGTCAGGGCATCACCAAATTTTTGGAGAATCCGATCAACCGGTTCTTCATTCTCTTCCGGGGCAAAAGTACAGGTGGAATACACCAAATCCCCACCGGGTTTTAACGCCCGGATCGCCGAAAACAGCAATTTTCGCTGTTTCCGGTTCATTTCCGCGATTTTACGTTCGCTCCAATACCCGAATGTCGCGGGGATGTGGTTCTGAAACCGCCCTTCGGTTGAACAGGGGGCATCCAGCAAAATTTTGTCAAACTGCTCCGGACAATTTTTACCAATGGCAGTCCCGTCTTTTAAATACAAACGGGCATTTGTGACGCCGTTCTTTTCAAGATTTGCTCTCATTTTGTGGAATCGGTATTTTACATTTTCCACGGCAGAAATTTGTCCTCTATTTTTCATCATCCCAGCCATAACAATGGTCTTTCCACCGGGCGCAGCTGTGAGGTCTAATACCCGTTGTCCCGGACAGGGATTCAGGATCACCGGCGGGATCACGCTTGACGGATTGATAAAGTACACAAGTCCTTCTGCAGAATACGGATGGTGAATCAACATCTCCCTCTCGTGGTCAGGGACCAGATAGGTTTGAGGCAAAGGATCGATAGCTGTGAGATGAAAATCGTTTGATTCCAGCTCATCCCGGGTTTGATCGGGGTCTCGTTTCATTCCGTTCAGCCAAATTACCGGATGAAATGCCTGTTCAAATGTGGGCAGAATGGAAGGATATGCCTCCGGATAAATTTCCATGAGTCTCGAAATAAATTCTTCTGGCAGGGGGAAAGTTGAGGGATTTTCAGTCAGATAAAATCCTGAAAAATCGATTTTTCGGTTCAGTTACGATGTTCAAATATCCGGTAGCCCCATGGCGGTAAATGAAATTGATCCATCTTCGTAAGGATGATCTTCTCACCGGAATCAATGTCAACAAACTCCTCGTTGGGGATAAACAATTTCAAATTAAAATCTGCAGGCGACGATGACAGATTAGCCATCACCATGACTTTGTCTTTATCCTTTTTCCTGAAAAAGGACATCACCATATTATCCATCGAATTGATCACCCGGGTGTAGTCACCGCCAAATTCGCCGTTCCAAAGTGCAGGATTTTCCCGCTTTAACCGGTTGAGTTTACGATACAGATCAGCGGCCGGGTCTTTTTTCCATGGAATATTATCTTTCTCAAAAAAGAGCAGCCGTTTGTTCAACCCCGCTTCCTGGCCAGAGTAAATGAGCGGCATCCCGGGTAAGGTGTAGGTGAGTGCGGTAAATACATTCAGACCGTCTCCCAGCCGCTCAATGGCGGTCCCGTTCCACGTATTTTCATCATGGTTGGAAGTAAAGAGCATTCGATAGGCGCTTTTGGGATAATCTCTTTGGTCATTTTCCACGATCATGTCAACACTATGCAGGTACTGTTCGCCGTTGACGATTCGGTTAAATGTGCGATGTATTTCCCATGCAAATGTCATATCAAAGGCGTGTTCATGTAGCGCAGGGTCTTCCCATTCTGCCAGCATGAAAACGGGTTTGATCGAATCAAGCTGGCTCCGTGCAGTATCCCAGAATTCGGTGGGTACCATACCGGCAACGTCGCAGCGGAATCCATCAATGCCCATAGTCTGTACCCAGAATTTCATGGCGTCAATCATATATTGCTGAAGTTTCTTGTTATTGTAATTGAGATCCGCTACATCTGTCCAGTCATCAACGGGCGATGTAAAATTGCCATCAATATTCTGGGTATACCATTCCGGGTGTTCCCGGATCATCACGTTATCCCAGGCTGTGTGATTTGCGACCCAATCCAGAATCACATACATCCCCAGGTCATGGATTTTATTGACCAAATGCTTAAAATCATCTGCCGTGCCAAATTCGGGATTAACACCATAATAATCCTTAATGGAATAATAGCTGCCCAGATTTCCCTTACGATTTTTTACCCCGATAGGTTGCACGGGCATCAGCCAGATTATTCCCACGCCCATCGATTGCAGACGGGGGAGATGTTCCTCAAAGTCATAAAAGGTCCCGGATGGCGTGTATTGGCGGAGATTGACTTCATAGATTGACAGATTTTTGCTCCATTCGGGATGTATGACCGTTGATGTCGTCCTGACTTCCGGTGTGTCTGTAGTTGCTTCAATATTCAGACTCGTTGTCTTTTTAGCCTGGAATTTGCAGGACGAGATAGTGATACCCGCCATCACCACCGTAAGGATGCAGAGAATGATTCCGGTATATTTTTTCATAAATGTAGTAGTATGATTATCCATTTAATATTTCTCTAATTTGATTTACAACTCCGTCATTTAGTTGAGATAATGCGTCAAGGGCTTTCACGTTGGATTTTACATGTTTCACATCTGTGGCGCCCGTGATAGCGCTGGATATCTCTGGTTTACGCAACACCCAGGCTAAGGCGAGCTGTGTCATGGACAGGTGCAGGTCGCTGGCAAGCCGGGTGAGTTTTCGCACATGCCCGAGGTGGGTTTCGGTGAGATATTCTGCCAGCCAGCCTGTCTCTGCGCCACGGCTTCCTTTGGGCAGAGATTCATTGTACTTGCCGGTGAGTATCCCCTGACCGAGGGGACTCCATACGACAATGCCCATCCCGTTTTCAGATGCCGTTTTTATAATTTCATCCTCAATATGCCTGTCCAGCATGTTATAGCGGGGCTGCTCAACCTGCGGGCGATAGAGAAAGTGATCATGGCAAATATCCATGACCGCCCGGAGTTGTTGAGCCTCCCATACGGATGTTCCCCAATAGAGGATTTTTCCCTGACGTACCAGATCATCAAGGGCACAGACCGTCTCTTCCAGCGGGGTTTCTTCGTCATACCGGTGGCAAAAGTAGATATCCAGATAATCGGTTTGCAATCGTTTGAGAGATTTTTCAACGGATTCGAAAATATGCTTTCGTGACAGACCCCTGTCATTTACATCATTGCTCATCGGCCAATACACTTTTGAAGATACAACCAGCTTTGACCGGTCCTTGTTCTTCAGCCAGGTACCAACAACGGTCTCTGCCATCCCGAGTGCATATACGTCTGCGACATCTACAAAATTAATACCGTGATCGACGGCGGCGTCTAAAATTTTATGGGTTCGTAATTCTTCTACAGAATTACCAAATGTAAGCCAGGCGCCGATACTTATGGCGCTGACTCTTACACTGCTGTGTCCTAATTTTCGATATTCCATGAACGAATTCCTGAGTTAAAGTTGAGGTGATTTGATAAAAAAACTAAATATAATGCCGTTATTACACATATCGGTACAGCATTATATAATGGCAAAAACTTCCCATCATGACAAACAGATGAAAGAGTTCGTGAAATCCAAAAATTCCGGGGAAAATATTGGGTTTTTTAACAGCGTAAATGATAGCGCCGATGGAATAGAACCCCCCCCCAAAAGCAAGCCATCCCAATCCGTAGATATCGATGGATTTTATCAGCGGATAAATACCGATGAGCATCAACCATCCCATAAGCAGGTAAATGCCGGTAGAGATATACCTGGGAGCATCCATTTTGAAAATTTTAAGGAATAATCCGGCGATGGTCAGTCCCCAGACCACACCGAAGATACTCCAACCCCAGCCACCGCGCAGGGTCACAAGACAAACCGGTGTATAGCTGGCAGCGATGAACACGAAAATCATGATATGATCAATCTTTCGAAAGATTTCCCTGGTGGGTTGGGAAACGGGCAGCCAGTGATATAACGTGCTTGCGGAATACAGCAGGATCATAGCGCACCCAAAAATTGAGAAACCCACGATATGCCATACGGTAACAGGCAGTGAATTGCGGGTAAGCAGAGTGACCAGTGCAAGAACCGCGAAAAGTGCGCCGATAAAATGGGTGAGACCGCTGAGCGGATCAGGCCTTTTTATAAAAAACTTCCGGATCATGGTGTAATTTCCGGTTCTGTACCAAAGAAAAATAACAGGGGGATATGCACACGGTTTGACCATGAAATTTCATTATGAGTTGCACCCTCATCCACAAATATCATCAGGTCTTCCTTCGAATATCCTTTTTCAGTCAGTAATAGTCCCATCCGGTGAAATCCCGGAGCCAGTTCAGTCTCAAGCCCTAAAGTACCGTTGTCCAGATAAAATTTAACGGATTTTTTTTCTCCGGTATAGGTCTTCACCCGTTCCAAAATTTCATAATCATCCACCAGAAAAGCCGGGGAAAGACAGCCAGCCATAGAAAATACCTCCGGATGCTCCCATGCCAGCTGAAAGGAGATAATCCCCCCCATGGATGATCCCATGACTGCCGTGTTTGTCTGGTCAGACATCGTAAAATAATTTTCATCGATAAACGGCTTTAGCTCCTGAATCAGGAATTTCGTATACTCTCCACCGAGGTGGCGGGGTGAATATTCTTCTTCACGCAATTCTGTACAGTAAATGCCCACAACAATAATCTTTTTCATTTTTTGTCCGGATATCAACCGTGTTGCTGCTTCATCGATCTTCCAATCCTGGCCAATGTATGATGTAAGCGGGTCAATAATATTCTGACCATCCTGCATGTATAACACCGGGTATTTTTCTTCACCAGAGTACCCGGGCGGCAGCCACACAATAATATCCCTTGGCAAGGCTAAAAATTGAGACGTAAAATTTTTGTGGTATTCAACTTCACCAGTGATCCCGGCGCCGGTGGCAATACATTCATCTTTCCAGTGAGGGATTCGAATCGAGATCGTCGTATCCTGATGAGCGATAAGCGCGGCGTTGGGCGGGAGGGAGCAGTCCTCCATCATGGCTTCCAGATTCCATGATCCGCGGGTAAATTTATATTCGATGGCAATACCCTTCGGGACCTTGAACTCCACGAACCATTGATGGGTTGAAACGGGAGTCATGGGTAGTCCCCTGGCGTCCCATTCACCCAATTGTTGGAGATTCCCCGTTGTATAGACAACCGAATCCGAATTGATATCTGCGAAGGATTGAAGATCAATGCGGATGGTAACGGATGCAGGTAATTTCGAATGATAGCATCCGGTAGATCCCAGGATGCAGACTATAA
>CAYPCW010000036.1:19153-29682 GCA_964409335.1 uncultured bacterium
CATCAAGTCTTTCTGGTTTGACCAAAAGCGATTGACTATAAGAATTAAAATTTGGCGGTTTACCACGCGTAATACTTTAGGGAATAAGGCGTTCAAGACGGTTAATCATTGACTCAATATAGACGATGCTTTTTTTCCAAAACGCCGGATCGTGGATTTCCTGACCGGCCACCTGAATAATATCGGTGGGTTTTGCCGAACTTCCCATGGCGAGAAATTCTTTGAATTTCGGTACAAATGCGGATTTTTCCTCCAGGTATTGTTGATAGAGTGACAGAACGAGAAGATTGGCAAAATAATAAGAGTAAACATAAAATGGCACTCTGATCAAATGCGGGATACTGGACCATTCCCATTTATATTCATCGGTAATGGTGACGGTATCGCCAAACATGAGCTTCAGTTCATCGGAATACATGTCGCAGAAATCTTCATCAGAAAGCAGAGAAGAATCAATTTTTTCGTGTACTTTTAATTCGAACCGGGTAAACATATTCTGCCGGTGACTGGTAGAAAAAATATCCTCCAGCTTTGCAGAAAGCAGAGAGATTTTCAAATGATTGTCATTATAGGTATTGAGTAGCAGGTCCGTCAGGATCATTTCTGAAAAAATAGAGGCTGTTTCTGCCAGGGGAAGAATTGGGTGATAGGAGAAAATGTGCTGTTTTTGGGAGTACATTGCATGAATGGCATGGCCAAGCTCATGAGCGAGTGTGGAAACATCCCGGACTTTACCGGTAAAGTTTAGTAACACATATGGGTTACGATCGGGTGTAGAACTGGAACAAAAAGCGCCTCCCCGTTTGTGTTTTGCAGCCGGTGCGTCGATACGGCGTTGATCAAACATCAGAGATACTTTTTGATGGAAGTCCGCATCGAATGAACTGAACGCTTTCAACACCAGTTCACGGGCTTCATCCCAGGTAAACTGTCTGTCCGATTCCGGCAAAGGCGCATAGATATCTGCCGGTGTCAGGACATCCAAACCGAGTAATTTTTTTTTGATACGGTAATATCTCCGGAGGAGAGAATTCGATTCAGTTGTGATATGGATCAGGGTATCGATCACTGAATCATCCAAATCATTCTCAGTGTTCATCACATTTATTGCAGACGCATATCCCCGTTGCTGTTTTGAGATATTGTAATCTTTGATGATCGAATTGAACACACTGGTAAATACGATTTTGTTTTCTTCGTACTTTTTGAAAAATGTCTGCATCGCCCGGCGCCTTACATCTGCATCAGGATGAAATCTAAGGGAGCGGAGTTCATCTCCGGAATATTGCCGGCTCTCTCCGTTTAACGCAAAGTCGTACACGAAAGCAGACGTGAACTCACCATACAAATTTTTAAATGCTGTTTTCCCGGTGATATTTTTTAGCGTGATCGCCTTTTCTTCTTCTTCACTAAGATGATATCTTGCCAGGTCACAGGTGCGGGTGATGTTGTACAAAAAGGTGGTTAAAGCTTTGCTGGATTGGAATCGGTCGATCGTTTCAGGGGGCGCTTTACCGAGTTCCAGATCAAAGAACACCAGATTATTCATAATCTCGGAAAATGCCACATCGACTTTGGATTGCAGCCTCCTGGCCTCATTATCATTTGTCCGGGTGGAAAGCAATAAATTGGCATATTGAGAGGCGCTGACCATCCGGCTGTAAATGGCGATTAAATCCGTGTAAGCGGATGAAAGCTCTGTATCGGACAGATTCACAATCCGGGTTTTATACTGTTCACTAAATGCAATGGATAATTCCCTGCATTCATGGATGTGATGATTAATTTTCGGGTCGTCCGGTCCCGCATATAATTCGGATAAATTCCATCTGATATCTTCGGCGCCTGTCAGCAAGGATTGTGTTTCATGTGTTGCCATTAATGTTATTCCTTGGTTTTTACGATCGTATTGGTGAGAGTCCCCAACGCATCAATCGTCAGTTCCACAGTGTCACCTTCTTGTAACCAAACTTCCGGTTGTCTGGAATTATTCAGTTCCATCAGACATCCGGTCCCACAGGTCCCCGACCCAATAATATCCCCAGGATACAGATATGTGCCATAAGATGCCTGTTCGATGATCTGGGCGAATGTCCAGGTCATGTTCTTTAGGTTGTCCGCAGACACTTGTTTTCCGTTCACTTTTGCGGTCATTTCAAGATCAAAGCGCTCTCCCTGATCGCCCGGTATTCGATACACTTCTAATTCATTCCGGGTCACCAGATACGGACCGAATGAAGTGGCAAAATCTTTCCCTTTCACGGGTCCGAGATTCAGTTTCATCTCGCGGAACTGGATACCCCGGGCGCTCCAGTCGTTCATGATCATATATCCGGCGATACAGTCATCGGCTTCGGATGCTTTCACGTTTATACATTTTTTTCCGATGACGGCGGCACATTCCAGTTCAAAATCTAATTTATTCAAATGCTCTTTCATCACATAAATCTCACCAGGTCCCGTTGTAGCGCGATGGTTCGAAAAATAAAATACAGGAAAATCATCATATTCCGGGATCATGTCCAGCCCGCGGGCTTTCCGTCCGGCAGCCACATGTTGACGGAACCCATACCCATCCCGGATGGACATGGGCATCGGCAGGGGAGACATGATCTTCACGTTTGAAAGGGACAGATGAGCCAGGTCATCATTGGCAGCGATCTTCCGAGCCAGCAACCGGTTATATTCTCCCTTTTCTAAAAATGACATGATATCGTCTGGTAACATTCCGTGTGACGCACTTGCCAGATCAATGATCATGTTATGATCCGTCAGGTGACCGAGGCGAATCATCTTTTTATATTGAAATGTAAGTAGTCTCATGTGTCCTGTTCATTTAAAATGGTGGTATTTGGATTTGTAACAGGGCATTTAACATTCCAAATTCCTGAAAAATGTTAAAAGTCCGGACAGGTAATTTATAATGGATAGTGTTGTCTGTCATGTGATTTCGCACTTAAATTTTTTTCATCATGAAAATGATGAAAAATAGTGAACATCACAGCTCTCTTGCCCGGATAAATTAACCCCCTGCCGGTGGGTGAAACATTCAAATCTTCCTTTTGTGGAATCACCGGTGATTATCGTAAATTTGATTGTATCTGATTGTGCGAATGTAATATATAAGTTCACAATTTAATCACAAATAAGGAGTATTTGATGGATTTTCTCAACAGACTCGGGGTGCACTCACACTGGTTGGTGCGAGTGTCACTTTTTGGCATATTCTTTTATCATGGTTACATGAAGCTACCGGAAGGTGCGGTAATGGCTCAGTCCATGGGTGTGTCCGTGTGGCTCATTTATCTTGTGGGAATAGCTGAGATTATTGGCGCCCTTCTCGTTATTATCGGTGGATTTGGTCCCGAACTTGCCACGAGAACCGCAGGTGGAATTTTCTGTGTCGTCATGCTGGGTGTAATTTATATGATCCATGCCAGGCATGGCTGGAATTCCATTAACATGGGGATCGACAACATGGGTCAGGGTATGGAGTTCCAGATTCTTATCTGGTCTATCTCATTCATGGTACTCACCCGGGGGAACAGGTTACCTCAGGGATAATAATATCAGCCTGCTTTCCTGATCTGATAAAAGCCTGTCAATCGATGGGCTTTTATTTTTTTTTCGATCAATCCTATTATCATCAAAACCGAATTCCTGTCATGTCCCTGTGCCAATCCGGTTCATAACAGCCACAAGTTTTCATTATTTTCGAGCCGGCAAGATAGATGCCATGCCTAAACCTGAACAGGAGAAAATATGAATCATAATGATAATACTTTTAATCCCGAACAGGGAGTCAATGTATTGGAAAAATATGGAATTAACCTCACGAAGCTGGCGCATGAAGGGAAAATTGATCCTGTCATCGGACGGGAAGAAGAGATCCGCCGAATCGTTCAGATATTATCCCGAAGGACGAAAAATAATCCCGTTCTGGTGGGGGAACCGGGCACTGGAAAAACAACCGTCGTAGAAGGATTAGCGAAACGGATCATAGAGGGGGATGTACCTGAAAAATTTTATCAAACAGGTGATAGACAGTGAAGGTGAAGTAATGGTGTTTATCGATGAACTTCACACAATTGTGGGCGCTGGCGCAGTGGAAGGTCAGATGGATGTATCCAATATGATCAAACCCGAACTTGCCAAAGGCCGGATGAAGGTGATCGGGGCGACCACGCTGAAAGAATATCAGAAGTACATTGAAAAAGATGCAGCCCTGGAACGGAGATTCCAGCAGGTGTACATCGCCGAGCCGGATGTGGAAGATACCATCACCATCCTTCGGGGGATCAAAGATAAGTATGAAATCCATCATGGAATACGAATTACCGACGCAGCCCTGATCTCTGCAGTAACTTTATCAGACCGGTATATCTCCGATCGGTTTTTACCAGACAAAGCGGTGGACCTGGTGGATGAAGCCGCCGCAAAAATCAGAATGGAGATTAATTCTGTGCCAGTAGTCATTGATGATGCCAGGCGTCGACTGCTTCAGTTGGAGGTGGAAAGTGAAGCCTTGAAAAAGGAAAAAGATCTACGGTCAAAAGACCGTCTGAAATCGGTTATTCAGGAGATTAATGATTTGAAAAATGGCCTTGAGGTGTTAATCCGGAAATGAGAAGCCGAAAAACAACAGGTGGCCGCGTTTAATGTTATTAAAGGTAAAATGGATACCTGAACAACAAAGCAGACCGTGCACAACGGGAAGGAGATTACCAAACTACAGCTCGTATCCGGTACGGCGAAATACCTGAACTTGAAAAAGAACTAAACCAGCAGGAGATGGCGATCAAAGGCAATAAATTTATCAAATTGGAGGTTAATACCGAAGATATCGCCGAAGTGGTTTCCAAATGGACGGGTATCCCCGTCCGGAAAATGTTATCCGGGGACCGGGAAAAGCTGCTCCAGTTAGAAAATCAACTCAACAGATGTGTGAAAGGTCAGGATACTGCCATTCATTTGGTATCGGACGTAATCCGCATGTCAAAACTGGGCGTAACCAATCAGGATCGTCCCATTGGGTCCTTCCTATTTTTAGGCAGTACAGGTGTCGGAAAGACCGAACTGGCCAAAACCCTGGCTGGAGTCCTTTTTGACTCGGACCGGGCGCTGGTAAGAATCGACATGAGCGAATACATTGAACAGCATTCTGTGGCAAAACTCATAGGGAGTCCGCCAGGATATGTCGGGTATGATGGAGGTGGTCAATTAACGGAAAAGATCCGGAGACGACCTTATTCCGTCATCTTGTCTGATGAGATCGAAAAAGCGCACCCAAATATTTTGAATATTCTGCTGCAGATCTTAGATGACGGACGTCTTACCGATCCCAAAGGCCGGACGGTTAATTTCAAAAATACGATTGTCATCATGACCACCAATCTCAAACAAGATGAGATGATGAGAGAACTGCGTCCTGAATTCATCAACCGAATTGATGAAATTATTGAGTTCAATGATCTGAACAAAGAAGTCATCATGCAAATTGTCGATCTTCGCCTATCAGAGGTGATACTCAAACTTGCAAAACAAAATATGAAATTAAATATTCATGATGATGTCAAAATGTATCTCGTTAAAAACGGGTACGATCCTCAATTCGGCGCCCGGCCCGTAAACCGTATCATCAAACGGGAACTGCTCTCAGAATTATCCGGATTTATGTTGGAACATCCACAAACGATCGAAGTGACCCTGGTTATAAAAAACGACCGGATTGGATTTGAGCCTGACATGATATTTCGGAATTTTACCCTTTCATGGGAGTATGCGAGTTGATTTGTAACTCATCCACCCTGGATGATGGTAAATGTAAGGTAGATGATTTTTATTACCAAACTCAGGTAGAAGCATTCATTCTTTGTCCTAATTTAGACTTCAGGGGTAAAATATGCCCTCGTTTTAAAAGGGATGATATCCAAATTTTACCCTGATGATCTTTTACCCCATAGTCAGAAAATTTAACTGATGACTACCATGCTCAACCTTTTGGAGGCTAAAAACGTGGTTTATAATCACCAGTATGCCATCCGTCCACCAAAATGGAGTGACATTCCTGACCCGGTATCCAACGAAATTTTGGATATGTTACATCGCCAGGGCATCGAAAAATTATACACCCATCAGGCAACAGCTATAAATCACATCCTTACGGGCAAAAATGTTGTGGTCACCACGGGGGTCGCCAGCGGGAAATCCCTGTGCTATCAATTACCGCTTTTAAACTCGGCGGTGATTTCTCCGGGAACCACATCGCTCCTGCTTTTCCCCACGAAAGCCCTGACCCAGGATCAGTTCTCATCCCTTTCATTAAAAATAACCGCGCTGTCAAATATCGATTCACAATTCAAGGCTAACGCCGGGATCTATGATGGTGATACCACGAAGGACCGAAGACCACAGATCAGACGGACCGCTCAGTTCGTTTTTACTAACCCCGATATGCTGCATTTGGGTATTTTGCCCCATCATACTAACTGGATGGATTTTTTTAAAAATCTCGCCTATGTGGTCGTAGATGAACTTCATGTGTACCGGGGAATATTCGGGTCTCATTTTACCAATTTGATCCGCCGGCTGAAACGGATCGCCGCCAGATACGGGTGCCGTCCGCAGTTTATCTGTACCTCTGCCACACTTGAGAATGCTGAAGAATTCGTAACCCGGTTGTTGGAAGAGCCTTTTACTCATATATCAGACGACGGCAGCCCGTCTGGAGAACGACGGTTCTATTTATACAATCCACCTGTGGTAAATGCAGAATTGGGTATCCGGGCTAACACGATGGCTGAGGCAGAGACAATGACCCGTTCTGCGATCGAGTCTGATATTCAGACGCTGGTATTCACTCAATCCCGCAGATCTGTAGAGCTGATCCAGAAAAACCTGCACCGGCATCTTCTGAATCGACGATGCGTGCAGGGGTATCGTTCCGGGTATCTTCCACACGAACGACGTGAGATTGAAAACAGGTTGCGATCCGGTGCCATTAAAAGTGTCATCGCTACAAATGCACTGGAATTAGGGATTGATATTGGCGGATTGGACCTCGTTATCATGGTGGGCTATCCTGGAAGCATCGCATCCACCCATCAGCAAGCCGGACGTGCAGGTCGAACAGGCCGTGCATCAGAAGTGATATTAATAGCAACTCCCGGGCTGTTGGATCAGTACATCCTGCAACACCCCGATTATTTGTTTGGGAATTCTCCGGAAGCCGCATTGATCAATCCGGATAATCCTTTCCTATTGCTAAATCACATTCAGTGCGCCGCATTTGAAATTCCATTTGAAAAGTATGATGGTTTCGGAAGGATACCCGCCGGGGAAGTCGCTGAATATCTTGATTTTCTGAAAGAACGCGGAAAACTCCATGAATCCGGCGATAAATACTTTTGGATTTCCGACGGTTATCCGTCCGATTCCATTTCCCTGCGAACAGCAGGCACAAATCAATTTATCCTGCATCACAACAAGGAAACTATCGGTATTGTGGATGAAGACAGTGCGTATTGGATGGTTCACCCGGAGGCGGTCTATCTTCATAATGCAGAATCATATTTCGCCCAGTCCATGGATCAAGAACATCACATTGTTACCCTCGATAAAAAGGAACTTGGGTATTACACTCAAGCTATTCGGGAGTCGGAATTTGAACTTCTGGAATTGTTTCATCAGGATTTTCTAACCCCACTGAAGCGATATCTCGGTGAGATCAAAGTATTAAATCGGACGGTTGGGTACAAAAAAATACGATGGGTTACCCATGAAATCATCGGCACGGGCGACGTGGATCTACCTCCAACATGCTTAGTCACGCATGGTGTATGGTTCTCTTTTCCTGAAGAAACGATCAATGCCCTGTTGAGAGTGGAAGCCTGGAACAATGTAACCAACGATTATGGAAATGACTGGACGACCATCCGGAATCAGGTACGTGAACGGGATGGATATGTCTGTGTCCACTGCGGGATTCCTGAAGGGAAAAATGCACATCATGTGCATCATAAAATCCCATTCAAATCATTTACAGACCGTGATGAAGCCAACCGATTGGAAAATCTGGTAACTCTGTGTCATTCGTGTCATGCCGGTGCCGAGACGCAGGTCCGCATCCAAAGCGGGTTAGCGGGACTTTCCTACCTCCTCCGGAATCTGGCGCCATTATTTTTGATGTGCGATCAGTCTGATATCCAGGTAAATGTGGACCCTGCCTGTAAAATGGCGGAAGGGACGCCATCCGTCATTTTATACGATAGTGCTCCCGGCGGTGTTGGGCTGAGCGAAAAGATGTATGAAATTCTGCCAAAGCTGTTGGCTGAATCTCAGATTGTGGTGACGAGCTGTATTTGTGATACCGGATGTCCCGCATGTGTCGGTCCTGTGGCAAACAATGGCAAAGGATCAAAATACATTGTCAGGGGAATTTTGCAATTTATCATCGATGACTGGACAGCGTCAGGCAGGCAGGATGTCTAAATTAACCGATCTGCTCCGGCACACACTTCCGGATACTCTAATACCAGCCTCGAAAAAACCACTCGAACCAGACCCGGGGATACATAATTGGGTAAAGGGAACTTATGCGAACGGCCTCAATGGCAGAATATTTATATCATCTGATTCGGATACGATTCAATTTTCTGCGGTTGAACCTGTACATCCGCTTATCCTGAAATGGGCTGCCATTCAGGAGGACAGGATCCCCAATCTGCTATTCCTGGATACTGAAACCACCGGTCTTTCAGGAGGTACGGGAACGATGGCATTCATGATCGGCGTGGGGTGGATCGCAAATAATCAATTTCAAACCCGTCAATATTTTATGACTGATCCTGCCCATGAGTCTGATCTGTTGAAACAGCTTCATATGGACGTGTCTGCCTTCGATACGGTCGTCTCATTCAACGGGAAGAGTTTTGATATGAATCTGCTGGAACGTCGGTTTATTTTCCATGGATTAGAAAATCCTTTTCGCAGGTGGGGACACATTGATTTGCTGCATTTGTCAAGACGATTATGGAAGCATATTCTCCCAGGATGCGCCCTTCAACAGCTTGAAGTATCTCTGCAATTGACCCGTCGTGAAAGAATGGAGGATATTCCCGGGAGTCTGATACCGCAGGTATATTTCGACTATCTGCGGTACGGCCAAACTCGTGAATTACAAAACGTATTTTATCACAACCGGATTGACGTACAGAGCATGGTTCGATTGCTGGATAAGATATCCGCGACTTTACGGTATCCCCACATTGATAGTGAATCGTTCATGCAATGGATCGACCCGGTTGCAATTGCCGGATTTTTTCATGACATGGGTGAGGTTCAACGGTCGGTTGAAATTTATGAACATGAGTTATCATCAGGAGAAAATATTGACTGTATGATGAACCTCTCATCGTTGTTCAAAAGTTTAGGTGAGTTTGAAAAAGCCCGGCGGCTTTGGGAGGTCTGCGCCGAACGTGGGAAAATGACCGCCTGTGTCGAACTGGCAAAACTGGCCGAACACCGTGAGAAGAATTTATCTGATGCCATTCAATGGACTGAAAAAGCCTTCAGTTTGATCGATAAATCACATCCGAATGCAGTGGAAACATTTGATAATCTGATCCACCGTCGCAATCGAATATTAAGGAAGATGGGAAATAAAATAGAGCAGCAGGAATTCACTGGCTGATTGATACCATATCTGATAATCATATTATATTTCTTTATTAAAATGGTTAGCGGAATATAAAAAATTCCTTATTCACCGCATCTCGTGACCCAAAGTGTATTTCTGCGAATTGACATCTCCCTGTATCCCCCTGTCTATGCGGTCGGGCAAGCCTTGCCAATGGGGAATAATATTCTTGCACATTCTATTCATCCACCTAAAAAAAGGGAGTCAGGGAATGTAGAAAGCAGATGATAATGATTGCATATTCGGAAACCCCGATCGATTGATATAAGAGCGATGTTCAGGGTGTAATACGGTTAAAATCCATAAAATTGATGGCAACGCTGATACTCTCTGATTTTCTTTTCGGTTTAGGCGTGCTGAACTCTGTAATTTTGCCCCTCAAATGATGTATCAGAATAATCAATATTGTAAAGGTATTTGCCACAGCATTCGTCGGAAAGCCAGGGTAGTTCAGGTCGGCGATGTACCCTTGGGTGGAGCATACCCGATCCGGATTCAGTCTATGACCACCACCAATACAATGGACACCCAGGCAACAGTATCGCAAAGTATCCGCATGATCAAAGCAGGGAGCGAATATGTACGAATTACCGCACCCAGCCTTCGGGAGGCAGAGAATCTCGCCAAAATTAAATATGAACTTCGTCATCAGGGGTTTGCCACACCGATCATTGCCGATATTCATTTTACCCCTAACGCTGCGGAAACCGCCGCCAGGATCGTCGAAAAAGTCAGAGTAAATCCCGGTAATTATGCGGATAAGAAAAAATTTCTGCGAAAGGAATACACAGAGCAGGCATATCAGGATGAACTGGATCGGATCCATCAGCGA
>CAYPCW010000037.1:0-27700 GCA_964409335.1 uncultured bacterium
TCCGACGGACGGATGCTCCATGGAATTGGCGGATGGCAAAATTGTCTTTTTTCAAAATGTACGATTTTACCCATTCCGGCATTTCGAAACAGAGTCCCGATTATCGTAGATGAGGTAACAACTTTAGTGGGACCCGGTGAACTGATCGATGTGGTTGTAACAGAACGGGGTATCGCCATAAATCCACTGCGGTCGGATCTGATCATAGCGACGAAAAATTCCGGCCTGCCGATCCGCACTATTGAAGAGATCAAGGCAGAAGTGGATGAACTGGTCGGTGGGGCACCCGCAAAACCCGAACTAACGGATGAAGTTATCGGCGTCGTAAAATGGGTGGATGGGACTCTATTAGACTCGATTTTCAAATTAAAAAATTTAGATTGACTACCTTTCCCCTGCGGATCGGATATACAGGCGGGGAATGATCATCTATTATATACTCAAAATCCACTAAACAGAGAATCATTTATGAGATCACATGTACAGAAAATATGGCCTGAAATGAGTTGGATCACTGATAAAGACCTGCGGGAAAAAACGCTAAATGCGTGGGTCTATGCCATAGAAAACAGCGTGTTAACGCCCGGAGATCTTGAATCCATCCCCTTTTCATTATTGATAAAGAATTGTACGATATCGTTTATGAACCACAAGCGGACGTGCGTCCAGTTGGCTGTGGGCATCGCCAGAAAAATGAAAGAGAATTTCGGTGATCAAATCAAAATCAATATGGATATCCTTATTTCGGGCGCTATCCTGATCGATATAGGGAAACTTTTGGAATACGAAATCCTGGGTGGAAAATTAACAACCAGCCGTATGGGTAAAATTGTACGGCATCCGTTCAGCGGTGTCGCCATTGCCTACAAGTTTGGTCTTCCACCTGAAGTTCTCCACATCATCGGTACTCATTCCGGAGAAGGCGACCTGGGTATGCGAACCGTGGAATCCATCATCGTTCACCATGCAGATTTTGTCTCATTCGAACCGTTTAAAGATTGACATCGGTTCTAACAGATTTAGCGAATTAAAAATATATAAATTTCACTGCTTTGTAATGATCTGTCAACCCAAATTACCGGCTATGCAACGGATCATCAAAAAATACAAGGTCCGGATTTTCAGACAGGGTCTTTGAAGAAGCGGTTATGGTAGAATTAAACTTAAAAGGCATTCCATACGAACATCAGGAAACATGTCATATTATTAATGAAGGGTTTGCTGTACAGAAATTTGTGTGATCTGGACGTTGACATTAAAATTTTAATTGAATTAAAAGCGCATAAAGAATTAAGTGATATTGATCGCTCACAATTATCATAAAGTCTCAAACTTGACACACGGATTATTGATCAATTTTGGGCTCAATCCCTGAAATATGAAAGATTGATTCAAACACATTGAAATTTGAGTAACCTGTGCAATAGTGGTTGGAAAATGAAACAAACAATGATTGAAAAAATTGCCCAACGGTTCGCCGTCGGCTTGAGACCCGGTCAGACGGTCAGGAGCGGGGATTATCTGTCGATCCGGCCGAAACACGTGATGACGCACGACAATACCGGCGCCGTCATGAGTAAATTCCGGACGATCGGCGCCGTGAAAATATTTCATCCACGGCAGCCCGTTTTCACTCTGGATCATAACGTTCAGGATATCGGTGAAACAAACTTAAAAAAGTACAGGAGTATCGAAAAATTCGCCTCTGAAATGGGTGTGGATTTTTACCCTGCAGGTCGGGGAATCGGACACCAGATCATGTGTGAGGAAGGCTACGCATTTCCCGGGGCAATGATCGTCGCCTCGGACAGCCACGCCAACATGTACGGCGGGTTGGGTGCACTCGGTACACCGATTGTCAGAACAGACGCCGCTGCGATTTGGGCAACCGGCAGAACATGGTGGCAGGTTCCTCCTGTTTCGAATGTAGTTCTCACCGGAAGTCTCCAAACTGGCATTACCGGAAAAGATGTAATTATTGCCCTGTGCGGCGCTTTCAATCATAACGAGGTTCTGAATCATGTTGTTGAATTTAACGGTGACGGAGTGGAGTCATTATCGATCGAACAACGATTGACCATCGCCAACATGACCACTGAGTGGGGCGCCTTAGCGGGTGTATTTCCCATTGACGTCAAAACGCTCGACTGGATTAACAGACGGATAATTAAAATTCGGAATCGGGGTCTGGCACATGTCCCCTCCGATGTAGACGGTCGAGGCGAGCATCCCAGATTCAATGAATCCAGACTAAAGGAACTGATTCATAATATACCCGTCGCTGATGAAGATGCACGTTATCACCAGGAACTCAGCCTGCACCTGGGTTCGGTTCAATCGTCAATAGCCGGTCCCTGGAATGTGAAAACAATGATGTCTGCATCGGACGCAGGTCGTCAAAAAATTAAAATCCAAAAGGCCTATCTTGTATCCTGTGTGAATAGTCGGACAGATGATCTTACTGATGCCGCAAGGATCATCCGAGGGAAAAAAGTCGCAAAAGGTGTAGAATTTTATATTGCGGCAGCTTCGAGTGAGGTTCAAGAGGAAAGTGAACGCCGGGGAGACTGGGAAATATTATTGGATGCGGGGGCAATCCCGCTGCCTCCGGGGTGCGGACCCTGCATTGGTCTTGGCGCCGGATTATTGAGAGAAAATGAAGTCGGTATTTCAGCGACAAACCGGAACTTCAAAGGCAGAATGGGAGACCCTTCCGCTCAAGCGTATCTGGCCAGCCCCGCAGTGGTTGCCGCTTCGGCAATTGCAGGAATGATCACCGACCATAAACGCTCATTACCATCGCCGCTCAAAACAGATATCCGCGTATTTTCCCCGGATGAAACCGAAGCGGACACTCCGGAACTATTAAACGGATTCTCATATCGGATCGTCGCGGATATCGTTTATTGTTATCAAAATAATTTGAACACAGATGCAATTTTCCCAGGGAAATACACATATATTGATGATTTTACGCCCGAACAACAAGCAGAGGTTGTGATGGAAAATTACGATCCCGAATTTACGAAAAAAGCAAGAGCCGGTGATATCCTGGCGGGGGGAACTAATTTCGGCGCCGGTTCATCCCGCGAACAAGCCGCCACCGCATTCAAATATAAGGGAATTCGCATGATCATCGCCGGTTCATTCAGCGAAACATACAAACGGAACGCATTGAATAACGGGTTCCTGTTGCTGGAAGTGCCATTGTTTATCGAGGATCTGAATAAAAAATATGGGTCAACTGCACTGACAGTTCAGACCGGTCTGGCGGTCACTGTGGACTTCAGATTGTCAACCTTACAATTTGATAATCATACCTATCGAATACCGCGGGTCGGGACTGCGGCCCAGGAGTTGATCCTTGCGGGTGGATTGGAAAACTGGGTAAAAAAGGAGTTGAGTTTATAAAACGCAGTACATTTCTTACAGCGGGTGCGGTTTCTCAGATCACCCCAATAGTCGCCACGAATATTTTGGATAATATCGAGAGATCCACGGATCCGCTGGCAATTTCTACCTGGAAACACGGTGAGATAGCGAACCATGCCGTTGCAGCTATTTTTAGTCGTGGCGGTACTTCGCTGGATGCCGTAGAAGCCGGATGCCGGGCAGTGGAGGAAGACCCGGACATTCGGTCTGTCGGTCTGGGTGGGGCACCGGATATCTCCGGTGAAGTAACTCTGGACGCAAGTTTCATGGACTGGAATGGGAATGTGGGTTCCGTTGCCTGTATGAAAGATATCGTGCTTGCTGCTTCCGTTGCCAGAAAAGTGATGGAAAATACCGTTCATGTCATGCTCGGCGGAGAGGGGGCAAAACAGTTCGCTATACAACACGGATTCGAAGAAACGGATCTTCTGACCGATAAAAGCAGGGAAGAATGGAAAAAATATCTGGAGAACATTCATTAAAAAGTAGACACACATGATACGGTCATCGTCCTGGTGCAAGATTCAGAAGGCAGAATTTCCGGAGCATGCTCCACATCGGGATTGGCATATAAACTCAGAGGACGCGTCGGTGACAGTCCCATTATCGGCGCCGGGCTATATGTTGATAATGAGGCGGGGACTCCAGTAGCTACAGGTCTTGGCGAAGAAGTAATACGGATGTGTGGAAGTTTTTTAATCGTAGAACTGATGAGACAGGGTTATTCCCCCGAAGATGCATGCCGGGAAGGGTGCCGTCGATCGATTAAACGATATCCAAAGGGTAATCCCATTCAATTTCATATATTGCACTTCGAAAGGATGGACAGGTTGGTTCGGCAAGTCTGGTCAATAAATTTGAATATGCATTGTATTCAAATGACAGTCACAAGATAATAAAAGTATCACATATGTAATTTTAAAAAAAAAGATCAGGAGTAGGAGCAAAAATGGCGAAATATAAGATTGCCTGGCTGCCAGGTGATGGCGTTGGAAATGATGTGATGGAATGTGCCCGGCTGGTTTTGGATAAAATTGGTCTGGATGCGGAGTATGTTCACGGGGGTATCGGCTGGGAATTCTGGAAGACCGAAGGGGATGCCCTGCCACAACGTACGATCGATATGATGAAATCTACGGATTGTGCATTGTTCGGGGCGATTACCTCAAAACCAAAAGAAGAAGCCGAAAGGGAACTGGATCCGTTGCTGAGAGGGAAAGGTCTCGTGTATTTTTCCCCTATTGTACGGATGCGTCAATTATTTAATTTGCATACGAATTTACGTCCATGTAAGGCGTATCCCGGTAATCCGCTGAATCTGAAAGATAGCATTGATATTACGATATTCAGGGAAAATACCGAAGGAATGTATGGCGGGGTAGAATTTTATCCCTTACCGGAGGAGGTATTTGATGCATTGGATAAAAACCATCCTAAAATGGGTAAGTTTAAAAAGTTCGGACTGGAAAACATCGCCATGTCCACACGAATCATGACCCGTCAGGGGTGCAGAAGCATCATCACCGCAGCTTTTGAATATGCCCGAAAATTTAGAAAAGAATCGGTGACGGTTGTGGATAAACCCAATGTCTTACGAGAAACCGGAGGGCTCATGATCCGAACCGCCCGCGAAGTAGCGAAGAAATATCCTGATATTGAGCTCTGGGAAACCAACATCGATGCACAATGCATGTGGCTGGTAAAAAACCCGGAGCAATATGAAATACTGGTCGCTGAAAATATGTTTGGCGATATCTTGTCTGATCTGGCCGCTCAGCTGGTGGGCGGCCTGGGATTCGCCTGTTCAGCCAATCTGGGGGACGACTACGGCGTATTCGAACCGACACATGGTTCAGCTCCAAAATATCATGGGATGTACAGAGTAAATCCCATGGCGATGCTCCTCACAACCAAAATGATGTTGGACTGGCTGGGTGAAACCGAGATGGCAAACCGGCTGGAAGCGGCGGTTGCGATCGTCATTAAAAAAGGAGATGTCAGAACCTATGATATGGGCGGCAACGATTCCAGTTTAGACATGGCAAATGCCGTCGCTAATCTGTTTTATTAAGATAATTTTTAAAGGAGAAATACCCCGATGAGCTTAAGTATATCCCGTCAAATCGCACGGTTCGCACACCACCTGAAATATGAAGATTTACCGGATGAAGTGATCCACGAAGCGAAACGATACCTGTATGATTCAATAGGATGTGCCTTTGGCGGCTATCATACGAATGATGTAAATATCCTTATGAACGTATTCCGGACTATGGGAGGTCATCCGGAATCCACGGTAATTGGTTTTGGAGATAAAATTCCTGCCATTAATGCCACCCTGGTGAATTCACTGATGATCCGTGCCCTGGATTTTAATGATATCTACTGGAAAGAAGACCCGTCTCACCCGTCTGACCTGATCCCCGCAGCCCTGGCAACAGGGGAATTGATGAAGTCGTCATTTAACAATATTATCGTTGCGATCGTACTGGCATATGAATTCGAACAAAGGATGTGCTTATTTGCAGTACCGGGCGTGCGGGAAAGAAAATGGCATCATGCAACCCTGACACAGTTTGTATCCCCCATCGTTGCCGGAAAATTGATGAATCTAACCGAGGATCAATTGGTGAATGCCATCGGTATTTCAGGGTCCCATAACCATACCATTGGTTGTCCCACGGCGGGTAAATTAACCATGATGAAAAATACGGTTGATCCCATGGCGGTACAATCCGGTGTTTTTGCCGCTATTTTAGCAAAACATGGATATTCGGGCACTGAAGAAGTTTTCGAAGGAAAAGAAGGACTGATGGATTGCTTTCAGGGATGGGATGCTAAAACCCAACAACGGACCCCCCTCAAAATATACGGTCGTGACGGCTCACCCGCGCTTCCGGACTGGACCTGGGACATCGAGGCTCTGACCGGAGGCTTGGGCGATTCATATAAAATCATGGATTGCAGCATGAAAGCATTTCCGACGGAAGCGCTAACCCATACCCACATTACCGCAACCTTAAAAGCCGTGATCGACAATAACATCTCAATGGAGGATATTGAAGAAGTGGAAGTCACGACGATTTCCCGGGTGTGCGATATTCTTTTTGATAAACACAAGTATAAACCCGAATCCCGGGAAACGGCAGACCACAGTTTACCCTATTGTATTGCCAGGGCAATTCTGGATAAAAAGATCACAACTCAATCATTCAGCGATGAGAAAATACATGATCCACTCCTAAAAGAGATTATATTCAAAATCAAAGGAATCGCCAGTATCGAATTTGAAAAAATGTTTCCGGAAAAGCAGCCATCACGGGTAACTATAAAGACAAAAAACGGGGGAGACCACACCGTCTATCTGGAATATCCGAAGGGAGATCCGCGCGAGCCCATGACTATGGGAGATATCGAAAATAAATTCAATGCATTGTCCGGCTCCTTAATAAACCAAAGGAAACAGGATCAAATAAAACAGATGATTTTTGAATGTGAAAATTGGAAAATTGGGGAATTTATGAAGAGTCTGGCTGTATAGGATTCCGAGTTAAACCTGGTTTTCTCCCGGATAATTATGAAAGGAGTTGTATTTCAGTTTCACTGTTGGACATGATTCATCATCTGCATGCCCCTGATCCGGAATTCAACTGCCATTATGTGAACCAGGGGTAATGATAAGGAATGAATGTTAAATTTTGAATAAAGCAAGCAAAATAACGTAACTAATCTGGTAGTTACGGATATTTCGATCGGCGTAAATTTATACGATTATTAATATTCAGATGTGCCACTTCAGACGAATTGTTTTTGCAGATTATCTTCAGTGGAAATAAAATACCGCTCGATTTTAGAAGTGTGTGGAAACCTTCGGGTTTTTCCCCGTCGAAGGGTCCGCACCGACGGACAAAATGGAGAAATCTTAAAAAAATCGATAATCGGTGAATGAGTACATTGAGACAAAATAATCTATTATTCAGTCAGGATGTTTCAAATGAAAAAACAAAAAATAGGGATCATGGGTTTTGGGAGGATTGGAAGAGAATTCTACCGCATGGCTCAGCAAAATAATCAGTTAGAAATCGTCGCAATTGTGGATTTAGGGAAACCCGAAATACTTCACTACCTGCTAACGATAGATGGATTCAGTCCTCAGGATATAAGATTGGAAGGGAATTATTTGATTTCCAATCATTCACGGACACGTATTTTTCAGGCTGAGGAACCATCAAATGTACCCTGGGATGTTATCGGCGTGGATACCGTTATCGACTGTACGCATAAATACTGCTCTCATGACCAAATGGAGGCTCATCTGCACAGCGGAGCACCCCGGGTAATCATTTCAGCGTTACCCAGAGACGACATTGACCGGATTGTGATCATGGGTGTAAATGATCATGCCATTTCACCTAACGATGCACTCATTTCGGCCGGCTCTTCTACTTCAAATGCCCTTGCACTCACTCTGAAGGTGATTCATGAGGTGGTAAAGATTAAAATGGCGATGGCTACCTCAGTCCATGCTTTTACCAGCGATCAACCTTTGCATGATGTTGCAGGAAGAGATTTCCGCAGAAGCAGGTCTGCCGCTGAAAATATCATACCTAATATAATCCCGTCTACGACATGGGTGGGGAACCTGCTGCCTGAATTGAAGGGAAAGGTCGAAGGTATTGCTTTAAATGTTCCGGTGATGAGGGGGTCACTGCTGGATCTTACACTTAAAATTCAGGATGAGGGGAAAAGTATCGAGGATATTAATCTGATTATGAAATCAGCTTCGGAAAGTATGTCCCGGTGGATTGAATACATAGATGATCCCATTGTATCCAGCGATGTGATTGGGAACGAACATTCCCTGGTATTTGATGCGAAAGCGACGCTGAAGACATCCACCGATATGGTTAAAATATTATGCTGGTATGATAACGGTTTGGGGCAGGCGGCCCGGGTATTGGATGTACTTGAAGCCTACGAAAAACTTGGTGTGAAAGGAGGCGACTCATGAGAGTTGCCATTAATGGATTTGGCAGAATTGGCAGGTCTGTATTCAGGATCATTGGCATGCAAGCGGACATGGAAGTTGTAGCAATCAACGACCTGTTTGATCATAATGCGTTAGCCTACCTTTTAAAATATGATACGATCATGGGCAAGTACAAAGGCAGCGTTGAAATGAAAGGCGACACCCTGATTGCAAACGATCATATCGTGAAAATGTTAACGACCAGAGACCCGTTTGAATTACCCTGGAAAGAACTGGGGATTGACGTAGTGGTCGAAGCTACCGGTATATTCAGGACCCGAGAGAGTTTAGTTCCTCATCTTGATGCAGGCGCCAAAAAGGTTTTATTAACGGTTCCATCAAAAGATGAAATTGATTATACGGTAGTTTTGGGTGTAAACGAAGATGGTTTGCGTCCTGAATATAGGATTATATCCAATGCCAGTTGTACTACAAATTGCCTGGCTCCCATGGCAAAAATACTTCATGAAGCGTTTGGGATCAGACAGGGGCTGATGACCACTACCCACGCTTACACGAATGATCAGCGATTAGCGGATGTCCCTCATAAAGATTGGCGCAGGAGCCGGGCTGCGGCTGAAAATATTATCCCGACAACCACGGGAGCAGCCAAAGCCGTGGGGAAAGTTTTACCTGAACTCAAGGGGAAATTAGACGGCATCGCCGTGAGAGTTCCCGTTCCGGACGGTTCAGTGGTTGACCTGGTCATCGAAGTGGAAAAGGATGCGACCATTAATGATGTACACGAGGTGGTAAAAAACGCCTCCAAATCCCCAAGGTTAAAATCCATTCTTGAATATAGCACACAGCCGATTGTATCTTCAGATATTATCGGGAATCCTCACTCTTCGATATACGATGCACCTTTTACCCGGGTGACGGAAAAAAGGTTTATCAAAACGCTCAACTGGTACGACAATGAATGGGGATATTCCAACAGGGTTGTAGACTTGATCCGAATACTCAACAACCGGAATTTAATTTCATAACTCACCCACTGATTCTTACAATTTTTGAGAGGATTATTTACTGTAACAGAGTGTAAATAATCCCCTCTCGGTTTGTAGTAGATAAATGTTCGTTTTAACTTTCTCTGACCAATCTTTTAGCAAAATAGATATTTCAAAGGAGATCAAAAATGAAATCTACTCTTCAGTTATTAATACTATTATTATTTTCCACCGTTTTTCCCAAAGAATGGGTACCTGTTACAAATGGATCTGGTGGCGATCCTGGTATAAAAATCCTGAACGGCTCCCAAAACGAAACCGTGATTGAATTCAGTATTGATGGATACTGGATGAGCACAGCTACGGTAAACGGAGATGAGATGATCATCCCCCAATTGGAAGATGGAAGTTATCTGCTGAATGCGGGATCACCGGAATTACAGAAACTAACCGCCTCCATCATTATCCCGGATACGGACGAAATGGCCTTTGAAGTCGTGACCATGAAATTTGATGATTATCCAAACGTATTTATAGCCCCATCGAAAGGGAATCTTACCCGGGATATTGAACCGGCGACGGTTCCCTATGAATTTGGTGAAACATATCATAAAAATGAATTTTATCCGGGACAGTTAGTTGACCTGGGCAATCCGTACATTATCCGTGAATTTCGGGGACAGGCAGTCAGAGTATTCCCCTTACAATATAATCCAGTTACAAATATACTTCGTGTTTATTCAAAACTGACAATTCGGGTGTTTAGTACCGGTCAGCCCGGGGAAAATCAATTACTGAATGGAGATCATACCCGAATAACTGCCGAATACAAAAACATCTATCAACGTCATTTTGCGAATTACGACATCATCATGAATGACAGATACGACGTGCTGGAAGAAGACGGATCTATGCTGGTGATCTGCTACAGTTCGTTCATGGACGCGATGCAACCATTCGTTGACTGGAAAAATATGCGCGGGGTAAGGACAGAAATGGTCGATATCGCAGATGTAGGGAGTTCATCAACGACAATCTCACAATTTGTATCCGATTATTATTACGAGCATAACCTGGCATATTTACTGTTAGTGGGCGATATTGCGCAGATCCCTTCCCCCATGATTAGCGGAGCAGCATCTGACCCAACCTACGGTTTCACAGTGGGTTCCGACGCATACCCCGATGTAATGGTCGGACGATTTTCTTCTGAAAATACCAGTCATGTCGCCACACAGGTTGAGAGATCCATCGCATATGAGAGATATCCTGCCCAAGATGCCGATTGGTATCATAAAGGAACCGGACTCGGATCATCCCAGGGTGCGGGTATTGGCGATGAGGGCGAAGCCGACTGGCAGCATGAAGATAATATTCGGGCTAAATTATTAGATTATACATATACCGAGGTGGATCAAATTTATGATCCGGGAGCAACGGCAACAGCTGTTACTAATGCCGTAAACGAAGGTCGGAGTGTTATGAATTATACCGGGCACGGCTCACAAAATGCATGGAGTACTTCCGGATTTTCTAGTACCCATGTCAATGCCTTAACCAATGATGATAAACTCCCGTTTATTTGGTCTGTCGCATGTGTGAACGGTGAATTTTATGATGGTACCTGTTTTGCAGAAAACTGGTTGAGAGCAACCAACAATGGTACCCCAACCGGTGCAATCGGCGCATTTATGTCCACCGTTAATCAAGCCTGGGCGCCCCCAATGGACGGACAGGATGAATTTAACGATATTTTAGTCGAATTATATGATAACAATATTAAAAGAACCTACGGGGGATTGTCTGCAAACGGATGTATGCATATGAATGATACCTATGGTTCATCTGGCGATGCTGAAACTTTATTCTGGACACTTTTCGGAGACCCCTCTTTATTGGTTCGAACGGACACACCGATGAACATCATTGTTAATCATAACAATGTCATGGTGATCGGTGAAACGGAATGCCCTGTCAGTGTCCCGGGAATTTCAGAAGGGACTGCCGCCATATCCTACCAGGGTGAACTGCTGGGTGTTGCATCACTGGATGCAAACGGTAACGGCACCATTTCTCTGGAAGATCCCATCCTCACACCGATGGAAGTTAGCCTGGTTGTCACAGGATATAACACTATGACATATGAGGGTTCAATTATGGTGATCGTTCCTGAAGGACCATACCTGACGATGGATAATTATCAGGTATTTTCTGACTCCAACGGAAATGGCGATATTGATTATGGCGAAACCATAGAAATGTATCTCTCAACAGAAAATGTGGGGGTTGATCCGGCTTTGAATGTTGTCGGGACAGTATCGAGTGATGACCTGTATGTTACGGTCAACGACCCTGACCTGACCTTTGGAGATGTTGGTGCAGGTGAAATAATCATGAGTGAAGATACATTCTCTTTCACCATCTCAAACGAAACTCCTGACGGATATTCTGCTTCTCTGAATGTTGAGTTTACAGACGGTTCAAATACCTGGTCCGGTAATTTCAGTGTTACGGTGAATTCATATTGTGTCGCAGGGGATGTCCAGGTTGACTGGGAGATAAATGTACTTGATATTATCAGAGTGGTGAATATCATTATCAATATCGGAAATCCTCCGACAGAGGGAGAAATCTGTGCAGCGGACATTGATGGAAATGGGGTTATCAATATTCTGGATGTGATCAATATCATTAACTTTATTGTCGGTACGAACGCATACCGACCTGAAATTGACCCTGTCGATTTTATTGTCCGGTCGAAGGAATTCATTCTTCGTTCAAGCGGCGGAGTTGCCGGTATTCAGATAGAGGTTGAAGCCCCGGGAGGGATCACCATAAACGAAAATTCCGGGCTTACGACGAGTTATCATACGGTTGATGGAAAGACCGTTATTCTGATGTATTCTTTAGACGGCACTACCTTACCCAACGGTGATATTGTACTATTTGGATCGCCTGATGATTTCAATATTATTTCCGGTATTGCCGCAAACCGGGGTGGAGATGAAATCAACAGCCGTTTGAGTGAAATTCCGTTTACATTTTCACTAGCGCAGAATTATCCAAATCCTTTTAACCCGGTAACCACCATTCAGTTTTCAATACCGGTTTCAGGCGATATTACTTTAAAGGTTTATGATATTCTGGGTCAGGAAGTTGTAACACTGATTGAGGGTTCTGTGACCGCCGGCACCCATCATGTCATATGGAACGGAACCAATATGAACACTTTGCAAGTGCCTTCAGGCGTGTATATTTATCGTCTACAGTCTGATATGACGACCTTGTCACATAAAATGATACTGATGAAATAAATCCATCGGATTGTTTCTTTCAACTACCGCCCTGTGGAAAACCATGGGGCGGTTTTATTTACAGAAGTAACTGTAGAATTTCCACATCCAGAAACGCATCGAATTTATATCCCACCTCCCTCATAATGCCGATGCTTTTAAATCCTGCTTTCAAATGCAGTCTCATGCTAACAGGATTCCTTTCGCCGATTCGTGCGATCATGGTATGATAATTGAGTTCCCGGGCGACCTGAATCAGATGTTCGAGTAATTTTGTACCGATATTTTGCCCCCTGAAGGATGGATGAACATAAATAGAATTTTCCACGGCGCTTGAATATGCACACCGGTCTGACCAGGGTGTAATCGACGCCCAGCCAGTAATCAATCGTTCAGATTTTGAGACAAATACCGGATATTTACTGGAGTGTTGAGAAAGCCATTTTTCCATTTCAGGGATGGGTTTTTCTTCAGTGTCAAAGGTTGCGGTGGTATGAAGGATAGCATGATTATATATTTCAGTAATCGCAGGAATGTCACGGGGTTCGGCAGGTGAAATGAGAACTGTTCTATGGATATTCATACCGGTTGATCAGGTGATCATTGAAGATTTTTCTAACAATTTCTGTCCGTCACCTGGCGAGGTCATCACAATTAGTACCCGTATCATTTTCTATAACGGGATGTCATTCCGGATTGGATATCCAATCTGATCCCTTCCTCACCGCGAGGATTAATGCATTTATAAAATTATCAATTTGAATGTCAAGCAAGGTTTTTCCAACAAATTTATCGGAAAATTCAATCTCCTCGACTTGTAATGTGGGATTGTCTCTTCTCATCATTTTATCCAGAAAAGTCGTTACTGTCGGTCGAATCATTTCAGAAGCGATTCGCATACCGCCGAAAATGCGGAAGATACTTCTTTGTTCGCCCCAACAGTGCTGAATTTTTTAATATTCCGTGGGTCCTAACACCAGGCAATGATACATAATTTTGGATTAAACTGGTGAGCGGTCGGGCAGATCATCAGCCCGACATTATCATCTCCCATGGTGATAATTAAACCCCCGGCGTGTTCAATCCCCAGCCAGATCAGGAACTCATCCTCCGTACAATCACCCTCAAAACTAAATTCTGTAGTAAGTTCATCCTAAGCGCTTTTATTTCGATCAGACGAGCTGTCTGCATAAACAAATTTACGACGATTCTTGTCCAGTCCAAGGGCAGTTTGAAATCCCACCCGATCCAAGCCACACTGTTCATAATGACCTGTCCATTTACTGATAATTTTTTCCATTTTTCTGATCTTTAATTTTTCCTGAAGTCCGCCTTCAATGAATACTGCGGCAAAATATGACAATACCTATTTGAGAATACCGATGCCGGAGAATGCGGGAAGCATGGTGAAAATCCTGCCTGGGAAAATATTATCAAGATCAATCACTTCTTCAAAACCGATGGTTGGAACCGTGAGAATTGTCATGTAAAGACTGTCAAACAAGGTGGTACTATGCGGTCCTAAAAATTTATAACCGGTGCTTCCGACAATGATGATGACTCCAAATACAACGGCAGCTTTGCGGATATGATGGTATAACTGTTGAAGTTCCACGATGATAAATTACCTAAAAAATCCAAAACATCGAACCTATGAGTTTATTCAAAATAGAGTTGCTGCGGACTTTTATTATATATTGTACTAAATGATAATCACTTCATTTAAGATTGAGTCTGAACGGACGGATGCATGGGTGTGAACATCCCGGGTTAAGATAAGATAATCGTGGGAAAGAAGTTATCAGTCAGGGATTAAAAACAGATCAGCAGCAATCTCATCCGCAAGCAGTACACCATTTTCAAAAAGAGTCAGATGATCGTTTGTAATTTTCAGTTCCTTCCAGTAGGATAGGGTTCGCTTTAAAAATTGATGAAAATCACCTGGATATAATTGTTTTAAACTGGGTATATGAATTCCAGTTGTCATTCGAAGACCATTGAAAATTAGTTCATTAAACCGGTCTGTTTCAGTGATCATTTCGAATCCGGCGATGGGTGTACCCCCATTTTTAATGGTATTGAGATACGCATCAAGGGAAGCAGTATTCCACCTCCGTCTGCGGACATCATAACTATGGGCGGAGGGACCGAATCCAAGATAAGGTCGAAGCTGCCAATAGCCGAGATTATGACGGCATTCATACCCGGGTTGGGCAAAATTCGAAATCTCGTAAGCGGGATATCCTGCATTGTTCAATAGGTCTCGTGTGGTTGTGAACATGAGTATATCTGTGTCTTCGTCCGGCATATGGATTAATTTTTTTACAACCTGACGATGAAGCGGTGTACCAGATTCTACAGTAAGTGAATAAGCAGAAATGTGATTTGGATTCAATCTCAAAATCTTCTTCAAATCCGCTTCCCATATTGCACAGGATTGTCCGGGGATATTAAAGATCATATCCACATTGATATTATCAAATCCTGCCTTTATAGCATTTGAAAAAGTGTTAAAACAGTCCTTTTCGTTATGAATTCTGGATAGGAAATGTAATAAATCAGGCTGAAAACTTTGAAATCCGATGGAAAGACGATTTATCCCCAACTCCCGGTATGCTTTCAGTCGGGTGTAGGGGGCTTCTCCCGGATTAGCTTCCAGGGTAATCTCGTTCACACGAGAAAGATCAAATACCCGATGAAGCGCATTGATGATTTTTTCTAATTGCGGAGCTTCTAATAATGAGGGTGTGCCGCCTCCAAAAAAAACGGTTGAAAATTGCCAGTCTTTAACAGGATCAGAATCTGTGTTTTCAATTTCGGAGATCATACTATTCGTAAACCGGTCTATATCCGATTCACGATTAGACAGGGAATAAAAATCGCAATAGACACACTTTTTTGCGCAAAACGGTATATGAATGTATATGCCTGCCTGCATGATGGTCGCTAAAAAATTACATCCAATACATCAACGAGGTATCTTGCGTCGGATGTGCTGAATTGTCCATGGTTTTTACCGTCAATATCCAGAACGGCGATAAACTCATTTTTTGAAATAACGGGAATCACAATTTCAGATCGCGTTTCCTGGTCACAGGCGATATAATTTGGATATTGGGAAACATCCTCCACAATCACGGGCATCCGGGAAAGAGCACATTCACCACACACTCCTTTCCCGAAGGAGATAGGCGTACATGGGATAACAGTCCCTTGATACGGACCGATGTGGAGTTGATCATGAATCACCCGGTAATATCCCGCAAAAACCAGATCTGGTATATACCTCATGATCATAGCGGCGGATATGGCCATCATTCCAGTGTGGTCCGGTCGATATTTACCTTCGCTGCCCAAAACCATTTTTACGTCGTGAATAAGTTCGGAATACATTTCGTGAGTTGAAATTTTCAATTTTGATGATCCTGTTTCATTGGTTTTGTAAAGAATTCTGTTTTGAAGGTAGCATCCTGCCAAAGTTAAACTGGATGAGGGTGTGAGAAAAATACGAAATAATACATTAAGGTAATCTTTAAGTGGAGTAGCCATACGATTTTATTTCGAATGCCCGCGAAGGTCTGTCATATGTTCATTCAGATTTTAACTGAAAGGGTTCAATTGAATGTACTTAAATTAACCCCTCTGCAAAAATCAATTAATTGTACGCTACCAACAAAGGGATCAAAGGGAATCTATATGGCGAAATGGACAAAAAAGTCATTTATTGAAGCTCTAAAACAAGAATGCAAACCCCATGAAGTGAATGTATCCATGGATTTTATCCAGTTCTCAGAAGCACAGGCAGATATCGTTGCCTGGGGACGGGGTGAAGGATACGGTACAATGACCTTCAAGGTCAAATCAGAAGACTGGGGAATCGTGCCCATATTTCATATTACCTCCGACGGCAAGATCAAGTTTTTGTTGAACTATATGAGAAAAAAGGTTCGAAAACGGGAGATACTCAAAGAATATACCCTCAAGCTGGAATCAAATTTCATGATGGATTTCAACGAAGATGTTTATAACGCAGATATCTACTTTGAAATTGGTGAACTATTTGTCACCAAAACAGAAGTTGACAAGCTCATGCACACCGTCAAAGGCATTACCGCCCGCCTGCATCAGTAATTCCGATTTATACTCAATTTCATGACACAATCGAATATCCGTATCGCAATACGATGGGAATGAGTGTGAAATTTGTGATATCAGGGATAGTGTATTTATCCTGTCTGCTGGGTCAGTCATCCGGGATAATCACAGGATATGTCACCGATAGCCAGACCCTTCAACCGCTGGCCGGTGCAAATATTATAATTGAGGGAACAATGTTGGGGACCGCAGCAGATTCCTTTGGCAGATTCAGACTTGAGGATGTTCCTGTGGGAAGTTCGACCCTCCGTGTTGATATGATCGGTTATGCACCGGTTATCCGCCCGAATGTCCATGTTTCCGGAGTTCATCAGACACAACTAACCTTTGAGCTTGTTTCCCAGGCGATCGATAGCGAAGGTGTGACAGTCACCTCGGGGTACTTTGAATCCTCATCTGATGCTGTTATCAGCTCGCGAACGGTTAATATTGAGGAAATTCGGTCTGACCCTGTGGGTGGATACGACGTGCAGAGAATGATGCAGGCGCTGCCATCTGTCGTATCCGGCTCCGACCAGGAAAATGAAATCATCGTAAGAGGGGGCGGACCCGGGGAAAATCTTTTCGTGATGGATCATTTGGAAATACCGAACCCCAATCATTTCGGTTGGGAAACCAGCGGAGGCGGTCCGATCAATATGCTGAATACGGATTTTATTGAAAGAATTGATTTTTATGCGGGGGGTTTTCCAGCAAAATACGGTGACAAGATGTCTTCAGTAATGGATATCACCCTTCGTGAAGGGAACCGCGATAAGTTTGAGACAAAATTAGATATGAATATGGCTGGGCTTGGCATTATTTGCGAAGGTCCTTTTTCGATGGGAGAGGGATCGTATCTGGTATCGCTCCGCCAATCGTACTTGAAATATGTTATCAAAAATACGGGATTGACCGCCATCCCGGAATATTGGAACGGACAGGTGAAGGTGGTGAAAGACCTTAACGCCCGAAATAAAATTGTGGTGAATGCAATAGGAGGTCAGGACTATATCAAACTTGAAGACGAGGATACCCCCCAAAACCGCGGAGCAGATAACGTGATTTCTGATGGATATCAATACACAACCGGCATCACATGGAAATCGCTTTTTTCGGAAAAGGGATATTCGCTGATCTCCCTTGGCCATACGAAAACAAATTGGAATTACGATGTCTATTCCCTAATAGATGGGATTAAAGATTCCTATGCATTGAAGGATGATACTGAAAGTGATACTTTTTTTAAGAACGATTTGATTTATCGCTTTTCACCCGAACTGATCGTTTCAACAGGGATGAATATAAAATACGGTCATTACGATCACAACAGTGTGATTGAGGAATCACGGATAAATCACTACTTTTACAACGATCCGATACTGGATGATTTTACGATCATTGACGAGGAGGTATATTATCAATGGTTAGATGAGCATCCGGACACTGAACCTGATATTTGCACCTATTGCCCGCCGACAATTCTTCCACAGTATATGCAAAACCGGACGGGACATTTATGGAAATCTGCAGCGTATTTTCAAGTGAATTACAATATTTTAAAAAAATTATCGCTCCATGCGGGCTTCAGGTATGATTCAGTGCCGTATAATAGAACCAGCGTGGTCAATCCAAGAGTGGGATTAAGTTGGCATTTGACGAATTTAACACAGATAAATCTGGCGGGAGGAAGATATATCCAGACTCCAAGCTATGCACTCCTATTATGGGATAAAAATGAAGAAAGGCTAAAAAATCCAAGGGATGAACAGATTATCCTGGGTCTGGACCACCTGTTTGCAGAAGATACAAAAGGATCGTTGGAAATTTACTATAAATCCTATTTTGATAAACCGGTTGAGAAATCACAAATAACGGGTGATTTCATATCGGAAGGCTATGTTAGTCAGGGGAATGGCAGAGCGTATGGATTAGAAGTTTTTCTCCAGAAAAAATTTGCTGACCGTTGGTATGGCACATTCAGCTACTCCTATTCAGTAGCACAGGGCGTTGATCCGCGAGTTACAAACAAGAAAAAATATTATGACTGGAACTATGATTATCGGAATGTTCTCACGATGATCGGTGGATACAAATTCAAGTTTATCGAGAATGTCTGGTACCAAAAGATTCGGGAAAGGGCATGGTTTACGTTTACCAATTGGCTGCCCTTTTTCCCTGCAGATGAGGTAGAGGCGAGTTTTAGATACCGCTACGCCGGCGGCAGACCGTACACAGCGGAAATTTATGATTATCATATCAGGGAATGGGTAACCATCCCGGATCCTGCGTATACGAATAGTGAGATGATAGAATGGAATACCCTGCGGTTCGATTATTATAGCAGATTTGATATTATGATCCTTCGTCGATTTAATTTTCACAGCGTAAGCGTGACCACTTTTTTTGATCTGCAAAATGTATTTAACCGGGATAATCCATGGGACTATGTTCGCTATGATAACGGAAAAAAAGAAATAGCGCTCCAATACAAACAGATGCCTGTTGGCGGAGTGATCATAGAATTTTAATCGGGAAGTGATACAAAAAATAATTTTGAATTTGTAAAAAAAATCTTTTTAGTTAATTCCTAATTGTTACCTTAATATTCCACATAAGTTTAGCCGGCTATTTAATATGATTGGATATTTGGTCAAATTATTCCATTTTTGGAGTTACCCGCTTTTCAAAATTCAAGTTATATATTCGCAAGAATACGTAATTAGAAATTGGTACGGGAATCTGATAGATTGTTTTGAAATCAAACAATTATCCATTGCTCCCTATTGAATAGTTGAAACGACAGGCTTTTCCATTTTTGAGGGATATCATTTTTCAAAATGGCATCCTAAAGAATAAAAATCTGTCCTGAGGTGGTAGACATGGTTTATAAATACCAAAGCTATGGTTCAATAACCTGAACTCACGTGGTGGATAGTTTCACAAAACCGCAGGTCTATATCCGTTGGAAGCTATAACTTTGAAAATTGGAATTCATGAGAATTCCAGTAGTAATATCAAAAACATATTAGGAGTACATAAGTGAATATCTATGTGGGTAACATGTCATATGCAATGGACGAAAAAGGCTTGAACGAGCTGTTTTCCAAATACGGAGAAGTCAGTTCAGCCCGAGTCATTAAAGATCGGGGCACTGGCAGATCAAAGGGATTTGCATTTGTCGAAATGCCCAACGATGCAGAGGGGAAAAAAGCCATCGAAGATTTAGATGGTTCAGAATATAAGGGACGCAACCTTCGTGTAAATGAAGCCAAACCCCGGGAAGAGCGTCCCGAAAGATAAATAGTCTCAAGGACTTTTCGACCCTCATTACAGCATCCCAGTGGAATTTCCACTGGGATGCTGTTTTCATGATACAAGATAACCCCTACCCAAAATATTTATAATGACCGTTCTGTAATTATCTAATTTCCCAAACGAGTATCAGATTCAGAATCCCGACTATATTATGTGAGCAATCTCGTCGATTCGTTTGTGATGGAAATAAATTTCCTGTTATACCTTGTTACCAAAAAACCATCCTTACTTCCCCTCTAAATCGTTAAATTTCCGGCGCTTTGAACGACCAGATTTATATGAAAAAAATATTAAATGTTTTGACCATTTCATCCATGGGGATTGTAATTGCCACACCACCGGGCAGGCTCACAGACCCTCCACCCGCACCACTTCGACAAGTTGCCGAATTTGAACGAGCCCGGGGTGTATTGATCGCTTATCCATTTGGTATCCCGGTTGAAATGATCCAGATCATGTCTGAAGACGTTGTCATATATTGCCTCGTGAGCACCGGGATGCAGTCCTCCGCACAAAGCACGATGGCTACTGCCGGTGTAAATATGGAAAATGTAGATTTTGTTATTGGCAATATCGATTCTTACTGGACCCAGGATTATGGTCCGTATTTTGTCGTAGATGCGAATTATGAAATGGTCATCGTAGATTTTGAATATAACCGTCCAAGACCTTATGATAACCAGGCGCCATATAAAATGTCAGAACACTTGGGTATCCCTTTATTTGACTCGGATGTCGTTCATAACGGCGGTAATTTGATGTTCGACGGATTTTTTACAGGTGCTTCTTCGACCATTGTATATGTTGAGAATGGCGGAATCAATGTTGATCAGCGAATGTTTGATTTTTTTGGGGCGCAACATTATATGACGACACCCGACCCGACCGGGAATTACCATCAACACATTAATTGTTGGGCAAAATTTTTATCCCCCGAAAAAATAATGATCATCCAGGTAAGTCCGATGCATCCTTACTACCAGGAGATTGAGGATACTGCTGAATTTTTTGCAGGTCAGCCGGACTGTTTTGGAGAACCGTATAAAATATATCGTATTTATACACCCGCAGACGAGCCCTATGTTAATTCATTTATCCTGAATGATAAAATTTATGTCCCGACCGGATTTGGGCAATGGGACGATAATGCAATCCAATCCTTTCAGGATGCCCTGCCGGGATACGAGATTATTGGTGTTCCGGGACCCTACATGGACCCATGGCTGCCAACAGACGGGCTCCATTGCCGGGTCCTGGCAATCCCCGACCTGCAGATGTTGCAAATTCTGCACAATCCACTGAATGACCAGGAATTCCCCCTGGAAAATTATCCGGTGGTTGCAATCGTTGACGATCTCAGCCAGACCGGGGTAATACCGGAATCGGTGATCATTCACTGGAAAAATACGTTATCAGAGGAATATGAAAATATTCTCATGGTCCAGAGTGAGTTGGAGAATGAATTTATTGCTGTCATTCCGGATCAGCCCATAGATACTGAAATTCGGTATTTTATAACTGCCTCGGATAATTCGGGGCGGAATGAACGGTTACCTCTCGCCGGATATTTCTCATTTTCCGCCATCGGCGGAACCCCCATGGAAACCGGTGACGTCAATCTGGACGATTCTTTGAACGTGTTGGATATCATTTTAATCGTAAATCATATCACCAATGAATCTCATCTCTCCGGATATGCACTGTATCTGGCAAATTTAAACGATGACGGTTTAGTCAATATTTTGGATGTAATCGTCCTGATCAACCTTATATTAAATCAATAAATAACCTGGAATAAAACGAATGATGTACAAATTTTTACTGTTTATATTATTAATCGGTTTTTCGTTCTCACAACTGCCTGAAGAAGAACTGCCAATTGGATTTACACCGGAGGAATGGGCAAATCGTCACCTGATCCGGGAGATGCAGGGAAGACAGACAGATCCGCCTGCGGAACCTATCCGTGCCGTCGCAGAATTTGAACGAATGCAGGGGGCGCTGATCCGATACCCATTCGGAATAACGACAACCTTGATCGCAGAACTTGCAGAAGACCTTACCGTTTATTGTCTGTGTACTTCAGGCAGTCAGACCGCCGCTTATAACATTATGTCCAGTGGCGGGGTGAATATGGAAAATGTTGAATTTATCCCCGGAGCAACAGACAGTTACTGGACCCGCGACTACGGTCCGTGGTGGGTTGTGGACGGCGACCATGAACTTGCCGTCGTTGATCATATCTATAACCGCCCAAGACCCAATGATAACCAGGTTCCGCAACGGGTATCGACCTATCTTAATACTGCGTACTTTGCTTCCGATTTAATTACTGCCGGGGGAAATTTCATGACCGACAGTCAGGATGTGGGATCATCTTCAACGCTCACGTATGAAGAAAATCCAGGTTTGGGGCAGGCGGGAGTAGACCAGCTTTTGGAAGATTATTACGGAATAAATCCTTACTATGCCCTGGAAGACCCGACTAACACTTACATTGATCATATTGACACCTGGGGGAAATTCCTATCCCCATCAAAAGTGCTCATTCGTTCAGTTCCCGAATCACACCCCCAATATGATGAACTTGAAACCACGTCAAATTTCTATGCGACGCATGTGAATGGATTTGGTGAACTCTACGAGGTTTTTCGGGTCTACACTCCTCAGGATCAGCCATATTCAAATTCCCTCATCATCAATAATAAGGTGCTGGTACCCGTCATGGGCAACCAATGGGATGACGAAGCGCTGGCAGTCTATGAGCAAGCTCTGCCGGGTTATGAGGTCATCAGCATCACCGGAACATGGGAAAGTACAGACGCCCTCCATTGTCGTGTAAAAGGCATCCCTGATCTTGGGATGCTTCAAATATTCCATAACCCTATTGATGATCAGGAGATCCCCACAGACGGGTATGACGTCATTGTTCAGTTCGATCCTTTATCAGGAGCCGCTTTAAGTGAAGATGAGCTGTATATTGCTTGGGAAAATAATTTTATGACCGATTATGAAGCAGTTCAATTAACTTCTACCGGAATTGAGGGAGAATATTCTGCGCTGATACCCTCTCAGCCATCCGATACCGAGGTTCGTTATTACATCCATGGGGGAGATGGATCAGGTAGAATTGAAGCGCTCCCCATAGCCGGTTATTTTGAATTCCATACAATCGGCGGTTCACCCACCCAACCGGGAGATGTGAACATAGATGGTGATATAAATGTTTTGGATATTGTAATGATCGTTGGACATATTCTCGGAACCCAATTTCTTGATGGATATGCTTTGTTCCTGGCGGATGTGAATGGTGACGGTGTCGTGAATGTTTTAGATATCATTATGTTGATCAATACGATCACCGGAAACCAATAATCATTAAGGGGGTCCTAAAATAATGGTTAAAAACACCATATTTTCATTTCTTACCATAATATGTACGACACATTTATTTTCAAATGAGATTGTTCAGTTAATCAGGGTATCGCCGCCAACAGTCGAGAACATCCGGGAAATCCAAACTTTGGGGATACCCGTTGATCATGCATTTCTGCGCCCTGAAGTTTACATTGAATTTACCGCTTCACCCGAAGATGTGCAAATCCTCCGCGAACACGGTTTTTCGATTGAGGTGATCCATCATGACCTGGAGTCTTTTTATTCTGCCCGTCTGACCCAAAACATTACCCGGGAGTTCGGCTACGGCTCTATGGGCGGATATTATACTTTCGATGAAGTGATTGCGTTTCTTGACGATCTACATGCGCTTTACCCAGAAATAGTGGGGGAAAAACAAATCATTGGGTACAGCCTGCAGGATCGCCCAATCTATGCGGTCCGAATGAGCGATAATCCGGAAATAGATGAAGATGAGCCTGAGATGCTGTACACCGGTTTGCACCATGCCAGGGAACCGTTGAGTATGATGGCTTTGCTGTATTTCATGGATCAACTGGCGCAGGGGTATGAAGAAATCACAGAATACACCGCTATTTTGAATCACCGCCAGTTATGGTTTGTCCCGGTCGTTAACCCGGACGGGTATGAATACAATCGTGAAATTGCACCCAATGGGGGTGGCATGGTTAGGAAGAACCGGCGGCCCGGATGTGCAAACATCCAGTGGGCAGGCGTTGATCTCAATCGTAATTATGGATTTGGCTGGGGATATGACGATTCAGGGTCAAGTCCCGATCCATGTAATCAGGTATATCGGGGACCGGCAGAATTTTCCGAACCGGAAACCCAGGTGATCAGTGAATTTGAACAGCAGCATGACTTCAAAATGGTATTGAACTATCATTCCTACGGGAATTATCTCATCTATCCCTCCGGGGCGATACCCGGTGATCTACCGCCCGAAGACGATCTGGTCATTTTCAGGGAATTTGGATCCGATATGGCGCAATTTAACGGTTATCTGGTGGGCAGCGATATGGAAACCGTGAATTATTCGGTGAATGGGGATTCTGATTCCTGGCTGTATAATGTCCTTGGTACTTTCGCCATGACGCCTGAAATCGGGAATAACGATGACGGATTTTGGCCTCCGGCGGATCGGCTTTTTCCTTTAGTTGAAGAGAATCTATATCCCAATATTTTCACCGCATGGGCTGTAGGCTCCAGGTTCCGTTCCGAAGCAGAGTTTAGTTCTGAAATATTCTTACCCGGATTAACCTACACCATCACACCTCATATTTTTAATCAGGGACTCGGCGAATCTCAGGGAGAAGTGATGGTCGAGATCAGCGCAGCCGGTAATGTCGAATTTGACGGATACTTACAAAATGCCGGTATCATGTCAGCCCGGACTGATATCATCATGGATGGGGTTGACTTTACGGTTTCACCCGATGCGCTGTCCGGACAGGTAGTAGAGCTTTCTGTTCAGGTATGGGATGGGACAAATTATTCCTTTCGGGATACGATTGAAATTATGCTGGGCCAGCCGGTCGTCATATTTTATGACGATGCCGAAAACGGAATGTCCAATTGGAACACCAGCACTTGGGGACTTTCAACAGATTCCTTCTCAGGAACGTACGCCTTCGCAGATAGCCCGGCGGGTGATTATCCCGCATTATCAAGCTCCTTTATGAATCTTGCATTACCCCTGGACTTGTCCGAAGCCTCGGGTGCGTATATGACATTCCAGGCGAAATGGGATATTGAAACCGATTATGATTTTGCGCAGGTTCTCGCATCATTAAATGGCACTTCCTGGACGCCCTTAGCCGGGTCAAATATGACTCCCGGATCTGGGAATGGCATGCAGCCTCAGGGGCAATTTGGATATGACGGGAATTCAGACTGGGTGGCGGAAACCCTGTCACTCAATGAATTCGCCGGACAGCCCTATATTTGGTTAAAATTCAGATTAAGTTCAGACACTCATGTTGAGGGTGATGGGTTCTATTTTGATGATTTTACCATATGGTCATTTTTGACCCAATCTTTAACCGGAGATGTGAATGTTGATGGCAATGTAGACGTGTTGGATATTGTGATGGTCGTTAATTTTATTCTTAATCTTTCGGATCCGACTCCCCAGCAATTGGCTGCAGCGGACCTAAATGGCGATAGTGAGCTAAATGTATTGGATGTTGTAATATTGGTGAATATTATCCTGAATGGGTGATGATAATTTGAATTGAATGCGCCATCCATATCACAAGATCGGGTCTGGTATCCCGGCGAGATTAAATCCCCTCGCTCTGAGCATGCAGGAATCACATCCCTCACAGGGAATATCGTTTCGTGAATAGCAACTCCAGGTCAGATCCAGGGGTGATTGAATCCTCTGTCCAGTAAGTACAATCTCTTTTTTCGTCATTCCAATGATCGGAGTGATGATGCGAATGGAGGTTTCCGGGCGGGTACCCGCATCGATCGCCCGTTCGAATGCATCATAAAATTGTCGCCGGCAGTCAGGATACCCCGATGAATCTTCCTCAACAGCACCGATAAAAATAGCCTGAGCCCCTGTCACCTCAGCCCAACTAACCGCAATGCTCAATAAATTTGCATTTCTAAAGGGTACATACGAGATTGGTATGGAATCATGATCAAGATTTGCATCAGGGACCTGAATATGGTCATCGGTCAGGCATGAACCGCCGATTTTCTTCAAATGTGACATATCGATTTCGAGGGTGTCCCTCACGGCGTAAAATCGAGCGATATCCTGAAATGCCTGCCTTTCACGCACTTCTGTCCGCTGGCCATAATTCACGTGTAAAAATGCCGGGGTAAAACCCGCCTCAATCGCCAATCCTGCGGTGACACAGCTGTCCATCCCCCCCGACACCAGGACAATTGCCTTCCGATGAGCTTTCATTTGTTAATTTGGTCCGTCATCGGATGTGAATGAATTGAATTTTATCTCCTACCTGGATTTGGTTTACGACATCCATTCCCTCAACTACTCTGGCAAAAATTGTATATCTGCCATTTAAATGCGGAGTGGGAGACTGGGTAATAAACCATTGGCAGCTTTCCGTATCCTTACCTGATGAGGCCATGCCCATGTATCCGGTGTCAAATTCTTGCTGACTAAACTCGCTTCTGATGATCGCATCAGAACTGCCCCATCCATCTCCCCGGGGGCATCCAGCCTGAATCACAAAATTAGGCACAACCCGGTGAAAATATTTTCCGTCATAAAATCCCTTTCTGCTCAACTCCACAAAGTTGGCGACGGTGCCGGGTGCATCAAATTTGAATAATTCGATGGTGATCTCACCTCTGTCTGTTTGAATTTTTGCTTTGGGGTGGGTTGTAAGGCGATTCAGAACCGTCCAATTTATGGGTTGTGCATCCAGTTTAATCATGGTATTTAAAAGTTCTGAACCGTCAAGGTATTTAATGGCCTGGATGATCTCTTGTGCAGCCTCATAATCCTGTGGAAGGTTTAACCTCATCAACGCCTCATGCAGGAATGTCGTATCCTGAATGATCTCTTTCAAATTCAGATCAGGATTTGCAAACACACCCGCAGCCAGGGATACCATGACGGCATCCTCATGGGAAATGGCATCCTTCATGATCTCAACTAACCGGGATTTGACTGAAGGGTCCAACCTGTCTGACTGGATCAATCCGCATAAGCCATCCATTCCATAGGTCCGGATGACAGGAATGTCAGATTGAAAAATTTCAGTCCGGATAAATGAAATATTGTCCGGGGCAACGGAGAGGGCGTCCAAAATCCAGGCTCGTTCGTAGGTGTTTTCGGATTGCTTGTATCGATCCCGGAGGTTCTGAGAAATGGAAAATATTTCAAACTTTTGTTTTAGCAGAGATTTATACAACACCGTCCGGACTCTCCATTGAGTTGTAACGTCGGCGATCCTTCTGATCTCTGCCGGGAAGAAAATCTGGTTAACATTCTCGAAATGCTCCGCAGCGGCTACCGACACGTTCACCCGGGGGTCCTGTAAAACAGGTCTGAGTTGGTTTTCTGCCGTCAATCCGCCGATTTTACTGAACGAACGAATCGCGTTTATTCGCACCCGGTCATCCGTATCAGATTCGATTATTGAAGT
>CAYPCW010000038.1:0-26093 GCA_964409335.1 uncultured bacterium
AAAGCAATTGAAGAAAAAATTGATATCCTTCGCTTAACTGCAGCAAAGACGGGGGAAAACGTATCATCAAATATTAAAAAGCTGGAACAAAAACTCGAACAAAAGAAAGCGGATATTTATTCGAAACTCTCCCGGTGGGATCGGGTCCAGTTAGCAAGACATCCCGACAGACCATATTCGCTGGATTATATACGGATGATGTCCGGCGACTTTTTTGAGTTACACGGAGATCGTTATTTTGCCGATGATCCATCGATTGTGAGTGGATTAATGACAATAGATGGAAAGTCATACATGGTGATCGGGCAGCAAAAAGGCAGAACCACCAAAGAAAATTTATTCCGTAATTTCGGCATGCCCAGACCTGAAGGCTATCGTAAAGCCCTTAGGGTCATGAAACTGGCGGAAAAATTTGATGTGCCGATACTGACTCTGATTGATACGATGGGCGCCTATCCCGGGTTGGGTGCGGAAGAACGGGGACAGGCGGAGGCGATCGCCCGGAATCTCTTTGAAATGCCGATGATCCGCGTCCCGATCATCAATGTGGTTATCGGTGAAGGCGCTTCCGGAGGCGCTCTGGGGATTGGGGTGGGCGATCGGTTGATTTGTCAGGAAAATACCTGGTTTTCCGTAATCTCGCCTGAAGGTTGTGCATCCATTTTATTTCGGGATTCTTCACGAGCGCCAGAAGCCGCGGATGCGATGAAGGTCACTGCAGCAGATCTGCTGGACATGGGAATTGCCGACCGGATTATATCGGAACCTCATTACGGCGCACATTATGATGCTGAAGGCGCTGCAAGAGAATTAAAAAAGGTGTTAATGGAAGAATTTCAGTTCCTGCTGGCAATGGATAAAGATGAACTCATCCGGCGCAGATATGCAAAATACGAGCAGATCGGGCAGTGGAAAGAGTAACCCTTTGTCCCGAAAATATCATCTGAAACCAATCCGATGGTTAACGGATCTCATCCATGGGTTCAGATTGAGAGTCGTTTTAATTTAACTGTAAATTTCACTTCCATTTTCATTCGTTTTTTTTAGCGGCAAATACGATAAACAATTATTTCATATTAAACATAAGGAAACCATATGATTACGTTCAGTAAACGACAATTGAAAATCCCCGAAATGAGCAAACCGGTTTACATGGTCACAGGTGGGATGTCAAAATTTGGAAGAGCAATTCCCGAAAAACGTATCGAAGAGTTAGCCATCGATGCATTTACCGAGGCGGCTGAATTTATTGACAAGACGCCGGCAGAACTGAAGAAATACATTCATTCCTGCTATTATGGTCATTTTGCAGACCACTTTGCGGATCAACTATTGGGAGAAGCCCTGATCCACGACCGGTTAGGTCTCGATCCACTGGGGAATGTAGGCATTAAAACCGGCGGAGCTACAGGCGGATCCACGATGTGGGAAGCCTTTAAGGCAGTCGCATCCGGATATTCGGATTGTGTACTTGCCATGGGGTGGGAGAGAATGGATGAAGTTCCCACCGATGAGGGAAATCATTACATCTCCTGTGCGGCGGATAAAGATTGGGAAACCCCCTTAGGTCACATTTACACCGGATATTATGCCGTCATGGCTCAAAAATATTGGCAGGTATTCGGAAAATCGGAGGATTCCTTCAGAAAGACTATGGCAGAGATCGCCGTGAAGAACAGGGGATATGCCAGGATGAATCCCCATGCACATGGTCCCATGAAGATCACGGTTGAGGATGTGCTCAACTCACCTGTCGTAGCATTCCCCCTGCGTGCATTGGACTGCTGCCTAATGAGTGTGGGCGTTGCATGTGCGATTTTTTGTGATGAAAAAACCGCCTTCGAATTAAGCGATAACCCGCTTTTAGTTTATATTGCTGCAGGAAGCCATACATTGAGAGCCGCAGATCGACGTCATATGGAAATACCGCTATTGACGCATGAATCTGCCGAAAAATATCGTGATTTAAATGATCGATTCCCAGGGGGAGACCGGTACCCGGGCTTTACCGGTTTTCTCGCTGCAAGAATGGCGGCCTATTACGCCTATGGTATGGCGGGCGTGTATGATCCGACCGAAGATTTGGATCTGGTGGAACTACACGATGCATTTACAATCAGTGATATACAGACCTATGAAGACATCGGTATCCGACCCTATGGTGAAGGCAGAACCTACGTCGAATCAGGCGACTGTTATCACACGAACCCTCATACGGGTAAGCCAGGGAAATTGCCGGCAAATCTTTCCGGTGGCCTGATCGGCAATATGCATGCCGTGGGTGCGACGGGAATCATGCAGGCGGTAGAAGTCGGACAGCACATTTGGGGACGCTGGGCAGAAATGCACGAAAACCAGAAAAAATGGGATGATTTTGGGCGAACCAAACCCGGGGATTGGCAAAATCTCCAGGTAATGGGTGCAAAAAGGGGATTGGCCATTAGTCATGCAGGCGTAGGGTCTCATGTGACGGCCACAATTCTGGTTCATCCTGACCATCAATTAGAAAGGAGAAACTCATGACCAACCTTGAAAAACGCGGAACCGTAAAAGTGATTAACGGACGGTATCGCCCGAATGGTAACTTTCATTATATTTACCCAAATACACCTATTTACAGTGACTCCGGTGAACTGATGGGGGTAACCAACCCCAGGGACATCACGCATATCCATACCTACGGAGGGGAAGCTCATTTTTTCTCATCATTGAAAGATGGGCAATTATGGGGGACCCGATGCGATAATCCTGCCTGCGAACATACAGGCACTGTGAATTTGCCATATAAAACATATTGCCCGGATTGCCTGAAAAAAGCGACTCCCGTAAACCTGACAGCCGTCGCAAACTCCACAGCAAAAGTCCATACCTTTATGGTCACCGAAAGAACCGGTGCATTTAATACGCTTGAAAAACCGGTTCGGTTTATCAATATCGAATTTGATGGTGTGGCGACAATCCTTATGGGTTATTTATCCATCGGAGAGCCGAAAATCGGGATGAGAGTAGTGCCCATTTTCAGAATGCTTGACCCCACATTTACGATTCTGGATCTTTCCTGGGTACCTGAAGAAACGCCTTCAGAAAACTTACCTTCAGGATTTTCGTTTTCCAAGTAATTAGGTAGCACCGGTATATAGTAACATATTACGGCTAAATTTTAGGAGACATATGGGAAAATTCATCAGATTTACCGCCCAGGATGATGGCATCGGATTTCTGACGCTTGCAAACCCGCCGGTAAACGCCCTTTCCGCCGAAATGGTCCGCCAACTGCAAACCGTCATCCGGCGAATCAGCGAACTATCCTCCATACATGTATTGATCATTACATCGACTGAACAGCAGTTCTGCGTGGGATTAGACTTGAAAGAACAAAAGGATATTGATCGTGAGCAGTCAATGGAGAATGTAACGGAAATCCGGGATGTATTTACGGAATTGGCGAATCTTCCTGTTCCAACCATCTGTGGCATTCAGGGGTCAGCGCTCGGTGGAGGCGCTGAATTGGCGATCAGTTGTGACTTTCGAATTATGAGCGAAGAAGGAACCATTGGATTCCCCGAAGCCGGGTTAGGGATCATACCCGGCGCAGGGGGAACCCAAAGACTTCCCCGACTCATCGGACCCTCAAAAGCGAAATACTGGATTTTTACCGGACATAAATTTACTGCAGAAGAGGCGCTTTCCGATGGCGTCGTAGATTTTATCGTCGATGACGGTACCGTATTGGAATCTGCTATCGAATTGGCAGGTGAAATGCTAACCTCCGGTCCCCTTGCGCTGAGAATGGCCAAAAACTGCATTAATCGTGGTATTGAATTATCCTTCCGAAAGGGTCTGGAGATCGAAAAAAAGTCATTTGAAGATTTAATAAATACCAGGGACTGGGGTGAAGGTCTGAGTGCCTTTCTTGAAAAAAGAACCCCAAAATGGCTCAATAAATAAACGATGCTCGTTGAATGAAACCGGACTGTTGGACTTAAATGAATTTTAATTCTAGGATAATAATCGGAAGATCATTCGTTGCACTTAGCGCTATTCTGATCACCGGATGTTCAACCATAGGGCATCGGTACGTCCCGAGCCGGGATACAGTGAAGATCCCTGAAAAACCGGGTAAATATGAAAGAGTCACAGAATCTGACCGATTGAGGGGCGAATTGAATGCGTTTAAATCCTGCTATGACGTCACATTTTATGACTTGAATATAGATGTGAATATTGAAGAGAAATCGATACGGGGGTGGGTTGAATTTCGGGCGAATGCCGTTGAAACGCTGGACACGATCCAATTTGATTTAAATCACCGGCTGAAAATTTCATCCATTCGGCATCGGGGCTCCGAGATTCCCTATTATCGGAAAGCAGACGCGGTTTTTGCGATTCTTCCGTCGGTTCAAGCTGGCGGTGAACTTATTTTTCGGGTAGATTATTATGGGCAGCCGGTCGCTGCAAAAAATGCCCCATGGGATGGCGGGTTCGTCTGGACAACCGATAAAAATAAAAAACCATGGGTGGGTGTCGCCTGTGAAGGGGAAGGCGCCTCTCTTTGGTGGCCGAATAAAGATCATCCTTCCGAAGAACCCGACAGTATGAGAATCACCATCACGACAGCCGCAGAACTGACTGCGATCGCAAATGGGCGGCTTCGTGAGATCAGGGATAATCCGGATTTTCAAACCCGAAGTTTTATATGGGTTGTAAATAATCCCATTAATAACTACAATGTTACACTGAACATCGGCGATTATGTTGAAGTACAGGATACCCTCCAAAATATCAGCGGAACTCACAGGATGAGCCACATGGTGTTGTCATATAATCGTGGTGTAGCGGAAACCCACTTTTTACAAGCAAGGGATGTGCTTCACGTCTTTGAGAAGTATTACGGACCTTACCCCTGGTGGGAGGACGGCTACAAATTGGTTGAAACACCCTACCGCGGCATGGAGCACCAGTCGGCCGTTGCTTACGGCAACGGGTTTAAAAACAGTAATAATTATTACATTTATGATCTGATCGATTATGTGATTTTGCATGAAACCGCGCACGAATGGTGGGGGAATAATGTTAGCGCCTGCGACGGTGCGGATGTGTGGCTTCACGAAGCGTTTGCCACCTATTCCGAGGTGATTTATCTGGAAGAAAAACTGGGCAGGCTGGTCAGTGTGGATTACCTGATGAACAAACGCCGGTTTATCAGGAATTCCCGTCCGATGGTGGGTCCACGAAATGTGAATTACTGGGGGTTCGACGATGTGTACTGGAAAGGCGCATGGGTGCTGCATACACTCAGAAGCGTCATAGACGATGATCCATTGTTCTTCGATATTTTATACCAATTCCAGGTGCGATACACCAAAAGCATAGTGTGTACCGAGGACTTTATTCAGATGGTGAATCAACTGACAGGGGAGGACTACACCTATTTTTTCAGCCAGTATCTGTTCACCCGAAAACCACCGGTTTTTTCATATTTAATTGAAGAAAATGAAATTAAATTCCAGTGGACCGGCGTTGAACCGTCTTTTCGAATGCCCATGTATATTACGGTGAACAAACGAAATATCCGAATCCAGCCATCTACGGATTTACAATCATTACAAATACCGGTTCATTCCACAATTGAAATCCCTGACCGGTATTTTTACATGGCGGTGGAGGGTCATTGAACTGTAAATCAATTTTTGCCGCACTCAAGAGTTTCGAAGTAATTTTTATCTACAAATATAAAGATCAGTTTATCAAATCTTAATCAAAGAGGAGAAGAAATGGAAAAAAGAAACTATCGGTTATATACCCATCTGTTTTTAGTTTTATTCCTTTTGACCAGCAGCAGGTTTATACTTGCTTCGATTCAATCACAAATGTATTATCGGGGTGAAATGAATGGCTGGGGTTCGACTGCAATGAGTTTCCGTGATCTTGGTACCGATTCATGGTTAGTTATCATTCAATCCGACGGAAACGACACCAGTTCTGATTTCAAATTTGATAATGAAACGAACTGGGCAGATAATGACTGGTCGAGAGGGGATAATATCACTGTAGGAAATTTAACTACCTGGTATAGTCCCAATGGTGGGAACAGTTGGTTTAATGAAATAGATAGCAAATATTATACGTTTATCATTAAGGATGTGGCGAGCAGTACAAATTCTGAGGGTTATGTTTTTGAATTTGATGGCGCACCCGTCACCATTTCCCATTTTGACGATTCCGGATCAGGGGGAGATAATACCCCTTTGGATTTTGAAAACGCCAACAGCTTAGAATTTAAAATCGACTGTGGGGTGGACGAACCTCCTGCAGATCAAAAATTCTATGTGCGATATCATTTTGATGCAGACAATGTAAACGGGTATATTGATTTTGCATCTGCAAATATCATCGGCACGACCACAACAGCCTTCGACGGATCACATTACTACGCCCTCATTTCAGCGGGCAAACCAGGAAATGCATCGACGGTTACCTATTATACCTTAACCACAGAATCCAATATTACGCTGAACAATTCAATTGCAGATTTAGCGACGGTTTACCTGGATAATAACGGAGGAGAAAATTATACAAATTCAATTAACGGAGAATCTTTATCCATAGAAGATTCACAGGATACTCCCTTAGATTTTCGTATCTTTGCCATTTATCCGAATCCCTTTAATCCTGAAACCGTAATACATTATCAGATGGATATTTCAGGCGATGTGACTATCCAAATTTTCAATATTTCCGGGGAACTTGTTGAAACGCTTTACCGTGGCTTTTCTACCCCAGGTGAATATCAGATTCGCTGGACCCCCCAGGCGGTATCATCCGGTGTTTATGTGGTTCAGATGACGATGGGGAACCACCGGTATAAAAAACATATTACCTATATCAAATAGGAAAGTCGTTTTTGATTAACCCCGCATGAGCGGGGTTAATTTTACGTACCCGATCATGCCCGAAACACTGGCACAATTGTTGGCACCATTCTACCTGGGAATTTGTGTCATCATTCCTGAATTTAACCTCGCCGCTCTATTATTGATTGGTAATGTTCTGTATGAACCCCGGTTATCGCTGTTTTATCCATTCAGTCTGAATCACATTAATGTTGCATTATTACTGATCCATTTGTTCGTTTTCAGCCGGAAGTTTCGTTTTCGGAAACGCACCTTATTTCACATGCTTCCATTTTTGATATTCGTTATTTATCTTTCAATTAATGCCATACTCTACTCAAAGTACCCGGAGTATGCACTGGATAAGGCGCTGAGTTTGGTAATGATGGGCGTATTACCCGTCGTTCTTATGGCATTTCGGATACATGTGACCGGCTCTGCTGCTATCCGGAATTTACTGTGGTCGATGTTTGGGATTTCTGTCGTTATGTGTCTCATGGGGATTGTTAATTGGCTGCAGGCACCGGGTATTTACCGGTTGGCGGTTTTGGGCGGTGGACCTATCGGCCTGGGCAGAATAGCCGGCACCGGATTAATCATTCTCATTTATCAATGGTACACAGAGATAAAGCAGAACAAGGGTCAACGGTATTTGTACTATGGTCTGGTTTCTTTATTTGTGTTTACGCTATTGTTGACATTAACCAAGGGTCCGCTGCTGAGCGCGATGATTTCAATTCTGATTGCAAACCGGATTGTTCATCGTCGCTGGACGACGAAAAAACGTATTTTAACCGGTGCGATCGTTTTATTCGTAACATGCCTGGTCATGGATACATTTCGACAGGCAGGGAACCCAAATATTCATGTGTGGTACGGCAGTTATATCATTAGGATCGAACATATTATACATGCGTTTTCTGCGTTCTTTCACCACTCGATTTTTGGAATCGGACCCGGCAATTTTTCGGATTGGGAACCGGGGTGGTTATACCCCCACAATTTGGTTATGGAGATTCTAGCGGAAACCGGTATTATTGGCTTTGTTCTACTCATATTGGTTTTATTCCCATTGTTTCACCATCTGTTCACCCCTAAGACCGCGGAACAAACGACCCTCACCGCATTAACCCTATTTTTCCTTTTGAATCAAATGGTCAGCAGTGATATAATAGGAGCACGGTTTTTATGGTTCTATTATTACTCATATATGATTTCAACTGATTACCTCGGGCAAAAAGCAGATCAAAACCCCTCTGCCCGTAAAATCACCGAATAGGAGAAAAACAATGAAAAGACAAAAATCAATCTTCATCGCCCTGGCAATCTGGTCCCTCGCATGGTCACAATTGTCCATTACCAATGTTGATGGCGTGGCGCAGTATGTCATAGATTTTGACACCACCGTTGAGGGTGTGAATAATGGCCAATGGGATGGCACCTTCCCTCTTGCAAATCCACAAAACGGTGATCTGGATGCAGATGCATGGTCGTTTAAGCGAACTTTAACCCTGGAAGTACAACCAGATGACTCATTAACATATTTCGGGGGAACGAGCAATGGGGGAGTAACGGCAGGCAAGTTCTACAGCTATGATATCAGTAATGGAGGCGTTTTAGATCGAGCGGTGGGTTTTCAACCCACAAGTGTTTTTTTGACTCCCGGATCGATTACGTTGTATATTGTGAATAATACGGGGACCACTATAACCCACATTACCGTCAGTTATGAAATATGGGAATACAATACTGCGGGGTACAGTACCTATGTGTATTTTTCACACTCCATTGACAACTCAACCTATACACATGAACCTTCTGTTGATTTTTTATCCGTCGAGTTAGGTGGCACTTCTGAATGGGTGTTGACGACAAAAGCGATCTGGTTACAGGGGTTGAATATCCCGGATGGTTCATCTTATTATCTGCGATGGGATAGTGACGACTATTCAGGGAGTGGAAGCAGGGATGAAATCGCAATTGATGACATCACCATTTCCATGGGGAATGCTCTGGATGTGAAGGACATTCAACTGCCGGCGGATTTTGGGTTTCGGAATGCCTTCCCCAACCCATTCAACCCTGTAACAACCCTCCGGTATACACTGGGTGCGCGGGGAAATACCGTCATTCGCCTGTTCAATTTAAAGGGTGAGTTTCTCGAAGAAATATCCCATGGGGTACGGAATCCCGGAGACCATACCCTTCGTTTCGACGGCAGCCGTTACCCCAGTGGTGTCTATGTAATCGAGCTGACAAGCCCACACACCCGTGATTCTCAAATAATTACATTACTCAAATGATCTTTATGTAAGTTCATGTCTTTTCGGTATTTTTGCGGACTTGTCGCCACCCTCACCGGGTTGATATTTTCCCAGGAGAGTATAGGCTACCTGATCATCACCTCATCAGATTTCGTCACTGCCGCATCGATCATTTCAAACCTGCATTCGAATGAAGTAGATTTTAACCAACGGCTTCAGACTACCATCATGACCACCGACAGTATCGCAGCGCAATATCCGGAACTCGCGCTCCCAGAAGCGACCCGGCAGTATGTGCTGAACCGGATGGAGGACTACCCTAATTTGCAGTATCTGTTGATCATCGGAGATGAAACCGTCGTTACCCCGTATTATGATATTTATGGTATCCCTTCAGATGATTTTTACTCTTCATTGCAAACCACTTTTCCCATCGCCCGTCTTTCCACCGGCAGGATCCCCGTTTCCGAAATCGGTACTTCCATTCAGATTACAGATAAAATCAGAACATACGTTTTGGATCCGCCTTCAGGGCGCTGGAAGAATTCCGTGCTGCTCCTGGCTGATGATGCTCACAAGGCGGATGGGGGAGACATATTGGTTGAAATTTCACACGTCAGCAATTCCAATAATATCTACGAACAGATCAAAGACGGGCTGGACGTCAAATGTATTTATGGCACGGAATATCCGCTTTTTTTCGGCGGAGGGATTCCCACACTTCCTGAAATGACATCAGATATTCTGGATGCTATCAACTCCGGGGTTGCGTGGATCAATTATATCGGGCACGGGAACGAGACCACACTTGCGGATGAGCTCATCCTGGATATGGAACGGGATATCACCTTTATGTCGCCGCCGGCGGGGCAATTACCGGTTTGGGTAGTTGGATCCTGTGATCTTGGACACTATGACAATTCAGGCAGTTTTACAGAAGCATTGATCTCAAAACCCGATGGGGCGATTGCAGTCATAACCACGACCCGGTTGATCATGTCTCAGTCAGTCGGCGCTTACCTGGACCGGCTGTACTCGAAAGTTGAGGACTATTCTTTAGGTCTTTCAAATTTCAGAATGGGCGATCTCGTACGGGAATCCAAATCCGGCAGTTCTGACTACGTATTTCAACTCTTCGGCGACCCGGCCATCCCCATTATTTTACCGACGAGGGCGAACGTCGTCAATACTTACCCGGATACGGTAGAAGTGCTCACACCAAATTCACTGAACCTAAATGTTGATTATCAAAATGAGCTATCTTATCTGAGTGTGTACGGACCCACCAGATTTATTCATCAAGTCTATAATGGGTGGGTGAATTTAAATTATCAACTCCCCGGTGAGCGGATATACGCCGGTGATTTTGTGGAATATGCACAATTCTACGTTCCCTTAGATTTCCCGGTGTGCGAATCCTGCCCGGTGGAAGTGAAAGTCTTTTGTGATCACGCCGGTCAGTCGTTTCAGACATCCATGGAGACGATTTCAGGAATTCCCGTCGTGCCACCACAATCGATCACGGATTTTTCACCCCCAATAATTTCGCTGTACTACAACGACGAAACGATTATGGAACAACAAATGATTGATCCGCCTTTTCGGTTCGATATGGTAATACAAGATTCCTCCGGCGTGAATCTTATGGGTCTTCCCGGACATCAAATTTTAGTTCAAATCGACGATCTCCCTGCTGAAAATTTCACGGATCGCTTTACCTATATGCCGGAAATTCAGGGTCAGGGGATTGTCCCGGTGGAAATCTCCATGGCATTAAGCGGATATCACACCCTGAAGGTTGAAGCCTGGGACAATGCCAATAATCGAGGAATATTGGAAATACCTTTATGTTTTATCAACTGTGAACTACCGGTGATAAACGAATCAATCTTATGGACATCGGTGACCTCTTTACTAACGCCTCACCAGCTCCTCGGATATTCAGGTAATGAATGTTACGGGGCGACGGATGGTGGATTATTAAAACTGGTTTTGTCCACAGGTGAGTTTGAAAAAATACTCCCGGGGGAGATATTGAAATATTCAACATTAGTTTCTGTCAGTAAAGATAATAATGGAAATTTATGGTTGGGGGCAAAACACCCCGGGACTCTGCAAATATACCATCCGCAATACGGGCTGATCAGGGTCATCGATAATCTGGGACTGGAGGAAATCTCCGATATTACGTTTTACGGTAATTCGGCTTTTGCCATCGGAAAAACAGGCATATCCCAAAGCATCATCGAATTTCGATTGGATGAAGACGATTTACCGTATTTTCAGGCGGTTTATCCATTGCCAGGCTCGCCACCGGATATCAGTCATATCAGTTTTAGTGGAGATACCCTATTTGTGGCTACCTCCTCTGGTGAATACTATGGATCCATCAGCAGCGGGATGTTGACCTTTAGCGTAAGCTGGCATCCGATCCTTGAGGGATGGCAGCCCAAATTTTATTTCCCGGGTGAGGTCCCGGTGATGGTAACTGCATCGTCCATCCTGACGTTGACTAGTGGTTCATGGACCATCGTTTATCCGAATCTGCCAGGTACCGTTTTAAACGCCGGCTGGACTTCCGATACCCACTTTTGTGTGTTAAGTTCTACCCGGTTTTATGAATTTGACAGCGACTTCACATTAATTGCCGGGTACCCGCTCTCCCCGCCACCGGGAACGACATTCACGTCATGGAGCACCGACGCAGAACACCATATTTTTGGAGTGAACAAACAGGGTTTCCGGGTGATCGACCGTGAAACTCTGCTGTCCTCTGAGTACGTCCCAAATACGGGTTTCACCAATGAGATGAATGCGATCACATACGCCAGCGATGGTTCGTTCTCAGCGGTCAGCCGGAAAGGGATGCTCCATTTTTCAGATGGCGTTGCCACTAATTTCATTGCATCTTCTCATACATCCGGGTATATATTAAATCAGCTTGATGACTTAAATTTTTCAGGCATCAGCATGAGCTATTCGCCGGGTTCAAACCTGCCCTGGAGCATTGTAGAGTCAATGGAGTATCAATTTTTATTCAGCAACAGCGGGGTTACCCCAGATCTGCCCGGTACCCGGGGCGGCGTGATTGAAATTGATCCTGTTGCCTTAGAAATGACCGTTTATGATACTACTAACGGGATATTAGATGGATTAAATGGAATTTATAATCCCGGATGGACTAACCGGTATCTGACGATCAATCAAATTAAAAAGGATCCGCAGGGTAACTTGTGGGTGGTAAATCCGTACTCTGAAGTTTACAATCATATCGCCGCCATCAAACTCGCAGACGGGACAGGATGGGCGCATGTGACAGGACCTGATAATACATCTTACCTTCCGCAAGAGGTTGCATTCGACGGTTATGGAAGAGCATGGTTTGGCATTCAATATGATGTACCGATGAACAATAATATCAGCGAATATTCCAATGGGGGATTAAGAGTCCTTGATTTTGGGCAGACACCCGGGGATGAAACCGATGACGTCTGGCTTCAGGTACTAAATGATGATATTCTGCCTTCAAACAGTGTCTGGTCACTTGATATTGATTATTATAATCATGTGTGGGTAGTGACCAGTGGGGGAATTCAGGGTTATGAAATGACCAATACGGATAATGGAATTCTGATCAGTGAGCTCCTTGGATGGCCGGCTTACACTCAAATTCCCTTTTATATTGGCGACCACATCCGGGTAGATAATAATAATAATAATAAATGGGTCACTACCCGGCACCATGGTGCTTTTGGGTTTCTTTCTGATAATAGTTTGTTAGAGTCCGGCGCCGGTTTTAATACCCAAAATAGTGGCTTGTTATCAGATTTAGTCTATGACGTCAGTGTTAACCACCAGGATGGGCTGGTGGCATTTGCCACAATGAACGGGGTATCGATTTATAATACCCAGGAATTACCGATTCATCCCTTTGAACCGGGTGGTGATGTGAACGGCGATCATCAAACCGATGTAAATGATGTGGTTAATGTCGTTTTTTATATTCTGGGTCTGACAGAATTCGGTGGATTAAATCATTTTGAAGCAGACATGAACCTTGATGGTTTGGTCGATATTATGGATGTCGTGGCAATCGTAGATCAGATTTTAGGAAATGACGTCTTAAATCTGCAATATCCGACACAGCTCCGGGTGATATCAGATGAGAAGGAGACCAGATTGTCTGCGGATGGTGAGTTGATCGCATATCATCTTTTCTTTAACAGAGACCTCATACAAACCATCGACGTACGATCACCAAACTGGATGGGATTTCAAAATAACAATGAATTTATCGCTGTCAACTTATCTCCCGGGTCTGATTCCGGGAATCGTTATGATCTTCGAATTTTTGTGGGTTCGGGATTCCACATCGTCAGCGGCCGGGGATGTACCCGCGACGGTAGCTGCATCGAAGTATCCCTACCGGGACAATTTTCATTGAGCGCACCCTATCCAAATCCCTTTAATTCTACGGTGACGATTGCCTATACTATTCCCGAATCCGGAAAGGTTAGCATCGTGATATTTGATGTTTTGGGCAGACGGGTTACTGAAATTTATCCTGGTATGCAGTATACGGGAAAACAATCCGTTGTATGGGATGGAGAACAGTTTGCTTCCGGCGTGTATTTTGTCCGGTTGGAATATCAGGGTAATTCCCAAATCCGAAAAATTTTACTTCTAAAATAATATCCATATGAATTTTACCTGGAGTACTCTCATTGCACTTCTGATATCATTTTGTTTCTGGACTTATCCCCCGGATTATTTTTCAAGGTCGGGGATAGGTCATCCGGGTTTTTCCATGACGTTCGACGATAACTCTATACAGGAATGGTATGGTCTCATGCCGATATTTACAGAATATCAGGTGAAAGCAACTTTCATGGTCAGTTTGAAATATGGAATCACTGAGAATGAATTGTCCATGCTGAGATCGCTTCAAGATAATGGTCATGAAATCGGAGTACACGGATATACCCATGGAAACATCGTTCGTAGCCTGAAGACATAGACCATATCAGAATATGTCAATAACGAAGTTCTTGCAGAAAAAAGATTTCTTGCCGACAACGGGATTAAAGCGGTCTCCTTCGCATATGTAGAGGGCATCCGTAACCAAAAATTAGACCATGAATTATTGAAATATTTCACCAAATTAAGAGCGGTCAGTGAATCCCAGCGACACTCCAGCATCAGGAATATTGAAAAAGTGAGGGATATTTATGAAGATGATCCATCGAATCAGCCGGTGAATGCACTTTGCATTGATTCTTTTCAGGGGATTTCGATTGATGATATACGATATATTTTGCACCACCTGCTAAGCCATCCTGCTACGGTCACATTTTATGCACACAAGCCTGTGGTGGAAGCCTTAGGACAAGCCTGGGAGATTGAGATTGATTTTTTAAAGGAAATGTCTTCGGTTGCAAAGGGTCTCGGATTGCGTTCTTATTTGTTCAGCGAAATTGTATCGTGATTAATTCGATTCAGTTTTTTGGATATTCCGGCGGTGTTCCGACAAAATTATCAGGTACTACATCAGCAATTATCAGTTGCAACAATTTTAACATCCTCATTGATTGTGCAGAAGGGACCTTTGAAAAGATCATTGGAAGCGAGTACAAACTAGGGAGTATTCGGCAAATTTTTATCACTCATCTGCATCCGGATCACGTCAGCGGACTAATTCCCTTTTTGTTTTATAAACATGTCATCCGAAATGGAAGTAATATCACTTTATACGGACCCAACACACTTGAACCTTTTGTCAGACAGAATTTTGAGTATCTTGGGTTTTCTCCGTTCTATAACATAGATTTTATTATCGTATCAGATGCAGAGTGTATCCGCCTTAACCCTCAATTAGAAGTCAATATACTTAAGGTAGAGCACGGCCTGTCGTGTTTTGCATTTCGATTGAGTGATCGTCATAAAAGTTTGACATATATTACTGATACCAGAAAATTTGAAAAGATTATTCCGTTTTCGGAAAATACCGACGTCTTATTTTTAGAAGCAACTTTTCCAGCAGGCTCCGAAAGGATGGCATATTCGAAGTATCATTTGTCTATACAGGACGCCTTTGAAATTGCTGAAAAATCGAAAGCAAAGCGCCTTTACCTGATGCATTCATCTCCCCGGATTGATAAAAAGCAAATGATCAGTTGTGTTTATCATACTTATCCGTGTTGGGTATCAGGAAAGAAAATCGATCTTAGACGGTAAATAATATATAATTGTTAAGTCCCATATTCTGAAATGATCTGAATTAAGGATAAATCTATTTTGTTTTTTTACAACACTTCGTAACTTTCTGAATTAAAATTTTATATGGATATTAAAGATTTAAAAAATTAGTAACAGAATATCAGAATGCAACTTCTGACGATCAATCAGACCTATCGGTGAAATTAGCACAGGAATATTTATATTTAAATACAGCCAGATCTATTAAATATGCCACACTTGTTTATGAACATGCCAAAACCAACCATCGTAATGAGTCGTCTGTACTTCCCTGAAAGTATTGGGACGTGGAAACAATCTTTTAAACAATTACCAGAAATCACTCGAATATTTTCAGCAATGTCTAGAGATACAAACTGATCTTCATGATAAAAGAGGTATTTCCGCGACCCTTAACAACATCGCCGTCGCCTTTACTCAACTTGATCAGAACGATAAAGCGCTGAAATGTTATCTTAAAGCCCTTGACCTCTTTGAAGAATTAAATCATGTAAAAGGCATTGCGGCAGCGATCGGCAATATCGGGATACTTTACAAAAAATTTCGCGAGATAGATAAGGCACCGTGCTATTATGAAAAATCTCTCAAAATTGCCAAGGATAGCGGAAATTTATCCTGAATCGCTGCTGCATTGAATAACATTGGCGAAAGTTTATAATATATCAGGTAACTATTCTACCGCCCTGGGATATTTTGGACAGTGCCGGAAAATCGCCGATAAAATTAATAATCTGGAATTGCAGATCACGGCGAATAGTAACATTGGCGGGATTTACATGATCATGGAAAAATATTCCCATGCTATCACCACACTACTGAAGTCTTTTCGCACAAACGATGAAATATCAAACACAACCGGGTTGATTTTCTTGATTATTAATATTTCGAAATATTACATACATCTTGGAAATTTCCGCATGGCATTTAATACGGTGGAGAGAGCAGAAAAATTATCGAAATCCCCTCCGGATACTGCAGAGGTGCTGATGAAAATCTATTCAACCTATACAGACATCTATCACAAAAAAAGCGATTACCAGAAAGCGTTTTATTACTTAAAGAAATATTATGTACTTAACTCTGAAGTAATTAACGAATCAGACAAAAAATATTACAGAACTTCGGATAAAATACGAATTGGAAATGAAGGAAAGAGAGGCAGCGCTTTTTAAATTAAAAAATGAAGAGATGAAGCGGTTAATTGCCATGAAAAACAAATTTTTCTCGATCATCGCCCATGACTAGAGCGATCCATTTCACGCTTTACTTGGAATGTTAAATTATTTTGCAACCCACAGCGGTAAATTTGAGAAGAGGGAAATAACTGAAATTGCAGTTCAACTTCATCAATCATCGGATTTAGTTGGAAATTTATTAGAGAATCTGTTGGATTGGGCGCAGGTACAAACGGATGAAATTTTAGCGATTCCGGCTCACTTTGATATTGCGGAACTTATTGAAGAAAATTTAAAGCTGCTCTCTGCAATGGCAAAAATTAAAATATTACGATGATAAACAACGTTCAAAATGGGGTAACGATCATAGGTGATCAAAGAATGCTCAATTCGGTGATTCAGGATTGTATCACGAATTCAATAAAATTCACACCAAATAAAGGACTGAAATCTATCCAAAGCACAAAGATGAAAAAAGCGGTTGAAGTTGAAAGCAAAGACATCGGTGTGGGGATAGGACCAGAAAAAATATCAAAGTTGTTTAAAGAAAGTGAGGATAGTCGCTCCGAAGGGACGAATGCAGAAAAAGGGACAGGGTTTACTACTTTCAAAGGAGTTTATTGAAAAAAATGACGGATCAGTTCTTATTTCATCCAAAGTTGGGTTGGAGTCTTCAATTTTCCCACCATCCCTCTGGCAGAATGAACCCGATAATATGAACTCATTAGAATCATCGCAATTCAAAAGTACCGAGGGTGGGAATCGAACCCACACGACCCAAGGGTCACCGGATTTTGAGTCCGGCGCGTCTACCAATTTCACCACCTCGGCATTTTTCAAGCCAGAAAATTTATCGACTAATCATGCACAAAACGAACAGATTTAGAAGTAATTCCAATTGCATTGTTCGACTATATGTCTTTACTTGTAAATCCCGCATCTTTATTCAAGTGTTAGCTCCATTTAATCTTTGGATTAATTTATTCAGAATCGGTAGAATTTCCGCAAAAACTACAGCCCAAGAAAGGCCAAATCATGACATTTAATACTATTTCGGAGTTATTTTTCAATACCACGAATTCTTTGCCGAAAAAAAACATTTTTTATCATAAAAAAAATGGCGTCTGGGAAGGAATTACAAAAGCACAGACCCTTGAGATGGTGTCATGCATGACATTTGCCTTCAAAAGCCATGAAATTGGACGAGGTAAAAACGTAGCGATCCTATCCAACAATAGCCCTTACTGGGCTATATCAGATTATGGGATCATCTGTTCAGGCGCCGCAAGTGTAAGTATTTATCCCACCTTAATTCCGGAACAGATCCGATATATCTTAAACGATTCCGAATCGGTTGTGGTGATGGTGGAAAATCAGGAACAGTTGAAAAAAATTCAGCAGATATGGAGTGAATGTCCTTATTTGATTTCTCTGGTAGTACTGGATGACTCATGGAAAGGAATGGATAAGAAAATCCAAAACTTATCCGATTTTATTCGTACCGGAAAAGAGTATCGAAATAATTGCGATTTACTGTTCTCAGATTTTGTAAAAGATTCCAGACCCGGGGATTTATTAACCTTAATCTACACTTCAGGCACAACAGGAAATCCGAAGGGCGTAATGTTATCACATCATAATATGGTATCGAACATCAAAGGTACCCTTGAGAAGATTCAGTTTTTTGAAGAGGACATATTTCTATCATATCTTCCTTTAAGCCATTCATTCGAAAGGATGGGAGGACATTTCACCGCGTTTAGTAAAGGAAGCGCAGTTTATTATACCGAGAGTATCGAAGCATTACCTCAAAATATGATCGAAGTAAAACCGACAATGATACTGAGTGTCCCCAGATTGTTTGAAAAAATGTATTCAAGAGTGTTGGATAATATTAGAAATAGCTCAAAGCTGAAACAAAAGATATTTTGGTGGAGCATCGCTATTGGGAATGAAATTTTAAGTTACCAAATCAGATCCGTAACACCGCCGTTTCTGCTGAATAAAAAATATGACCTTGCGAAAAAGCTGGTTTTTGATAAAATTAAAGAGAAAATCGGAGGTCGGCTTCGATATTTTGTTTCAGGCGGAGCGCCGTTATCCCGGGAGATCGCAGAATTTTTTGCAGCGACCAATGTGACGATTCTTGAGGGATATGGCTTGACTGAAACAAGTCCGGTTTTGACAGTAAACACCCCATCGGAATTGCGATTTGGAACCGTAGGCAAACCGCTGAATAACGTACAGGTTAAAATCGCCGCCGATGGAGAAATCGTCGTCAGAGGTCCGAATATAATGCTTGGTTACTATAAAAATGATGAAGATACTCTTGCTGTATTAGATAAAAATGGATGGCTTTCAACCGGCGACATCGGATTTCTCGATGAGGATGGATATCTGAAAATAACAGATCGAAAGAAAAACATCCTCGTCACTTCAGGTGGGAAAAACATAGCGCCCGCCGCACTTGAGAACGCGTTAGTCAGCAACATGTATATCGATCAGTCTGTCGTCATCGGGGATAAACGTAATTTCGTTAGCGCGCTGATCATCCCAAATTTTGAATACGTTGGAAGATATCTTAGAAAAAAAGGGATTTCCCTATCAGAACCGGAAGCAATAATTGAGCACCCTGAGGTATTTTCGCTTTTCGACCGGGAAATCAAGACCGCAATGGAATCTTTTTCCAATTATGAACGGGTTAAAAAATTTGTATTACTGCCCAGTCAATTCACTATTGAAAAAGGGGAGATTACACCCTCATTAAAAATAGTGAGAAAAGTCGTTATTCAAAATTATTTTGACCAAATAGAATCCATGTATTCGGAAGGTAAAAACTAACTGTGACTACCACCTATAAAGATAGCGGCGTCGATATCGAATCAGCAAACACATCCATTAATCTGATTAAACGACATATTCGATCCACCTTTAATTCAAATGTACTCACCGATATCGGAAGCTTCGGAGGATGCTTTGAATTCCCGGCGGCTTCATACAATAATCCGGTGCTGGTATCCAGTACGGATGGTGTGGGAACAAAGTTGAAAATCGCTTTTCTCATGGGAAAACACAATACCATCGGTCAGTGCCTTGTCAACCACTGCGTCAACGATATTCTCACAACGGGAGCGATACCGCTATTTTTCCTGGATTATTTCGCAACATCCAAGCTTGATTCCGCCATCCTTGAGCAGGTGGTAGAAGGGCTCTCCGCTGCATGTCGTGAAAATGCCTGTGCATTAATTGGGGGAGAGACCGCCGAAATGCCGGGCTTTTACCAAATCAATGAATATGACATGTCCGGAACCATTATTGGTGTGGTCGAAAAAGACCGGCTTTTATCCGCACGAACCGTTTCAGAGGGCGATATACTATTTGGGCTGCATTCTTCAGGGCTGCATACGAACGGATACTCACTGGCACGACTTGTCCTACTCTCTCATTTTGATGTAGATGATTATGTGGATGAATTGAAGATCACCCTTGGTGAAGAATTATTAAAAATCCATCGATCCTACCTTTCCATCGTCAAGCCGCTGCTTGACCGACCCTGGTTAACCGGGATTAGCCATATCACGGGTGGAGGGTTATTAGATAACACAAATCGTATCATCAGTAAGAACCAAACCTTACACATCCTGTGGGATTCATGGGATCCCCCTGCAGTATTTAAACTCATTCAAAATTTGGGACATGTCCCGATCGAAGATATGAGAAGGACGATGAACATGGGAATCGGACTCGTCCTTATCGTCAAAAAGGGATTTGAACCCGAAATGTCGTCGTATCTGTCAGAAAATGGCGAGCCATTTACCATTATCGGAAGTATCGGTTAATCATTGAAAGTCTTCATTCTTGGTGCAGGAACCTGGGGAACTGCTTTGTGCGGGGTACTTCATGAAAATGGACATGAAATCACGCTTTGGCATGTTGAGCAGGGAATCGCAGATGAAATGGCGAGAACCAGGATCAATCCAAATCTTCCTAATTATCAAATTCCATCCGATATCGCCATTACCAATGACTTTAATGACGTTGTGAATTCCGATGTTATCCTGATCACGGTACCCAGTCAATTCATCCGAAATGTCATTCAAAAATTACCAAAAGTCCAGAACCATACGATTTTTGTTGTGGGCAGCAAAGGAATCGAAAATGAATCCCTGATGAGGATTTCGCAGATTATTCATCAGGTTACAGGTACTTCGGAAGAAAAAATAGTCGCACTCTCCGGCCCAAGCCATGCGGAAGAAGTCTGTATCAAACTACCGACAGCGGTCGTAAGTGCATCAAGGAATATTGATGCTGCCCGGCAAACACAAAATATTTTTAATAACGGTACATTCAGGGTTTATTCAAGTCGTGATATCGTTGGTGTGGAAATTGGCGGTGCTGTTAAAAATGTCATCGCTATTGCAGCCGGAATATGTGTCGGCATCGGCTACGGGCATAATACACTTGCCGCTTTGATCACCCGGGGATTAGCCGAAATAACCAGATTGGGCATTTCGCTCGGCGGTGAGAGAGAAACCTTTTTTGGGCTCAGCGGACTGGGTGATTTGATCGTCACCGCAGGTTCATCATTAAGTAGAAATCGATTTGTTGGGGAAAATATCGGCAGAGGAAAGACCCTGACTGAGGTCCTCTCCGGGATGAATATGGTTGCTGAGGGTGTCAAAACCTGCCAATCTGTCCGCGACCTGGTCATCCAATGCGGGGTAGAAATGCCAATTTCTGAACAGGTTTATGAAGTACTGTTCCATGACAAAGATCCGAGAGAAGCCATTAACGAACTCATGAACCGTATTCCAATTGATGAAAAATTTTGATTGCTCTGACTATCAATCATCACGCTGCTCCAAACGATCACTTATAAACTTAGCATATCCGCTCATGAAATGTGGGTTAAATACTTTTGAGAGAAGCGTCTGCTGTCTCTAATTTCGCCTGCTTTTTACAGGTTAAATTTTACGTATTACCGCCCTCGTAGCTCAAAAGGACAGAGCGTTCGCCTCCTAAGTGAAAGGCTTCCGGTTCGATTCCGGACGAGGGTACAAATACAAATAATGAAGGAATATAATGTCGCATAAGAACGAATTTAAGCATGATGTTGTCAGAGAATCCATTGTATCAGCATTTGGATTTATTAAAAGAGATAGTAAAGTAATAACAAGATATTCGTTGATCGCAGTTGCTGTTGTACTGCTGGCTATTGCCTACAACGCCCATCAACACAAATCCGCTCTTTCAGCAAATGAAGAATTTGGGGAAGCAGTCAATTCTTTTATCGATGGAAATCCTGATCTTGCATTTGTTGACTTTCAATCCATCGTAGATAGATATAACGGAATATCTTCCGCTATAAATGCCAGGCTATATCTTATCCAAGAGGAAATAAAAACAAAAGATTACCCATCCGCAATAGACAATATCAGTTATGTATTGGATAATTCAGATAATAAACAAATTCTTGCATCAATGTGGATGGTCAAAGGGAATATTGCTTTGACTGAAAATGATTTTGAACAGTGCAAAAAATTCTATGATAATGCCATTAAAATCCAACCACTGAATTCAATAAAAGATGATTATAAGATTGAACTTGCAAGACTCTATATAAAGCAGGATAAATATGGAGATGCTAAAAAAATTCTGGATGCGTTAACGAAAAATCCAGAATTAAGATATAATATAAAAAATGACGCAGAGGATTTACTGGCAGAAGTAAACTATCGCCTGAGATAAAATCGCCGATTACCGCCTGATAGCCGTTGTTTATCAGGTATATATTCACCTAATTTAATCTACTTGAAAGTGGGCGAAAACCCACTTTCTGCTTATTTAAACTGATCCTTTGAGTCTGGATCGAAAATATAAGTCATAGGTTTGGAGAAACATCGCTTGATAAATAGAACAATTATTGATGCATTTACCGGCATCGCCAGGGAAAAAAATGTCGACCGGACAAATCTGGGAACGATCATAGAGGAACTCTTTATGACCCTGATAAAGAAAAAATACGGGGAAGAAAGAGAAAACTTCAGTGTAATCGTAAATATGGAAAAAGGCGAAATTGAAATCTACCAGGAAAAAGAAGTTGTAGAAATCGTCCAGGATCCCGTGATCGAGACAAGTCTGGATGAAGCCCGAAAATCAGAATCAGATATAGAAATTGGAGATCCCTTTATTGTCGTGATTGATCCGGCTGAGTTTGGCCGTCGCCTGATAAGTACTGCAAAACAATATCTTAGTCAAAAAATACGTGATATCGAAAAAGAATCCGTGTTTGAAGATTTTAAATTGCGCGTCGGTGAAATTGCCGTGGGAACGGTTCACCAAATACAGAGAGAAAATATTTTTGTAAACATAGATAAAACGGAATTATATCTGCCTCGTTCAGAACAAATGATGAATGACCATTTCCGACGGGGCCAGACCGTCAGGGGGATCATTAAATCTGTCGAATGGAAATCCAAAGGACCGGAGATTATTCTTTCCAGATCGTCAAATAATTTTTTAAAACGATTGTTTGAGATGGAAATTCCGGAAATTGAGGATGACATCATTGAGATCAAGGCAGTATCCAGAGTCCCCGGAGACCGAAGCAAAGTGGTGGTTTATTCCGCAGATAAACGAATTGACGCTGTGGGTGCCTGTGTCGGGATGAGGGGAAGCCGAATACAGGCTGTTGTTCGCGAATTAAATGGTGAAAAAATCGATGTCGTGAATTGGAGCACTCAGCCTGAAATTTTAATTACCAGAGCATTGGCTCCGGCAAAACCCATCGATTTGTTTATTGATGAAAACAGACCCTACTGTGTGGCTGTATTTGATGATGAAGAACTTCCAATTGCGATTGGAAAAAACGGGCAAAATATCAAACTGGCATCGGACATTACCGGCTATTCAATCGATGCAGTTAAAAAATCTGAATACGAGGGAATCAAACAAACTCATTTGTATCTGGATGAGTTTGCAGGGCTCACCAAAGAGCAAATGGATGTTTTGGCAAATCTGGGGATACAAACCGGTGAAGAATTTCTTGATGCCGATCGAAAATTATTACTGAGCCAACCTTGCTTTGATTCCGATATTATCAAAGAAATCGCGAACAAAGTGCAAATTAAACTCGACGAAACTGAAGAATTATAGATTTACTATCAACAAAATAACACTGGATAAAAATTTTTAATGCCTGAAATTGTAAAGAAAAAAAGAATTTTTCAAATTGCTATAGAGTTCAATATATCCCATAATGAAATTATTAGCTTTTTGGGCAAATTGGGGATTGAAGATGCCAGTGTTAATTCCCCTGTTGATTTGGATACCTATGATAAAATTTTTGTAGAGTTTTCTAAAGATAAAGAAGCGCTTGACAGATTCCGGAAAGATCAGGCACGACAGAATATTAAGGATACTATCCGGAACAAAGATATTGAAGGCAATAAGGACAAATCCGTTCCGGTTGGATCAAAAAAACGGGGTTCTGATATCAAGGAGCCTATGGTTTCGCTGCAAGATAGGTTATCTCGTGAAAAACAGCGGCTCCAGGAAGAAAAACAAAAAGTAGCCAAGCTTGCTGAAGAGGATGCCAGTTTAAAGCAAATTGAAAGCAAACCTGAAACGCTGGTGCCCTCGAAAGTAAAGGACGAAAAGAGTACCGCGGATCAACCGGGAATGGGATTAAAAATAATTTCAAAACCTGAACCCAAAGAAGAACTCAAAACGGCAAAATCCAAAAAAGAGAAGAAAAAAGGGTCTGTCTCCCCAAAATTACCTGTCACTGAAGACATGTCTAAACCAATCCATACATCGAACATATTTGCAAATGAAAAAAAATCAAAGGATAAATTATCCAAACTTAAGCAAATTCATGTCCGGGACATTGCGGATAAATTAAATCAGTCTAAAAAAACACGCCCTCCAAAGGAAAAATCAACTTCTGTGGCAATTTCTGGTTTGAAAACCAAATCTACGACTCAAATCGGTGGCAGGGGGGATAAACGAAAATATCAGAAATCACCTAAAAAATCCTCTGAAGAGATTTCAATTGATGGTGAAAAGAAAAGAATTAAAATTCCTGAATTCAGCACAGTTGATGAACTGGCACGATCAATGAATGTGAGCGCTAATGATGTCATTAAATCGTGCATGTCGATGGGGATGATGGCTTCCATCAATTTCAGATTAGATATGGAATCCATTCAACTTATTGCCGACGAATTTGGATATACGATTGAAGCAGATACTGGGATAGGGGATGAATCCATCGAAAGACTGCAAATTAGTGAAATGGAAGCACGGGATTTATCAGCCAGGCCACCGGTAGTCACTATCATGGGTCATGTTGACCATGGGAAGACCTCTTTGTTGGATTATATCCGAAAGGAAAATGTCGTTGCCGGTGAATCGGGTGGGATCACACAACATATCGGTGCATACGAGGTCGTGTTGGACTCCGGAGAGAAAATCACCTTTATTGACACACCAGGGCATGCTGCTTTTACGGCAATGCGGTCAAGAGGTGCGCAGGTTACCGATATCGTCGTCATTATTGTTGCCGCAGATGACGGAGTAATGCCTCAGACCAAGGAAGCAATCGATCATGCAAGAGCAGCAGGTGTCCCTATCATTATTGCCGTAAATAAAATTGATTTGCCAAGCGCCAATCCGGATAAAATTCTTCGTGAACTCTCCGAACAAAATATATTGGTTGAAGATTGGGGTGGAAAAATCCAGTGTGCCTCAATATCTGCAAAAACAGGCGACGGCATAAAGTCACTACTGGATAAAATATTAATCGAGGCTGAAATGCTCGAACTAAAAGCACCCTGGAATACTTATGCATCGGGTGTGGTCATTGAATCGCGACTGGACAGAGGGTACGGAGCTGTGGCTACCATTCTCATACAATCCGGGACACTTAAAAAAGGGGACGTATTCGTCTGTGGTTCCCAATATGCCAGGGTGAGGGCAATTCTCGATGAACGCAATAACCGGCTTGATGTGGCCAATCCATCCGATCCTGTACAGATACTCGGGTTTTCAGAAGTGCCAAATGCAGGAGATAAATTCTATGTACTTGATGATGAACGTGAAGCACGAAGGATTGCTTTACAACGGTCTCAACTGCATCGGGAAGCAGAACACAGACGGTTCAGACATTTAACCCTCGAACAAATTGGTAAGAGAATATCCGAAGGAGAGATCAAAAATCTTGACGTCATCATCAAAGGCGATGTGGATGGCTCAATTGAAGCTATCAGTGACGCACTAATGGGATTATCCACCAGTGAGGTTGTTGTGAATATCGTACACCGATCGGTAGGAATGATCACCGAGAGCGATGTTTCTCTTGCCAACGCCTCTAATGCTATTATTATTGCCTTTAATGTTATGGCGACACCCGAAGCCCGTTTGATTGCAAAATCAGAGAAAAGAGACACTAGGCATCATTCGTTTACTTATGACGCAGTGAAAGAGATTAACATGGCACTGGAGGG
>CAYPCW010000039.1:0-25425 GCA_964409335.1 uncultured bacterium
ATTTGAAATTACGATTTGAGCAGCACATGCAAGGACAGGTCGAATCCACAAAGTATCGGCGGCCACTGAAGGTCCGGCGCGGGAAGTGTACTTTCCACATGACCATTTACCCGGAGAAGAGTGTCAGTCCGATTTTACAAGGATGGGCAAATTGGGGGTAACGATCCAGGGACAACCATTCGATCACATGGTCTATCATTTTGTATTGCCCTATTCCAACCTGTCTGCGTGCCTGCCTGTGCCGTTGGCATGGCAGACAGGCACAAGGCAGGTTGGGAAACGGGTACAATCTGTTTTTCGGAAAGTATGGAGAGTTTACAGGTCGGTTTTCAGAATGCGCTCTTTCAACTGGGCGGTGTACCCCCCCTTTATCATCAGACGGCCTGCCTGGTGAGATGGCTGATAAATATGACATGGGTACGATCGGTAACCCGGCTCCAAAACAGTTGAACGACGTCGGCGTGAGTGGAAACAGGAACGGGTATTTCCACCGGCACAAAACGGGCGGCTGATTGTTGGCAGACAAACTTCCATGTGCGGTTCATGGCGCCATATTCATGATCGGTAGATAATATCTCATCACCCGGTTTCAATTTCAAACTTTTTGCGACTGCGTTGATCGCTGTGCTGGGGTTCGGGAAAAATACCAGATCATCTTCGCTGCAATGTACAAATCCGCTGAGCGCTTTTCGGGAGTTTTCCAATGCCGGATATAATTCGTCCGTGACAAACCGGACCGGCTCATGCTCCAATTTTTGCTGCCACCGGATCAGTTCTTCAAAAACGGCAAGCGGGCAGGCGCCGAAGGATCCATGATTCAGAAACGTGATCCCCGGATCAAGTTGAAATAAAGGTCTGATAGGGTTCAAATGATCTTCTCCGATATTACCGGCGCTGACATGGTCAGTGCGGATTTTGTTAAATGAAAGGGTAAAATTCCGAATCAACAGGCGTATCATCCAACCTAAAAAAAATGACGGTGTTGGTTTCTTTCCGGTTTCAGGATGATTTTCTGAAATCCGATCAGGGGTTAAATTGGAGTCTATTCAGATGCATCTTTATCTTCGAAACTGCGGATCGTGAATTTCGCATTTTTATACTTTGTCACGACTTTAGCTGAATAAATTGAGACTGTGAAAAATGAAGAGAATGATAAAATTGATCATGGTTTGTCAGAGGATAGATAGTTGATCGGCACAGTAAACTGAAGACCCGGGTACTGATCACCGGCGGCTCCGGATTGATCGGATCAGCCCTGTGCAAATGGTTGGTCCGTGAGGGATATCAGGTATCGGTACTGAGCCGAAAAAGGATGATTATCCCCGGAATAACGGTTTTTCAATGGGATATTGATGCCGGTAAAATTGATCCTTCCGCTGTGGAGGGTGTAGATGTCATTGTTCATTTGGCGGGTGTGAATATCGGCGGCGGCCGGTGGACAGATCACCGTAAGGTACAGATCCTGCAAAGCCGGGTGATGTCTGCTCAATTATTATATGAGGCGGTGAGAATTGCCGAACGAAAACCGTCAGCATATATTACAGCCTCTGCGGTAGGGTATTACGGCGTCGTGACCCGCGACATCATTTTTTCAGAAAACTCCCCACCTGCGGGTGATTTTCTCGGATCTGTCTGTGAACGCTGGGAAGCGGCATCCCGCCCATACCGTGAAATGGGTATCCGAACCGTGATCATTCGATCCGGCGTGGTATTATCACCCCGTGGCGGAGCATTGGAAAAGATGGTACTCCCCTTCAAATTTGGGATGGGAACCGTGCTGGGATCGGGACGGCAGTATCTTCCATGGATTCACATTGATGACCTGTGCCACATTTATCTGATGGCCGTCCAAAATGATCAATGGGTAGGGGTTTACAATGCCGTTGCCCCTCATCACGTGAATAACCTTGAATTTTCTCATACTGTAGCGAAGGTGTTAAACAGACCGGTGTGGCTTCCTGCCATACCCCGGTTTATTATCGGACTGATATTGGGAGAAATGGCCAAAATGATCCTGGAGGGCAGCTGCGTATCCTCCAAAAAGGTCGTGGAAAGCGGATATCAATTTCTGTACCCAACGCTGACAGATGCCCTTCAGGATGTTCTGTCACCGGCAAATAGAAATAATAAATAACCCTGAACACATACGTCGGATTAGGAATGGGAAGATTATCACGCGAGATCAGAATTTGTACTCGTATTTCAAACCTGCAACACGAGTTATATCCCCGTCGCCGGAGATTTCCTTCTCGTAAATTCCGTATATTTTCAGAGAATGGTGTGATATTACCCGCACCTTCATACTCGTCCCGATTCGATATTTATCCCGGATGAGGTCTGCACCGGTATAGACATAAAAGATTTCGCCATACACTTCCGGGGAGCCGGGAATCCCGGAAGTTGTCCCGATGGTAATCTTTGACCGGACGGTTTTTTTGCCCGGCCGATCTTCGCCATTCCCGGACTGATATTTCAGTCGGAAAGCCGGTTCAATATATTTCCCCGCCGTTTCATAAATTGCGGCAAGGGAACCACGGTAAAATGTTCCGGTCTTCGCGGTTCCATAACGAATACCGGGCGTGAAGTGCACGTGTTTCAGGGTTCGTACCTGGACAGAAAATTCTGTAAATGATTTGACGTGATCCCGATAATGATTCCGAAGCCTGGTTTGTATTTCCAGTTCCGTTGTAAAGTGTGTTGACCATTTTTTTTCAAGTCCTGCGATCAGCCATAACTGATCGTCGGTGGTGACCGCTGGATAGAGGAATTCCGACCAAACCAGAATGACGGTGATTCCCAAAATAATATTTCTGAAAGAAGACGGGATCATTGATCGGTTGGGGTATAATAGATCCGGATCCTGGCAACGTCCTTTAAAAAATCAGTCCGTTTGATCCAGATTCGTTTGATATCCAGCCCGGTGCGGCGCTGCAGATCTGCGATGAGTTCGGTGCGCCTTTCAGGCGTAATATTCTCAATTTTTTCATAAATAATCAACTGGGACTGAAGAAAATGCCGCCTCCACATCTTTTCCAACAGAAAGGCGACAACCAGAACCGCCGTATTTGCAACGACCACCTGGATCAGTGTGATGGCTCCAACCCCATTAATGACGGCTGTGGTAATAATCGTGAAGAGATAGGTCATTTCTTTGACGGGGATGGGATCGGTCCTGTATCGTAGAATCGCAAAAACGGCGAACAGCCCAAATGCGAACCCGATACTGATATCCACACTGATGAGCAGGTAACACATCAAAAATATGAGGGTGCCGAACATGAGCAGTGAAAATGCATAATCGGATTGTTGTTTTCGCCGGTCATAGAGGAAATGCACCAGAATGAAACCGACAAACAAATTCACAACAAACCGGAAGATCATTTCATACGCATCAAACCGGGTAATAATATCCATAAGGATAGACTGCCTCTCTGTAAATAGGGTTTTGGGTAAGTCGATGAAAAAACCTCAGTTTTGGTTTAAATCGATTATACTTGATTCCGGGATAACACAACAAAGTTCCCAGACAATATTTGCTGATCCGCATTTCTGTTGTCTTCATTTCCCTGAATATTTTCTGAAAACGGGAAGACGCAGAAAAACGGGGCTGTTTGATCTCGGCGATGACAAGTGTATCCAGTACATCAACCGGATTTGGATACCCCAGCCGAAAATTAAAGTCGATCGTCAGCCGCTCGGTCATTGCAGTATTCACGAGTGTGATCCGTGAAAAGCAGATATCCAGGGCATGAACCAGGGTTTGTGGCTCTACCGGGGCATGATCCCGTATAAAATCAAACTTTTCCGGGGGAATGACTGTGGTTATTTTTTCCAGCGGGGTTCTTGCTTTGGCGGTACGGTCGCGATTGTTTTTTTCCTTAATCTCCAGAAATGTCTGACCCGTGACCGGATAGCTTCGCATTCGTACTTTATACCGGCTTCTTAGACGATTATGGTGCTGTAGGTAAAGTGTAAACCCAGGGGTATCAAAATAGCGGTTGCCATATTCAAATATCCGGCGTGACTGTATTTCAAGCGTGCGGCATGTATCGGAGAGAGCTGTCAGCAGGATATTTAATTGGTCGATGTGAAATACAAATTTTGTGTCCTGCCGGTCAAAAAGTGATATCAGCCTGATGTTCTTCAGGCCCGTAGACGGAAAAGACGCCAGAATATTTTCGATTGTAACGGATAAATCAACCATCGTATTTCAATGGAAAACTATCTCCAACCCGGCAATACGTCCAATAAAATCCGGCAGACCTGCGAAGTAAAATCAGCCCGGCGACAACCGGTATCCATTGTTCAACTTGATGCGCTATCGTACAACCGCAAACCTTTTACCCACACATTCCGTGCGAGGGTTAAAAATAAAACCGATACCACCAGCTGAATCAAAAAATAATCAAAATTCGGTGGATACAGCAGCATCCTCGCAGGGACAGATGACACCAGCGCCATGGGGACAATTGAGAATAGTGTTTTTCTCAACAGCCCGGCATAGATCGTGTCTGGACGGTAGGAAAATTTTAGGATCTCATGGCTCAGCCATCCGCCAACATTGAAATTCTTGAACCAAAAAGCCAGTGAAGCGATGATAAAATCCACCGAGAAAAAAATACCCAACCCCAACCCGAAAGAGATTAAAAAAATGAGAACGTTCAAAAATTGAATTTCCCGCCCGGTATTTACGCAGGTCGTCCATAGGAGAACCGACAGGATCACCACCGATACCACCGCATAGGAATTAAAGTACCGGAAGGATATAAAGAACTGCGAATTTACCGGTTTAAGAAGAACGAAATCCAGATCGCCATGGACAATCATCCGGTTCAATTTTCCCAAATTCCCCGCAAAAGCGAACATGTAAACCGTGTCCATTAAAAAGGTGATGACGAGGAAAACCATCACGTCGGGTTTGGTAAACTCCAGTAGTGAATCCACATATGAAAAGATGATGGTAAAAAACAGCAGGTATGATCCATAATAGATAAAGTCTACGAATAGCAAACCAAAGAAATTGGCTTTGAATTCCATATCCCGGGTGAGACTGTTGGAGAAAAACGCTGCCAGTAGTTTCAGATATCTACCCACCGAAACCCTCATATCGTTTGATTCCGCGTGAATAGAGGATCATCCCTGCAAGTGTGATGATCACCGACCAGAACATGCCCATAACGATGGCAGAAACCCACATTTCTACGGGCATCCGTCCGGTGGCGATACTCACAGGTACATCCACCAGATAAGGCAGAGGTGTAAAATGAAGGAAGTTCCGTAATCCTTCCGGGAATAACTGCATGGGAACCATTTGTCCTGTCAGCACCAGATTTGCCAGATTGTAAGCGATGACCAACGCCCGGACTTCCCCGAACCAAAACGCAAAACACACCATGAGAAAATACATGGCGTAGGAAAGATATACAGATATGGCAAGGGTGATCAAAAACATTACACCGTGGGTCCAACCGGGAAAAACCCACTCCGGAAAAAAAACAGCCATACCGGTGATCAGAAAAAAATAAACCAGGTAATACAAAGAATTATGCCCGATGAACAGCATCAGGTGGTACACAAAATAGGATATGGGACGGATAAGATATTTGTTCAACTCTCCCTCACGGATGCCGTCAATCATTTCTATGGACGTCACCCAGGAGGATTTTAATTGTCCCACCACGAGGCAGAAAAAAATGTATATGATGAGCGCCTGAAAGGTAAATCCACCGATCTCGGAAATTCCGCGGGTAATGAATATCCGTTTCCAGAGGAGGTATTCGATGATCACACCAGAGAGGATCGCAAACATTCCCACAACGATATTCGCCTTATACTCCAGAGTTTGGATCCATGTCATCCGAATGACATACGTATATTTATCCAGGATCTCCCGTGGTGACAATCGGGCTTTAATGATCATGGGTGTTTCAATCATGTGATGTGCCGGATAACATGAAAAGGGATATTATCCTAATCCCTGAATGAATTTTTCAGGATTGGCGAAAAAAGATTTCATGGTTTCTTCGACGGGTAATTCCTCCAGGGAGAATGATCGGGGAGTGTTCAGAGTGAACAGCCGGGACAGGAGCAGATTCATCTCACGATCCCGCAAGTCTGCCGTGAGAAAATTAGCGTTCAGCCTGAATACAAATTGATTTCTAAGGGAATCCAGAATATGCTGAAGAGGCAGTTCATCAAACTCGAAAGTCAGTTTTCGAACCGGATTCACCCGGTTCACGAGAATATCGAAGTTACCGTCATAAAATTTACACCCTTTGTGGATGACCACCACCCGCTTGCACATCTCCTGAATATCGTTCATGTAGTGACTGGTAATGAGAAACGTAGAGCGGTACTGCTTATTATAGTATTTGACAAATTCACGGATTTTCGATTGAGCGATGACATCCAGCCCAATGGTCGGTTCGTCCAGCAGAATAATTTCCGGACGGTGAAGCAGGGAGGCGATGATCTCCATTTTCATCCGTTCGCCGAGAGATAACCGGCGGACCTGAACATTGAGTTTTTCTCTGACGCCCAACAGATCAACCAGTTCATTCAATGTCTGTTTAAACTGATCATCTTCCAACCCATAAATTTTCTGGTTCAGCAAAAAAGATTCGGATGCGGGGATATCCCACCACAATTGATTTTTATTACCCATGACGACGGAGATCCGTCTTAAAAACGGGTGCTTTCGCTCCCACGGTGTAAATCCGTTGATCAGCACATTCCCATTGGTGGGATGTAATAATCCAACCATCAATTTGATGAGTGTGGTTTTCCCGGCGCCGTTTTCTCCCAGAATTCCCACGATTTCGCCGTCTCCTATTTCCAGACTGACATCGGCCAGGGCGGTAAAATTCTCATACTTCCGGTGAAAAAACGATTTTAAAGCGCCCCTGAGGCCAGCCTCTCGTTTGAAAATCCTGAATGTTTTTGTAAGATGTTCTGTGGTAATTGCCATAATAATTGAATCGTCGATTTTATTTAACTTCAACGGTATCTGTACCTCGGGCGATTTATGTTACAAAAGATTGAGGGAATGATTACAGACCCGTAATTTTATGACAGGAGATTAAAACGGAAAAAGGTAAAATAACGCTTGAACGGTCCTGAAATCCCAGGACGCATTGGTGCAATGGCACAAAAACTTTTGGAGAGAATAAGAAAAATGTCTGAATCAGAATTGGCAGGATTAAGGAATAAGCAGGAAAAAAAAGAGGGGGCTATGAAAGATAACATACAGGCGCAGGCAGTCAGATCATCGGCAAACAAACTCCTACCCATGGCAGTGTTTTTAGCCCCATCTGTAATGTACGCGGAACCAAGGACTTCCATGTCCCATATGCCGGTGATGTGGCTTATCGCGGTCATCGGCGCTGTCCTGATAGCGATAATTCCCCTTCTACTTCGGAAACTGATCAAGCCACGTTGTGGCGTGTGGGCTATCCGGGTGGCATTCGCTCTGCTGGCGCTTTTATTCCTTCTGTTCATCGCGCCAATTTTGATTGCAATAGGAAGTATCCTTATAACGGGTAGAACTATGTAGCGGCCAAACCATCCCATTGAGGCTAAGGAAAACCCGCTGCGTCCCATCACATCACGCATCTGCTACGATTTGTTGTAAATTAGACAGGCGCATCCGAATATAATTTTATGAGATTGAATTATCGTTCATGAACCATTGGATCCAATCCCTTCTGATATGTGCGCAAAACGGTTGGAAACAGTAAGGAGAATTTATCAATGAAGATAGAAATCCGTGAAGAGATCATTCAACAAACCACAAAATGTACAAAACATTTCGATTGCCTGACCAATTCAGAACATATCTATTGCCAAGTCAGGGGCTGCATTCAGCACAAAGTCCATTATGTAGCATGTCTTCTTGATCAGTATTGTGCCTATCAAATATCATATGGAGAAGCATTTATTTGCCGGTGCCCCACACGAAAGGAGATTTATAACCGGTATCAAAAATAGGCGTCTGAACGATCTGAAAATTCTGCTCCGGTGAGAAAATCGTGAATCTTCCGTGTTCGGAGACAATTTATTTGATCTGAGTCCCGCCCAACACGACAGCTATCGCCTGTTTCCATCGGGAAACATTTTCGCTGCGCTCCACGGGTGTCATCGCCGGGAAAAAAATATGATTGGTCACACGGCACTGTCGAAGTTCCTCAATGGACGACCAAAAACCCGTCCCCACTCCTGCCAGGTAGCCGGCTCCCAGAGCAGTCGTCTCGATGTTTTCAGGCCTGTTCACCGGTAAATTCAGAATATCCGCCTGGAACTGCATGAGAAAATCATTTTTGACCGCCCCGCCATCCACAAACAGTTCGGTAATTGGGTAATCCAGATCAGTCTGAATGGCATGGATCAGATCGTAAACCTGAAATGCAATGCTTTCAAGGGCTGCCCGGACCAGATGCGCGCGACGGGTACCGCGGGTTAGCCCCAAAATTGCTCCCCGAATATCCGATCGCCAGTATGGTGCGCCTAACCCCGTAAATGCCGGGACCAGTACTACCCCGCCGGAATTTTGTACGGATGACGCAAACTTCTCAGAGTCCTGTGCATCTTCCAATATTTCAAGTCCGTCTCTCATCCACTGAAGAATGGCGCCACCCATGAATATTGATCCTTCCAGCGCATATAAAGGATTACCTGATGCGCCACATGCGAGGGTGGTTAAGAGTCCGTTGGTAGATCGTACCGGAGTTTCCCCGGTGTTGGCGAGTAGAAAACACCCTGTGCCATACGTGGATTTTACGGACCCGGGAGAGAACCCCAATTGTCCGAATAGCGCCGCCTGTTGATCTCCGGCAACCCCACAGATCGGTATCGATCTGCCAAACAGAGGCGTCGCCGTGGTGCCAAACCGCCCTGCGGAAGATTGCACCTCAGGTAGCATGACTTCCGGGATGTCAAATATTTGCATCAACTCTGCATCCCAGGACTTTGAATGGATATTGAAGAGTAATGTCCGGGATGCATTGGTAAAATCTGTTTGATGACAGGTATCACCCGTGAGTTTGTAGATTAACCAGGTATCCAAAGTCCCGAAAACAAGTTTACCGGAATCAGCAGCCTGCCTTGCGCCGGGGACGTTTCCCAAAATCCAGCTTATTTTGGTGGCTGAAAAATAACTGTCGATGATAAGTCCGGTTTTGGCAAAAACCTGTTCACCAAACCCATCATTTTTCAGGGACTCACACAGCCCAAACGTCCTTCTGCACTGCCAGACAATGGCATGATAGACCGGATACCCGGTTTTTCGATCCCAGACAATAGTGGTTTCCCGCTGATTTGTAATACCAATAGCCTGGCAATATTTTACATGATGCACGTGAAAAGCCTCAGCCATCAATTGCCGGGTGACCTCCCATATTTCCATGGCGTTGTGCTCGACCCAACCCGGTTGTGGATAAAATTGAGTGATCTCCCGATACCCCCGGTGGCGGATTTGACCATGATGATCAACAACAAGGACGGTGATCCCGGTTGTTCCGGCGTCGATAGACAGAATAAACGCTTGTTGTTTTTTCACAGAAATCTCCCTGATAGACAGTTATAAATCGCGCCGAAAGCACCACGGCAGTCCGTATAATTTAGCGTTCATAAAGACTTCGAGGGGCTTCCTGCAAACCGGAAAAACCAAAATGAGTGCGGGATTTTTGACTCATCAGGTTAAATTTGAACCTTAATTAAGGGAGTTATTTAAATGAATAAAGTATTCGCAGTCTGCCTTTCCGCTTTCTTTATAGCGACATGCTCAAAATCACCGGCTGAAATGATCTGGTACAATGGAAGTTTTGATAATGCGGTAGCCAGCGCAGGGAACCGGATGGTCATGGTAAAATTCTACACGGACAGTTGAATTTGGTGCGCCCGGCTGGATGCCGATACATTTTCTGACCCGTCAATTATCGCTTTCTCAGAGCAATTTATCAAAATTAAAATCAATGCGGGTACCGAACCGGGTAACGAAATTGCAAACCGATACCACATTACCGGGGTTCCTCAATTGGTTTTCATCAATGGAAAAGAATCCGAGGTCGACCGGATTATAGGTTTTTTGCCCCCCGAACAATTTATGAACCGAACCAAGGATATATTGGACAATAAAAATACCGTCCCGGATTTGGAAAATCGGCTCACAGTGGATCCGTCCAATCGTGAAATTCTGCATACTTTAGCCGAGAAGTACGAAGACATGGGGTATGACGATGGGGCATCAGACCTTTATACCCAATTATTGAAAAATTATCCGGACGATGATTCCGAGGACATCAATCGTGCCCGGTATTATATGGCAATGTCCCGGTTCTATGAGGGAGACAAAAGCGATATTGAGACATTCATAAAAAAATATCCCGGGTCAGAATATGTTCACACAACGTACGAAAAAGTGTCCCGGTACTACCAGTCTATCGCAGATACTACGAACGAGATCCGGGTGTTGAAAGAATTCGTCATGAAATTCCCGGACGATCCCGGCGCGCTTAACGGATATGCATGGCGGATGTCTGAACTTCAGAAAAATATGGAAGACGCCCTGATCAAAGCCCGGCACGCCGTTGACCTGCTGGCGGGTGATCCTGAATATCAGGCAAATGTGATTGATACCGAGGCAGAACTCCTGCATCGTTTAGGGCGACAGGCCGAGGCAATCTCAACCATTGAAAAAGCCATTACAATTGATCCTGAATCTCAATATTTTCAGAATCAGAAAGCCAAATTTTCAGGCCAAACTTCATAAAAGGAAAGTAATGTATAAACCAAATGGATTCATCCCGGGTGATCTCGTCATCGAACGCTGGGCAGACATCCAGCCCTATTTTCAAACTCTGATTGACCGGAAGATCAATTCTGTAGAGGAATTACAAACCTTCATTCAGCACTTTTCGGATACCCTTGCGGTATTTTACGAAAAATATGCCTGGTCATATATTAATATGTCATGTCACACCGACGATCAAACCTGTGTTGAGACCTATGAAAATTTTTCAACTAAAATTTCACCGGAGATGCAAAAAGCGTCAAATTGTATTGAAAAAAAGATCGCCGATTCTCCCTTTTTTAATCAGATCGATCCCGGGCGATACGGTCAGTTTCATAAGAACCTGCAGCGAGAAATCCAGATGTTTCGGGAAGAAAATGTTGATCTTAACGCTCATTTGTCCACGCTTTCATCAAAGTATGAACAGATCACCGGTGGATTGACAGCATCTGTAGATGGAGAAGATGTCCCTCTGCCACGCGCCGCCGTAAAGTTGCAAAATGAAGACCGGAGTGTGAGAGAGAAAGCCTGGCAGGCGATCTGGAAATCCCGATTTGACGTTCGTGATGCTTTAAATGATATTTATAACGAGATGATTGAATTTCGCCATAAGATCGCTTTAAATGCAGGATATCAAAATTTCAGGGATTACCAGCACGACAATCTGCACCGGTTTGACTATACCCCGCAGGATGCCGATAATTTTCACACGGCTATTGAAAAACATGTAGTCCCGCTTGCCCGTGAAATCGGCATCCGGTACCGGGACAGACTGGGGATATCGCCTGATGATTACCGCCCATGGGATATGAACGGCCAGCCGAAAGGACAACCCCGGCTGAAGCCATTCACCTCCGGTAATGAACTCAAAGATAACGCCATTGCGATATTTGACCGCCTCCACCCGGATTTCAGCCGGAATCTGCAAAAAATGGATAACAATAATCTATTCGATCTGGACTCACGTAAGGGAAAAGCGCCGGGCGGATATAATTATCCCCTCGAAGTTACCGGTATGCCGTTTATTTTCATGAATGCCGCCGGAACCCAACGGGATGTGGTGACCATGATGCATGAAGGGGGACATGCCATGCATACCTTCCTCACGAATAACGAACCCTTAGTCTTTTATCGTGATACTCCGTCTGAAATGGCCGAGACTGCCAGTATGAGTATGGAACTCATGACGAGTCCCCATTGGGATCAGTTTTATCATGAAGACGACCATCTTCGGGCAAGAAAAGAACATCTTGAAGGTATCATTACATTCTTCCCCTGGTGCGCAATCGTGGACGGATTTCAACACTGGGTGTATTTGAACCCCGGGCACACCATCGAAGAAAGGGACAATTATTTTATCGAACTTTCCAACCGGTTTACGACAGGACTTGTGAACTGGTCCGGACTCGATCATTACCGCCGGTTTAGCTGGCAACGACAAAGTCATATTTTTAACTCCCCCTTTTATTATATCGAATATGGGATCGCTCAACTCGGGGCATTGCAGGTCTATCGGAATTTTATCGAGGATCCGAATGCCGGATTGGAAGGTTATATTCGGGGATTGAAATTGGGATCTTCCAAACCGCTCCCGGATGTATGGGAAACCATGGGGATTAATTTCGATTTTTCAGCAGAGGCAATCTGCAATCTGATGGAATTTGCCCAGACTGAGCTGGATAAACTGAACGGATAAATCACCGCCTGTAAACTCAAATCCGGCTAGTGTTTAGCGATGATGGCTCCCGCAGGAGAGCCCTTCTACGCTTGTCAATAATGTCAGCGTCCCTTCTTTGTATTGCCCAATTGCATCCAACACTGTCGTTTCCGGTGAGGTTAGGTAAATTTTTAATCCCCGGTGTTCTGCCGCCTCGAAGGCATGAGGTCCCATATGGGGTGTGAGGATTGTGGTAAAATTCAAACGATCTTTTGCTTTATAAATTCCGGTATGATGTGAGTGTTGATCTCCGGGAACAGCATTTAACAATTCGCCTTCACTGTTCATCACTAGATACCATTTTGACTGACCGAAATGATTATCCATTTCAGATTGAATATCGTTTTCTTTTGCAGGGATCAGAAATTTTTCCATGTTAATCTTTATTTAAATTCAGCGCTTTAAAAAGCTTTCTTGAGACATCGCCGGGTAGACCCTTGTCTTTTTCGTAGACCCTGTACAGTTTAACCACTTTATTCACGGAATCGAAAAAAAGTTTACATTCCGGACATTCTTCCATGTATTGTTTTAGTTTCTCGCAGGCGTCGATATCAATATCTTCGCCCATCTGGTCGCAGATTAACTGTTTAATTTCTTCTTCAGGATTAAATGCATTCATATCCAACCCTCCGATTTAAATATTTTGGTCAACCGTTCCCGTAGAAACAGCCTGGCCCGCATCAAACGAACCTTGACATTGGATTCCATCAAATTCATTATTTTTGCCGTATCCGACACGGAAATTCCCTCAATATCCCGGAGAATAAAAACAGCTTTCAATTTATCGTTTAGATCCTCCAACGCTTGTTCGAGATATAATCTGAATTGTGAATCGGATAATGTTTCTTCCGTGAAATCGGGGAGTAGTACCGCTTGAAAATCCGCCATTCCTTCATAATCAGGATCATCAATCGATGCAGTAATCGGTGTTCGGTGTTTATCATTTAATTTTTCAAGACACAGGTTCATGGCAATTCGGTAGAGCCAGGTATAGAGTGATGATCTGCCTTCAAATGTATTTAGTTTCCGGACCATCACTAAAAATGTATCCTGCAGAATATCTTCTGCATCGGTTTTATTTCGCATCATGCGAAGTCCTAAATTGTAAATCTGTGGTGAATACATATTGACCAGTTCTGTCAGTGCAGCTTTATTCCCTGTTTTGGCCTTTTCTATCAGTAGATATTCGTCATGTTTCATGGCATATAAATTATGCCCGTTCCGTCAGGAATTTTATGGAAAACAAGCTCCGAACCCGGCCTCGAAGAGGGGAGATATCCTGAATTATTTGTTCAACAATGTATCCAATTTTTCACGGATAACATTCATGGGTTGTGCTCCCACAATCTGATCAACCCGTTTTCCATCCTTGAAAAACAACAACGTTGGGATTCCCCGGATACCTAACTCATGAGATTTTTGGTTTTCATCAGAATTTAATTTACCGACCACTACTCTGCCCTCGTATTCATCAGCCAATTCTTCCACAACAGGTCCGATAATTTTGCAGGGCATACACCAGGGTGCCCACACATCCACCATGACGATTCCCTTGCTTTGGGAAACCCATTCATTCCAATTATCATCCGTGACCGTGACAGACTTTTTTTCTTTAGTTTTAAAAATGTTGAACAATGTCGCTCCTGTTTAATCCAATACTATGATGGATGTCAACGGGCGGGGTTACATTATTTATGGGGCAATTGTTGGAAGATACGTCGAATGCCGGTGAGTGTCAGGTCTGGCGCGAAACGATGGTCAATGGCAATCCCGGGGGACAATACCCGACTAAAGCCCCCCGTCAGGATCACCGTTAATTCAGTGAGGCGCAACTCGGATGTAATCCGGTGGATCATGCCCTGAACCGCATCAACCGCCCCAAACATGATACCAGATTGCAAATTTGTCACTGTATCCCGGGCGATGGCCGATGGAGGGAACTGCAATGCTGATTCAGGGAGCAGCGCTGCAGAATCGAATAAATTACGAGCGGACACCTGGATCCCCGGAGCAATCGCGCCGCCGATAAATACTCCCTTTTTATCAATCACATCATAGGTCGTTGCGGTGCCGAAATCCACAACTACTGCCGGTAACGGGAATTCTGATATTGCGGCGACCACATTACACAGCCGGTCTGCACCAATATCTTTCGCACCGGGTACATCCGTTTTTACGCCGGCGTTTTCAATGGTGACATATTCCGGCGTAAGGTGAAACAGATTCCTGCAAGCTTCGAAATATATTTTCCCCAGTTCGGGAACAACCGAACTGATCATCACCGCTTCAGGTGAAAATTCGACCAATGATTGAAATTTGCTCCAAAAATTCCGATCGGATTTTACCCGGGTCCGATGCATAATCTTTTCGTCATCATAAACGGCGCATACCACATTCGTATTTCCCAAATCAATCGCCAAAAGTCTCATAGCTGAATCCATCCACCGGAATATGTTCGGATGATCCCGTCCTGTTCGATTCGGGCATACCCATTTTCATCGACGCCCAGGAATTTGCCTTTGATGGTTTGATCCCCCTGATGAAATGTGATAATGTCATTGTGATGTGAACAAAAAATATTCCACTGCGGGATCACTTGTTTTAAATTGTTCAGGTAGTACTCGTATTGCATCAGAATATTCGCGAGGAAATCTTCCCGTTGTACCCGCAAGCCGGACTCAATAAACAGGGATGTTGCTGAATTCTGCAGCTCCGGGGGAAGCTCTTCCCGTTGTTCATTTATGTTTAAGCCCATGCCTGTAACGATGATGAATTCCTGTTTCTGTTTTCGGGTTTCCACTAAAATCCCCCCCATCTTTTTCCCCCTTGCCATGATATCGTTTGGCCATTTTAACTGCATGGGAATGTCCACTAATTTTTTGGCGGCGGTCACAACAGAAACACCGGATAGCAGGGATAATAATCCTAATTTTTCCATGGGGAGAGACACCGTATAAACGATCGAAAACGTGAGACTTGAATCCGGGGTGGAGTACCATTCGGTTCCTCGTCTGCCCCGACCTTTTTTCTGATGCCCCGCAAGAATTACAACGCCATTGGTAAAATGGTTTTCAATCAGATTCCACGCATCCACATTTGTTGATTCCGTGATGGGAAAATAGTGAAAATCATGTCCCAAAAATGCGGTGTGCAACTGGTCCTGAAATCGCTTTGTCAGGAACATTTCCGTACGCCCCGGACATACCGGAAGTTGCAGGGTATAAATCTATGGAATGATATCTTCACGGGAATTATCCTGTGTATTCTCCGAATACTTTCTTAAGCGTTTCCGTGATTTCCCCAAGAGTGGCGTATTGTTTTACCGCCTGAATGATAAACGGCAGGAGGTTTTGAGATTCATCTCTCGCCGCCTGTGACAGATTGTTCAGCCTGAGTTCTACCGCTCCCGTATCCCGACTCGCTTTCAGGTCAGTCAAACGGTTCAATTGAGATTCTACCGCTCTCGGATCAATGGTCTGCAACGGGGGCGGTCCCTGTTCATCATCGATAAATCGATTAACGCCTACCACAATTTTTTCCCGGGAATCCACGGCTTTTTGATAGGTGAAAGCGCTTTGAGATATTTCGTCCTGTTGAAAGTGGTGTTCGATCGCCGCTACTGCACCTCCCATGTCGTCAATTTTTTGAATCAGATCATGAGCCTGTGATTCCATTTCGTCACAAAGGGATTCGATGAAATACGATCCTGCCAGCGGATCCACGACATTGGGGATTCCCGATTCAAATGCAATGATCTGCTGGGTTCGAAGCGCCAGCCGGACAGACGCTTCTGTTGGCAATGCAAGTGCTTCATCTTTTGAGTTTGTGTGCAGGGATTGTGTACCCCCAAGAACCGCCGCCGTTGCCTGAAGGGTGGTTCGCACCACGTTATTGTCGATCTGTTGAGCTGTGAGCGTAGAGCCGGCAGTCTGAGTGTGGAACCGGCATGCCATCGCTTGCGGATTTGTTGCCCCAAAGCGGTCCTTCATGATCTTTGCCCACATTCGCCGCGCAGTACGAAATTTGGCGATCTCTTCAAAAAAGTGATTATGACTGTTAAAGAAGAAGCTTAAGCGTTTACCAAATACATTGACGTCCAGACCCGCGTGAATGGCGGCGTTCACGTAGGCTATGCCATTTGCAAGGGTGAAGGCGATCTCCTGTACGGCGGTGGAGCCCGCTTCCCGGATATGATAACCGGATATCGAAATGGTATTCCACAGGGGGAGTTCTTTCCCGCAGAACTCGAATACATCCGTAATCAGACGCATACTGGGCTTGGGTGGAAAGACAAAGGTACCGCGGGCAATATACTCCTTCAGGATGTCGTTTTGAATGGTACCCCGCAGATGGTCTCCGGAGATTCCGTTGTTATCCGCAAGGGCGATCAACATCGCCAGCAGAATGGAGGCGGTAGAATTAATGGTCATTGAAATCGACACTTTATCCAGCGGGATTCCGCTTAATAAAATTTCCATGTCTTTCAGGGATGAAACCGGAACGCCCACTTTGCCCACTTCACCATCTGACATGTTGTGATCGGAATCATATCCGGTTTGGGTAGGGAGGTCAAAAGCGACAGATAACCCCATGACCCCCTGATCCAGCAGATACCGGTAACGGCGATTGCTTTCTTCCGCAGATGCAAACCCCGCATATTGGCGCATGGTCCACATCCGACCCAGATACATATCGGGATATACACCATGGGTGAAAGGAAACTCCCCGGGGTGTTCACCATTTGCCGGACCATAAAATACCTTTAACGGAATCCCCGAATTCGTTGCTTTTGTCATGTGTTTTTCCCGGCTTTCATGGAAAAACGGGAATCAAACGATTCCCCGTTCCTTTTTAATTTGCTGATAAGCTTCGCTTACCTTTTTAAATTTCTCTTCGGCAAATTTTTGAAAATCTTCACCCAGATGTGTCACTTTGTCCGGATGATATTTCGTCGCCATTTTTCGGTATGCTTTTTTGATCTCATCATTAGAGGCTGCCGGTACGGTTTCCAGTATCGTATAATATGCATCATTGACTTTCATGAACATCGCTTTGATGGACTCAAAATCCGGTTGGTTTATCCCCAGGTGACCTGCGATGGTTCTGATCATATCGACTTCTTTCGGATGAATCTGATTATCGGCCTGAGACAGCCCGAAGAGGACATGGATCATCTGCAATCTTGCGGGATGGTCCATATTTCGACGGATCTGCAGACACACATCCCGGAGTGGATATTCCTGTTCGAGAATATCTTTGAACAGCATCATCCTTTCCTGTGCATATTGAGTTCCGAACTGCCGGATAAAAAACTGTTTCACAAATTCAAGTTCGGATTTCAGAACCTGTTTATCCGCCTTCATGACGGAGCCGAAAAGTACCAGCAACGATAGTCCAAAATCACCGGCTTTCGTCGGTCCGCCACCCGATGGTGGTTGCCTTTGTGAAAACATTGTCCGGTCAGATTTATCTAAGTTGGACGCCATAAAATAACCGATAATACCACCGATCGGTCCGAAGAACGCCCATCCTAATCCACCCCAAAGCCATTTATTCATATTGCTCATACGCTAAAATTCTCCTGATATTTTTGAACTGACCCTGAACGGTCTGATAACCCTTACAGGATAAATCCGGTTCCCACGCCGGGTTGTGCGGGATATGGTTATGATGAAATAATTTGTAAATTCAAAGATCAAAGCTTAAGTTCCAGGATGAGTTCACCTTTTTCTACCGCCGTGCCTTCTGAAATGTGACAGTGAGTCACGGTTCCCGTAACGGGAGAACTGATCTCGTTCTCCATTTTCATGGCTTCGAGAATAGCCAGTTTTGTTCCTTTTTCCACTTTGTCACCCGGTTTTACGAAAAGACGGGTGAGCAATCCCGGGATCGGAACCTGAATTTTTCCTGCATGATTGGATTCATTGGACCTGAATCCGAACTTTTCCAGCAACTGTTCTGACTCATCCCGGACACGGATAAATTGCCTTTTTTGCCCGATAGTCACATCGATCCCATCCTTATTTTTCACCAGCCTGATAAAATAAGACTTACCATTTACCAGCAGAGAAAACGATCCCTCATCAAGCGGCACGCAATCTGTCTGAAGCGGAAGTCCGTCGCGTACGACTACCCATTCCCGGCTGTGCTGCCGGACCAGAAATTCATACACTCTGTCTTCAATTATGGTGACAAATTTCATTGGAGATTTTCCTTTCTGCCCTCATTCAACCAGGATGATAGCCCTCCGGTTAGCAGGGGAGCAGGCCGTCTGTCGTTCTGATGAACCAGGATACCGGCAATACTTCCCGCCACTTGCAGGTTTTCATCCTTCCCTGTCATCTCAGAGATCACCGCCGGGAAAATTTCCTCCAGGGTATGTGTGCAGTACCGACCGCTTCGAAATAACGGTTGTCTGATAAATGCCAGGCAAAAGGGGATCGTGGTTTCAAGCCCGTTGATGTGGAATTCTGATAATGCACGGATCATACGGTTTAATGCCTCATCCCTGTCCCGCCCCCAGGCGATCAGTTTTCCCAATAATGGATCATAATAAGGTGTGATCAATTGTCCGGCACGGATGCCTTCGTCAAACCGGACGCCGGGTCCGCCGGGAATATCCAGACTATGTATCGTTCCCACTGACGGCGTGAATTTATGGTATCCGTCCTCGGCATAAATCCGGCACTCAATGGCATGTCCGGATGGAGAAAGATCATCCTGTTTTATGGATAAGCGTTCTCCGTTTGCGATTCGGATCTGTTCTTTCACAAAATCGATTTGATTTACCATTTCCGTCACCGGATGCTCGACCTGCAACCGGGTGTTCATCTCTAAAAAATAAAAATTCTTGTGTTTATCAACGAGAAACTCGATGGTGCCTGCGCCGACGTAATGACAGGCTCGTATGATATCCAGCGCTGATTTTTGAAGCGAGATCCGTACCGGATCATCGATAAAGGGTGACGGTGTTTCTTCAATGATCTTTTGATATCGACGCTGGACGGAGCACTCCCGTTCCCCAAAAATGAGTGCGTTACTATGTTGATCCGCCAGCGCCTGAATTTCGATGTGGTGCGGTTCCTCAAGGTATTTTTCCATGTAGATACGGCGGTCTGCAAAGGCTTTCCCCGCCTCTGATCCTGCCCGCTCTATGGCAGTTGAAAGACCGTCTGCACTTCGGACGATCCGCATGCCTTTACCTCCCCCGCCACCGGCGGCTTTGATGAGAACGGGATACCCGATTCTTTCAGCCGCTGACATTGCCTCAGAAATATTCTCAATGGGTGATGTGGTACCGGGGACGATAGGCGCGCCAACAGTTTCTGCCAGTGTTCGGGCAGCTATTTTATCCCCCATCATCGTGATGACATCCGGTGACGGACCAATCCAGGTGATCCCTGCGGAGATGATGGCGTTGGCAAAATCGGTGTTTTCAGAGAGAAATCCATAACCGGGGTGAACGGCATCGGCGCGGGATAATGAACTGACTTCCAGAATTTTCGATACATTCAGATAAGATTCAGATGCGGAGGGAGGACCGATAAAATAAGCCTCGTCCGCCTTCAATACATGAGGGGATGTTCGATCCGCTTCTGAAAATACCGCCACGGTCTGAATCCCCATTTCCTGGCAGGAACGGATGATCCGGACGGCAATTTCGCCTCTGTTCGCTACTAAAATCTTTTTGATCATGGAGATGAAAATTACTGCAATTTACCCGGTGGATAAAATGACAGGTATTCGATTTGATTGATGTGTCATAGCGGAAAAGGGAGGAAAATCCCGGTATCGGCAAATCCGTGTTATCCGCGATGCAAACAATGAAGAAAAAGCCCCCATCGTGTACCATGCCTTACCCATTTGTCAGAATCACTGATTAGACTGATTACGGGATGTAGCAGAAGAAAAATGAGTCCGTTTTCAGTGAGAGTTTTCGCCGAATTTCAACGCATCCACTGGGCAAACACTGATACATCCGCCACATCCGATACACGGTTCTTCCATCCCGAAGGAACCGTGCATGGGTTTCCGGCCTTTGTGAGCGTAAGCTGCCACATCGATCCCCATGGGACAGGCACGGGTACATAACCCATACCCTTTACAATTCTCATCGGTGGAAACTTTAAACCGGGAATGTGATAATTTCCCAAACAACTGCATCCCTTTCGCCAATGGGCATCCGTACCTGCACCACACACGCGTTCCCAGAAAAGGGTAAAAACCTAATCCGATAACCGAGGCAAATAAATAATCAATGAGGAGATCCTGAGTGCTTTGGATGCGGCTCACAAGTCCTGAAGCCGTGATGATATGAATTCCATCCAGAAACAGGATGAACCCAAATATCACCGCAAAACCCAAGACCAACGTACTTAAAGATTCCAACAGTTTTGCTGTCAATCCGCGGGGTGTTCCATTTTGCACCCATTTTTTCCCCCATGTGGTCGTACCCACAACTTCGGCGAGATTTCCACAAGAACAAAACCAGGTACAATACCGTTTTCCGAAAAACCATACCACCGCCGGAATAACAATAAAAATATATGCGGCAATCCCCGGCACGGTGAATGCAGGATATACATATACGTGTGCAGTCTTTACCGCAAGCCTGGGCGTGTCATGCCAAAAGTCAGACCCTGAAATAATGGGTAAAATAACAAATGGAACCAGAAAACACACCAGTGTCTGCGCCAACAGGATAGATGAAAATTTCCACGCCTGATAGGAAGACAGTTTTCCCGGATGGCGGCGGTTCATACTGTAAATATTTTTCTTTTGGGTTAATACTCTGACTGCTAAAACATCTACGACGGCAGTATACGCCAACGTATACCAAAATGAGATATTTTTTCCAAAAAGAATAAGTATTGTCAGGTCATCCACAAACCACAGCGGATATTTGTACAGCAGATAGAATCCGAAGACAGAAAGGATAAATAAACCAATAAAAATCTTTTCGGGCGGACTTCGTTTCATTTGTGAATTTCCGTATCCTTTTCGGTTGATCGAATCAGTATATAATCGATAAGAGCGGTGGCACTTTCGCCGGTATTATCCGAATCCGCCATAATGGCGATGGTCGCAGTCACCGGCGGGTCTTCGCCAAATGCGGCTCGGTAATCATCCAGCAGGTTTACAGACTCGGTCATCCACGCGCCGGTGTTTTCTTCACCCTGTTGCATCACAAACATTTGAGCCTTATTTGTGTAACTATTTGGAATAATCCGTTTCGGTTGCTTTCGGTTTGCCCAGATATAATTTAGACTGCTGTACGGGGGGGTATTCACCATAAATCAGGCGAGCAGATTCGTACATTATCGATTCAAAAAACCCCGACTCAACAAGATCATACTCAAACATGACGTAAATCCGGATCGGATAATCATCACCGGATTTTTCCAATGCATTCCCTTTTTTCAATATGTTCACGACCTTCCGGCGCCACTCCATAAAAGGGGTTTCAAATACATTAAAGGGTGGCGTATAAATCATCCCGGATGCGGAATGATCTGAAAATGCTTTCAGGTAAGATTCCGCACCCAGGCGTTCAATCGTGTAAAGGGAGTGGTCTCCGATCCTGGGGAATGTCAGTTCTGTCCAGTGCTACAGGTCGTTAAAATCCTCCCGAATATCGTCACGGCAGAAAATAACGGTGGTTAATATCAACGCTATCTGAATAAATCTCTTCAATTGTTTACATTAGCGAGTAAGGCAACGACGATGCCAAAAACCACGTGACCGATTAGACTACCCATCATCATGAGAGCCATTCCTCCTTCAGGTGACGGCATACCGCCAAAAATTGCCCCCATGACCGGTAATGCGATTTGTGCAATGACAAATGCAATGAACCCAAAAATTACACCTTTTATAAATTTTTGGGTTACCCGGTGGAGCAGGGAATGGAAGATCATCACATAAGAAAATGCGAAGATCACACCGATCATGAAATGCATCATCCATCCGATAATGGCGGGAACGCCCATCATCATGGAAAGCATGGCTGCAGGATTCATTTTGGGTAACCCCATGTATGGAGCGACAAACATGATCATTGTCATGACGAGTGTTGCGATGATGCCGGCTTTTAATGCCTGGCCTATTTTAGTATTCATTTCTGTTCCTTTCGATTATTTGTGTTATGAAATTCTTCATTTCTAATCGATTAGTCGAAAGGGTCGATAAATCCTGACAATTTTTTATTGCGTGTTTTTAAATCCGGGGAAAATCGTATTAAAGAAAACGGGAATGTGCAAAAGAAATTTTTTACAGATCAGCAGATTTTGCCGGCAAACATCTTACCAGTCCACAGGCGGGAAAAGTGTTGAATGGCTTTAATCCAAAGTCGGTATAAACCTGATGAGGCAGCCCAATATCAGCGATATACACATGGTTTGTTGAAAGAAAATTCAAAAGTTCGGTTTTCATTGCGGCGAGTGTCAGAATGGTATTGGGTATAAAATCCAATTTTCCGGATTGGGAATCGAATCCGGTGGGAAGATCAAGTGATATTTTATGACAATCCAATTTGCTTTTCTCATGGATCACCTGTTGATAAGACGTGGGCAGGGGGACCCTTTGTGAAAAGCCAAGATATGCATCGAGAAACAGGTCAGGGTGTTCACATTCCCGAATAATCGCCCCCGCCACCAATGCCCTTTGCAATTGAACAGACATGAGTGGTTTGAATTTAGTGTTCAGCAGGTGAAGAGAGACGGAATATCCCCAACCCGCTAACCTTCGGGCGGCAACACATCCACCGCCGCCATTATTCCCGGGTCCGGCACCGATGAGAATCGTGGAACCCGAACCGACCAACCCAACGGAGAGCCGGGCGAGATTCAGTCCGGCATTTTCCATGAGCAACTCTACCGGGATGTGATATTTTCTGACGGACTGATAATCCATTTCCTTAAATCGATCAATTGAGAGTGTACCGTATTCCCCAATATACACTTGTGGGATGGATGATATCATTGATCCAGTTTTTTGATAATGGATTTTTTGAACTCGTCAAGATCAATCTCCTTTTTCCGGGTGTCATTCAGGCGGAATAATCCACCTTCAATGAGGTGGTTCTGGGATCCAAAATTGGTACAGGCGGAACACATTGATATGTGAATTCTCAGCCGAATCCGCTCACTCCGTGATAATCCGAACTGGATTTTTTTCTCAATCAATCCTGTCGCTTTTAAACAGGATAAGAACAAAAGGCGTTTTATTTTTTTCATGAATGGGGTCTCAAATCAGCCAATTTTTTTCGATACACGCCCGTAGCTGTAATTTCGCCCGGTGGGTGATCTGCCAAAAATTAGACGTGGTAATCTTCAATTCCTGACAAACTTCGTCACTTTTTTTATCAAGTATGTACTTTAGATTGATGCAATCCTTCCATTTGTCAGGCAACCGATCCATACATATTTTTAATACTGATAAAAACGCTTCATTATCCAATAAATTTTCATCGCTCTCATGCCAGCGTTCGGGTTGGCGGTCCGGCATCCATTCACCATTATGGTCAAAAAATTGAGCGATCATTTCCGGTTCCGGGAGGATCGGCTGCCGGAACTTTTGCCGGTAATGATCAACTATTTTATGATTGAGAATAGACATCAGCCAGGTTTTCGGTGAGCTGCTTCCTCTAAACGTGGAAAATTTTTCGATTGCAGACAGGAAAGTTTCCTGTACCAGATCTCTCGCGAGTTCCGGGTCCGATACCATACTCACAGCCCGATGATACAAATCCCCGGTAAATTGACTCACCCAGGATTCGATGGTATGATTTCTCATCTATTAAATGGTAATGTGAATCATTGAGGGAGAATAACATTTCATAAATTGATCTTTCAAAAGATCGAAAAACAGTATTTAATGGATTTGGCGCAACGTTACTCGCCGTCCCAGTAATTCAAACTTTTATCTCCTCTGCCGACAAACCGGAAAAATTGCGGTTTTCCATCAGCATCAAGACCCAGATCCGCTGAAATTGCGAATTTATCAGAATCCGGATAGCCGGCAATTTCAGGGGATAGTTTGGTACTGACGGCGAGGTATTTCAATTCGGTAGCGCCGGTGTTGATGATCTGGTGGGCAGACTCAGGTCCTCCCGGAGGACAGGCGATGATATCTCCTTTTTTCACCGGGAAGGTATCCTTTCCGTATCGCAGTTCTCCATCGCCTTCCAAAATGAAAAACATTTCTTCGTTCACCCGGTGAAAGTGATGGGGGAATGCCCGCTTTCCCGGTGGAACGGATGTGAGATTGTATCCCATTTTCAGGGCGCCGATGAGTGGCGAAATAAATCCCATTTTAGCGTCAAATTTTTCCGCAAGGTCCCCCGGAGCGGTAAATGCCGCGGAACGGGACTGCAATTTTATATCGTCAACATTCAAGATCGGTTTGACCATATGTGCTCCTATATTTTTTGGTCAACTTATGAAAATTACGGGAGAAAAATTACTGAATACAATCACTGGTCAAGGTGAACCCCGGATACAAATTGACTTAAAAAAACCGGTATTGGAACCCAATCCACCGGTATGGTGTTGTTTCTCCCTGTTGAGAATCGGGATATTTTTTTCCTTCGGGTCATCGGTCAGATCGTCCATAGGCTGCTGGAATTTACTATAAAATGCCAGGTGAGTGAGTCCCTTTCGTTTCTGTGGTAATGCGGATTCGTGTATTCACTTTTGGTTTGTTCAAATACGATGTAAGTATCATCCCGACGGAGCTGATTCCGGTATTCCGGTTTTGATACCGGGTACAGTTCAGTTTTCCGGTTAAAAGCCATGCCGGGAATCGTGCGGTTGTTGATAAATCGGAAACATTGATTCCAATATGATGAATAGCGCCGTTCATTCGGATAACATAGGAATGAATGCGGGTGTTAACACAGTTAACTGTGGCAGTGAAAGACTAG
>CAYPCW010000040.1:0-24255 GCA_964409335.1 uncultured bacterium
GTTCGACAAAGATAAGTTTAATAGGATTTCCTTCGAAAACAAATCTCGCAAAATGTTTATTGATACTGAAAATTTAAGGAATATCAAAACTCATTATCTTGTAAAAAAAATTAAACAATATGCCTGACTTAGAAAGAGTAAAGAAGCATCTTGCTGATATGATCCGGAGCATCGAGAACCTGGAGAAACATAAGGGGATTTCACTTTCCGAATTACAGTCTGATTTAGACCTCTTATGGATACTTGAGAGAGGCGTCTATTTAACAATACAAAATTTATTCGATATCCTTGCACTTATTGCAGCGGCAGATTTCGATTCTCAATGGGAATCTTATTCCGATATTGCAGAAATTCTTTTTAATAAAAATGTGATAGATGAGACTGATAAAAATCAATTGATTCAGATGGCTGGTTTTAGAAACCGCCTCAGTCATGACTACCTGTCTTTAGAGTTAAGTATCCTGGTAGAAATTGTCAATAAAAGATTGTCTGACTTTTCCAAGTTTTTATCTATTATTAAAAGTTACTGTGATCTATAAATGATACTTTACGATTCAGTTGAAATCCTTTGACAACTCGGTATCCAATTAGAATGGAAAGGCAAAGTGCGTTTTTTGTTCCGCTTTTGAATCCCGCCGCCGACAAGCGGAATCCCAAAAGGCGGGACATCCCGCGATTCTCAACGGACCGAAAACGTCACAAAGTGATGCCTATGGCAAAGTCAGAGTTGTAAAATCAATCGACAATGATAAATTCCATGCAGCCATTTCGAAGCGGAGATCCCGCCTGTCCCGATTCAATCGGGGATGTTTTTGCGCTTTTTGATCCGCAGTCTGAATCCCGCTAGTGGGCGGAATCCCATAAAGCGGGACATCCCGATGCTGTATATCGGAATTATCGGGACGCTAATACTTAAATTCATCTTGATACTTGTGTCTTGATACTCGATACTAATTTACGCTGTGGTAAATAAATGAAGAACAACCGCTAAGTCGCCAAGACGCAAAGTAACCCTGGAATAAATCATTAATAAATAACTGAGTAATCCAATAACTAATTAACATTATTTTACAAGGTATTCACTTTGCCTTTGCTTTCATCTCTATACTCGATACTGAATAACAAATAACCTAATAACCAAACAACCAACAATAAATGAAAATTTTAGTAAATGGAGGCGCTGGTTTCATCCGATGGAATTATAATGGACCCCAAAAACCAGACCACCGTTTAAGGTGAATTATTCAACTTAAAGGACGGTCAAATGACACGCAAGAAGTACAGTTCGGAATTTAAATCAAAAGTGGCTCTGGAAGCCCTAATAGGTCAGCGTACATTAAACGAGATAGCGTCAGAATATGGGGTCCACCCTAATCAGATCAGTCAATGGAAACAGCAGATAAAGAATGCCCTGCCGGATATATTTTCCAGGAATGGCAGCAAATCTAATGTGAATAAAGAAAAGCTTGAAGCCAGGCTTTATCAGGAAATCGGCCGTTTAAAAGTTGAACTGGACTGGCTTAAAAAAAAAGTATAACCAAATCCATAGCGGATAAAAGAAGATTGATTGAACCCGGACATTCTTGCATCAGTCTTCGCCGCCAGTGTGAATTAACAGGCCTGAATCGTTCCAGCTACTATTATGAAAACCTGGCGGCAGATAAACCAGGGACAGAGTCAAAAGAGAATATGCAAATTATGAACTTTATAGATAAACAATATATCAGAACACCCGCTTATGGCAGCCGCCGTATGGCTGATCAGTTAAAGCTTGAAGGACGAATAGTAAATCGTAAGCGTATTCAGCGTCTGATGCGACGTATGGGGCTGCAGGCCATCTATCCTGGGCCACGGTTGAGCGTTCGGGATAAAGAGCATAAGATTTATCCGTACCTGTTGCGTCATGTATCTGTTGAACGGATCAATCAGGTCTGGAGCAGCGATATTACTTACATTCCAATGAGTAACGGGTTTATGTATCTGAGTGTTGTTATGGACTGGTATAGCCGCTATGTTTTGTCCTGGCGTTTATCCAATACCCTGGATGCCGATTTCTGTTTAGAAGCTTTGGATGAAGCTTTATCCACCGGATGTCCGGAAATCTTTAATACAGATCAGGGCTCGCAATTTACATCCATCGCCTTTACCGGCCGTCTTTTGAAAAATGATATAAAAATCAGTATGGATGGCCGTGGACGTGCCCTGGATAATGTGTTTGTCGAGCGTCTTTGGCGCAGTGTCAAATATGAAGATATTTACTTAAAAGAATATCAGAGCGTCGCGGAATTATATTCAGGATTGGAGCAATATTTCTGGCATTACAACAATGAAAGGCCGCATCAGGGTCTGAATGGCAAAACGCCGGCAATGGTTTATTTTAATTACCGCTATAAGGAAATTGCCTGATGAGTAAAGTTATCCACATATTCACAAAAGAAAGAAAAAAAGAAGCAAAAAAAGAAAAAAAATTACTACAACTACTACACCTTAATTTTCCTAAACTTTGGTCTTGACAATGGGGTCCATTTTACTCTGACTCGAATTTACACGAAATAAGATAGGGCGAATAATCTTCAGGGACATTAATCGCGAAGTATTGGTAATCGAATAAAAAATGAATTGCCCATGGGAGAATTTGGCTCTACACCAACATCTGCATGATGTGAATCTGCAATTTTCTTCACAATAGATAATCCCAGTCCTCTGCCGCCTTTTAATGATCCTTCAAGTTGAATTTTTCGATTAAATACTTTATCTTTGAATTTTTCATGGATGGTGGACCCTTGATCATTTACCCGAAAGGTGTAATGAGTCTCTGATGTCTCGAAGGTTAATGTGATGGTCTTTCCTGGACCTCCATGTTTAATGGCATTGCTGATGTAATTATCGAAAATCTCGGATAGAATAGGATTTGCCTGAATTTCAATTTTCTCATTGATTTGGTTATCTACGGTAATATGGGTATCATCAAAAAGTCGTTTAAATCGGGTAAGAACGTCCCTGATCATGGTAGAAATGTCGATTGGCTGTAATTCTATTTGGTCACCCACCTCTACTTTAGCAAGATTGGTCACATTTGTGATAATCTTGAGAGATTGTTCAATAGAATCTTTGAGGTATGAAAGTTCTTCGATCTCAGGATGGGAAGACGTGAGTAAATCCGAAAAACCGTTTGCAGTTCCAATGGGATTTTTCAAATCGTGCGTGATAATATCCAGCAATAAATTCTTTAATTTGTTCGATTCCGTCAATTTCCCGGCCAGGGTTCGATGCATTTTTTCACTTTCTTTCAGCTTTTGTTCAGCCATTTTCTGTTTTGAAATATCTGTGGACAAACCGACCGAGCCGATAATTACGCCATTGCTGTTTCGGATCGGCGCTGTAGATAAGTAGATAGGAAAGACAGTTCCATCTCTTCTTACATTTAATCGTTCCCCCTGCCAACCACCGTCCGCTCTTGTTATTTTCGTCACTTCATCCATATCCGGCGGACGATCTTCCGGTATTCTGACAATGTCAAATATGTTTTTTCCCATCACCTCATCCTGTGAATATTGATACATTTTTTCAAATCCTGCATTTGCAAATAGGATATTATCATTAAGATCGGTGATGTTGATTGCATCCTTAGAATTCCGGATCGCAGACATTGCCCATAATCGCTGTTCTTCGGATTTCTTTTTATCTGTAATATCCTGAAACAAAATGTAATTTGCAGCAGGGTTCCCATTGATGATCACCGGTATTTCTATTTCGACAACATCAATTCTCCTGCCGCTATTGAGAAAATATCCATTTTCAAATATGGTTTCCCCTCCGTCGGGTTTGGATTTTGTATCGAATTGACCTTCTCCCTCTCGATTTTCCAGATCCAGCACAGTTTGGATATTCCTTCCAATTACCTCTTGTGATTTTCGTTCAAATAATATTAAAAACTTGTCGTTCGTTTTCCTGACTATTCCATCGTTATCTGTTTCTACTATACCGATAATATCGTTTTCGAATAATTTATTCAGATGAGCGGTTTGTGATCTGGTTTCTTCAAGGATCGCATTCTTCAGGCTGTTTCGGTGCAATACATACCCGCCTGTTCCCACAATCAGTAAAATGGAAAAAAACAGGGTAAGGTATTGCCGGGCATTTTTCTCAATCATACCCCGCACAAAAAAAAAGGGATAACAAACACTGATCGCCCATTTATTATTATAAAATTGATAAATTTCAGTATTTCGAAAAAAATGGTTACCCACTGGGTTGATATATTCGAGATGGGAATTCATGTTTTGTTCAAATGCATCCCGGATATCATCGAAATATGTTGGCTTATGACAGCCAACACATTTAGTATCCATTTCGAATATGTTCCCTTTCTCCATAATATCCACTAATTCGTGTTCTACATTCAATATTGAAAAAATGGTTCCATCTTCATTAATAAATAAAAAGCTAATTTCTTTAAAGGATTCAAGAGAAGGTGAATATTTCTGAATAAATTCCTGGATGCTAAAATTCACAACTAAATAGTATTTTTCTTCACCTGTCGGATTTTTTAAAATAATATCGATAGATGGCACTGTATTTTTCTCATATATGACGTTCCGGATAAAAATCTCGTGATCGTCAAGGTAATCAGAAATTTGCTGACTAAGCACTGTCCTTGCAGAAGGTATATCGTCAGGAATGCGGCGAAGAAGCTCTTCGTTTTCATGGTAAAATGCAACCCAGTTGACCTGCTCTCCTGTTTCGCCAATGACATCCGTTATAACTCTATTTAAATATTCCGTGTCAATTGGTTTTGACAGGTGAGAATATAATTCAGCCAATCTGGTGCTAAGCATTTGATAATTATGAATTCTCTCATCTAACAACTGCTGGAATGAATTTTCGAAAATATTCAAAAACAGTTTTTGGCTCTGAATAAAATTACTAATTTGCTGATTCCTGAAATGCCGGTGGGTAAATAAAAAAAGGGCAGAAAAAATAACAATAATTATCACTGATATCGCATAATATGATATCTTTTGAAAACTTGAGGAAAGCAGATTGTGCTTCTTGAAATTCATCTCCAATTACCAGCTAAATCAAATTAATTCTATATGTTTTTTGAATCATAATAATTTTTTTTATTGGGGCAGAATTTGAAGTGAGAATAAATCCTTATTCGTTTTTCCTGCATTCAAATGTATTCCGGTAACGCTTACTTTTGCGAATAATTTACCTTCAATTCCTGGTATTGCGGGATAAAAATTCAAAATCAGCCTTTCCTCTTTAAAAACAAATTTTCCCGCTGTCGATATTTAAGAAATAAATTGAGCAAATCAATAATATAATATTATTATTTAATATTAAAAATATTATTAATGAAATTCAATTAATTTATTAGATCTTCTTATTCGCTATCTGTATTCTTCAATATGATGAAACCTCAGATATTTTTTATCAGATTATTTGAAATCGTTTTAATAATTGATAAAATGGAGTCTATAAAACCATGTGATCACTACCTGGACCTACGCCTGGAAACCCGCCATTATCTTAATTTCCGTTTATCAATGATACGGAATTAAGTTATCCGCCACACTTATGAAGGGATATGACTAAATGGGCCTCGATCGATTGAACACACCCTGGCGGATTATCTCCACTGCAATTTATAAACCTCCCCGTGACGGACGCACCCATGGTACGATGGAAATTGATGTGACCCGTGCTTTAGCATTTATCGACGACCAGCGAAAGATGAATATACGGATCACGATTACTCATCTCGCAACCGCTGCTCTTGCCCGGGCAATCGGATATTACGTACCGGAAATGAACGCCTATGTTTGCCGTGGGAGGCTGGTTCCTCATAAGGATGTGGTGGTGATGGTTGCCGTGAACGCAGGTGACGGTGGTGAAATGACCAGCATTAAAATTCGCAATGCCCACCAAAAGACTGTTTTTCAAATTGCAGATGAAATTCGGGAACGTGCTCAAAAAGCCAGAATGGGATCAGAAAACAAAGTAATGAAAAATAAAAATATTTTATTGAAGATTCCCTGGCCATTTCGGAACATCTTCTTCAATATTCTGAAATTTCTAACCACCGGCCTGGGATTGGAGATCCCGCCTATGGGTCTCACCCACGATGCGTTCGGGTCAATCCTGTTGACCAATATCGGATCCCATGGGCTTACGACAGGAACGGCGGCTCTATTCCCTGGTTCAAATCTCCCCGCCGTTATTATTATGGGAAAAGCCGAAGAAAGACCGGTCGTTCGCGACGGTCAGATCGTCATCCGTACTATAATGCCCGTTTCAGCAACACTTGATCACCGGGTGGCGGACGGATATCACGGAGGCAGACTTGCCAGGGCCGTCATTGACCTGCTTCAGCATCCGGAAACACTGGGTAAACCACATGAATTTTCTCAAAATGGTTAAGCCAACGGTATTGACCAGGTAACCACAAATAAACCAGTACCAAACTTTTATATCAATTTTCTCCGACAAATCAAATGTGGATTTTCACATTATTTTGGAAGACTTAAAACCGAAACCGTAACGATCCGTTACCTGATATCGGAAGCGGAATCATCATCATTTGGATTACTTTATTGATGATGAAGGATTGAACCTGATATACCCCGTCACTTTCCAAAGAACCAGCAACATCGCCCAATACGCTGCAATGATCCCCAGGGTAACCCAGTACCCCTGGATGGAATTGTGAAAATGGACAAAGGGAATGTTCAGCGCGTACATCAATGGAAATCCCATAAACAGAGAGAGTCCACTACCGACAACCGCATCTTCCGCAACGGGGGTTTCAAATTCAGGGTCGGTGATCCGCAGCAAAACCAGAGCTGAATTGATGGTTCCGGTCATTTCACCGAATAGTTCAATAAACCGCTCAAAGTGATGATCATCGAATGCTCGTTTACACAAATAATACAGCATAAAAAGGGTAGCAGGACCGGCAATTAAGGACATGATGGCGATGGGAAGCCAGTACTTTAAAATGACGGTCGTACTGATGCCGGCGATAGCACCAACAATCAGGTAATCCAAAAACAACCCCATCCCCCGTGTCATGAGTCCGTGGTCAATCAGATAGGCTTTATCTGTAACGTCTAATATTTTACGGGCGATCAGTGACAGCAGCAGACCCACAACAAAGTGAAAACTCCAGACCGTTGGAACAAATTCACCCCACCCCTGGGCAATCATCATCACGGTAATCCCTTTAACGATGACATAGGTGAGCAGATAGATAAATCCTACCGCAGCCATATGAAATGCCAAAGGCTCGATGGCTTCTGTGTAGAGCGTCAGGTTTCCCGCAGAGGGTAGTTTCCCACGCTTTTGTATACCTATTCGGATCTCATGCGTCAGATGATCTATGTCTTTAATTACCGTCGTTTTACCGGTTCTGATTCCCCAATTGATAAGTGCGATCCCGGCAAAAAACGCATAGGCATATCCAATGGTTGCAAAAGTGAGACCGACCTGTGCACCACCCTCAAATCCATATTTCTCCCAACTCCCGGCGAGAGTAGCTGCAAGTCCCGGACCCATACCGAACCCGAGGGGTAGCACCAGCCCGATCCCGGGGAAAATGTCCGGCATGAGGGTGTAAAACAAGACCAGCGCCACACTCAATCCAATTATCGCCTGGAGCAGATAGGAGGATAAAGCACTGAAACTTTTACTGAAAGGACCTCTCCCGTGATGCGATTTGCTTTTTCGCAGCCCCAGTGCGATAAACGTGAGGGCAAGAAAGTGATACACGTACAGGATAAGCCGTTGGGAATCCAGGTGGACCCATCCCAGCCCCTGCGACCCGATCGCCAGCGCAAAAAATCCTGCAATGAAATTATTCGGTATCAAATAAGTTTGAAAAAATTTTACATATCGCCTCAGTATGGTTCCGATAAGGATAAAACTGCTCAGATACAGGATATCCATGACCACGTCTTTCAGGTTTACCGTCAAATCCCAGGGGTTCATTTGTGTCCTTTCATATTGGGTTAAAATTATCCGCCAGCGATACGAATTAATTCCGGAGGTGATAAATTAAATTACACCGGACAAATGGTGAACTTGGCGTTGATTTCGATACCCAAAGGGTCAATCACAGGTCTTTGACGCTATTGAAAAAGCCAAAAATACCGTCATACATTTTGGTTAAATTTGACGGATGAAAAACCCGGTAATAATCGTTGTGGCATATAACCGTTCAGTCGGACTGAACCGTCTGTTGTCTTCTCTTGATCGTGCCGTTTATCCGTCGAAGGATATCCCGCTTATCATGAGCATTGACGGAGATGGCAGTCCCGATGTGGTGGAGATTTCAAATTTATTTTCGTGGCGTCACGGTACAAAACGTGTATTGTGTCACAATCAGCATCTGGGATTGAAAAACCATATCCTGTCCTGCGGAGAGTTGACCACTGAAGTTGGAAATATCATCATTCTTGAAGACGATCTCGTCGTCTCCCCTCAATTTTACCGCTTTGCCATCGGGGCATTAGATTATTATTGTCCTTCGGATCACATCGCCGGAATTTCATTGTACCAATATCAGATCACCGAAAACGGATTTTTTCCCTTTACGCCATTGGGCGATGAATTTTCCACCTATTTTATGCAGGTGCCATCCTCATGGGGACAGGTCTGGACGCCTGACCAGTGGAAGCGATTCCGGCAGTGGCTCGACCGGGAGAACACCCGTCCGACGCAGGTCAACCTGCCCTCGTATGTGGACGACTGGCCGGATACATCCTGGAAAAAAACGTATTTTAAATATCTCATTTCTATGGATCAGTACTTTGTATATCCCCGTGGCTCGTACTCAACCAATTTTGGTGATCCGGGAACCCATACAGACCGGAAGGGCTTGTTTCAGGTTCCCCTAATTATGAAACCACCTGACGGTCGATTTGCTCGCTTTACCCCCAATTGTATCCGGTATGATGCCTGGTTCGAATGTCATCCGGATTCGCTGAAAAGCCGGATCACCCAATGGTCAGCCCTATCGCTCACCATCGATCTGTACGGGACAAAATCACCGGATTCTTTTAATTCTGAATATGTGCTTACCACCCGGCGATCATCCTGCCCTGAACACTCATTTGCGTTGGAAATGATCCCCCCGGTACAAAATGTCATTGAGGGAATCCCGGGCAACCGGATATTTCTCACAAAAACAGAATTTATCATAGATTCGCCCCTTCCCCCAAACCGGCAATTTTATCAGACTGAATCCATCCATGAGGATATATTTGAAAATATCATCACCCGAAAAGCAATGCAAGCCGGTCGTCAGATGTTTCAAAACATGAAAAGTCAATTGATATTTGAACAAACCTACCCAAAATTGCTGATCATTACACCGGTAATTACTCCGGTAAAATGGGATGAAATCCACCGTATCAAAGGCCAAACCCATTACCCGAATCTGGAACATGTCATCGTGGATTTCACAGATATAAGTGATAAACCAGATCTGCCCGGTGACATTTTATTCTTCCGCAAACCAAAAGCAAATATCGGTGCGGCGATAGACGGCATTATTTCGGAAGTATGTCCCGAGATGATCATCATTGCGGGTGCCGGGTGTCAGATTTCACCAGACGCTCCGGCAAGTGCATCCGAAGTGTTCACAAAATTCCGGGATATTCAATGGCTGAATAGTGCAGGCGTAGCGGGACTCCGGGAGGATCAGTGCCGATGGAGCAGAACTGGCTTGAGGTCGCTGCAGGGATGGATGTTTAACGAATCTCTTCGATTTTCAAATGTGATTTTCAAACGCCAATTATGGGAATCTGCGAAGGCTGACTTTTTACATGCCTCCCTGTTTCACGAAGTGATACTCTGGAAAGCGTTCGCCCTTCAGACGGAGTTATACACCATCAACACTTCAATCTCCACCTGGTTACCCTCCGCCACGGAGTTTCATCCGGTTAAACCGGAAACGGACACGAAGGATGAATCATTCGCGCCTCCCCTTTCCCATCCCAATGTGAGGAAAATTTTGTCGGCGCTGATGTACCCTGCTTACCGTTACCAAATCCCGGTGTTCCGTTCCCTGTATGCGGAACTTAATCGCATTCCCGCCATGATTCGGTGGGATACAAGCACAAACAGTTGTTACGTGGAATGGTAATCATCCTGGAAGCGATATGAAAATTACCGTTGTTACGGTTGTTCTCAATGACGCGCACAACATCCGTCAAACACTGGAAAGCGTTCTGCATCAGGATTGGTGTGACCTTGAGTACCTGATTATCGACGGGGGGTCAACCGATGGCACCCTGGAAATTATTGATGAATTCCGATCCAAAATCCACCGGGTGGTCTCTGAACCGGACGAGGGCATCTACCCCGCGATGAATAAGGGTATTGACATCGCAAATGGGGAGTTTATTCATTTCATGAACTGCGGAGATTTATTCTACAGTATCAATATCATATCCCGGATTTTCCTGAAAAACCTTCAGTCCGCAGATATTATTTATGGCGATACATTGATGCGGTATCCCGATGGAAAATCGAGAATTGTGAAGGCACATCCACCCGGTGATATATGGAAACCGTTTTTTAATCATCAGGCTGCTTTTTTTCGAACGTCCTTGTTGAAAGACAACCCTTTTGATCCGGTATTTCGCCCTGCATCTGACTTTCATTTTGTAATGACTTCCCGGTCAAAAGGGGTAACGATTGGTTATATCCCCGATATCGTAAATATTTATTTGGTTGGCGGTGATGTTTTTCACCGGGAGTTTGATACAATCAAATTGTACCGTCAGATAGCCTTATCATGTACGTCTTCAAATCAGGTGAAGCGGTATTACTTAAGAAAGATAATCTGGATCGGATTTATCACCTCTATAATTAAACCTATTTTACCGAGAAAAATTTTTTTTCCGCTGCAGAGGCTATTCAGAACCGTTTTCCCGGAATCCTGAAGGCTGACTCCTCAACTTAATGATACTTGCCAAATGCAAAATAATCATGAGATGACAGGTCATCATCAATTAACATCCGCCATAGATCAAAGATGATCTTGTCCGAACTTTCCTGAAGCCAGGTCCCCACGCGGGAGTAAAGGGGATCCGGAACTGCCAGCACCAGAACATCCGAGCCGGTTACGCAGGATTCTACAGAATCTGCATATTGGACAAGATCTCCGAATTGTTCTTTCACATTATTGATCGCAAGGGGATCATACACCATGACTTTACGCTTATTTTTAACCAGTTTATCGATGAGTTCTATAGAAAAGGATTCCTCCAATACCGGCGTTCCTGGTTTGTAGGCGCAGCCAAGAATCCCGATGGTCATTTTTTTTAGATTCGCAATCCGGTCAATTTTATCTATGATGATGGAGGCATGAGTCCGATTCACCTGGTCTGTGGCTTCAGCCAACCACGCATGCTGTCCCTGGTCTCTGGCAAACCGGGTAAAGGCGCGGTTATCGCGTGGGAAACATGGTCCTCCGAAAGGAGGTCCACCCCGGAGAAAATGACCACCGATCCGCCGGTCTGCCCCAAGGGCGGTGGTAATTTTATCAATTTCAGCGCCCGGGATGTTATCACACAAACTGGTCAGTGTATTTACAAAACTGATCTTCATGGTGACATAGGCATTGAGACTGATCTTTGTGATTTCTGCGTTGGGGATAGACATTCGGGCTACCTTGGGTTGGTTTCGACAGACATTCCGATAGACGCCTTCAAGAATGTCACCGTCTGATGGATGATTTTCACCAATCAAAACCAGATCCGGGTTGAAAAAATCATGGATCACACTCCCAAGTGCGACAAACTCCGGATTATAACACATCCCAAATCCGTGGTTGATCTGTCGATTGGAATGAAATTCCATCATGGGGACCAATTCTTCCATCAGGGCTCCCGGGGAGACAGTAGAAACAATGACAAACAGGTGATACGGTTTTGTGGTTTCCGATAATGCCATAGTCATCGGTTTTAGCGCATCAGTCAGATAGCCTGTTGAGAAATCTCCTTTCTCCGTGCTGGGTGTGGGAACGACGAGAAAGGTGATGTCCGTTTCTAAAACCGCCGTCTGATATTCTGATAATTTTGCGGAAAGTCTGGGTTTTACTTTGACAATGAGATCCTGAAGACCCGTTTCGCCATGAGGTGAAATACCCTTATTCACCTGCCTGATGACATCAGGATTATTATCTACCCCGAGGACTGAATATCCGGAATCGGCGAGACATGCCGCGGTACATAAACCCAGTTTTCCCAAACCAATCACAGATACCTTCGTTGTATTTACTCTATATTTTTGCGATTCACTTTTCATCATTCTTTAGAGAATCCTTTCCCCAATTTGTTGTATAATTCCGCTTTCAGGGTTTGTTTTTGATCCGCATTTAAAATGGTGTATAAATTCTCAAATTCATTTGGATCGGCAGTTAAATGATAATATTCACATTCACCGGTTTCATATTCTATAAATTTGTAGTCAAGGCTCCTGAACAACCGGTATTTGGGCGGGAGTGAATTCCACTTTTTATGACGGATATTCCAAAGTTCGGTAAAAATCGTACGGTTGTTTTGTAATTCGGACACGGTATCCGATTTGAGAAATTTATAAAGCGACCATCCTTCTGCAGGCCAGGGTTGGCGGATCTGTGCTAATTCAACCGCCGTCGGAAGAATATCCATTATTGAAGTGGGCGTTTTAATCCGTAAACCCGGGTCCACTCCGGTGCCCTTGACAATGAACGGAACCCGGATGGTTTCGTCGTATGGAGTCAGATACGATTGCCATCTATACCGCTTCGATATTCCACTCCCGACACCGGATACCAGGATGATATATGTATTCTCCGTCTGGCCTACACGGTTTAATTCCTCCAGAATATCACCGACAAATTCATCGAATGTTCGATATTGGCGAATTAACCGGTTGTAGTATCCTTCGGCAATATCCATCGACAGTAAATCCTCGATTCCGTTAATCTGTTCGAATTCCCGGACATACCGGGGTTTATCCGATGTATCTTTTTCCACATTAAATTCAATTTTTTCGGGGTCTGAGTGTTCGAATTTAGGATCATAGGACTTATAAGACAGAAAGGAAAGGTAATTGATCCACATGAAAAAGGGAGTATTTGATTTTGTCAGATATGGGGTCACCCGTTCAAACATTAAATCTTCGATTGGGATATACTCATCCCCAAATGTATACCGTTCGGAAACTCCGTCATCGTTAAATATCACTTCACTATCATTGTTAAAATAACTGATCCCATGCCAGTGTGTCCAACCCGGAGGAATCCCAAATTCGTAGGGATTCTGTCGAATTTCTTCCAGCGGCATGGGGAAATTCGGATCTGGAACCTTTTCTTCAAACTTTGGCATCCCTGCGTATCCGTCAAAATAATTCCCAACGAAAATTGTCTTATATCCGGCGTTTTTAAACGTCGTGGAGATTGTCGTATCATCCATAGAATTTGATAGTATCTTGTCATACCAAAGATCCTCCTGTGTATCAATGTGGCTATTTTTACCAGTTATAACTGACAGGAGCGCACCGTTGTACTGAGGAGTGGTTGTAAATGCATTTTCAAAGACGGCTCCTTCATCCATTAGAAGTGATGGAATATTGTCCAGATACTTTAACAGTCTGGAATCCATACCAAAAGTGGAAATGAGTAAAATATTCGGTTTCGCGGTAAGGTTACCGAAATAACGGTCAAATTCACTATTAATCTTTTGAATATAATCCATATCGATGGGAAGTTGCCAATCGATGCAGGTCTGAAAATCCTGCTTCGCCAGATTGAATTCCTTCATTTGCAAGTAAGTTTTCATACGATTGAACAGTGCGATTCCATAGCTGGGCTGTAGTTGCAATGCCATGGAATAGTTTTTTACTGCATTTTCCAGGTCGCCTAATTCTCGAAGGATATCCCCCCGTTTCAGATAATTATTAATATTTCCCGGAACCAGATTTATCACCCGGTTAATGTCTTCCAACGCCGATTCCCATTTACCCATTGATGCATAGACGGTGCTTCGATTATTCAACCAGATATGTTCATAACCGGCATCCGATTCCAGCGCACGGGTATAATCCACCACTGCCTCATTGAACATTCGCTTTGACTGGAAGTACTTCCCTCGATTCCCTAAGGCGTTTACATAATTGGGATTCAATTCAATCGCCCGGTTAAAATCAGTGAATCCTTTTTCTGTTTCTCCTCTGACGCTATATTCAATCCCCCGTGAGCTGTACGGTCTGGGATTCATGGGCACCTTTTGGATATTGTCGTCCCACATGGTAAAGGCGTCCTGCCAGATCTGATTCCGGTCCCATGTCAACCGGGAGTATATCCCTGAAAGACCCAAAAAAAGGATCACCGGGAGAATGATAACCCTGCCTTTGGTCATGGAAAAACCCCCACTGACCAACAGTAAAAAAAATCCGATGGATGGGAGATACAGCCGGTGCTCGACCATCAGATCCGCTATGGGAATGATGCTGCTTTCGATGGACAAGGTGATAAAAAACCATAATACTGTAAAGGAATACACGGGGAACCGGTTTTTTATCCAAATCGCAGAGCCGATAATCAGAAAAATGCCGGCAAACGGTAATAAAACGAATCCTGTGAAAACAGAGGTTGCGGGGATTGTACCATGATCAAGAGCCAGTTTGGCGGGAAAGGCCAATAGTCCGATGTATCTCAGTACCACCCAAAATTGGCTGATAAAATAGGTTTTGCCCGTGATCGTGACATCAATCGCATAAGCATAAACCGGGGAAAAAATGTCCTCAATGGTATAAAACCGGATAATGATCACGCCCAGCAGTATTATAACGCTGAGTGTGATGATCCAGACGAGTTTGGGAGCTTGCGAAAAAGGTTTCTGACGGATAAATCCTGACTCTATAATAACGATCAATACCGGGAGCGTGTATACGGATTCTTTCGTCATCACTCCGGCAATAAATGCAGCCAATGCCAATAAAAACCGAACCACCACTGACACCTTCCATCGGGATTTTGGAGTCGCTAATCTCGCCGATAAGTATAAACAAATACTTAAGACATACAACAGGGTTGACAGAGAAGTAAATCGTTGAACCACGTACGAAATTGCTTGTGTCTGAACCGGATGCGTTACGAATAAAAGGGATGTGATAACACTGATCGTCCTTCGATATTTCCGAAGGGTGGTAAACTCAAAAATTGGTAATCTGGATAATAACAGCACAAGCCAGGCTACCAATATTCCATTGATGAGATGAATACCCAGATTAACGGCGTGGTATCCGGCTGCATGAAATTGATGAAAATGGAAATTAAGGGCAAAGGTGAGATATCCGATGAATCGGCCATCGCTGTGATTGAAAATCACCGGAATGTCAAGGTTTCGAATGATCGGATTTTCAAGGATCATGTTCCGGTCATCAAAAATAAAATCATTGTCAAATGTATTGGAGTAGCAGAAATATCCCAATACCGAAACCGTCAGCAGACTGCAGATGTAAAAGGCTTTAATTAGAGTAGCTGGTAATTTTTTTATTGGCATTCGTTCAGAAATTTGAAATGCAACCCATGTTCATATCCGGATTTACCGTGAATTTCAGGTCGGAGAATTTACTTCGAACCCGGTTATATTATGGTATATTTTTGTATGATAAAAAGAGGGTACTGCCGGAGTAAAATCAATCGTATATCAAATGAACAGAGAGCCCTCCCATCCGGCTGTTCCGGCAAGTTTACACTGCTGCATGGACTGGGCTGGCTGGCAGAATTAATGAGCGTTCATCAAAGGTTATTGGGAGTGAATTAAAATGTTCATTCACGCCTGGCTGCATAGTCGCGCTTCCCAGCTGACCAGTCGGAGAATATATTGTTTAAATTAGCGGGTTACTTTCGGGTAGGGCATAGTATCCATATTTCTGTGCGAATCACAAGATGTTAAGCCATCTTAGGAGAATTTTTTGATATTTTTAACAAAAAAGCCCGTTCATCAATTCACTAATTCGACGGGTCACCATAAATCAGAAAAGGAAAAGCGGTTCCTGATCATCGTGCCGGTTTATAATGAATCCGGGAATCTGTGGTTTGTAATCAATGAACTGAAAAATGAACTGCCGGAATATGATATTCTCGTCATTAACGACGGATCAACTGATGATACGTCTCAAAAATTATCCAAATCCGGGGATATTCGGGTGTTGACTCTACCTTTTAACGTGGGTTATGCTCTCGCACTCCAAACCGGATTTCGCTATGCCGTGAAAAAAGGATATGATTTTATCCTTCAATTTGACGGAGATGGGCAACACATCGCCTCTGAGGCACATAAGCTCACAGATACAATTTTATCAACGGATTCGGATATCGTCATCGGTTCACGGTTTATGGGTGCTTCGGATTATCCCCATTCTCCCGTCCGACAATTAGGCACGGGGATTTTTAAATCGCTGATACGATTTATCTGTAAACAATCCATTCACGATCCGACTTCCGGATTTCAGGTGATCAGCAATCGGGTTGGCCGGGTGTACGGAGAGATGCCATACTTCCCTCAATTCCCTGATGCAAATCTCATTGTGGACATGATCCTTAGGGGATACAAGGTAAAGGAAGTTCCTGTAAAAATGAGGATAAGACGATCCGGGAAAGGAATGCATGAAAACATTTTTTCATCATTACATTACATGTTGTTGATGTTATATAATATTCTTATAATTTTAGTAAAACATCTGTTGGTTACGAAAGGAGAGTCGGCATGACTTTACAAAATATTTTATTACCGTTATTTGGGATTATCGTCATGGTATACGTTTTTCTACGGGTAAAACGGAATCAGTTCTCCATAGAACTTAGTGTGTTCTGGATGCTGGTGGGATTTATAATTTTCATCCTGTCTGTTTTCCCGAAATTTCTGGATATCATATCAAGGTGGTTGGGGATTTATTATCCACCGTCAGTGCTGTTTCTCATTTCCACCATGTTGCTTCTATTTGTGATCTTCAGACAGGAGCAGATGCTGTCTAAACTCAATGAAAACTTAAAAAACCTGGCACAATCCAACGCACTATTGGAAGACAGAATTACAACTCTGGAAGAGAAGATTCATATAACCGCATGACTAATTAATCTCCAATAGAATAGATCTGGGGGTTGTTGTGAATACAGAAAGTATCGAATCTCATATTTTAAAAGTAATTCTACGTATTTCTCATTCCCTCCACCCGGCGGCCTTTGGCGACATAATCTCATCTATTCGTCAGGGCAGGTTGTTCTGCCGGGAGATTTACAAAACAGATGGAACTTCGCCGGGAAAAAGGGGCGGTCTTACCGTCTGCCCTTTTTCATTGCGGAAGCGTGTGCGAATCGAACACACCTGTGACATTACTGCCACACAGCGGCTTTGAAGGCCGAGGCACCCACCAGGGACACATTCGCTTCCATGATTATTTTTGGATAATAAAAGAGTCTAAATTCAGTTCCTTATTAAGACGATCTTTTATTTTTTCTGCTTCATCCCGGGTACTAAACCCTCCGATTAACACCAAATTTAAAGATTTACCTCCGGAGCTTCCGGGTTCGATCTTTGCGGTATACCCATTCTTCACGAGCCAATCCATCCGGGCGTTGGCGCCGTCAATTTGACTGAATGCGCCGACCTGCAGGTAATATCCCCGGGATTCTTCGGGAGGTTGGACGGTATACTTAACAGGTCGAGCAGGCGCTTTTAACTGAATATTTTCATCCCACAGGTCCGGAATTTCCGCCATAAATTTCTGGGTATATTCTTTTACCAAACCTGTTTCCCCTGCAATATTCAAAGATTTCAGCAGCAATTTTGCGCTTCGGCGTATATCCTCATAATCCTGATGGTCGTCAACCACCTTTTTAAACCAATTGGCTGCCTGTACATACAACCCGGATACATAATAATACTCGCCCAGTTTCATCATGGAGTCATCCACCAGTGGATCATCCGGGTGTTCAGAAACGATTTTTCGGTAGTATTCGATACATTTATCAGGATCCGATTCCAGCAGTCCTGTAAGGTACAATATATCTGCGGAAGTGAGTGAGGCGGGATCAAATGTCGCCACATAATCACGAGCTTTTTGAGTATCCCCGTTTTGCACATCCCTGATGAGCTTTTTAACATCCGCAGATTGGCAGAAAACCAATCCAATCAGGAGGATAAACCAGGCAGGTCTGATCATCAATCTGTGAATTTTTCCAGATCTCCACTGGATGAGAACAGCCATCGCATATCAGAATTTCTTTCTCGTCGGTGTCTGACCCCGTACTCATTCCGGGAGACGATTTCCATGAGTTTATCCACATCCTGCTGTAGATTCCGGTAATCTTTTTTCTGGACATTGACTCTAATCCGGATCAGACGAGTCTGGAGAGATGCATCATCCTTTTCAAGGACCTGATCCGTGAGGTCTAATGCTTTTACCGTATTCCCCTTTTGAACGTAGTAATTCGCAAGTTCTGTTAAAGCAGCAATATTACTGCTGTCCTTTTTAAGAATTTTGGTCAGGATTTTTGAAATTTCATCGAATCGTTCCAGCGCAAATAAGCCGTCATGCAGCCTTGGGAGTACCAGCCAGGCGTGTTCCGGGTCTTTCTCAGCGAAGGTTGTCCACTCCGAAATGGCTTTCGATAGTTTTTCTTTGGCTTCCACAGCAGCCTGTTCGTGAAGTTTCCGGTCTTTCGCAGTCTGCGGGGTTTTTTCTCCATATCGCAAAGCCATTTCAAACGCCAGGTTGCTTTCCGCCGCAAACACATTACCTTTGAAAAAATAGACTTCCCACAGGGTTTTATCCAGCTTCAGTGATTCATCAAAAAGAGAAAGGGCTTCTTTAAAATCGTTTTTCCGAAGCGCCATTCTTCCCTGTTGAATCTTATACAGTCCTAGCTTATGGTCATCGGATCGCCCAGTGGCTTTCAGTAATTGCTTCAGAAACTCTCCTGCGCTTTCCCAGTCATCCATTTCACGGGAAAACTTCACGAGATGTACGAGCGCCCATTCATTTTTTTTCTCAATGGACAGTATCTGTTTGGTCTCTGCTGTAGCCTCCGTCATATTCCGCAGAGAATATTGGTCTAAAGCCAGATTTTTCCGGAGTTCGATTTTTTCATAATCCGTCAGGTTTTTTCGCAGGATCAGGCTTTTATGAACTTTTAACGCATGAGAGGGATTCCCTCCCTCCCGAACGACTTGACCCAATTTCAAATAAGCCTGGATATTGTCTGTATCTGCCTGAATGATGGATTTAAACAGTTGATATGCTTCTTTTCGTTTTCCGTTAACCAGCATGTCCAGCCCTTGCGTGTACAGATCGCGGGCATGTTTTTTTTTCCTGGGTTTATAGAACAGGATCGCCACCGTGATGAAGACCAGCAGGATAAGGAGGAGAATGAGCACGGGTAAAGATACGGACATATCAACTATCCACGTTTTCGGTGGTGTCACTCAGCAGGACTTCATCGTCAATCGGTTGGTTTCTGAGGGAATCCAGCTCAGATTTGAGTTTTTTCACCTGCGATTTCAACTGATGGACCTGCCGTTTGTGAGCGAAAATCTGTACAACTGCCGTGGCAAATCCCAGAATGACGCCGATCATGATTCCAACCGCCATCAACAGGGAAAAGGAAATTGAAAATTCTTTATTGGGGTATAGCCATATCCAGATCGGATCAGGATTTAGAGCGTAATTCTGGTGAAAAAATACGACCAGGACAAAGATCAGGAGAATTGATAATAAAATTTTAAATAGTCTCATTTAAGCCGTTACCTCCGTTAGTAAACTTACACCAAAAAGGGAAATCCCCCGGGCATCCGTTATTTTTACATCGATCATATCCCGGATATTCTCCCCGGACTTATTAAATATTACCCAGGTATTCCCATCGGTTCGCCCCGACCACTGATCCGGTGATTTTTTACTTTCTTTCTCCACGATCACTTTCAAAGTTTTACCCACCTGTTTTTGATTCGCCAACAAAGTCATACTTTTCTGAAGCCTGATCAGTTGTTCAAGCCGCCCCTGCTTGACAACTTCCGGAACCTGGTCGGAAAATTCAACGGCTTTTGTTCCGGGACGGGGTGAATATTTAAACATGAACGCTGAATTAAATCTTACTGCCCGGACGACTTTTAAGGTTTCTAAAAATTCATCCTCGGTCTCACCGGGAAATCCCACAATGATATCGGTTGTGAGTGAACAATCCGGTAAATAAACCCGGATTTTACTGACCAAATCCAGAAATTCGTATTGCGTATAGGTGCGGTTCATCCGTTTTAGAATACGGTCTGATCCTGCCTGAAGCGGCAGGTGGATATGATTGCAAATATTTTCGTGATTCTGCATCACTTTCAATAATTTGTCGCCAATATCGCAGGGATGGGGCGATGTGTAACGAATGCGTCGAACACCCGGCACACTTGCGACGGCTTCAAGGAGGTCAGGGAAATCACTCCCCCCCGGGTCCCGGAAGGAGTTTACATTCTGCCCAAGAAGGGTAATTTCCAGGAATCCTTCATCTACCGCTTGTCGGGTTTCGCTTACAATACTTTCGATGGTTCGGCTGCGTTCTCTTCCCCGGGTAAATGGGACGATACAGAAGGTACAGAATTTATCGCATCCTCGCATTATGGATATCCATGCGTTTATCCCTTGATTTCGGGTCGGAAACATATCTTCGTACACTTCAAATTTTGACAGACGGGTATCGGCGAGATGATCCAGACCGGTGTTCCGGTTGCGGATAAATTCCGGAAGTTTCCGGTAAGAATCGGGCCCCAGAATCACATCTACATATGGTTTAGATTCCAGCAGATTATCTTTCAGGTGTTGAGCCATGCATCCCAGTACACCAATGATTAATCCGGGATTTTTCCGTTTCAGGTGTTGAAAATTGGATAATCGGTTATGAACCGTTTCTTCGGCTTTTTCACGGATAGAACAGGTATTTAAAAATATTGCATCTGCTTCGTGGATTTGGCCGGTCTCCACAAACCCTGATTGTTTAAGAAGAGACGCGACCAACTCAGAATCATACACATTCATCTGGCAGCCGTAGGTTTCAATATAATATTTTTGAGTCATGATAACATCATAGGTGTAATAAAAATTAAGTCTGGTTCAGAATCAATTCAGTGTTTTGTCAAAATAAAAATTCCCCGGATTGGTATTCTTATTTTGAACCAGTACTTCATAATGGACGTGAGGTGCGGTTGACCGTCCCGTGCTTCCCACAGCTCCGATGGTTTGTCCACGGTCGATCCGGTCACCTTTTTTTACGAGCCGCTTGGACAAATGACCATATATGGTTGTGATTCCGTAACCGTGGTCAATCTCAATATAATTCCCGAATGTCCCATAATATTTCGATTCTTTTACAACACCATCGGCAGTCGCAATGACCGGTGTCCCTCTGAGTGCGGAAAAATCATGTCCGGGATGAAATTGTTTACGCTGTTTGAACGGATCCGGTCTATACCCGTAGGAAGAGGATAATTTTGATTTATTGAGGTCTATAGGATGAATTGCAGGATATGACCGGTACCGGTTTACATCAGATTTTACAGTCGCCAGCATTTCGTCATAGATCATATACTCCAGATTTGCAAGCCGGTTGTAATAATCTATTTTATGACTAATTAAAGTCAGGTCAATCCGGTTGCCGCTATCTGGAAATAAATATTCAAGCCGGGATTCATCAGGAGACGTGCTTCCCCCGACCCCGACTTTTCGGATATCTTCCTGAATCTGTGGGAGTTTGATTAAATCTCTTAAAACTTTCTCCTGATATATAATACTATCCATTTGGTCGATATATTTATTGATTTTCCCTTCCTGAGATTCAATCTTTTCCACAAGCTGAGTGTTGTCAGTTTGTAACTGAATCAGCTTTTTTTGATACGCTTGATGAGAATAGAAATCCGTAAAAAGTAAAGTGATGCCTGTAAAGGCTCCAATGACGAACAGAGCGATTATGGTAAAAGCCAGTTTCCCGATCGAAAATTGATGAATGTGAGGTTGTCCATCTTTGACAACAATGATCCTGTATAAATTCTTTGTCATCCGGCTGTGATATTTAAGTGCACGATTACCCTTATGAAATAGGAGATGAAAATTAGGAAAATTCTAATTTTATTTCAAATACCTATCGGGATATCCTGTTCTTCTTCTTTAGCTTTCTCATTCGCCTTACCTTCACGACGGATATTGGTTTTCTCGGCGTACTTTTCATCCAGATCAGATCGAATATTTCGAATATCTTCCATCATCATTTTAAACTTATCATGACTTGAAAAATCAAACTCCGGGGATTCTGTCATCGACTGAAATACGAACTGTCCTAAGTCAGTGTATTTGTGATTGATTTCCCGTTTAATTTTTTCAATATCGATCTGCACTTTGCCAATTTTTGTGAGTTCGCCGCCCTTAACCATGGCTTTTTTAAAATAGAAGCCGGATTTGTCAGCTACGATTTCTCCCCATCGGCTTAATTGTTTAAGGATATTATCAAATGTATCGGACATGTTATTTCCTCCAAAATTTCCAGGTGTAATTTAAGGGTTTACCGGGAATAATTTAAGTATTCATATGGGATGCTCCTCGAAAATCATGAATTCAATAATAGAGTATCAAACTCCGGGCTTTTTACAGAATGCCAGCGTCACCGTGAAAGAATTTTCGATGACCCTGATATTCCCACAATTTGGTAAAATCCAGTAAAATTTCTCTGTTAAATTAAGCCTGAATCAAAATCAATTAATTTGAAAACTATCCTAAAAATAACCGAGATTTTTTATAGCATTCAAGGGGAATCCGTATTTTCCGGTTTGCCCTGTATCTTTATCCGCCTGACCGGATGTAATCTCCGGTGCTCTTATTGTGACACGGAATATGCATTCTATGATGGTAAAATATTTTCATTGGATGATATCCTGCTGGAAATCCGGCGTTATCCCTGTCGTCTGGTCGAAATTACCGGTGGCGAGCCGATGCTCCAGTACGGCTGCATTCTATTGATGACACGGCTGATCGATGAAAATTATACCGTCTTGCTGGAAACCGGCGGATCAATACCGTTGGATAGAGTGCCTGAAAAAGTCATTAAAGTCGTGGATTTCAAATGTCCTTCCAGTGGAATGGAAAAGAAAAACAGGTGGGACATTCTGGATCATTTGAACCCTCGGGATGAATTAAAATTTGTGATTGGTGACCGTCTGGATTTTGATTGGACTATCGAAAAAATCAAATGCCATCATCTTGATACCCGTTGTGAAATATTAATTTCACCTGTTTTCGGAGCGTTGGATTATAAAACGCTGGCAACATGGGTTCTGGATTCCGGAGTATCCCTTCGATTTCAGATTCAACTGCATAAACATATTTGGTCACCGGATACCATAGGAGTGTGATGAACGTAAAACGATCGATTCGATACGAAAAAAAGAATATACAATATTCCTGGGTTATCGGATTTATTTTAATGATTTCCTGTGCACCACAGGTATTTGGATTTTCAAAAAATCGTCCGTCTATGGATGATAAATTTATCGAAATTCATATGCTGCAGGATGAACGAAATATGGGAGGAATCAGGGCTTTTTATACCCATGAAGATCCCGATATCCGGGAAGTTGCATATAAGGCAATGGCATCCATTCAGGACACCCTCTTCGCAGAAGATCTGTTTGACGGTCTTATGACTGACCCCGTCTCTGAAGTCAGGATAGCTGCCGCCTATGCTTTAGGCCAAACTACACGACTGATCACCCGGCCGGATCCCACATATGAAGTCAAACTGATCAAGCTTATAGCCACGGACAAGGACCCGAGAGTCGTACGTGAACTTTTTATCTGCCTTGGCACGATCTCTCGTCAACCCGAGACATCATTCCTTACGAATTACCGTTCTACAGACCCTGTCATTCTGGAAGGGATTGCCTGGGGTATCTACCGGGCAGGATTAAATGAGGGGTCTAAGGATGGGTTGGTTAAAAGGGCGTTTGAACTGCTGCAGCGGGACATGCCTGCTTCTGTTCGTTTGGTTGCCGCACAGTTTTTTGCACGCACTAAAGATATCTCAATTGATGCTTATGCTGATGCCCTGCTCCAAATGACCTCCACAGAAATAAATCCGGACACCCGGATGGCGCTGGTACTGGCGCTGGGGAAATTAAAAGACGGCGGGGGTGCTCGGCTTTTAACTTCAATAATCGAATC
>CAYPCW010000041.1:0-16133 GCA_964409335.1 uncultured bacterium
AATAAACGGGGAAGATGGACGTCATCAATACCACATCCATGATCCCGGACGGACAATGGCGTGGAGAAACTCAATCAGGAGATCGCCCGGCGAACGCGTGTGGCCAGGCTTTTCCCGAATGTTGAATCATGCCTGAGACTCGTAACAGCTGTCCTGGCTGATATTAATGATGACTGGGTGGCCGGCAGGATGTATTTGAGTAAGGAAGATGTTGAACTGGAGAATCCTGATTCACGAATTTACAGAAAAGATGTTGCTTAACCGATTCCCTGAGTCGCAGCCGTAATAAACCGTGCTCCGGCTGCAGACATTCAACATCGCCGGGGCATCATCAGAATCTACCCGCGCCCGGCGCTGATCACACACACGATCAACCATCACTATCCTGAATGACCGATTCTTTTACCATAAGGGTCAAACAGGTGAATGCCTGCGGGGTCAAATTCCACTCCCACCACATCATCTATCCGGGTATTGAAGATCGAAGTCAGCTTGACTGATATGGTTTCTTCACCGGCTGATAAATGCAAAATAGTTTCATCACCCAGCTGTTCAGAGGCGATTACAGGGAGTTGGACCCCTTTATCTTCAAGGGAGATATCACCCGGTCTGATCCCCAAGGTAACGATGCCGCCATCATCCGGGATATTAACTTCAGCGCCGCTGATATCAATTTCCAGGTATTCATTATGGAACACACTGCCCCGCATCCTACCGGTAATCATATTCATTGGTGGAGAACCGATAAAACTTCCCACGAAGATATTGGCCGGATAAGCAAATAATTCCTGTGGTGTTCCCAACTGCTGAATCTCTCCGTCCTTAATGATAACTATCCGATCTCCCATGGTCATGGCTTCCACTTGGTCGTGAGTTACATAGACCATGGTTGATTTCAACCGCTTATGGAGTGCTTTGATCTCTGAACGCATCTGTACCCTGAGTTTCGCGTCAAGATTAGACAGCGGTTCATCAAACAGAAATACCTGTGGATCACGGACAATCGCTCTCCCGAGGGCCACGCGTTGACGCTGACCGCCTGACAGTGCTTTGGGCTTCCGGTTCAATAGATCCCTGATCTCCAGAATAGCAGCGGTCTTGTCTATTATTTTGTCGATCTCAGGCCTGGACATTTTCCGCATCTTCAGTCCAAATGCCAGGTTCTGGTAAACATTCATATGCGGATACAGGGCATAATTCTGGAACACCATTGCAATATTTCTATTTTTTGCAGGGACATTGTTAACCACATCCTCCCCGATGCGGATTTCTCCTGTCGTTAATTCCTCGAGTCCGGCGATGATCCGCAGCAGGGTGGATTTCCCACAGCCCGACGGGCCGACCAGCACAATAAATTCGCCATCCACAATTTCCAGGTTGAAATTCAGGATAACATTTACATCTTTGCCATATGCCTTGCCTAGGTTCTTAATTGATATTGAAGCCATATCTACCTGCGGTTGTCATCGAATTGAGTTATCATGTTGCATGCGCCTGGTCTGGATGGACTGCAGACATTCCACGGTGGACTCAGCTCCCGAGTTGTAGTTAACATCGTCTGCGGAGTTGATACCGTCATAGCAACGGCCGGTCCTGGGATCATACATGGCCACCCCTGAGCTGTTACTCCCGGTGTACCAACTAAACACATCCTCTGAAAACTGATAGTACCGTTTCTCACCGGTCAATTCAGCAAGGCGACGGATCCCCTGGTAAACAGAATTGATGCCATAGGCAATCTGGGGGTAATGTTCTACCAGACAGTGCCCGGAATCATCGATGGTGACACTGCTGGGAAACCTGGTTCCGATCAGGTATGGTACAAAATTGTCCGCCCAGATTTTTACACTCTCCAGTATTTCCGGCTTCCCGTTGATGGAATAAGCTTGCACCAGGGCAAGGGGCTGATTCGAGCCCCAGCCATGCCAGATATTATTCCAGCAGAAATACATACCATTCAGTTCATGCCCTGAATCAACAAACTGCCAGCCGGTCAGCCCTTCGGCAAGAATGTTGATTTGCTTGCTGAAATCATGCAAACCGTTTTTATGCATCCTGACGACAGCCAGCAGCAGCTCGCTGGTTTTATCCGGCGCGTCTTCCAACAACCAACCGGGTCTTGCACCACCATGCCCGGATGTCATTTCAGGATATTTTTCCGTTATTTGTTCAATGTGCGGGATGGAGGTAAGCAAGGCGCGGCGGATCTCACGGGCAATGGCTTGTTCTTCCGGCATTGGACTGAATACTTCCCAGGATGCAGACAATCCCCGTAGTCCCCGGACAGCCCACCAATCGAATCCGGCCAAAGAGTTTTTATGACTCCGGTTAATCGTCCCGTCAGTCTGCAGGAAATTATACCAGGTGCCGTCAGTATTTATAAATGCCAGCAGATATCGTGTAAGGCCTCTGATGGTGTCCAGCAGTTCAGGTCTCGATCGGAATTCAACCGACAGGACCTCCAGAAATCGTCCGACGTCGTCAACGCAGGCAATGCCTTCCCCGATTGCTTCAACGGGCGCATACTCCGGGGCATCGGCATAAATGGCGATATATGACAGGTCATGTCCATTGAAATCCATGCTTTTTGTGAGGGATAAGGCATGATTCAGATTAGGCGTTACGGGGAAATTACCATGGCGTTCATTATTTCCCTGATATGTTTTAAAACATTGCATGAAAAGTGATGAGGCCAGAACAACAGCCAAACGCAAAGATAGTGAATTAGTCAAAACGGATATCCTTTACATCCAGATACGCAACGCCAATGGCGGTATCTGCGCCACCGTATATGCAGTAGATCCTGTTATCGTTCAAGATGGTGGCGCAAGAAAAAATCACGTTAGGGATGAAACCGTTTATTTCCCAATTCAGCTCCGGGACAATGATCGGTTCTTTCTGTCGCGCTAAAACTTTTGCAGGGTTTTTATAATCCAGCAATGCGGCACCCAGCCGGTACTGATTATCCTCATCCACACCATGATAGATCAGAAACCATCCCTCTCTGATCTTTACGGCGGGTCCTGCTATACCTATTCGGTTGCTGTTCCAGGAATCAGGCAGCGGGGTCATAACTTTTTCGTGATCGGTCCAGTTAATAAGGTCATCAGAGTAACAGACCCAGATATCAGGCTGACGCCGATGAAACAGGCAGTATCTGTTGTTGATTTTTTCCGGGAATAGGGCTGAATTTTTGTTAGGCTCATCCAATACGGTCCCTTTTCTTTCCCAGCGGATGAGATCCTTTGAAACCGCCATGCATATTCTGAAGTCACCGGGAAAGCGGTTACCAAACCCGGTGTAGGTCATGTAAAAAGTATCACCGACTTTAACGATCCGCGGGTCTTCAGGTCCCCTGAGTTCCTGCTCCGCATCGTTGACCAGAATGGGGGTGTCCTTCCGTTCCCAGTTAATCAGATCCCTGCTGCGCGCATACCCCAGGGCGTTAGTATATTCGCCGAAGGATTCATGAGGACCGATATCCGATGCCCTGTAAATCATGTGATACCAGCCGCCGTCAAAAACACATGCAGCATTAAAAACGGCCGAGGCTTCCCACCTGTTTTCCGAAACAGGGACCAGAACAGGTTTATCACTTAAGCGTGTCAGTTTCAAATTTATCCTTTCACTCCGGAACTTGCCATACTTTCGATAAAGTAACGTTGAAAAAATATGTAAATTATTATCACGGGGATAGCCAGCAACATGGCCGATGCCAGGATCACCCCCTGTTGTGATTCGGCGGATCCCCCGATGGCAAACAGTGTCACCATCTGAGGCATGGTCATCATCGATTGTTCTCTGATGACAATCAGCGGCCACAGCACTTCATTCCAGGTTGTTAAAAATGTGATGATACCAACGGTAACCAGACCGGGAAAGGCATTGGGCCAGATCACTCGAAAAAGGATCATAATTTCGCTGGAGCCGTCAATCCTGGCAGCATCGATAAGATCCCTCGGAATTGAACTGAAATACTGCTTGAACAGGAAAATGCCAAAAGCACTTACCATAAACGGCAGAATCAGCGCCATATAAGAATCCGCCAATCCCAGTTTGACGATCAGAATATAGGTGGGTATCAATGTAATCTGGAACGGAATCATCATCGTAAAAAGCAACACATAAAAAATCAGGCTTTTGCCCTTGAATGCGAGAAAAGTCATCGCATAACCGACCATGGAACTGAACACCAGGACGGATGCCGTTATGGCCGAGGACACAAATAAACTGTTGAAGAAGGATCTGATAATAGGGATTTTGTCAAAAACAGCCCGATAGCTGTCAAATGTAATATGTGACGGTATCAGGGAGAGATGGGCAATCTCGTTTTCCGGCTTCAGTGTTGCGGATACCATCCATATGAACGGGTATAAAAAGGAAAGCGCTCCGATCAGCAGCAGCAGGTAATGCACAATTATTCCTGGTAGTTTTCTTCTCATCACATCTCTTTCTCAAGAACTGTTTTCTGAATGAGTGTCACAATGAAGATGATCAGCGCCAGGGTAAAACCCAGGGTGGCGGCATAACCCATCTTATAAAAACTGAACGCCTGCCGGTAAATATACAGTACTACAGAAAGCGTGCTGTTGACGGGTCCGCCACCGGTGGTTACGTATGGTTCAATAAACAGGTTGAATCCGTTGATCGTTGATAAGATGACTACCATAAGTACTACCGGATTCAGAACCGGCACAGTGATATGAATAAATTGTTGAAATGGTGAAGCCCCGTCCAGTTCAGCCGCTTCGTAAAGGTGCCGGGGGATGCCTTGCAGACCAGCGAGGAAGAATACGGTATACAAGCCCACGTTTTTCCAGGTAGCCATGATCGCAATGGAGGGCATGGCCCAGTGGACACTGGTCAGCCAGGGGATCTTGAACAAACCAAGTTGGATCAGCAGGCTGTTCAGCAGACCGGTCTCAGTCGAATAAAGACTTTTCCAAAGTATTGTGACTACCACACCTGATATGACAACCGGCAGGAAGAAGGAAGCCCTGAAAAAGGTGATTCCCCACATCTTTTTATTCAGTGCGTTGGCCAGCACAAGGGCCAGGACCACCTGGAGGGGTATGTGTATCGCCAGAAAGTAAAATGTATTTGTGATGGATTTCCAGAAGAGGGGGTCGTGAGCAAGATAGCTGAGATTTTCCAGACCCACAAATTTCATGGGACTGATAATATTCCAGCGGTGGAATACCAGTGTCAGTGAAAACAGGATGGGATAGACTGAAAACATCAGGAAAAAGATCAAATATGGAGAGGACATCAGCCAGCCCCATTTTGTCTGATGCTTCACCTACAACTCTTCCCTTTTAATCAGATTCCTGCATCTTTCGGCCGCATACCGGATGCCTTCCCGGGGTGATTTCAATCTCTGTACACAGGATGCATCGAATTCCTGGCTGATGATATCAAACATCTCCTGCAGGTATATTGATTGATCCACCGAGACAATATTCGGTATCATATCAGCAAAAAAGATATATTGCGGGTGTTTTTCAAAATACTCGATGAAATTTTCGTTACTATTGATATTCTTGCGGATCGGCAACTGATTGGTCAGCTCCAGCAACCGTTTGTCGGCCGGTTCGGTCAGCATAAATTTCAGGAATTTCCAGGCCGTTTCAGGATTCCGGGAAGTGTTAAAAATCCCTGCACATTTGGGGTCGCCATAGGTGTAACTGTTTCCCTGATAATCATCTGGCACGGGCATGGGCATGAACCCATATTCAAAATCATCATCCCTATACCTTTCGAGATGGGAAATATTCCATGGACCGCTGATATGTAAAGCCACTTTCTGCTGGAGGAATACATCACCCTGGAAAAAGGCATTGGGGAAATATCCCTTTTCAAAGCCCTGTCTGAGAAAATCAAACACTTGAATTCCCTCAGACGAATCGAATGATATGCTGCCATCCTCGTCAACCAGGGTCTTACCCCCGGATGCGGCGATGAACATGGTGTAAACATCGAAAAAACGGTGCCACCATTCCGTATTGATATCCACATCCATCATCCAGCGGTCAAGATATCCATCGCCGTCGGAATCCTGTGTTAACTTGGCGGCTGCCCGGAAAAATTCTGAGTATGTTCGCAACGGCACCTCTACACCGGCCGCCTCAACCATGCGCTTGTTATAATAGAGTACAATCGGGTTGCATTTCCAGGGGAACTGGTAAATGCCGCCATCCTTAGATCGGAATTTATCGTGCAGGCTAGAAGGAACGCGCGCGGTGTACAGACTGTCAAAATCAGGGAATTGATCCAGCCTGGCCATAATGCCCGCTTCGACGTACTGCTGAGTGACACCCGGCCAGATATTCGTATAAACATCAGGAGTGGATTTGCTGACGATGGCGGCCAGGATTACCTCCTCGCTGGACCGGCCTTCGGGAACAGGCTGATACCTGACCTTATGGTCCGGATACAACACATTCCATTTACTGACGATTTCCCGGGCGTGTTGAATTTCAAATGAGTTATTGGATGACCAGAAGGTGAGTTTATATTCACTTTCGGATCCATCCTCCTGCGGAGAGCAACACGGGATGACAAACACGGCGACAGACGTCAACCAAAACAGTAATATCTTCGTGACGCCGGACATTGTATCTATTAAAGATTAATCCCCAGGGTCATAGCCTGGATAATGCCCAGATTTCCAAAATCACGGACGCCATAATCAAAATTGACCGCGCTGTTATTCAGCGGGATGATCACCCCCCCCCCGATTGACAGGCCTTCGATTGAATCCGACTGTCCTAAACTGCTGAATCCGGCTCTGAGGAACAGCATTTTCTTGAAACTCAGCTCGATACCGGTGTCAATGGCCTCGTAGTTATTGCTGAGATGCAAAGCGTCGATCTCCATGGCGATGGAGAATATTTCATTGCTGAATAATACGGTGGCGACACCGAACCGGAAGTTCAGCGGCAAGGCCCAGAAGTCAGTAGAATAACTGGCCGGGATCTCGCCGTTATTGCCATCCATTGTTGATTCAGGATCCTTGAGAATGTCGAGATCACGGCCGGTCATATGCATATCCGTGCCATAATTATTCAGGGTGGTGATTATCTTCATGCCATTGAGGATGTCGGTTTGATAGATGGTCCCGAAATCCAGTGCAAATCCCCGCGCAGCGGTATGCCAGATCCTCTCCTGCAGGTATTTGACATTCACACCGATCGCGAATCTGCTGGTCATCCTTCTTGCCAGTGAAAGCGCCAGCACCAGATCGCCCGCGTCAAAGTACTGTCCGGTCCCCTGCTGCATCTGTTCCGTTCGGACAGGCATATCATCCATGGACCACATGGCAATATAACTGCCAATGACCAGGTCCTGGCTTACCGGCGAAACGAATGAAAAATGCTGAAAATCCGTATTCACCAGCCAGGGCAGATACGATGCGCTTATTTTTATCTCAGTTACAAGGGCTGCTGCGGCGGGATTCCAGAAGAATACGGAACCGTCCCCTCGCAGACCGGCGACAGCATTACCCAGTGCAAGACCCCTGGCGCTGGCCGGCATGGCCAGTATTTCACCGGCTGTCGTTCCAACTTTTGAAACATCATTCTGCCCGAACACAGAAAAGGAAACCAGCAGTATCCCAAGATATAGTTTTTTCATTTGATTACCGCAAATTTTCCGGTTGATACTCTATCGTATGCTTCGACAGTGAAAAAATATACACCATAGGCGATGTTCATGCCATCCTTACTCACCAGGTCCCAGGGTTCCTGCCCGTCGCCACCGGTTCCTTCGTGCCGGATCGTATCCACAAGCTTACCCGTCTTGGAATAAATTTTTATCGTACATTGCTCCGGCAGATTCATGAAAAGAATCCTGCGCTCACCACGACCAGCCAGATATACATTGGACGGTTCAAATATACTCTGGGCGACATAGGGATTTGGAACCACATAGACATCATCCATTTCCCTCTTTGCAGCATCCTCATCGATCTCGGCTCCCCGGACGGTAAAACGGAAGGTCTCATTATTTCTAAACGGTTTGATGCTGGTCACCCTGATCACATCGCCACTGCCCGGCGGGATGGGTGTGAGTGTCTCGTCGGATGGCGGGAAGAAACGTATGGCCCAGGCTACCGAATAGTTGTACAGATCGTATCCGAAGTAGTTACCGGCATATACGGGGTCACTGCCGGCCGGTCCCACAAGAATGATAATCGGCTCGTCGGGCTGCCAGACATGGTCATAGTAATCGGCATCTTCATGTATTCTTTCGGCCACACCGAATTCTGCCCAATGCCGTTCCGTGTTGTTCCATATCCGAAACGGCACTTCGAAGCCATGTCGGCCATAGGGGCCGATTACGGGGAATCCCAAGCCTAATGATGTGTCCACCAATACGGTATCATCCTCGAAGAAGATCGTGTAATCCGCGGGATATGGTGCGGACATATCTCCATAATCACCCCATAGATCATCTCCCAGAACAAGAGCCTTCACTGTAATGTCATAGTTGGACATTCTGCCCGGCTGCCAACCGCTGGCACTATCTACAATGGTGATTGTGCTGTCATTATACAAAACCACCCCGAGACCATCCACAACAGGCAACTCCAACCCGAACAGGTCAACTTCCAGTGAATCGATCAGTATCCGGTTGTCAGTCAGATCCGTGAAACTCATCAGCGGGATCGTTTTATTGTAGTGGTATGAACTTTCAGTGAATCTGATCTCATATTCGTGGCCTGTTTTTATGGAATCTTCCTCAATCACGAGCAGATCTATAAGACCGGTTGCAGGACTGGGCAGTGTATCCCACATTGCGGTCATACTGGTAATCTCACCAGGTATATAACCGGCTGCATTAGCCCGGGGGGTAACTGCGGCCGTGTTGATATCCGTTTCGAGATTGCCGGATATATCCTGCTGGATGACAAAACCACATTCACTGGGCGACAGCCCCCTGGCATGTCCCTGGAAATCAATCTGGATATTGCCTTCGGAATCAAGTCCAACAAGTCCCCGGTCATAGGCGACGATCGCATAGTAATAGGTTACACCATTGATCACATTCTCGTCGATATAATAATGACGCAGACCGCTGTCATTGCCAAGGTAGTATTTGAGGCCGGCAACATCCACCGGGTGTAAACCCTCAATGCCGTTTGGCAGATCCCACTGCGCAATCGACTGTCGATAAATGGGCTCACCATAAGTATTGGTAATGGTAAGATTTTCATTGAAGAAGGGTTCGGTACTGCGGTATATCTTGTACCCCTCAAAATCAAATTCCTTGGTAAATGGATCAAAGGATCCTTCCGAGCGATCATCCCAATAGAGGACAACCTGACCGTCCCCGGCGATAACATTCAGGTTTGGTTTCAGCGGAGGCTGGGCAAAACGGTAATCAGCGTTATAGATCTGCTGCACCGTTTCCTTCTTGCGAGCCAGACTGGAATTCCTGATCTCATTTTCGCCGGGCGAATCGGGGAAGTCCTTTGTTGCAAAGATCAGCGCCATGGAGAAGCGCTCCGTCTGACCGGCCACCATGGGAAATGGTCCGGATGAAAAGAACATCCCCAGATTACGTCCGCCCTCCAGGTACACATCTTCGGTCGGTGGGGGGAGCGGCACGAATACTTCTTCCCAGTTCTGTTCGTCATTTATCAGTTCGAATTGATGTACATCAAAAACCGAGAAGCCGGTAAGCCCCAGCTGATCCGATTCATCTTTATCGGTCTGGTTGAAATTTGGCTCACCATTGGTAGGCAAACCATCACCTTCACCATCATCCGTCCCCGGATAATTGGGGTGATAGGGTGCGAGTCCGTCGGCACCCACATCATCATTCAGGGGTTCACCCGGATCCCAGGTACCGTTCCCGTTGGAATCTTCATAGCCCATCCAGTCCTGGTCTTCATCCCCTGCAAAATGCGGTCGGGGTTCGCGACCATAAAATTCGATGAATTTCTCAACATCATCAACACCATAGGGATAGATATCCAACCAATCTCCAACCGGGCTGTTTCGGCTCTCATTGACCAGACCGTCTTCGTCATCATCGACATAGTCCAGACTGGCATTCAGCAGATTACCTGATTCATCATAGACCCAGCCTTTTCCGGGACTTTCCAGGAAAGCATACGCAGCCACCCCCGTGGGGCTCCAGGCGCCGGGCTGACCCACGCCGTTGTAATCCCAGGCGAATGAAATATCAAGATAACGGTTGTAGCCTCCTTCATCATCACCAGAATCGGCCGTGCCGCCAATGCCCCAGTCGATGTATTGTGAAAAGTAGACCGAATCGTAGTCTGTCTGGGATTCATTGATGATCTCGTAATGCCAGAAGATAACATCCTGGGCCAGGACATGCGACCACTGGAAACCACGTGCGTGTATTTCCATACCCAGACCACCTCTTGTCGAATCATCCGGATCAGGATAAAACACTCCGCTGCCATCCTCATTGGGGGAAAACCATTCCCAATCCGGGGCATCGTCACAGACAAAAAACGTCTCAACATCCGCATTTTTGACGCCCCTGCCGAATTGCCCATCCCACTCACCAAACCAATCGGGATGCTCGGGCCAGACATTCGGCCAGGTAAAATCATCATCACTGCGAGCCGGATACGGCTGGTTGGGGTTGGAATACCCCGGCAATGGTGCCCAGCCCCATGGAATCTTTGTTATGGGATCGGTATCAATGAATTCCCTGTAATTCGTTGACATGGGATGAATTCTGTTGCCTTGCGTATCGAATGTACTTGCTGCGATGATGGTCGCAACCCCGTCCACATAGGAGTGTCCGGTACCTTTGGGCCATTCTCCGGATGGTTGATCATCCCAGCGGGCAACCTCGGCATGGTTCGAATATAACGTCCTCACTGCATTACCATCCATTATACCCCATTGGGTATAACGTACGTCGCCGTGCTCAGGGTTACCGGTAGCATATACAATGAAGAAACCCGTCATCATTAACAGGGCGATAAACAGCCATTTTAAAAGATTTTGTTTGTTTTTCATAATCATAACTCTACAGATAAACCAATTAGAATTTGACGCGGTGCGGAATACCAGTCAAGATGGGTATAATATTCTTTCTTCGTGTTGGCTCCCTGTATTTCTCCATCCGATACCATGTCTTTTGTATAGGATGCCCTGCCGGAATCGCCATACACTTCAAGTTCATTCAACCGATCAAACAAATTATATACCTTGATCGTTAACTTCAGCCTGGCATTTTTATACTGAAAATCTCTGGATCCCAACAGATCAAATGAAAGACGCAACGGCTTGCGGCCGCTATTTTTAATATCCACGGAATTCTCGGATTTATCCAGATCGTATGGCATCCCCGTACCCAGTTTACCGATGATCGTCACAACCCACCTCTCCTGCAGAACAAAACTCAACTGGGTGTTCAGGGTATGTTTCTGATCCCAGTCCAATGGCAGGAGTTGCTTTTCGGATGCAACAGGAGGATCCGACTGTGCGTCGATGAGCGTACTTTTGGGATCTGATGCATTCCCTCTGGCAACAGAATATGTGTAATCAATACTGGAGCTGAATCCATCGGACATGGCTTTTTCAAACATGAGAGTAAAACCCTTGACCTGTCCGTAATCACTGTTGATATATCGCCCATACTTGATCCCTGCAAAATCCTCAAGGGGTGCAACAGTGTTGATCTCAGAACTGAGCAGGTTTCTTATATCTTTATAATAGGCTGTTACTTCGAATGACATGACCCGGCTGAGCTCCTGCTGAAAACCAACTTCATAGGACACGGTTTTCTGTGGTTTTAAGTCTGCGTTACCAAAGGGACTATCCAGCACAGCATTTGTCCCTTCTTCGGGATTTATAATGAAATCAGGGTTTGTGTACAGGTTGGAAAAACCAGGTATCTGGAAGAAGTGCCCGTATGACACGTGCATTACCCCTTTATCGGATATCGGATAGGCCAATCCGAAACGCGGACTTACCTGGGAGACTGATTTTGCATCCGAGCGTGTTGATGTCTGTGGTCTGGAGAGATCATCCAGTACTTCACCATTTGAATCGAAATAATCAAGCCGCAGTCCCAGGTTCATCGTCAGCGTCATGGTTTCCAATTTTCCCTGTATAAAGACCGCGCTTTCAACGGGCTTCCGGTCGTATTCCTGGTTGTCAGCCGTATGCGGATCGGCAATCTCGACCTGGAAACCGGTTTCAGGATTTTTCTTTAGTTTCAGTGAATCCAGATGCATCATATGCATTTTGATTTCAATACCGGTTTTCAGCTCCCAGAACCCGTTCAATTGGTTTGTATAGGCAATTTTAAGATACCTGGTATCTGTGTTTCTTCGGTAATATCGCATATCGGTCCCACCGGTGTAAAATGCAAAATTACCGGCTTCCCGCAGTCTCGTATCCGTTGAATAGCGTGTGTCGTATTTATCCTTGAAAAGAAATCGGTTATAGTTTTTCTGTGTATTTGAAATTGAAACATTGATGAAAGAGGTTGAACTGATCAGCCTGTTCCAGATCATATACCCGACCAGACTGGCTGAATTCGTCCGGCTATTGCCTCCTGGATTATACTGGTAAAGATGTTCATACACACCTGAACTATTCTTCTGGTAGGAGAGATTAAACGATACCTTATCCTTCTCAGTAACAAAGTAAGACATTTTACCAAAGAAGGATATCTGCCGATAGTCATCCATCGGGACAAATGAAGAGGTGTCAGGGTGAGCGTTCTCAAAATCATAAACCGAATTGAAATTATCATATACGGCGGCCGATGAATCACTGAACCATATATCTCCGGTGTAGACGGTTCTTTCAAAGTAATCACGGCCGTATTTATTGCCGTCATCCAGGATAGATCTGAAATTCAACAGGAAATTGGCCTTGCGGGAAACGGGTCCGCTCAGAGACAGGGAGTATTCCGAGTAGTCGTTCGGTGAATAACTGTCAATATTTCTGAATATATCATTATGCCCAGAGATGTAATCCCCCCGGACCAGAGCCGCACGGCTGGAAAACGCCTCCTGTCCTCCCCGGGTGATCATCTCAACGATCGCTGACTGTGCCTGACCGTATTCGGCATTGAAGGTCCCGCTGATGACTTTCAATTCCTGGATAACATCGTTTTCCACGAAGAGGGCTGCGCTGTTGTTAAAAACGTCATTGACTGGAATGCCATCGATCATATAGGCAACCTCATTGGAGCGCCCACCGCGGAAATGCCCATCCACCACGCCGGCCTGAAGGTTCAGCACATCAGTGACGGACTGTACCGGCATGATCGCTAGTTGATCTGCAGACACCGAAGCTGATGTCGATGTCCTGTCCATCTCAATGATCGGTTTTATTGCCAACACCGTCACCGATTCTCCCTCCAGCACGGATTGCACCATCTCACGGTTTATACGGGTTGTGTGGTCTGACCGGGTATCCACATTCTGAATTATCTGGCTTGTGTAGCCAATCATCAGCAACCGAACCGTATAATTACCGGGTGGAACATTGATAATCATGTAGTCTCCGGACTCATCCGTCGCTGTGCCCATATTTGTGTCATCAATGAATACGTTGACACCAATCAGCGGCTTGCCGGCGCTGTCGGTTATCTGACCGGATATTTTTCCGGTCGTTGCAGAGAATCCGGCCCCGGGAAATATCACCAGGAACGCCGCTAATAATATCACTATTTTTCTTAGGAGTTTAAAAATTGTCATGGCATCCGGATTTTGCACGTTTATTTTTGTATATCAGGCAATTATTGAGCGAGGGGGACAGGTTACCCGCCCCCCTCGCAGCTGTTGTATTATTTCAGGAACATTACTTTCTGTATAACGGGTGCTTTGGAGTTGTATTTAATATTGATGAAATATACTCCTGAAGCCACGGTGACACCATCGGTGTTGGCAGCATTCCAGAGCAGACTCTGGTAACCCTGTCCCATCAAGCCGTCAGCCAGTGTTGTTACCTCACGTCCCATCAGGTCGTGTATAGTGACTTTGACATGACCCTCGGCCGGCAAATTGAATCCCACATTAACCACAGGGTTAAACGGATTCGGGTAGGCCGGGTTGATAGAGAACTTCTCCGGTGCTAGCTGTCCGAAACCCACATCGATATAGCCATCGGTTGTCGCCGCGATTGCAGCGGTAATGATGAACTCCCCAACAGCAGTGAACAACACACCGTCCAGGGGAGCCACTACGATCAGGGTGGTTTCATTGCCGATTGTACGATAATCTGATACCATTGCTGTTGATGACGGGATCAGTTGGAAATCCTCATCATGCCGGATGGTCAACTGCACGCCGCCGACAAAGCCATTGGCGGACAGGTGTGCACCGTTGCCATCAGTCAAAACTGTAGCGACAGTGGCATTCTCGTACCTGCCGTAAAGGATCAAGTCAACGATGGCGACGATATCAAGAATATCAACGGTACCGTCCGTGAAGAAATCAGCATTGGTCAAACCTGGTTCGCCCAGTTCGTTCTGACCAAGGATATGTGAAACAACCAGGACAACGTCAAGAATATCCACAGCCCCATCTACATTTACATCACCCGGCATGTATTCGTAGTAATTCACGGCAAAATCATCCCACCAGGTAGTTCCCTGGAAGAAATGCCAGTAACGGGCGCGCAGACTGTACTGTGTTGCATTCTCAGGAGGTACAAGAACCGCTTCGAAATAGGTCCAGTCGGCATTATCGCCGGGAATTGTGGTGAATCGATAGTCAGATCCGCCGACTTCTCCCCAGGCATCCGCTCCCATGGTTCCGTCGTGCCAGGTGACTGTGAATCCGATCCCATAGGCCGGGTCGGTGTTGGCCATTGCAGCCATCCCTTCCGGCAGTTCGAATTTCACCCAGGCAGAAATTACCAGGGGTACACCGGTATTTTCGAATGAATATGGGTCGGTGTTGACGACCAGTTCTGTCTCCTCGACATATTTATCCATTCTCAGTGAAGACTCACCGCTGTGCGCGTATTCACGTGACTGCCAGCCAGATTCAGGCATTTCGTCAGTCCATTCTGCCTGGCCGGCGCTGAAACTGTCAAACCAGGTAAACCAACCAACGGGCAGATCGGCATTCGGGTTGAAGAAATCACCGACCCATTCGCCTTCGGTGGCATTACGGATGAAATAGTCATCAAGGTAGGCAGCCCCGGTCGCGCCGGCACCAAACCGGAATTCGGTGGTGATTGCCGTGACCGTAACCGGGAATGACAATGGGAAAGGGCTTACAATCTCAACCCAATCGGTGTTGGCCTGATCCTGAGGCACGTCAAGCACCAGTGGCGCGCCAAGGAGATCTGCACCGTTTTCGTCCAGGAAATTAAAGATGACCTGAACTTTTTCATCGTCTGTTGCAGGATCCGTATTGACTCCCTCCAGTTTGACCCAGGCGCCCACATTCATCGCCACATTCTGACCGACAAATGCTGACCAGAATCGATAGAGGTCCTCACTGATCCACGATGCGGTACCATCAGCAGCAGGTTTTGTGATTCCCAGGGAATGCATACCGGTCCGATATTCATCCGTTGACCAATGCATCTCTGCCGTGGGGGATGACCCCGCAGTACCGAAATAGTTTGGTGTATCACCTTCAAAACCAGCATTTGGCAGACCATGGTCGTCACCAATAAATGGTTCGGTCTTCCTGACGCTGAAGTCATCCCAGTAGGTGGTTCCCTGGAAGAAATGCCAGTAACGAGCCCTGATGCTGAATTGCGTGGAATTTTCCGGAGGGGTCATGATGGCCTGATACAACATCCAATCGGATTGATCTCCGGCAACGGTGAACCGATAATCAGTTCCACCCACTTCACCCCAGCCATCTGCCCCCATTGTCCCATCATGCCAGGTTACGGTAAAGCCCATGGCGTAACTGGGATCAGAATTGGCCAGATCCGCCATCCCGGCGGGGAGGTCTGTCTTAACGTAGGCGGAGAAAATAAGATCTGATCCGTCGTTTATAAATTCCACCGGATCAGAGTTTACGACCAGCTCGGTTTCCTCCACATACTTATCCATCCTCAGTGATGTGTCACCGGAATGGGCTTCACTGGAAACCTGCCAGCCAGATTCAGGCATTTCGTCGGTCCATTCTGCCTGGCCGGCGCTGAAACTGTCAAACCAGGTAA
>CAYPCW010000041.1:16233-23419 GCA_964409335.1 uncultured bacterium
ACGATGCCGACCCATCAGCAGCAGGTTTCGTGATCCCCAGGGAATGCATACCGGTCCGATATACATCAGTATTCCAGTTGATGTCAGCAGTTGGGGAAGAACCACCTGTTGTGAAATAGTTCGGCATTCCATCCTCAAATCCCTCATTAATAATATTTCCGAATATGAAGGAAAATGACAGAATTGCTATCGTCCGACCGATAGTTTTCGCTTCTTTCATTATTATAACTCCTCTTTTGATTTACATTTATTTCGCCTATCGAGGTACGCACCTCAATACTATGTTCTTTATTCAATCTGCTGAATAGATATTCTCCAGATGGATAGTATCAACAGTCACTGATTTTGCAGAAAGACTATACTTCTTAAAGATCTTTTGATGGAACAGGATATCGTCAGGTTCAATTGTCAGTTGGCCGGCCCGCTGTTCCCAGGCATGGTTCAGGATCACCACCTTTATTACATTTTCTTTTTGGCTTCGCCAGGTTCCCAACTCCAGATCAGCCCCATCAAATCTGATTGACGCGGCAGACATTGTCTCTGCGGTTACCCGGCGGTAAATCTCGATCATCAAAGGATCATTTTCCAGATTGCCCTCGTGCAGAGCAAGCATCTCCAACGGCAGTGGGCTGAAAAATATTTTACCCTGTCCGTGGCCGGTTTCCAACAGGACAGGGTGATTGAACTGATCCTGCAGTATTTTCCTGCCACTATAATTAAGGATTGGACAATCCGCAAATTCAACCTTGCCCTGTTTCAGATTAAGGCGGAAGAGAACGGGTTTTTCCTTAAAACCGACCCCGGTATATGAGGCAGTTAAGTCATTGATGCCGTAATGAGGCAGGCCGAATTTCAGATCAGTCTCTATCCGGAAGAACTCCTCCTGATCTATTACCCATGAATCATGGGCGAAACTGGTGTACAGAACGCCGCCATCGGAAACATATTGTTGAAGCTGTTCCCAGAATGGAGCTGTCAGACGTTTTAGTCTGGGGCAGAAAAGCGCCGGATACTCTGCAGGGTCAAGTATGACCGAGTGAGATGGCTTTCCCCCGTTTTCAAGCTCCAATGCCGGCTCATAGATTATGGCCGGATTTAGGTTGCTTCGTTTCATCAGCGAAAATGTGTTCAGGTAGAGTGGATACCAATCCATAAAATCATTATCCCAGTCATGCGGGTAGCGATAATAATAACTGGAAGGTATAATCAAGCCGGTTTTGGGCGGGTCAATTTTTTGCCAGTCGCCAGATTGCAGGCTGTCGACAACCGACCCGAATTGCTTCATCTCATCAGCCGCTTTTCTGAAAGAACCATCAGATTTCATAAGACCGAATCGCATTTCATGGGGGTGGTGTGAGTAGGGGCGCGTATTGGTCAATTGAAAATCGGAGAAACACCAATTCAGGGTGCCTCGTGCATCATTGATCAGGGAACTGTAGAGAATCGTTCGGTAATAGAGGGCCTGGTTTAACTCGGATGACATGGCAGTTGACTGGCCGAATTCTTCCACAACAACCGGTTTTCCCCATTTTTGGGCTAGTCTGATGCTGAATGCCGCGGTCATTGACTGATGCCAGGGATTGCCGCTGAGGGGATAGAAGTGAATTCCCAGGAAATCCTGGTGAGCTGACAGTTTTCTCAGCTGAAAATTATTAAGTCGCCTGTTGACCTCAGGTGACCAGCAGCCGTCACCTATGGATATCGGGTGATCCGGATCATGCTCCCGAATCCAGCCAGTTGATTTCTTAACCCATGCGGTAACCTCCGCAGGGGTACCCCGTGATTCATAATTGGGGATTTCATTACTGAGTATCCAACCGATTAAGGCCCGTGAATTCCGGCATGCTTTAACGACCGATTTGACATATATCTGCTGTATGTCAAGCAGGGTTGGATCGGAGTAGAAATTTCTGTCTTCCCGCCATTTTACATCCCAGTCTTCGCCGGACATATGACCTACGAAAAAAGAGAGGATCGTGCCGATCCCGGCATTTTCGCAAAGGACCAGGTATTCTTCAAGCCGCTCCAACATCAATGGTTCAACATGCCCTGCGTTTGGCATGAAATCCGGCATAAATAAAAATGATCGATGCACATTAAACCCAAGATCGACCATTTTTTCAAATTCTCTTTGTATTTTGTCAGGCTGCCAGTCAGACCACATATTCAATCCGGCATGAGCAGGCCAGTAATTTGAACCCAGCAGGAAAATTGGATTTGCTCTGACGTCCATGGACCTATAAAAATTCAGCGTCAAATTAACACCTGTCAGTTTTTAAACTTGACATTCGTTTGACCAGTTTGACTGGAATGAGTTGCGTCTGGCTGATCTTGTCGGGATTTTCGATTTTATCCATCAGTAATTTCATAGCACTCATTCCCATTTCAATTTTTGGCACATGAACTGTTGTCAACGAAGGCGTGGTAAGGGCTGCAAAATTAACATCATCAAATCCGGTCACGAGTATGTCATCGGGCACCTTTTTACCCAGGAATTGCAGTTGATTCATACAGCCGATAGCGGTCGTGTCGTTTACGCAGATGATTGCCTGTAGGTTACTGACCGTTTTCAGCAGGTTTTCAGCTCCATTTGAACCGATATTGGTCGTCGTTTCTTCTTCAATCAGATAATGATAATTTTTATCCCTGGCAATGTCTCCAAATCCAAGTCTCTCCATTGCGCTCTGATATCCCTCAAATCTTTCCTTGATTGACGGGTGATAGAACGAACCGCCGACAAAACCAATATGGGTGACATTCTGAGATACCAGATGTTCAACGATCAGACTGATACCATAGCGATTATCCATCAATATTGAATCGATCTCAAGGTCTGGTTTCCGGTAGTCCACCAGCGTCACCGGAAGTTTTTGTTTATGGATGTGATCAATAAGTGCCGGTGAAACACTGCCGGCAATTATTACGCCATCCACGTCCCGACCTTTCAGGAATCTGGGGAAACCATCCGGCATACCCTTGTCCCCGGGAACCGTGGAAAGAAGAAGATAAACATCGTAGTTCCTCGCCTCAAGTTCTGCTCCTAAAAGTATCCGGGAATAGAACGCTTCCGACCTTGAGAGGTGTACATCAGAGATTATAAAACCAATATTACCTGTTCGGTTGGCCGGGAGCTGTCGCGCAGATCTTAGGGGACGGTAATTGTAATCATCAATAACCTTCTGAACCTTTTCATGGGTTGATTCACTGATGTATCCTTTGCCGGAAATGACCAGGCTGACTGTCGATGTGGAAACGCCGGCTATTTTTGAGATATCTTTTATTGTGAAACTCAAATATTTTCTTTCTCATATATTATGTCGAACCGTTTCGATAGAAACTATGATAACATAAATTACTGCAAAACATTTGCATTATCAAGCACTATTTCAGATTGGAATTGAGCAGAAAGTCCCGGGCGGGGTTGCCGGGACAGCACCGGATCAATGATATATGCTGATTCCGATAATTCTATCCGTTCTGCAGAATCATCATTATCATCATCACAATATCAATAATATCAATTGTGTTTTCATCGTTAAGATCACCAATGATTGATTGATAGTTTTCCATCTCCGATCCGTTTAGGATGATATCGATGGTCAGTACAATATCGGTCACATCAAGGAGTCCGTCACAGTTCATATCACCTAGCACGTGGCATGTCTCCCCGGAAAAAAGGGCTTCGATTTCCTGCAGGGGCAGAGCATAATCATAGATCTGAACCTGGTCCAGCACACCATTGAAATTATAATTATTATTGCCTGGCAAAGCCTGTCCGATGGTCAGATCATAACCGGTCTGTTGGAGAAGGCCCGACCATTCGGAAAACCCGTCAAGTTCACCATTCACATAGATCTCCGTGTCACTGCCGTTGTACACGGCCGCGATATGTACAAAAGCATCCTCCGGCATTTCAGACTCAGTGTCAACATCCTTGATTCCTGAATTTTGTCCATTATCAGTTTTAACGGTCCATCGGACTCCATGACCGGTAATTGACAGTTTCCAGCGGTTTTCCCAGTTACCATGGGAAACGGGATAGGCCTCACGGTTATAAAACTGGTTGATGTTCATCCAAAAGCAGACAGAGATGGCTTCCTGGAAGTTCAATTCCGTATCATTGGTAATCCGGATATAATCATTTATACCATCAAAATAGTAGGCATTCCCCGGATAGCCAAACTGGTCTGCGGTGAGTACCGCGCCATAGACTTGTCCGTGATGGCCATTACCGCTCATATCGTTGGCATTTCCGCTGAATTCATAGCCGGCAACCAGATCACCGTGCTGAAATTGCAGGAAATTCCTGACCGACACGTTCAGACTGTCTATAGCTGATGCGCCATACTGATCGGTTGCGGAGCAGTATATCCAATAATTGCCAGGGTCAGCAGGAGCCCACCATGCTGCTTCATTCCCATCCGGAGTCAGTTCTCCGGCGCCGCCGGACCAGTTATACTGCACGTTGTCACCATCAGGATCAACCGCATCACAGGAAAGTTGGATACTCCCAGATAAATGCACCTTCCGGGGACTGGCATGGATTTGAATGATCTGAGGTTCATTATTAATCAGGCCGGAAACAGCTACAGATACACTTTTATCGTCGGTCATTCCAAATGGATCGGTCACCGTACATTCGATGGAATACGACCCTTCGTCTTCAGGTACCGTCCAAATTACAGCATCGCCATCTCCGGCAATTGTACCGAAATCAGCGGACCAATTATAAGATAACTGATCATCATCCGGATCCACTGCGGAACAGTAAACATCTACACCCGTTGCCGGCAGCACCACTTCCTCATCCGTCGCCAGACTGCGAATCCTGGGTGGATAATTGTCTGGTTCCTGGCCGGAAGAATAATCGATGACTACCCCATTCACCAGCACCTTATCCAGATCATATTCCAGTATAGAACCAGCCGGAATCAGCACCAGTAAAACAGCCCAGTCCGCAGGGATCTGGATCTGATAATCCCCGGATATATTTGTATTGACAATCTCATTACTGACTGCATCATATACATCCTGAGATAACGGTCCTACGTTGATCTGAACCAGCTGCACGGCATCATATGGATTATACAAGAGATAACTGGGATATGAGTCATCTGTAAAATAATCCGTCCGGTTGAGATCAAGCATGAGTATGCCATCTACATTCGAAGAATCGATAATTCCGCCGAGAATCCCCACATGTGATGAACCATACAAGGCCAGGTTGGTTTCTCCCCAGCCACCGCTTATAGCGTCACCGGTAGCATAGGGTGATGATCCCCAGTATGACTGCCGGAGTCCTTCGTATGCAATCAGCGACCCGGGGTCATACTGCTGTGACCAGCCCTCACTATCCTGGTGGCTGTCGGGGAGATACTGGCAGTAGAACAGCCTTGCGGCGTTGGCAGCATTAAGCACCCACTTCCCCAGTGAACGGGCGTACTGGTCCGCATAACGTATCAATGGAACCAGTGCACCTATCTGTTCAAACGTATTCATTGTAAAGGCATAACCATAGAATTGATCAGCCTCACCGATCAGGCCGAAGCAGTCGTATCCGCCCCAGTTCCCTAATATTGCTCCCCAGTTGCGCAAAGGACCCACATCAAAACACCAATTAAGTATTTTATCCAGGTCATAACCCGCATTCAATTCAGCATTCATCCGGGCCGCGATAAAAGCACCATAGGACAACTGCAACTCATAACTGGGATTAGCCTCAAGACTGTTCAGGAAATCCATTGCCCATTCAGCGCCAACCCGGTAGTCTTCCATACCGGTTTCGAGATAGGCATTGTACAGGATCCAGGCCAGTGCCCCGGCGGCCTCCGGCTCGTGGACACCTGAATCATTGGGGGTCATGGTTTCCAGGTACCAGCCGCGGTAATCCATATCCGGTATCTGCCAGGGGCTGGCACTTCCGCCCATGGTCTCGATGGCTGTCAGCCACTGATCGGCAACAGCGATGAATTGTGTGCTGAACTGACCAGTGGCAGGATACTGATCATAGAGCTGGTAAAACAAAATGTTCGGTACAGTATCATACCACCAGTCATCACCACTGGAGGCATCCGGATGGTTCAGGTAAACATTTTCCGCCGGTCGATTATTAAAATATTCCTCACACATCAGAACCCAGTTGTGGCCATCCTGACTGCTTTTGTCTATCCCCGAGAGACTCGCCCCCACAACCGCAGCGAGCAGGTTAATTGCCTCGGATGAATTGGGGGCAGTTGTTCCAACGACCGTATGCAGTCCAAAACTGTTATGTTCCGGATAATTGATCGTGTTTTCGTTCCACCAGATCAGCGGAAGATACTCACCGGTTTGATAAAAATCGAAGATAAAATCATCATAATCAATGGCCACCTGACGCCAGTCCCGCATCTGGTACGGTTGGGGGAAATTGGGCATTTGTTCAATCCGGCTGATGGATATTTGATCGGCGAAGATTAAACCGGTGATAGATGAAAACATGATCAGGTTTTTCACTGACAGGTTCATCGCAGGAACGGTGTGACGGTTATTAAAAGAGGTCATTTTGAAAATCTGCCATATATTTCATTTCTCCAAATCCTACCGTTACTTTATAATCCAGTTGACCATTTAACGGGCATATGCATTGTCAGTTGCGACTCAACTTAAAAATGAAGCTCCAACTCATTATTCATTCCCGTCATTTTCATTTTAAAAATATATTTGTAAATCTGCTCTGATTTTTTTTCACTCAATTGGTCAGGACAATCTGAGCCGTTAAATTTGCTCCTTTGTAGTCGGAAGGGCGAGATTATTGTGATATCAGCGATTTGATCCTTGATGCCTGAAAATGCAATGACTAATTCCATTGCAGAGGCTGTAAATCTGACATCATCCACGATGCAGTTCGACCGGGCCAAATAGGGGATTTCCGGAACTCCGCGCTTGAGGACGATTTTTTTTGCCAGTGAAGTGATCACTGCCGATGGCTGTTTTATACCATCGATTCTAATCTCTTGAAAATAATTGCCCTGTCCCTGCCATGTTATTCTGCACAACTGCCCGAACAGGGTCAAATCGTATTCCGTATCCGCGAGCCCCGCCGGCAGGTTCGGGTTAAAAAATATGTTCCAGGAATTTTCTCTTAAACCCATCAACTGATATAGCACATGTAAATACCAGCCAGCGGCCCAGAGAAAAGTTGGTTTAT
>CAYPCW010000042.1:0-23056 GCA_964409335.1 uncultured bacterium
GGCACATCAGAGATACAGCGGGTGGTCATCGCCCGGAACTTACTTAAATAATATATTTGTTCAAAACGGAGATTGTTATGAATATTTTTGACAAAACTTATGAAATGGGACATGAACAAGTGAATTTTTTTCATGACCCGACCTGTGGATTAAAAGCCATTGTGGCAATACACAATACGACACTGGGTCCCGCATTGGGAGGTGCCAGGATGTGGAATTACGCCTCTGAGGAAGAAGCGCTGATCGACGTGTTGCGGTTGTCTCAGGGAATGACCTACAAAGCCGCGATCGCAGATCTGAATCTGGGTGGCGGGAAAGCAGTAATCATTGGTGATGCGAAAACCCAGAAATCAGAGAAGTTTTTTAGGTCTTTTGGCCGGTTCATTGAAGGGCTGGGGGGCAGATATATTACCGCCGAGGACGTGAATACATCCGTGAAAGACATGGAGCATGTGAAAAAGGAAACCGATTATGTTACGGGAATTTCCCGTTCCTTAGGCGGAAGCGGTGATCCTTCACCTGTGACTGCACTGGGTGTATATATGGGTATAAAGGCCGCTGTAAAAGAACGATTAGGGTTAAATTCACTGTCCGGGTTGAAAATATCAATCCAGGGACTGGGTCATGTGGGTCAATATGTTGCAGAGTATCTCCACAAAGACGGTGTACAATTATTTGTTACCGATCTTGAGGAGGATCGGATCCAGACGATTGTCAAGCGGTTTGATGCAAAAGCGGTCAGTCTGAAAGCAATCCATTCATTGGATGTGGATGTATTTGCACCTTGTGCAATGGGGGCAATTTTAAACGACAAAACCATCCCGGAATTAAAATGTCAGATCGTGGCAGGCGCGGCAAACAATCAACTGGCCGAACCGGGTATTCACGGTGCGGTACTAAAAAAACGGGATATTTTATATGCGCCGGACTATGCCATTAATGCGGGTGGTTTAATCAATGTTTCCAATGAACTCGAAGGTTATAACCGTGAACGGGCGTTTAATCAGGCTGAAGGCATTTATGATATTTTAATGTCCATATTCAAGCGGGCAAATGAAGAAGATATCCCGACAAACATCGCATCTGATATTTTAGCAGAAGAACGCATCCGGAATATCGCAAAATTAAAAACATTCTATCTGGCAAAAAAGAAAACCTTCGCTATTCGAAAATCGTAAATGGACAGGAAGGAAAAACGTCAGGCGCGAATATCGGCGCTTCAGGCGTTATATGCCTGGGAACTGGCCGGAAATGATCCCGGCGGAACACTGGCATATCTTACGCAATGGATAGAGGATCAGTTTCATCCCGATGTGATTTCTTATGCCGGTAAATTGGCACGGCTGGTCATTAAAAATATAGCGACGTGCGATGAGATGATCCGGGAACGGTCGAAGAACTGGGAAATGAAGAGAATCGCGCTCATCGATAAACTGATCCTGAGAATCGCGATCACCGAATTACTATACATCGAAGACGTCCCCCCGAAGGTATCCATCAGTGAGGCGGTAGAAATTGCGAAAGAATTCAGTACGGACGACAGTAGTGCGTTCATTAATGGAATTCTGGATTCGGTTTTTAATGATCAGTTGAAGGAGAAACCAAGAGAAGCATCCAATCCCAGATAACCCTCTCTGTCGATCTATCCCTTTCCAAAAACCCGTAATGCACGCTTCCGGCATATATGTGTCATAGCGGGATCAATTAATTCCATTTGCATGATCTTTGACCGTTTCGAACTATTCCTTACTAAGTTCGGAACACTCAACGACCAGGACAAATGGATTCTCATCGGCCCACCGATCGAAAAAACACTGATTCGTTTCAAAGGCGCATACCGGGATAGTTTTCAACATTATTATAAATTGTTTTCAAATCCCTCTTGCCCGGCCTAATTTATGACACGCTCATCATAAATTAAACACGGTAAAAAACTCATGCTATCCAAATCCTCCGAATACGCAATTCGTCTGGTTTTTTACATTCTTTCGAAAAAGAATGTATTCATCCGGTTAAAGGATGCGGCAGATAGCCTTCACATCCCTTATTATCAACTGGCAAAAGTCGCAAATAGTTTAATGAAGGGAAATATTTTACTGTCCAGAACCGGTCCCCGCGGAGGCGTAAAGACGAATTTCGACCCTGAATTAACGACTCTGAGCCAAATTGTTCTACCCTTTGAATCGGAGAAACTTTTTAACCGGTGCATCCTCGGGCTATCTGTCTGTAACCCGGAAAACCCATGCCCGATACATGAGTATTGGAAGCACACGAAACAGGACATCATCACTTTATTTACTTCTACGTCCATTCAGGAATTATTTTCCAATGTCCAAGGCGACGGCAACGACCTTGGTCGATTCACTTTGTAATCAATTTTAAAAACAAAAAGGACCTAAAATCATGAACACACCTCAATCAGAATTCCGGGATCAATTACCCCGTGATCATTTTCTGTCTAAACTATTTGCGGAACATGATGTCATATTAACGATCCTGGATTCAATTGAGCTTGATTCAGAACGATTGCAACAAGCCGAAATCGCGGATGCTGCCAAACCGGTTATTGACTCGCTCATCCAGGGTGCAAACAATTTATTGAATGCAGAACCTCACCATCAGAGGGAGGAACAGATACTCTTCCCGCAGATGGAAAATCGCGGGATCTCCGGTCCGCCGATGGTGATGCGAGCCGAACACGGGATTCTCCGGGATGCAAAACACTCGCTTGTTCAATTATTATCCTCCGGACCGGGACTGGAATTTCAGGCATTTTGTGACGAGGTTAAGAATAGCGTACATCATATTAGCGGATTTCTGAAGGCGCACATCCAAAAGGAAAATACGATTCTGTATCCCATGGCTTTTCGCGCCATTGAGGATGACCATACCTGGTCCGTGATGACGCAATTATCGGAAGAAATTGGTGAGTGCAACTTTACGATATAATTTAAAATCTCTTGATTGAGAAGTATCCGGTAAAGCAGGCAACTGCTGAGGATTCACCTGAAAACCTTTTTAAAAAGCCATGTAAATTCATATCCGTTTATGAAGCAAATCCTGGTCATTTTCATATTATTTCTATCCTTTCTCTCCGGACAAAAGACCTCAGAGGAAATCCAGCATGAGATTGATACCCAAAATAGGTCGCTGGAACAACTACGAAAAGAAATTCTGGCCGTTGAAAAGCGCATCCTGCAGAAGGAAAGTGAGACGAGAAATGCAGAAGAAATATTATCAGAACTCAACCGAAAAATTGATCTCACTGAAAAATTGATCAGATCCCTGGGTCGCGAAGAGAGGATGTACTCCGAACGAATCAATCAGACACAACACCGGATTGCCCTGAAATCAGATGAATTATCTCGTCTGAAATATCAGATGAGAAAAAGAATGATCTATCTGTATCAATATGGCCATCCGTCACTCCTCGAAACCATTTTTTATTCCCGGAACTGGAATGATATCGTTTATCGCATAAAATATCTGGAAATTCTGAAGGACCGGGAAAGCGGATTATCCGGCAGCATTGAATTGAACATTGCAGATCTAAAATCGGAAAATGAACGATACCAGGGTGAATTGAATGATAAACAGCGACTTCGGGAAGAGAAGGAAAAAGAGATCAAGAATCTGCAATCTGATATTCTCAGGAGGAATGAATATCTTGCAACCGTACAATTTGAACAGTCCGAACTCCAAAAAAAGCTGGAACAGAGGCAGACTCAGGTTCGGGACATGGAAGACATGATCGAAAAATTACTGAAAGACAAACAGGCAGCCAGGGTGCGGGAAGAAGAATTGATCCGGATGAGAGCGCTTCAGAATATGGCAACCACGGGGAATTTTTCCGCCTTACAGGGTAGCCTGCCTTGGCCCGCAGCGGGGACGGTCATCTCCCACTATGGCATGAGAAAAAACACACAATTAAAAACGGTTACGGAGAATCCGGGGATTGATATCAGCGTCCCTGCCGGTACAGAGGTGAGTTCTGTTCTGGATGGGATCGTCACCAAAATCACATTTTTACGAGGGTTTGGTAATGTGATCATCGTTGATCATGGCGGTGGTTATCAAACGGTTTATGCCCATGTGGATCAGATCAGGGTAAGCGAAAAAGAGTATATTACTTCAGGCAGTGTCATGGCGGTCGTGGCAAAAAACGGATCGGAAGCCTCGAAATTGCATTTTGAAATTTATGGGAATAATGCAAAACTGGATCCCGAAAAATGGCTGGTGAAGCAATGATCTATTCCGGTCTGATATTAAACCACCGGATCTGGCAGAATTTACTCACGGCGATGCGCACCCGCAGACTTCACCATGCGATGTTGTTCCATGGACCCGCAGGAACAGGAAAAGCGGCTCATGCAATTGAACTGGCTGCTGCATTGAATTGCACCCTGCTCACCGATACAGGTCCCTGTGGGAAATGTATTGACTGCAAAAAAGTGCGGTCATTTCAACACGGAAATATTAAAATCGTGCTGCCCTATCCAAGAAAAGCCGGGATTGACAGAAATACTCCTGCCATCAAAGCGCTGTCGGATCCCGATGTGGCTTCGCTTTGTGAACAGATGGAGACGATGGGAAAAGACCCGTATTTTAAAATAGAATTGAACAATGCAAATACGATTCTGATTAACAGTATTCGGGACTTGAAGAATGAACTGTACCTCTCCGGTCCGGATTCAGGCAGTAGAATTGTCCTGATTTTAAATGCAGAATATCTCTGTCTCCCGGATCATACGTCGGCAAACGCCCTTTTAAAAATTCTCGAAGAACCGCCTGACAGAACATATTTTTTTCTCGTGACTCCCCGGTCGGATTTGCTGGCGGAAACGGTGATATCCCGTTGTCAAAGGATCTATTTTCCGGCGATTCCGGAAATGGAGGTTGAGTCTTTTCTGACAAGCAGGGGTGAATCTGCAGCACACGCTCACCTCATTGCCCGATTATCAGAGGGGAATATGCATCTTACGAGAAATTTTCAGGGGATGGTTCATCAATTGTACGAAAATGTAAAAACAACACTCAATGCGGTATTCACGCAAAATCCTGATCTTTGGATAAAGCTCCACAAAGAAGTGAATCGTCTCAAACTGAGCAGCCGGGTGGAATTGGATTACTTCTTTCGCGCAGGGATATTCGGGTTTCGTGATTTACTGATGCTTACGGAGACCAGTGATATTGAAAATTTGGTTTTTGCAGATAACTATGAAAAATACCGGAATGTCCTGGAGAAATTCCCCTACGCAAAATGGACAGAGTGCATTCAAATTATGGATGATGCGTTGTCGTACATCCGGGCGAACGGATACCTGCCTTTGGTAATCAATGCCATGTTGATGGAAATGCAACCTGTATTACGGGGAGAGAATATCAACCGATTTTCGTTGCAGGACTGAACAAATGAATCATTAAGCTCTCACATTCAGGCCAGATGAATCTGTTCAATTTATTGGTCTGACATCAGAAATCCATTATCACAATATCTCCGCCTCACGGTAAACTTATCGCCTGTTTATTAAAATAATTTTTAATATTGAGTCACATGAAAAAATTCTATATTACTACTCCTTTATATTATGTAAACGACCAACCGCATATCGGACACGCCTATACAACAATTTTGGCAGATGTAATTGCACGGTTTCATCGATCTCGGGGAGAAGAGGTCTATTTTCTGACCGGAACCGACGAGCATGGGCAGAAAGTTCAGCATGCCGCCGAAAAGCGAGGGGTTGATCCTCAAAAGCATGTGGATGAGTACGTGCACCATTTTCTCGACATGTGGGACAAACTGCAGATCCGGTATGACGGATTTATCCGCACCACAGAAAAACGACACATTGATCGGGTAAAAGATGTACTCAATGATTTTTACCGGCGTGGGGAATTTTACACGGCGGAGTATGAAGGACTCTATTCTGTATCTGAGGAACGGTTTGTGACAGAAAAGGAAGTGGAGGAGGGTGGATTCCGGGAGGTGATCCACCTCAAAGAGAAAAATTATTTTTTTAAAATGTCAAAATATCAGGATGCACTGATTCGTCACATCGAAGAACATCCTGATTTTATAATACCCTCTTCCCGTCGGAATGAAATATTAGGATTCCTGAAAAAACCATTGGGGGACTTGTGCATCTCCCGTCCTAAATCACGGTTAAAGTGGGGGATTGAACTTCCCTTCGATACGGATTATGTAACCTATGTATGGTTCGATGCACTGCTCAATTATATCACTGCCATCGGATGGAAAGCCGATGATGCCATGTTCAAAGAATTGTGGCCGGTAGATTATCATCTGCTGGGGAAAGATATCATTACAACTCATGCTGTGTATTGGACAACCATGCTGATGGCATTGGGATTACCGCTGCCAAAATCCATTTTAGCCCACGGGTGGTGGTTGACGGACGGGAACAAGATGTCCAAATCTTTGGGAAATGTCGTCCGACCACTGGATCTGGTCGATGAGTATGGGGTGGATCCGGTTCGGTATTTTCTCATGCGGGATATGGTATTGGGTTTGGATTCCACATTTTCAATGGATGCGTTTATCCGGCGGTACAATTCGGATTTGGCAAATGATTTCGGAAACCTCATCAACCGGGTAACGATTATGATTAAAAAGCATTTTGAAGGAAAAATCCCAGAGCCAGGACCCTTTGATGCAATAGACCTGCGCCTGATTGACGAGGCAAACCAAATACCGGGTGAAATTAAAAATCTGATTGACGAACTGAAAATTTCCGATGCCATTGAAACAGCAATTTCCCTGTTCAGAAAACTGAATGTCTATCTGGAGAAAAAGGCTCCCTGGAAAGCGGTGAAAGCGGACCCTTCTCAGGGAGGGACAGCCGCAACCACATTGTACGTATCCTCAAACATTTTGCAAATCGGAGCACGGTTATTAGAACCGGTAATGCCATCAAAAATCGAGGCTATTCTGCAATTAATCGGCGTTTCATCTGACTGTTCGATTGGAACACAATTCGGTTCATTGCGACCCGGATCTGTCGTTGGTGAAGACCGGTCTCCCTTTCCCCGAATTCTGGCAGATGAATGATCCTTATCGACTCACATGCCCACATTGATGACCGGCGTTATTCCGATGATATTGAGTCTGTTATCGACCGTGCCCGCCTCGCAGGGCTCTCCCACATTCTCGCAGTGGGTGTCGATATTCAGACGTCAGAAAAATGTGTCCGACTGGCTGAAAGATTTCCCATGGTATACGCTGCAGCGGGTGTCCATCCTCACGATGCCGGTAAAGCTCCCGCAAATTATCTGGTAGAACTTGAGCAGTTATCCCATCATGAAAAGGTGGTTGCGATCGGGGAAATCGGACTGGACTACCATTACAATTTTTCTGACCCCGGAGTGCAGATTCAGCGATTTCGGGAGCAGTTGGACCTGGGGGAAGCGGTTCAACTCCCGGTGATCATTCACAACCGGGAATCAGACAGCGATCTGATCCCGAATATCACAGAATCACGATGCCGGTCAGGGGTGTTACACTCTTTCAACGGTTCATTGTCGTTTGCGCAACAGGCGGTTGAATTGAATTTTCATCTGGGATTTTCAGGGATGGTGACCTTTCTGAAATCACCGCTCACGGATGTCGTTAAATGGGTACCCCCGGAGAAATATCTTGTTGAAACGGATTCACCCTACCTTGCACCCGTTCCCCACCGGGGAAAACGAAATGAACCGGCATTTGTGTCTTTTGTGGCTTTACGGTTGTCGGAAATCAGGCATATCCCTCAGCAGCAGTCAGCGACAGAGGCTACCCGGAACACCCTTCAGCTTTTTTCAAAAATATCCCCTTGAATCATCCATTTCGAAAAAAATGGGGTCAAAACTTCCTGCAGGACCCGAACTTCATTAAAAAAATAGCGGCGTGTGTCCACCCTGACCCGGCGGATGTGATCCTCGAAATCGGCCCGGGTTCCGGTGCCCTGACTCGTCTCATTGCCGGGAAGGCATCTAAAATTATTGCTGTGGAGATCGATCCGCTGCTTATCGAACCGCTGAAGAAAAATATGCCTGCAAATGTGGAGGTGATTCAGGCTGATTTCATGAAATTTGAGTTTGATCAAATACCAGCACCCTATAAAATAGTGGGGAATTTACCCTATTACATCACGACGCCGATTCTCTTTAGGGTGTTGGAAAACCCGGGTTGGGAGCGGGGGGTTTTTATGGTTCAGAAGGAATTAGGTGAGCGATTGTTCGCAAGCCCCAACACGAAAAGTTACGGGAGACTCAGCGTGATGATCCAGGCCGGCGCTCTCATCCACAAAGAATTTACTGTTCCCCCCACGGTATTTTATCCGCAACCATCCGTTGGATCCATAGTCATAACCATGATCCCTCATGAACGGCAAGGATTAGAGATGAAATTATTTTCGGAGATTGTCCGTCTGGCCTTTGGGCAGAGGCGGAAGAAATTGCGGAACACAATTTCCACCTATTTGTCAGGGAATTTAATGGTAAAATATGGAGATAAACGTCCTGAAATGCTGCCAGTAGAAGAGTTTATCACCATTTCTAATTGTTGCAACAGACCATAAAAAAATGTAAAATTATTGCTCTGCAATTTTATTTATTTGGAGAACAAGCATGGCCAAAAAAGAGACAAAAACAACAAAACCAAAAAAGAAGAATGTAGATTCCAACATCGATGAACTTGAAGAAACACTTCCAATTGACGAGGATTCTGCAGATGATGAACTCGAAGAACATGATGAATTGCTCCAATCTGAAAAACTGGAAAAAGAAAAGAAAAAAAGTAAAAAACAATCTGCATTAGATCGGAAAATGCAAAAAATCGGCAACGATGCGAATCGTGCATTAAGCCGGTATCTACAGGAAATTGGCAAATTTTCTCCTCTTGAACCGGTGAGAGAAGTTGAACTGGCAAAACGGGTGAAACAGGGTGACCGGCTGGCATTGAAAGAACTGACAGAAGCCAATTTAAGGTTTGTTGTCAGTGTCGCCAAAGATTATCAGGGACAGGGTTTGCCTCTAACAGATCTGATCAACGAAGGAAATTTAGGTCTGATCAAAGCGGCTGAACGATTTGATGAAACCCGTGGATTTAAATTTATCTCTTACGCCGTGTGGTGGATCCGCCAGTCTGTGCTGCAGGCATTAGCGGAACATTCACGCATCGTTAGACTCCCGCTCAACCGTGTCGGGACGATCAGTAAGATCAATAAAACCTCAGAGCGTTTGGAACAGGAATACGAAAGACCACCCCGGGATGATGAGTTGGGTCGTCAATTGACGATGCAGCCACACGAGGTATCAGATGCAGTGCGGATTTCCCGCAGACATCACTCTCTGGACACCCCCTTTTCTGATGAGGATAAAAACTGCCTGTTGGATGTGATCGAAGATAGCTCGCAGGAATCTCCCGATAAAGATCTGATGAGAGATTCACTCCGTGAAGAAGTGATTGCATCATTGGAAACGCTAAAAGACCGTGAAAAAGATGTGATTAAAATGTATTTCGGTATCGGCAGGGATTATGCTCTGACCTTGAACGAAATTGGTGAAGAATTCAATCTGACCCGGGAACGGGTTAGACAGATAAAAGAAAAAGCCATCCGGCGCCTCAGACATAAGTCCCGAAGTAAAAAACTTCGCTCATATCTGGGTTAATATTTAAATTTTTTTTAGATCCTGAAGGGAGGTAAAATTTTTGATCATCGTAAACGTACGAAATGGCGAACCCTTTGAAAAGGCGTTAAAGCGTTTTAAAAAGAAATACGAAAAAGCAGGTGTGCTGCGTGACGTAAAACGCAAATCATACTATCTTAAGCCCAGTGAAGCGAAACGGGTAGCCGCAAAAAAATCTTCGAAATCAAGAAATAGAATGTACAATCGTTAACGATATCATTTTACAGACTCCCTTGTGATAGCCACCCCCCTGGGTGGCTATTTTTTTAGCTCAACGTACCAGACGTAAAAAATATCAAATGACAATTCATTTTAGTATCACCATAAGCCCACCGGTGATAAATGCCAGGATCCACCAGAGATACGCCCATCTTGAGTATAAATGGAGCCCGCGTTTCACAATCTGACCGGCACCGTGACGATGCCTGAATCTCCATAACAGCATCGCATCAATCAACATGACCAGAAGGGAAGAATATCCCAGTATTCCGTGGGGTGTAAATGGTGAGTTTTCAGAACCGAAGATCATAAATGTAGTGGCGGTAATATCTAATATGATCCCGATGGTAATAAACCACAGCACGCCATCTGTGATTTTGTGTTTCTTCTGTTCAGTGATGATGGCAACAGAGTATGAAATTAATGCGAGGACGACAGCTTTTGTCCCGATTTGTAAAAACAGATTCATCTTATAATTTTACTCCACGATCACAATCGCATCTTCAACAATGATCTCATACCGGTACCCGAAACCAAAGTCTTTATCTAATTCAAGTTTTCCTTCGACGGAAATCACATTGCCGACTGCGACGGTTTCCTGGCAGGTGACCGTAATATCGTTGGTTCCGGACTCCCCTGAACCATCCTGAATATGAATCCAGTTTTTCCCCATAACCCCCTTGACAAATTTGACAACTTTACCGCGAAGGCGAACCATCTTATTCCCGAGTTCATTTTTCTTGGCATAAATGTCCGCAACTTTTATTCCGTCTTCAGGAACGGTCAGATCGCTGAAGTCAATATTTTCAGCAGTGACAGCTTCTGTATGTTTTTTCGCCTGCTTCATCTGGTCCAACACCATTTCCTGTGTCATGGCGTGGGTTCCTTGTCCGGGCAAAAGATTCTCCACAAAATAAATGGTATCGAATGTTCTGTCCAGGGTTTCACTTCGAAAATTGGTCATTTTCATAGACTGGCCGAATATCACATCGAGACCGATCGGTAATTCACGCTGAGTGACAGCCGCCCAAATTTTCTCTCTTCCCGTATTGATCTGAAAGTAGGTGTATCCCCCTGCATCCATGGATTCGATAATGGTCCCGGATATGGTGTCTCCGGCTATGGCAGTTTGGAGTGGTTTGATTCCGGTATTTTTTGCAGATTCACTTTTCTTTTCACAGCTATTACTCATGATCAGTACCAGCCCTGATAAAAGCGCAATTTTAATTCCTGTTTTCAAATTAGCTCCTAATAAAAATTGAATTTATTGGTTTGTCAGTATGTAAAAATAACTCTGACTGAAATCGGGGATAAATGAGATTATCCGGATAGTCAAAATTACGAAACGGATCACGTACCAATCTGTCTGTTATTCGGATAATCTCATCCGGATTCAGCGAGGATAACACCGGCGATCACCAATATTCCTCCAACCCATCCCGCCACTGTGAAAATCTCACCTGTGACCCAAATCGCAAAGAGGGTGGCGAACAAAGGCTCCAGGCTGAAAACGATAGCAGTCCGTGATGGACTTAAGACCTTTTGTGCCTGGATCATCATCCCGAATCCGAAAAGGGTCGCAGCCAGGGCTGTGATGAGTAGCGCCGTGATCAACCGGCTGCTCCATAGGACCGGCCGGGATTCAAACACAAGATGGTTCCCGAAGGACAACATTGAAACTACCGCCGCCTGGATGACGAAGAACCGGAGCGTATCTACCTGCTGTTTTGAGTACCGATCCTGAAAAATGATGTGGACGGCAAAGGAACAGGCACATCCGAAAGTGACCGCGTCGCCAACGGTTATCCCGGTACCCTTCGGATTCAGTACCAGATACAATCCCGTTATCGCCAAAAGCATGGAAATCCAAATTTTCGGTCGGATACTTTGGACCCGTGCCAAAATTAGAATAACCGGAACCAGTAGAATACTGATGCTGGTAATGAATGCGGATTTGCTTGCCGTTGTCGTGACGAGTCCGAATGTCTGAAAGCTGAATCCCGCAAAGAGGAAAATTCCGCAGACGATCCCTCCTGATATTTCAACGGATGTCAATTGGCACATGCGGCGATGGAAAACCAGCATTGCCATCAGGGTTGCGAGTAAAAATCGCCAGGCAAGAAAACCAAAGGGCGGTGCATCGATAAGTGCGGATTTCACTATGGTGAAAGTAAATCCCCAGACCATGGTGGCAAGGATCAACCCGGTCAGCGCAACTCTGACTGAATTCAGAATGTCAACTCTCCGAATCAGGTGATTTACCCAGTGACAGGTCTGGATTTCCACCCATAATACAGCGTTGAAACTCCGAAGGTAAGGTCCGTGTGTTGCGCCAGCGTAAATCCACAATGGGTCATCATGGATTTCATCGCTTCACGGGTTGGGAATTGTTCAACGGATTCCGGCAGATAACGATAGGCATCTGATCGTGCAAACAGGGCGGCAATTTTCGGGAGAATATGTTTAAAGTAAAACCGGAAAATCCCTGAAAACCAGGATGATACCGGTTGTGAAAATTCCAGAATAACCAGCTTTCCACCGGGTTTGAGGACTCTGAAAAATTCATTTAATGCGACTTCAAAATGTCCGATGTTGCGGAATCCGTATGCGATCGTAATGGCGTCGAATGTCGCCTCAGGGAAAGGAAGTTGTTCACCATCTCCCTGTACGACTTTAAAGGACTGAAAGCGCTTTTTTCGGGCTTTCTCCCGCGCCAGAACCGTCATGGCAAAGGCATAGTCCAACCCGATGACTGTTACATGGCATTTTTTTAAAATAGCAAATCCCACATCCCCGGTCCCGGTTGCCACATCCAGGATCAGGTCCCCCCTGCGGGGATTGAGCCCTTTTACGAGCCGGTTGCGCCAGTAGTAATCCATACCCAGACTTAATAGATGGTTGAGAAAGTCATAGCGGTCTGAAATATCGTCAAACATCTTCCGGACAAAGGCTTTTTTCTCAAACCCGCTGTGTTTAAATTCTGTCATGGCCGGTTACTGAATCATCATTGAATAGTTATCCTGATATAATCTGTTGAATTCCGAAGAATTTGGTGCCACTAATTTCATGTAATATGGGGGTGGGTACCAACAACAGTCTGACGTGATCGATAATACCCGGTGAACGGCTGATCCCATCACCGGGAGTAAGACCTCCGGGAACTCAACGCATCAACTTAAAATGCGGTACTTTTTTAGGTTTTCCATATTCGGATCATCTGCATCCGAATCTTCCGCTGAAAATGGAAGATTGTTCACGGTAAATTTCATATCAGAATTTCAAAACGATTTATGCCCGCACCGACAAAAACACTTCTAAAAGAAATAAAAACAGGCGTGACTTCCGCCATTCACCAGGCGAAAGCGACAGCCGAAGATATGTTCATATGTCGATCCTTTGAAATTGATACGTCGGACTTGTTACCGATATTAACCCACCCTGCAGACAGAAGTGTCCCGAGGGTATATTGGGAAAATCCATCTTCCGGGTTTTCCATGGCAGGGCTCGGATCGGTGTATTCTGTCGATATTCCCGGAAAAAGAGAACTGAATCCGGCAAACAGCGCCATCGTCAATGTACTGAACCGGTTTGTGTCATGTGATGAAGGAGGGACAACCCAACCGCGGATGATCGGGGGCCACGCCTTTAATCTTGCCAGATCATCCGACCCTACCTGGAAGCGCTTTCCCCGGGGTAGATTTATTCTTCCCGAATGTTTAGCCATTCGTGAACATGAGCGAACCAGACTCATTATTTCCAGTCGTGTTCATGCATCAGGGTCTACGGATAAAATCAGCGACGAATTTTTACGAACCTGCATCCATTACACCAACCGTCTGCCGGTGACGCTTCCTCCCATTCGATATTTTCCGGTGGATAAATACCGGGATATCCCGGACAGGGAGACCTATACCGAGATCATTTTATCCGTCCTGCGCAAACTGAAGCCCGGCACGGTGGATAAAGTAGTGATTTCACGATCTCATCATGTTAAAGTCGGAAAAACCTTTCGGGCGATATCTGCACTGCAAGTGTTGCGAGGCGCCTATCAGGAATGCACCAGCTTTATGTTTAACTTTCCGGGAGAAGGCACTTTCTTTGGCTCGACGCCGGAACGGCTCATCCAGAAGTGCGGAAACCTGATTAAAACAGAAGCTTTGGCGGGTACCATCGGCAGGGGGAAAAATATGGAGGAGGACCGTCTGCTTACCGAGACGTTGCTGGACAGCCATAAGGAACAGGAAGAACACCGGTTTGTGGTAGATCAGATTCGCCAAAAGCTAAAACCCCTTACCGTTACCCTGGATGTTCAGGAGCCTCCGGTTATTTTTAAATTGAAAAATGTCCAGCATTTACGAACCCACATTACCGGTCAGTTGAAAAACGGTAAAAACATACTCAATCTGATCAAACGGTTACATCCTACGCCGGCGGTGGCAGGGACGCCCACTGACCGGGCGATGGAAATGATCACTCAATTTGAATCCCATGACCGGGGGTGGTATTCGGGACCCATCGGGTGGATAGATAAACAGGGCGACGGCGATTTTTGGGTGGCGCTTCGGTCTGCGCTCGTGAATGATGAAGAAGCTCATGTTTTCGCTGGCGGGGGAATCATGGCGGAATCCGTTCCTGAAAACGAATGGAATGAAACCGAACTGAAATTACTGCCGGTAATCTCGGCGCTATCCGGCGGACAAATTTAAAAGCGCATGAATCCTGAAACGGGAATGATCAACCTTGAATGGGCGAGGTTTGCCGTCAAAATACTGACACATTCCGGGGTTCGTCACGTCTGTCTGTCCCCGGGATCAAGAAATTCACCCTTAACCATTGCATTTACAGAAAATCCCGCCGTTACCTGTACCCGTCATATGGATGAACGCTCTGCCGGATACTTTGCTCTGGGTATGGCAAAAGCGAGTGAATACCCGGTGGCGTTATGCTGTACTTCCGGGACTGCCGCTGCGAATTATCTGCCAGCAGTGGTAGAAGCCAATTACAGCCGGGTTCCCCTCATCGTGATCACTGCTGATCGTCCTGGCCGGCTCGTCGGTACTGGCGCTAACCAGACCATTCATCAGAAAAATCTATTCGGCGTACATGTGCGGTATTTTCGGGATGTGGGTGCGCCTGCAGTGCGTACCCTGGATTTAAATCAATTTTTTATCTCTGCAATTTTGATGGCAATGGGGATGAATTCGAAAGGTGAACGGATCAACCCGCAGGGTCCGGTACACCTGAATTTCCCCTTTGACGAACCATTGCACCCGCCGGTGATAAATCCGCCTCAACCGGGGGCTGACCATGAACCTCCGCTGACCCTCCCGGCGCCCAACTATACAGACCTTATACCAACCCGCGAATTTTCGCCTGCCTCACATGGCGTACTGATCGTGTGCGGCAGAATGGAACCGGCAACCGGTCAGGACTCTGTCTTACCATTATCTGAACGGCTTTACGCACCCATTTTTACGGATGTGACATCACAACTGCGGTTTGGGCAGATTCATCCGAATGTGATCTGTTTCTATGATCTTTTCCTGAAAGTGACGGATATCGTCCCCGAACAGGTGATCCGGTTTGGTGCGAAACCCACCTCCAAAATATTATGCCAGAAACTGGATGAATGGAAGGACCGGACGATTCTCGTCGATCCGGTGGGACGATTTAATGATGATTGTTCCACGGTGATACCGTGCCGGATATCCACATTTGTACGATCCATATCGCCCCCTGCAGGTGATCACCGCCCCGCCGTGGACTGGCTGCAGCGCATCCGGGACATCAACATGGCGACTCATCAAACGGTCGTCAAATATTTAGATAGTCAACCGTTATTCGAGGCAACTGTCGTGACCGCATGTATCAAAAGTCTGGTGAGGGGAGATCATCTGTTTTTGGGGAATTCCATGCCGGTCAGGGATGCGGATGGATATATGGAAAATCTTGAAACGGACATCCGCGTGCATGTGAACCGGGGCGCCAGCGGAATTGACGGATGTACATCAACCGCTGCCGGGATCGGATTTTATGCGTCCACTAAAGCACATATCACACCGGGAAACCGCACATTTCTCATCTCCGGTGATGTCTCCTTTTTTTATGATATCAATGCGCTACATTCTGCGAAACGGTTGGGAATTGACCTGACGGTGATCGTGATCAATAATGGAGGGGGGGGTATTTTTTCCTTTCTGCCTGTTGCAATATCCGGCGTAAAGGGGTTTGATGAATACTGGACAACTCCTCCTATGATCTCCATCGAAACCATGGCGTCGGTATTCGGCTGCGCATTTTTTCGGGCAGACAGCGCAACAGGGATCAGAGACGCCATAGCCGAATCCCGCCGGTTAAAAGGTATGGTGATCATTGAGGTGAGAACAGAGATCGCCGACAATGTCCGCCGACACGCACAGGTGATGAATTTCCTCCGTCAAAAACTTACCGGAAAATGATCATCCAGACCGGTTTGGTGGATTTCCAGGTGGATGTTCAGGGAATCCCGGATAACAAGACCCCGCCCGTCGTGCTGTTGCATGGATTTACCGGGGATCTCCACGTGTGGGACATGTTCCGTGAACGCCTGGAAAGCCCGTCGGTCGCCATTGACCTGCCGGGGCATGGGGCATCAGTTTTTGTTGACCCGCATCGCGAATATTCTTTTCAGGAGTGGACCCGTGATTTTGAATCCATTCTATCGTCTTTAAAGCTGAACCGCATTCACCTGCTGGGATATTCCATGGGCGGCCGGTTGGCATTGACTTACGCCTTAATATATCCCCACCGAGTGGAATCATTGATCCTGGAAAGCGCCAATCCCGGTTTACGATCATCCGAAGAGCGGGAAGCACGACGCCGGTCGGATGAATTATTATCCCGGCAGATCGCCGGGGATTTCACCGGATTTTTGAAGAAATGGGAATCCCTGCCACTGTTCAACGGACATTCAATTAACAATCCGGCAGGGTGGGAGCGGCTTCGGGATATCCGTCGACGATCTGCCCCGGATCAGTTGGCACGGGCGTTGCGGGGATTTACCGTGGGACGACAGCCCGATCTGTGGGCTGAACTGAAAAATTTATCTTTCCCCGTTTTGCTGATCAGCGGAATAGAGGATGATAAATATGGTCACATCAGCATCGAAATTTGTCGAAACAACCGGCAGTGTACCCGGGTGTGTGTGAAGAACGCCGGGCATACCCCCCATTTAGAGCAACCTGTCACTTTTTTCCATCATGTCCATGACTGGCTGATCAGCCGTAATACCACCGAATAAATTTTTTCAGCACGTCCTGGTACCGTTTTTGTTGATCGTACCACCAGGGTTCGGATCTAAACCTCAAGCGGTTTTCAGTTATACTTTTAATATGGCTAAACGCCTTCAATCCTTCTTCACCGTGTACCCTGCCAAAGCCGCTTAACCCTTTTCCACCGAATGGGAGATCGGCGATAACATAACCGGTGATCACATCGTTCACAACAATGGATCCTGCATTGATCCGGCGGGTGAAGTAATCGGCATGTGCTTTATTTCGGGTAAACACGGATGCAGAGAGACCGTACCCCGTGGCGTTGGCCAGGCGAACCGCTTCTTCCAGAGTATCAAAGGGTGTGACAGTGACTACGGGTCCGAATGTTTCTTCACAAAGGATATCAGAATCTGATGGCGGGTCAAATACCACCGTTGGGGCGATGAACCACCCTGCCATCGACGTTTTCCCCCTTTCCACCTGTGTGGCTTCGGGGAGTGCCTTCAATTGCCGGATGATCTTCTCATATCCGCCGGCGATCGTCACGGGCCCGATCGTCCCGGTCTCGTCTGCCGTGGCAGACAATGCGCAAATCATATCGGTGAGCCGGGTAGAAAATTCCCCGTAAAGAGATCGTTGAACGTAAATCCGCTCAACGGAGACACAGGTTTGACCCGCATTGCTCATCCCTCCCCAGATGGCAGCCCGGAGTGTTCTTTCAAGAGGGGCATCGTTCAATACTACCATGGGGTCCTTTCCCCCCAGTTCCAGAATCACCGGCTTCAATTGCCGGGCGCAGTCTTCTGCAATTCGTCTGCCGATTGCGGTACTGCCAGTAAAACAAATGATGTCTGTCTCAGGAGAGTTCACCAGGCAACTCCCGGTCTCACCCGCTCCGTAAATTACCTGAAAAGCATCCCGGTCTGTATTGAGAGAATCCCAAATCTGTTTCAATATTTTAGCGGTCAAAGGTGTTTGTTCCGAGGGTTTTAGCACCACGGTATTCCCCGCGAGTAATGCCTCTGCAACCGGCGAAAGGGACAGGATCAGGGGGTAATTCCACGGTGAAATGATTCCGGCAACCCCCAATGGTTCATATTGAATCCGGGCGCGTTTGTATTTGAGAAAACCGGAATTTCTCGATCGGGATTTTAACACACGAGACGCAGACCCTGCAGCCCGCTTCAAGTGCTCAAGCGATGTGATCACTTCCAGCAAACCTTCAAAGTGTTTTTTCCCCGTTTCATTACAGATCGATTGGATCAGATCCTCTGACATGCCGGCGAGCGCTTTTCGAAATTGTGTGAGAACGTGAGCACGATCACGAGGAGAACGAGCGCTCCAGGGAGATGCGGCGTTACGGGCATGAGTGAGAATTTCATTCAATTCAATTGTCGTGGCGATGGGAATATCGGACAGGGGTTCCTGTGTGGCAGGATTAAAAACTCTGATCGTCTGATCGCTGATGGTTGAACTCATGTAATCGGTATTTGATTGAATATTGGCAGGGGAATTTTATCCATCAGATACGAATTTCCAAAGAACTATTTATTAGGATAACGTACCGAGCCTGTTTGATTTGATAGTATTTATCATAATGGTATTAAAATTGTGCACAAACGGGGTCACCGGTAGTGTAAAATTCATTCCATGAATTTTAATACAGAAATGCCGGGTTTCGGAATCTCTCACTGAGCAACACATCAAAAAAGATAGTGATTATGATCCCTGATGACGAAATTAAACCGGTGAGTTTGAATTTCAATTATTGTTAAAATAGATTGCTAAACCCCGGTCACATTTTTCGATAATTGTTTATAACATTATATTATCTAATATATGAGATTCAGATTCAATTATTTCAGGGTGGGCGGAAACTGATAAACTTCTGAAAAGGTGAAAAAACCCGGAGCCCTATAAAGATGATAAGGGATAAGTTTACCGTTCATTACAGGAGAGAATATGAAACATTTGATACTTTTGACGGCATGCGTATTAATTGTCGGCGCGTGCGGACAAAAAGAAAAAATTTCTGAAGAGACTGCCACAGATAAACAGATGTCAACAAACATCAGCGCTGAAGCGATGGCACCCTCTCCCTCAGAAGATACGAAACCGGGACAACCGGCGACACTAAATGAAGATGACAATGCGAATTTGAATAATTACATGACAACAAACTCGGGTTTAAAATACATAGATCATACAGTTGGAACCGGAGATTTCCCGGGAAAAGGGGATATCTGTGTGGTACATTATACGGGTACATTCCTGGATGGTAACAAATTTGACAGTTCTGTGGATCGCGGGACCCCTTTTGAATTCCCTTTGGGGATGGGAAGAGTAATCAGGGGCTGGGATGAAGGGGTCGCCACCATGAAAATCGGTGGAAAAAGGCGGATGGTCATCCCACCCGATCTTGCCTACGGTGAGGCTGACAGAGGATCGATCCCGGGGAATTCCACATTGGTATTTGAGGTTGAATTAGTGGATATTAAAAAGCCCTTTGTAGATCATGATTTTGAATTACCCGGTGAGGAAATGCGGACTGAATCCGGATTGCTGATCATCGAACATGTAAAGGGCGATGGCGCACTACCTCAAAAAGGACAAACCGTATTTGTACATTACTCAGGAATGTTGCAGGATGGAACCAAATTTGACAGTTCCCTTGACCGGGGTGAACCCCTCAGCTTTGCGGTGGGGACCGGCAGAGTGATTCCGGGATGGGATGAAGCCTTGCTGACCATGCCCAAAGGCTGTAAAAGAACGTTGATCATTCCACCGGAGTTGGGCTATGGCGACCGGGGAATCGGTCCGATCCCGCCCAATTCTACACTCGTCTTCGAAGTGGAAATGGTGGATTTCAAATAAATTCGCCAACAGGTAAGCAATATCATAAAAAAGGGTGGCAGTGACCCCCTTTTTTATGAACCAAAAAACTGTGAATAACCGGGAATTTTCACAATGGAAAATTGGAATCCTGATAGAACGGAAGGGTTACCAGTCCTTTCCGTGCAGGACAATTACCATGAGTATCATGAACACGAGTGTGAAAATGATTTCGGTAATTCCCAAAACCACGGGACGCGGTTTTTCTCCAGGCAGAAAGAACAGACTCCCCCACAATGCTTTCAGCATTCCCGGCAGATAGGAGACAGCCAGCAAGGGCAAATGGGAAATCAGCATGATGATCACCGGGATGATCGAGGCTAAAATAGCCGGACCCCCAATTTGAAGTTTTTCACGGAGGGAAACATTTACAGAAACCCGGGCTTGAATCCTGATCCGTAACCGGATATAGAATGTGGTAGTGAAAAAATACAGAAAACAGGTTATCCACAGAATGACCGCCAGGGAATTGACAGTACCGGTATTGATCAGGATCACAAACGGAGCGGTCATGGTGAGTCCCGCAACCCCGGGAATATAGCCCAAAATGGTCAGCCCTTTCCCGAAACGCCGGATCATCAAATGAATACCAAACAGCATGAAACAAAGGATACCCAGCATCGCCATCATGAGCGAGAAACGGCGCAAAGCGAGGACAATTCCCGGAATACAAAAGAGAACTCCGGCGAACACAAAAGCCTGCAGATTTTCCTTCTGCTTCCGGGGCGATTTTATGACCATAGACAATGGACCGTATGCTAAAAAGAGAAACAGGGCAGAGTGGGAAAAGATGACGGAATCGATGGAAATTCCCGAAAAAATCATCCCGAGAATGAGTGGCGTGATCCACATTGCCCAGGCACCGTGCTCCCGCGGAATTAAGTATTGTAAAGTACTTGATTTAAATGAAATTTGCATAAATCCTTTCTGATCAGGGCGGTAAATTTTACCCGATGATCCGATTAGATTCTATTAAAAAGTCCTTCCGTGACCAGGTATTATTCGATGGTCTTTCTCTTCATGTGAAATCCGGTGTGCGGTTAGGTATCATCGGGCCCAACGGGTCGGGGAAAACGACGCTGTTCAATATCATCCGCGGGACTGAAACCGTAGATGCCGGTAATTTCTCTATTCGCAAAGACGTGACAATCGGGTTTGTGGAACAGGAAATAGAAAACCTGCACGGCCGATCTGTACTGGAAGAAACACTCTCCGTATTTCCCCGTATCCTGCACCTGGAAAAAAACATTGTTAAAATGTATGAAAAGTTGTCACACCATCCCCACGACACATCATTCATACACGAACTGGCTGATCTTCAGGATGAATATGAAAAAAAGCGGGGATATTCGTATGAGAATCAGGCAAAGATTATCCTCTCCGGACTGGGCTTTCCGGCAGAGCAGTTTTCAACTTTGCTGGATAATTTGAGTGGCGGGTGGAAGATGCGTGTGGCATTGGCCAAGGTGCTGCTCCGGAAACCAGAGGTTCTTCTGTTGGACGAACCCACCAATCACCTGGACCTGGAATCACTAATTTGGCTGGAGAAATTTCTGATGGATTATTCCAGCGCTGTTCTCATCATCAGTCACGACCGGTACTTTCTGGATCGCCTGGTGACGCACATCGGAGAAATTGAATACCGCCAAATGACCCTGTACACAGGAAACTATACCACGTATGAGACGGACAAAGAGGTGAATCGGGAAATCCGTACCCGGCAGGCAAAGAACCAGTCCAGACAAATTGCCCAGACTGAGCGGTTCATTGAGCGGTTCCGGTATAAAAACACCCTGGCAACCCGGGTACAAAGCAAGATCCGGGAACTGGAAAAAACAGACCGCATTGAGGTCCCGGAATCAACACGTAAAAAAGTAAAATTTGCCTTTCCCGAACCCCGCCGCAGCGGACTGGTGGTGATGGAAATGAAAAATATCGACCAATCTTATGGTCAGGCGCAGGTGTATAAAAACATGTCGTTCCGAATTGAGCGCGGCGAAAAGATCGCACTGGTAGGACCTAATGGCGCCGGGAAATCCACGTTAATGAAATTACTCGCAAATACAATCCCCTATCAATCCGGGAGTTTTACCGTCGGATTCAACGTAGACGTGAACTATTATGCACAGCATCAACTGGAAGTTCTCAACCCCGAAAGTACGGTCCTTGCTACGGTTGAATCTGTTGCGGAAGGCATGGCACATACCCAACTTCGTTCTTACCTGGGGACGTTCCTGTTCAGCGGTGACGATGTCGATAAATGGGTAAAAGTTCTGTCAGGAGGTGAAAAAGCGCGTCTTGTGCTGGCAAAGCTGCTCCTGAAACCCGCTAACCTGCTGTTAATGGACGAACCCACAAACCACTTGGATATTCCCTCTCAGGATGTGCTTATATCCGCAATGCAGCATTTCAGCGGATCACTGGTATGCATTAGCCACGATCGGCGGTTTTTAAATGCCGTCTGCAATAAGGTGGTGGAAGTGATCTCCGGTAAACTCACAGAATACCCCGGTAATTACGATTATTTTCTCTGGAAAAAAATGCAGATCCGGGAAACGGACAGAGAAAATGATTATATCGGTCCCAAGAAAATTGACGGTGAACTGACCTACGAAGAACGGAAAGCCCTCCAGCGGGCGGAGCAACGGAAAGCCCGGAATATCCAAAAAATCGAATCGGAAATCACCAGCCTCGAGGAAAAGATCAACAGTCTGGAATCTGAAATGAACCAACCCGATGTTGGGTATAATCCGAAACGTCTTCAGAAAATATTAAATAATATAACCTTCCATAAAGTCATGTTGGATAAATCCTATCAACGGTGGGCAGAAGAACAGGACGAATAATTCCCCTGTCCCGCTGAATCCCGGTATGTAATGCAAGCTTCCGGCATGCGTTTGTCTTCGCAGGATCCATTAATTCCAGTTGCATGGTCTGTGGTCATTTCGATTTACCCCCGCCCGATTCGAACCGCCTTATTCTTCAGAACTACCTGACGACCG
>CAYPCW010000043.1:0-23017 GCA_964409335.1 uncultured bacterium
GGTTGGCTGTTCCCGCAATACAGTCAAAGCCGCATTAAAGAGAGATCAGTATCAGCGCTATGAAACGGCGCCGGGCGTACAGTGTGCCTGTGAAAACTGTCAGATTTATCAACAAAATAAAAAAAACTGTAAGTCTGTCAATGACTAAATTGACTTCATTTCCCACTAATATCATTAGGTTTAACTGAATGGATTCGGTAGAGTTGAAGCCTGAATTGCAATGTAGCTCGTCACTAACATCAATAAAACATGAGTGATAAGTAACAGATTATATTGCTTTCTTTTAGGAAGTACAAAAATTCCAAAAATCAAAATAAATAATAACAAGATGGAAAATTCTTTCATCTTATCTGTAAAAAAATTTGTTGAGTCGAAAACGGTTTATTTATTTTTGTACTTGTCCTGGCGCTGGTGCCCTGGTGTGAGCTTAACAGCATATGTAAACTCACTAATTTATCTGCCACCACAAATGTTTTTTTGCACAACATTTGTATTACCGCTGACCCGATTGCTTCTAAACTAATGTTCTACATCCATCTTTTTTCCACCCTGGTTTGAATTTCGGAGTTGAAGAATTTTGGGTAATTGGTTATGCTTATTACTATAATATAATCCCAGTATTAGATATTGTAAATAGAAAATACGAAATTTGAATACCGTAAACAGGGTTTTCGAAATGAGGGAAGAAATGAGGAACTCAGGCTGTTAAATATCGGATTTTATCAGCAAGGTATTCCACTGTCACGTTCAGTTTGCGACCGCGGATGCCGGGACGAGATGAATCCCTTTTTTCTCGATTTCAGGAAGTACTTCGCGTAATACCTTTAAGGTGACCGGTTTACAGTGACCAATCCCAATCACAGACCCGCGTTCCAGGGCAATTACGATGAGGCTGTCCAATTGCGCTTTGATTGCCGATTCTTCATCGATATTATCCAGAAACAAGTGACGTAACCCCGTTTTCACACCCATCTTTTTCATCGTGACAAATGCCTTACTGTCCGGATTTGTAAAACTGTCCAAAAATAGTTTGTTACGGTGTTTCAGAATCCGTGCGAGGATTTTCATCTGTTGCGCATCCCCCGTTGATTTTGATCCCTGATGGTTGTTCATTCCCACGGCACCGGGGATTTCATCAAATGCCAGTGAAATTCTCTGTTCAAATTCACCGGGATTCAGCCCCTCATGCAGGCAAAAGGCTGCTTCATCAGGATCAATCCCGTCCCAGGATTCCATGGGCATGTGGATCAGTGTTTCAACCCCCTTTTCTGCGGCAAGGCTTGCAGTTTCCTTTGAGTACGTGTGTCCCGGGATAATCGCAAATGTGAGTGTATGATCCAGGGAAAGAAATCCCTGAATATCACGGTTGAGCGAATTGCCAAAATCATCGATGATCAGACATATTTGACTGGTAGGCAGACTCTCCTTTTGAGGAGTATCCCGAAGGAGCCACACACAGAATAGTCCGCTGATAAATCCCATCGGGAACATAAGGTACTTCGTGTACAGGAAATATTTGCGAAATTTCATTTTTAAATAGGGAGGTGGATTCCCTGTAACAACCAATTCACCGAAAAAGTGGATTAACCGGACTAATTCAATTTTTTACTGATCGTGAAGGACTGAGGTGTACCTAATATATCATTCTGATGAAATGCGACTCCGTAACCGAATTTCCACTGACCGATTGAATACGCCGTACCCAAGGAGTACTGAAATTTATCCGGGGAAAGGGTCGCGCCAGACATGAGGATAATATTTTTGAATGATTTTTCCAGCCCGGCACGGAAATAGGTACCATGAGATTTTTCCTGGACGACATCAGCCAAAATATTTACACCGGTGAACGACTCATTCAACTGTATTCCGGCCGACAGATTAACGGGAGAAGTAATATCCAATTCGGTTGATGAGAAGGAACCCAGGTTTTTCATCGCAACCCCTATCCTCAGATTGGGTGTGATCGGTCGCAGAATGCCGGCATCCAGAGTTACACCTTTCACTGATTCGATCACCATTCGCCCAAAATGACCTTTCAACCCTATGCCAATATTCCAACCGTTTTTCATAAATCCGGTCGTCAATCCCGCCGAAACCCAATGAAGTGAAATCGTCCCGATGGGGTCATCCTGGGGAACCTCTCCCCACTGCCCGATATCACCAGAGTTCCAGTTTGTCAGATCTACGATGATCGGAATTTTCCTCAAATGACGATAGCGAATATTCATACCGGAAATGTCCGCATACCAAGTGTGACGGGTAAATTCAATCCCGGATATTTTCGGTAGATCATTGATCATCGCCGGATTCACATCTGTTGAGCAACCACCTGCAGCGCCGGTACCCGACAGAGCCATTGAACGGATATCCAAAGGGAAGGTCATGGCTTCGGGTCCGATCCCAAACAGGATTGATGCCATCATCGGTAACAGTCCCAAAAATAATTTCTTCGTGTTCATCATTTTACCCATGGATAATTAGCTGTTTAGAAGACAAATTTGTAACAGAATATTTTATAACGCATGGAGACCCAGATTTAAGACCAGACTGAAAACCTGACTGGCGCCTTCATTTTCTATTCCCGGATCGAGGGCATAGTCTGCGTTGATAGCCGTCCCGCCAGGGGATTTAATCCGAAGTCCAAATCCGATGACCGGCTTATTATTGTGCACCCCTGCCCGAAGTTTAATTGACGGAATGGAGCGGAGCGAGTATTCAACGCCGGCATTCAACCGGGATTCATTCCCCTGACCGGGGATGAAAAAGGTGTCAGATTGGAGCAATAATTTCAATTGGATCGACTGGACATTTACACTCGTGCCGAGTGAAAATACCTTAGGGAAATCTTCGGTATCTGTTCCGCCTGAATCAAATTTCCAGGTTGTGTTCCCGGCGAGATTTTCAATTTTACCGCCAAACCGAACATCGTCCGAGAGAATGTATACGAATCCCAGATCCAATCCTATACCCTGAGCATTTAACTTTCCGGGTAACGAATTAAACACGGCTTTTAGATTCAGGCCGACACTGAGGTGATCCGAAACATATTGTGAAAAAGACAGCATCCCCATTTTATCCGATACCGAAAATGTGCCCACAGGGTTCCCCATGAGGTCGCGCCCTCCAATATTATCTGTGGCTGACCGGTAGAACGAAAATCCGATGGCAGCTCTCGGTGGTAATATCATGTTGACAGAACCGACCTGAACGGACCTGTCCAGAGACATTGACAATAAGGAAATACCCGCTTCTTCCCCCCGTGTGAACATGGTGAGTGCCGGGTTCCCGAGTTGGTGAAATCCCTTGTTGGGTTCTGCCACCATCGCACTTCCGAGGGATAATTCCCGCGCATTGGATGCATACCGGAACGACGCCCCCGCATATCCGCCACCGAATTCAGAAAAGCCAACCTGGAGAAGCAGCAGTCCAAAAATGAAACTTCGATACTGCGCCCTGTGTTTAATAAGATCCTGTTTCTTAATCATTGATCACCACCACTTTTGTCCATTGCGATTTACCTCCGGTTTTCAGCCGGCAAAAATAAACGCCGTTGGCAACTCTGTCCCCCCAATCATTCCGGCAATCCCACAAAAATTCCTGTTCATCCGCCGCAATATAGGCATGATTCAATTCCGCAACTTTCGCCATGGAAAAATCAAATACCGTTAATCGTGCGGGTGACGCATTAGGTGGATCAAACACGAATCGCACATAATTTTCGCTATTCACCCCATTATATGACCCGGTGTACATTGGATTGGGATATGCGTAGAACCGATCAGATGAACCTGCTGTATTCGCGGTTGATATCCAAAACCGGATGACTTCCCAGTCCTGCCCAAGATTGTTTGTAGTTGCCAGACCATCCGGTGACCCGACCCAAATCTCCATGGAATCCTGATCGTATAGGCACGAAAACATGCTGTCTGACAATAATATTTCTCCCTGATTTTCAGCCGGATGTGACATTTTTTCCCAATGGGTACCGTCCATCGACAGATACACACCCTCATCGCTGGCGATGATCACCCAGTCATCATACGTGGATATTCCGTAAATCCGGAGATTCATTGTCGTCAGTTGGTCCGCTACATTCCATGAATACCCTCCGTTATCGGTATAGCTCAACCCGTAATTCTCGTTCCCTCCGGTTGACCAGGTAATCGCCCAGACCCGTTGAAATGGTAAATTGTTATCATTTGTAAGTTGTTGATCTGCGAAACCGATCACCCAATTGCCCGATAATCCGTCGCTGTAGGCAGTATAATGACGCCAATTTATACATCCGCCAGGTAGGAGGACACCTTTATTGATACCGTTTGCAGTGCCAGCCCAAAGCGTATCACCCACCGCATGAACCGCAAACCCCTTGTGGTTATGATTGCCGCCGTTCTGCGGATCGCGGGGATTTAATACATATTCATCGGTATCAATAAGTCCGCAGTTTAATTCCAGTTGATCATCCATAGGCAGCGGGAGCGGCTGCCAGGGATTGGGATCCTCATCAATCGCTGGTGAGATATTTTTAAATTGGAACCTTTGCACCCCCCCAGCCCAGTTTGCCGCATAGATATAGTCGCCCATAATGGTTACGTCATAACTCACGTTATCAATGACCGTAGGATTGGATAATTTTCGAATCTCCTGTTCAAAACCGGGCTCACCCCAGGGAAATGTGATAAATAAGGGGCTGTCTAGTGAATCTACCGGCTGTGGTTTAAACTGCCATGATTGCCCGCCATCGGAAGAGTACCCGATCCCCGTTCCCGCCGGTTCAATTCCTGTGGGAGTCTCAACCTGCAATACCCCCGATACAGCGATATCCTGACCCCGGACATCCAATCCCGGGTTCCCGCCCGCCGGCAATTCCAGGAGGGTCCGGTCAAACATCCCATACTGACGGTTAGAGCCGGAATTATCGATAAAACCCAACCCATCGCTGGTTGCGATAAATAAGATGTCTGTTCCGTTTGCTTTGCGAATATGTCTGATGCTGTTACTGGAGAATCCAGACGTTGAAACGGTATCGAATGACGATTCACTGTCCGCCCTAAACAGATCGAATCTTTCCGGGGGCTGCGATGAGACGAACCCCACCGTCACCAAATATAAAATAGTGTACCTGATCATGGACAGTCCTCCGGGCAGGTAGATCCATCTTCAAAAGCAGCCTGACAAAAACCATCGCCGCATTGGATGATCTCCAGCGTATTTTCACTACTGATATCCATCTGATTCGAATGGTCTTTTACCGAAAATTGAAATAATGCAAGACCGGTTTTTCCGCATCCCCCGGTGCCATCATCTACCGGCCTCATGGGGATGCCCGTTTCGTATATCAAATATCCATCTTCATCCGTGTACTGGTAGACCATAAACCATGATGGATCCCATTGATAATGGTCCGGGTTCGGATCCGGATTATAGTTTCCTTCACAATCGACGGGCAGGTAATCTTTGTTGATGGCATATCTCACATAGGAAATATCACCTGAACCGTTCTGATCATCGATTTTCACCTGGATGGTCAGGGTTCCCCATTCAGTGGGATCCAGATGAAAGACCCCGGGCAAATCAATCGCTTGAAAGATCGGCGGAAATTCCTCCTCAATATTTACTACTCCTGGTTTTTCGGTCTGATGACCGTCAAGATCTACGGCATAGGCGATCATCCGGTACACGGCGAAGGGAATTCCTCCGGTGACGGGAATCTCACCAGTAAACACGCCATTACCGTTTAGTAAATCGCCATCCGTCCCATCATCGTTCAATGAAAAATGATTTGCAGGACCAGCCCCTGATAAAGGGGTCAGGACAATCCAGACCGAATCGATATTATCCAATCCCTGGGGGTCTGTTGTTTCAACCTGCGCCCAGACAAGAATATGATCCTGATCATATTCAAATGAAACATTTGAAATTTGTGGTGACGGATCGGCTTCCGGCATGGACGGAGTGTCGCAAAGCCAGAACAGAGCCACCGGCAATATCCATCCGACCTTCCGTAAAATTGGCGGTACTTTCATGATAAATCCTTATTTTTTTGAATCCGGAGACAAGTCCAATCCCCCAGAGAAGACCGGGATGAAACTAAAAATTGATTTTCAAGACACCGATGGCTGACCATTGGTATATCTGATTTGAGAATTCCGGTAAGAACGATGTCTCCGGTGGTCTCTTTTAACAGGGGAATCAGACTCAAAATCACATTCCGGTTCACGTTAACCAGCAGCAGGTGATACGCAAAGGAAGTCCATTCCAATACGTCCGCTGCGACAAACATCAACTGCCCATCCAGCCCGTTCAGATGGACGTTCTCATAAAAATTAGTCTCACAGGACGCGTCCATTTCCAGACACGTGACCACGCCGGCGCCGAGCAATTTTGCCCCTATGGCCAATATCCCGCTGCCGGTTCCCACATCCAGGACGGACATCCCGGGTTTGAGGATATCCCACAGATGTTGTAATGCCATTGATGTGGTTTCGTGGCGCCCGGTACCAAACGCATTCCCCGGTATAATACGGATGATGTGTTCTGCAAGGGTATGTGAATCCCATTCCGGTACAACTGCCAGCCGGTCATTGATAAAAACGGATTTAAATCCTCCCTGCCACTCCAGGTGCCAGTCTTCACGCTTCTGGAGAGTCCATTCACAGGTGAATGGATGGCGGCGATCCAATTCACCAAGGGCCTTTTCAACCGATAGTTGCAGGTCAGGATCGAAATAATACCGGCTGGTGGTTTCTTCATCAATAACGCCCAGGCAATATTCGGACAGATGCGCGGATATGATTTCACGGACAGGAACATCCGCTGTCACCAGTAAAACACTCCAGCCGGAGGGATCAGTCTGCATAATGCCGCTCGTTTTCCCGGTAAAGGAGTTCGGTGATCACGGTTCCAACGGCTCCGAGACTTTCAGGAGAACATTTATCAGGAGTGTCCTGAGTGGTATGCCAATAATTAGTATCTGCATTTGGATATTGAAAATCGATGATGTCAATAGCAGGGATTCCCGTATGCTTCCAGAGAACGTGGTGGTCGTCCTCGATCGCTGTCCCGATCTTGGGAACAAATTGTGAATATCCCAATTCGCGGGCGAGAATCCAGACGGTTGAAACGACTTCCGGCGCATTTAAAACGGAGTAATATTCCATAAAGAACACTTGATCTTTATCCCCTACCATGTCGAGACATATCGCAAAAGCGGGATAGGGTTTGGGCAGCAGGGCTGAAACCTCGCGGGTTCCCAACCCATAACTGTCCGGCTTACCCGGGACACCCATATCTTCTCCATCCACAAATAGCAGGTCTACCCCGTAATTCACCGGCGCGGCTGAAATTATTTCAGCGAGGGTTAACAGAACCGCAACCCCGCTGGCACCGTCGTTTGCCCCGGAAATCGGCGTATGCCTCAGGGAATCTACAGAGTCGTTATCCGCAATTTCACGGGTATCCCAGTGGGCAAGCAGCATAATCCTGAATTCCGAGTGAGGGTTAAACCTGGCAAAGACATTGTGCAGGATAACCGTATCCTGCTTCATGGGATGGATTACCGGTGTTTTATAGACCCGGTATTCATCTACAAGTCCTTGCAGGTGGGTATTAAAATAGGTGATCATCTTTTCGTGACCCGGCGAGCCAGGATACCGAAACCCAAAATTACACTGTTCCTCTAATAGTTCCATGGCGCGGTTGCCGTCAAAATAGGGAACCGACTGTGGAAAGGACAGTGAAATTATCGTAAATAATAATGTGCAATTCAATCTTTGGATCATAAACTGCCTGACCCTCATTCGGCGGTCTGACATTCTGATTTAACCGGCAATTTTAATATGGACATCAAACCCAAAATCTTTAAATGTACGTTTTTGCATGGTATTTGAATCGGATATAGTGTACTCAAAATGGACACCGCCGTTAACATAGTTTGTAAATTTATAAGTTAACTGTGGTTCGAATGAAAACGAGTTGTTATAGGTCCCGTTCAAAAAGTCGCCTTCGAATGTATTTCTTTTTTTCTGATATGTTTTGTCGTAATTGACGTTAATCTTAAAGGTAACATCATTTTCTAAATTAAGGTCTCTGAAGAAAAACAGGGGAACGGATAATCCGCCCGTCCGCCGATAGGTTAAACTGCTGTTAATTCCATCGGTATAAGTCCGGGTTGTGGTGGCGCCATCATTATTTATAGAAATATTATGTTTAAGGTTGAATGACACATCGAAGGGGACCTTTCCTTTGAATTTTCCGGTAATTCCAAACAGGGGTGAAAACTGCATATTGTAATCTGCCCGTTTTTCAAGTCCTGCTTCGTAACTGATGAATTGGTCGCCCTGATAGGTGTGCGTCATGCTCAGGGTTTTGAACACTTTATTTACCAGTGGCAGCCTTTCGAATCCGGACCAGTTCACGCTCCATGTGGGAATGGGAATCCCCTTATCCCCACGGTCGCCCAGAGGTAAGTAGCTTTTCTTTATTGACCGGACGTCCGATTTCAACGCCTGCTGTGTGAGTAAATTGGTTTGGAGATATTTAATCGTCGTACTCAGTTTCTGGGTGATTGAAATCGTCGTGTTCAGGGTCAGATCATTAGAAAAGTCGTGTTTATCATTGGCGAGCAGATCCCCGAATAACGGAAGTCCCGGGTCTCCATTAACGCCCAATTTAAACATGATATCAGGTGTCCCATCCACACTTCCATACTGATGAAACCACTTGTTTTTATAGGTAATGGTAATATTGGAAATTTTAGATGACATGGAATGCAGGGGTTTCACAATCGCCAGCAGCACCGGATTTTTAATTTCCTTTTTTTTATGGGTGGGCGGGGGTCGATGGTTACTGCTGCCGGGTCTGGTATCCGAGGAAGATCCACGGTTAGAAGGCGTATAGAATGTTTCAATGAGGTTTTTCAAATTCAATGTCGAGGTGACTCCCATATCGCTGTTGGAGGATAGGGTCACGGGGGTCGTTTGATTTTGACGTGACCAATTGTAAGAAGTATTATACGTTAATTTTGGTTTCAACCATGGCAGGATATCCGGTGAAAACGAATTATTCAATGATTCATTCACGGATTTGATAATTCCGGGATTCATGTGTTGAATTGCCTGCAATTTATTATTGCTAAACTGGTAGAGATCGCTGTTCACCTGTTTAATATATTTACTCTGAATATTTTTTGAAAGTTGATAGTCCAGATGGAAGTTCCGGCTTAATGTAAAACTGGAATCCGGCGTGATCACACCGGATCGCTTCTTTATAAGTTTATCATTCATCCTGACGTCCATGCTGGTGGTAAATAATTTCGGAGTCCAGTACAAACGGGTATCTCCGATAATCTGCCCTACAAACGGTATTTTTTCAAGTTTTTTAAAGGGATGGATGTAATGATCTCTAAAGGATAGTCGATAGCTGGCTTTACCGCTATAATCTCGTGAAATATTGCTTCGGATGGTATTGTTTGAAGTAAATGTATATTTTGCCGTCAGGTTGTCTATCGTAATATTATCCAGGGTATATTTTACGTACCATTTCTCACTTTTCACATTTTTTCTGAATGAAGTACTGGCTTGCATCGTTTGATTTACCGTTCTGATCGAATCCGGAACCTGACTAAACGGCCCGGAGAGTATGTCCGTCCCCTGGATGTATTTTGGCGCGGTAACAGAATTCGAGTATTTGAGGATCACCGGTGTTTTAACTCCCCATTGCACCGGCAGCAGTTTATCCGGATTAACCGTTGAATTTACGGAAAAAGACCGTGTATTATTTCCCGTTCCCAGTCGCTCGCGTAATGAGTGAAATTCCGCATCCCCCTGGGACATATTCACTGAGACATCCATGAGATCCGCAAAATTAAGACTCGAGCTTAACCGTAATTTTCTGCCCTTTTCCTTCTTCACGTTTGTCATCCGTAATTCATCCACCATGACACTGCCGTAAACTTTTTGGTCAGTGGTGTTTTCCACACCCAGTGTAATGGAGTTTATCCGATCGATTGACGGAGAGCCTTTGATCCTGATCGTTTCACAGTTTGGACAATCACCGTCAACCCATTCCCAATAGTCCTGCTCAGAATTATAACTGTCCGGCGGCAGATCAAATTGACCGTTGGAATTGACATCCTCAAACTTTTCACATATTTCACCAGGGTCATGAAGTCCGTTAGGATTGACATTATCAATAAAGTCAAACTGACCGTTTCCCTCGGTTCCCTCAAGATTTTCAAGACAATTCATGTCGCTGCTATCGGTACAATCGACCCAATTATCACCGTTTGGATCCGTCAAATTACAGGTAGAACATCGGGGTTCTCCGTTTACGAGTTCGTCCCAGTATAAAGTACCGCAGACGGTAATAGTATCCTGTACTGTGAGTTGGTAAAAATCGGGATTTACGGCATATCCCAGAGAACCATCAGCGTCATAGGCTGCCAGGACATTAGCGTAGGTCATACTTCCCGCCCCCCCTCCACAGCCATTCTCTCTTGCCGTTTCTGTACTGTCTAACCCGACATCCTGAGCCGGAGCCTGAAAATCCAGACTTTCAATATTCAGCTTAAACCGAACCAGTTTTTGGATATCAATGTTAATATGATTGCGTTCATCCCATTCGGGAAAAATAGGTTTTTTAATCAGATAATAATTATTATTATCCAACCCGAATTTAAATACGAAATTAACGGTAGAGGTGTCGTTAGGGGTCCACTCACTACCGGTTTCAGGACCGCCAAAAACATACATTTCCATATTTTTATAAGCCTTAAAACTGAGGGGATCAAACCCGGCTCCCTGGCTGAAGGTTTTTTTTATGGCAACCATATGATCAGGATCAATGCCTCCTCCCAGAAAATCTGTCGAACTGTTGAATGAGAGAACCAATGACTGTTCACGCTGACGGATACCATAATACTGATCGTAGACGCCCTGGACGCCGGGTGGAGAATTGTAATCGGAATTTTCGTCTGTATTGGCAACAGTGACCGTAAAAGTGGAGTCTACGGTAAAATCATCAGGCTGGGTCAACGTTGCAACGCCCAGTTCTTCCCATTCATTTCTGACCATTTCCACCTTCGCAATCATCAACTTTCGTGTATCATTCAGGTTTGTTTCCGGCGGGATGCCATCCATCCAAACCCGGACATTTTCAACAACGTCCCAGTTAACATTCCCGTTGACCGATTTTTCAAAATCACTCAGCAGGACCCGGAATAGTTTCCATCCGGTCTGTATGCCATTGTACTGTGTGGCGCTCACGGGTTCATCCACATTGGGCCTGAGTGCATATGAAAAATAATCGTTCCGTTTGTTTAAAACATCGTCATTATTTAAATCTTCCGAATCGGGAAAGGAAAATCCTGGTGCATTACGGTTGCCTTCAGTACCGTTAATGAAGCGGTAATCATTCAGACTCTCCTGTTGGTGAAGTTCAAAACTCCAGTTATCCCCGTTTGGGTCGGTCGGATTTACCCACGAAGCCGTATTGACGGACTCGCTACCGGGAGAAGCATATGTGGCGTTCACACCCTGGAGACAACCTCCGAAACCGTTTTCTTTCTCATCCGTACACCCGTCCAGCCCCACATCTTCACAGATACCAGATTCTCCCGGCGAACATCCGTCTAAAATATGATTATATTGGAGGGATGTCTCCCGGTCTTCAGTATTATACGTACCGTTTCCGTTGATATCTTCACTCACGAACCCAATGTCAATATGCAATTTCAAACTATCATCCGGAATCCCTGAGGAATTCAACCAGATATCCAGGTACTTACTGTTTGACTGGTCATATTCGCTGGGATAAAGCGCAGTTGTAACCCCGCTCCATAAGGAATCTGTGGGAAAGTCGCTTTGAAAATAGGATTGTAAAACCAATACTTTTGTAGTCTGTGTATTTGCACGGGTGGATACCTGCAGGTCGGGCCAGATTGAATTTGTTAAGACATCGTTCGCAGGGTTATACCAGGCAAGGTGTCCGCGGTCGGTCAGTTTTCTCCCCAGGGGTGTTGAGGCTAATTTCCAGTTCCGTTGTAATATCCCCAGTGAGGTGGTTCGTTTGGAGGATTCAAAATCATCCAGATAGGCTTCACCCAGTGGATTCGGATTAGGGAGTACTTCGGCAAATTCACCTTCAATGGAAAAATTGGATGGTTTGTCGGTTTCGATGAACGGCAGTTTGTCCACAAAATTGGTGATCATATCAATATTTTTCAGCGCATATTTCCCGTTGATGTCCCAAATAAAATTTCGTACCGGTTCATATCCGATATCCACTTTTTCGTCAACGATAGACTGATTATAATACATGCCTACCATCCCCAACTGGAAATTATCGCTCAGTTTTAATTCCATCGCCGTACCAATCATTATTTTTTGGTCAAATGACACCAGTTCATTTTCTTCAAATGATACCTGAATATCTGCGGTGGGGTCAACACATTCGGGGCAGTTATCCGGAATAAAATTCACTTTCCCCGAAAAATAATCTATATTATAGTCAACGTCTTTTCGCAACACGCGGCTGCCCAGTCGAACTTCTTCACTTCCTTCTACGATCATAAATGCATTCAGATCAATTGATGTACTCTTTTTTGAGCTTTTTACCTTAATAATGAATTGAGTTTCTTCGTTTTGATTCGAGGTGTTATAATAAAAGGACGGTCCGTCGTCCTGGTGGTTATTCGCATCGAGATTAAGATTAAAATTGTTATCGTCATCGTCCAGATCAGTAACGTTGTCATTCACGGTATTTTTGAGTTCCGGGTTGTGGTTTCCCCAGAAAATCGAGTCTGCCGGCGGAGTTGCATATTCACCGTTTTGCTGATCTACATACATTCCGAATGAATTTTTCCTGGGGTTTTGATCATAAGCAAAAGGCAAATGCATGGGTAAAAACAATTCTCCGGTTCTGAAATTGATCAAATTGGAGTGAATATCAAATAATCCGTCTCCACTGTCTGTGGGCATTCCCTGACTGTCCAGGTTGTCGATTCCGAATATGTGTAAAAATGATTCATTATTGGGGGATTCTTCTTCCTCGCCGGTAATTCCGCTGCTGTGAAGAATCCGGATTTCGAAACTTTCCGGATCAATTGCTTCAGAACTATTGGTAACAGAGTAGACATTTTTCAACATGAGGGGCCAGGTGGCTTTACTAGGGGTTGAAGTCCCGGCTTGTTTCAACAATTTAAGGACGATCGGTGTACCGGTGGTGAATTGTCCATCCTGGTTTGTATCAATATAGTCTTCTCCAGGGCTGTAGAGTCCGTTGTTGTCTGTATCATCAAACAACATCGTGCCGGTATTATCTTTCACCGGATGATTATAACCCGCAGTATTTATTTCTTCTCCGGGATCCAACGTAAGATTTGCATTTTGATCTTCGTACCATGAATTTGTGGGAAGATCAAACTCAATTTGATATTCACTCGATAAAATGACGGTCTCCGCAGGATTCCAAATCCCGTCACCGTTGGCGTCCGTAAATGGCTCTCCCGTATAAATATAATTCCAGTCACCGGCACAATCTCCCATGGCATAACAGTTATCCTCATCTACAATAACATTGCCTGTTGCTTCCGGGTACCCGGCAATATATCCGATTCCAATGGCATCGTTGGAAACACCTGTGATCATCCTTATGACGCCATAGCCCACATCCATTTCATAATCTGTATTCTCGATCATTTCCTTCCATCTTCCGCTTTCAACAATACTACTGGTAGTATCACCGTTAAGGTAGGCAGTGCCGAATTTGGTGCCATTATTCTGGTCGAGTTTATATAACTTATACTCTTTTAATACATGGTTTGTGGGTATGTGCTCATTGTCATGCAACGGATAAAATAAATTCTTGAATTTTTCATCGACGAAAAAATATTTATCCTTTATAAATTCATAATCATGAATGGATTTTTCCTGTGCCGCTTCCCCGCCAGACACGTTTCTTGTAGATTTTTTAACCTGCTCCCGGCTAATGATAGATGTGGCTTTGAGGGGTCCCAGTTGATGAACCGTTTTTATCCCGAATAATCCGTTGCTTTTTGTGGTTCCCCCATTGACATAAGTTGCCGATGATGGAAGATTCAAACTTAAATTACCTGCCACCCCGGACTGCCAGATATCATCCCGTTTCCCCTGATAATTCAATACGAGGTTATTTTCCCAGGCAAAATCAGCTTCCGAATTTTGATCAACCTGTACCGACAGTCGGTCACCGATATTCCCACCGATCGTAAAGTTTTGTTTCTGGGTAATATCCAGATTCCAGGACTTCGAATCCTGAATACTGGTTTGAACATACCCCTGATTCTGGACATTTACCGCCCCGATGATATAAATATCTCCTTTAATATTTAACGAGACCGGCATATTCCCGAAATTGGCTGTTATTAATCTTATCGCCCGGTCTGTGGACCTGTTTTTATTGAATCCACGCTGTTTTTTGATAGTTTCCTTCAACTCAACCCCCCGGGATTCTCTCAGCGCTATTTTCAAATACCAATCTACCGGAACCACCATCGGTATGGTTACATCATAGTTCTGGTGGACAGTCCGCATAATGAATGAATTTGGAATGAGAGATGATTCGGTAATGGTTTTGATTTTATCCACGGCTTGCCCGGTCGTGCGATTGCTTTTATTGGGATCAATAAACGCCGTATTCCATAAAGAGTCGGATGAGGTCAGAACCAGCGTTTTTATTGTATTGGGAAATGGATTTGTCACCCGGTGGACGAAATTCGGGGTCTTTAACGGGAACGTCACGTCCCGTACCAGCACCGGATCGGCAGAATACACCCATCCTGTTGCAAGCATGATACATAACCATATCCTGATGCGTATATTATTCAGGAGAAGTGAGTGCCTGAAGCTATGTTTGACTACCATCGTAGCAAGGGTCGCTAGGCAGTCTCCTTTATCAATGATTCGGATGTATGAACGAAAGGGAAATGATGACTGAGTAATTCAGACATTTTTCGGACGGCAATACCCCGGTGGGATATTTTACTCTTTTCATATGTGGTCATTTGAGCAAATGTTTTATTCATTTTGTGGATGTAAAATACAGGATCGTACCCGAAACCGCCAACGCCTTTTGGCTGTTCAAGAATTTTACCTTCTACGGTACCCTCTGTTGTAAGTTCCAGTGAGCCGTTGAAAAATGCCATGACTGTCCGAAATTTTGCCAACCGGTTGCCTGGTGCAATATTGGTCATCTCAGTCAGCAGTTTACGGACATTATCTGTGTAAGAACAATGTGCACCGGCATATCTTGCAGAGTACACCCCCGGGGCGCCCTTTAACGCCTCTACCTCAAGACCCGTATCATCGGCCAATGCAGGTAATCCGGTTAGAGAAAATACAGCTTTGGCTTTAATCAATGCGTTTTTCTCAAATGTTTCCCCATCCTCAACGATGTTTCCTATTGCGGGGAAATCTTCCAGTGTGAGAAGTTGAACTCCCAGCGGATCCAATAATGGGATCAGTTCTGTCCGTTTATCTAGGTTGTGCGTAGCAAGTACTATTTTCATCGGCAATCCTGATGAGTAAATTAACGGATATTCTGATACAATATGAAAGAAATATGAAATCTGTTTAATCTAATCTATTCCAGAGTTTTTTTCACCAAACATAAGACCTGAATTTTTCGTTTATTCGTTACCCGTTGACTATCATAAATTTGCGGGCTTTAAAATTACCGAAACCGGCATGGTAATAACCCGGTTTTAAGCGCTTTGTCTGATCACGTCCCGATAATCTTGTCCGGCAAGTCAGGCGAAAAATATTATCCGAATGGATAATGATAAAAGGGTCGGATAGCTCAGTCGGTAGAGCAGAGGACTGAAAATCCTCGTGTCGGCAGTTCGATTCTGTCTCCGACCACAACAGCCCTTTCGGTCTGATCGAAGGGGCTGTTTGTTTTTCACCGTTTCGCCTTTTTTCTGCCATCAATTTTAACTCCCAACCCATTCAGGCCGGGCTGTAATATTTACCTCATGACACATGAAAATAAAATAACTATTATTTTAGCTATCGCCCTCATTTGTGTGAGCACAGCTTCTATTTTTGCCAGGTGGCTGGATTCCGTTCCCGCTGTGACCATTGCCGCGTGGCGGATGGTGCTGGGTTCCGTGTTTCTGTGGATGATCAGTATCGTTCATCCTCAACCAAAACTGGATAGAAAACACAGACTCCTCACGGCAGTATCGGGGATTTTCCTTGGACTGCATTTTTTATTTTTCTTTACGGCATTAAAACTGACCTCCATTGCCAATGCCACATTTTTAGCCACACTGGCACCGCTGTTTACGATCCTGATCGAAAAAATCGTTTTCAAAAAGAAGCTGATTCCCGGACTGCTGCCCGGGTTGGGGTTCGCATTTTTGGGTATGCTCGTCATCCTTGGCGGTAAACTGGAGTTTGAACCCGGTCAGGTAAAAGGGAATCTCTTGGCAGTGATATCTTCATTTTGGATTTCAATCACATATCTACTCACGGAAAATATTCGACGTTCAACGGGTACGCTGACGTACTCCAGAAGTCTTTATTTTTGGGCGGCGGTGCTCCTTTTCTTGGTGGGTATCATATTTAGGATACCGGTATTTTCCGTATCCGGTCATGATTTTACGGGGTTGGTGCTTATCGGGCTCGTCCCTACCGTATTCGGTCACAGCCTGCTGTATTTTGCACTCCGGTTCGTTCCACCGGGTATTGTGGCATCCGTACCATTGGGAGAACCGGTTATCGCCTCGGTACTGGCCATAATCATATTTAATGAATTCCCCGATATCATGGTTTGTGCAGGCGGCGCCTTTGTATTGGGAGGGTTATATAAGGTGGTGAGGTGTAAATCGAATATAATCAATCCCGGAAATGTTATTAAAGGGGAAGAAGCCCCTGGAGAGGGGCTTCTTTACGAAGAAGATAATTAGAACCGGGTTGAATTCGAGTTTGTGTCTAAAGCCCGTGGGGCTTTTGTTCTAATTATCAGGAATTTTTCAAAAAAGGAATGCCGTTTTTATCCGGACATCACAATTATTATGATAAAATGGAGTCCTTAAGACATGCGAAACTAAAAAGGGTTTCTAAATTTTTTTATTTTTTTAAATGGGTGGATGAAAGGGTTTCCCTGTCTGACTTTTTCAATTTTTTTACCACTTCTTTATAAGAGTGGTCGATCATCATTTTTAAGGTGTCATCCGTTATCGTTCCGTCGAAGATGACGGTATTCCAATGCTCTTTATTCATGTGGTACCCGGGTTGAACAGCCCCAAATTGTGACCGGAGTATCAGCGCATCATCGGGATTGCATTTCAGATTTACCCGAAGGAGATCGGATTCGTGCATGACCAAAGCAAATATTTTCCCCATAACTTTGAAAACAGAAACTTCCGGACCAAAGGGAAATTCTTTTGTTACCCCCTTTTTCCCGGACAGGTAAATGTGTAGCTCATTGGTTGTCATCAACCGTCCGTATCAATCCAGAACCACATCGGATTCGGTATAATAGTGATCCCCATCCATCACCCAAAATATTTTTACCATCCATAAGCCGGGGACCATCTCATTGACCCGAATGATCTGTTGACCGGAAACGGGATTAAAGTCTACCCACTGGTCAAGGCGGTGGTCTGAGGGACGGTAAACCTGAATTCTGCCGGAGAGGTTGTGATGATCCAGAGTCTTGGGCACCAAAATGACGATCCCCTGTGCAGGCTGAACGGAAATGGATAAATCACTCTCCAGAGTTCGCGTTCTGCGGATGTTATCGATGGCGGTTTGATACGCCAACTCGTCTGAATAATACTCCGGCGTTACCAGATTTACATCCTGATAGAATGAAAATATCACTACCGTTACCAGCAGGGATATGAAAACTGCGATCGTGATCATAATCCCCGTTAGAAATGACGGCAATTTCATGAGTGTATATGACCCGGTGAAATAAATGTGGTTTTATTCACTCCCATCAATTCTCCATTGCCAAAGATCCGTATTTTGATATGCGTTTTCTTTTGGGTCAGCACGGTTTCCGGAACAGACATAAAAAATACGGTCTCTGCGCTGGAGTCAGGCCTGACGGTAAGGGGATTCAGGAGTTTTATTTCAGCCTGCTCATGATCAGCGGATAGGTGAACATCTATCTCTTCATAGGTTTTATTAATAATTTTGATATTGTACAAATTCTGAATTTTACCGTTCTCCAGCCGCTGAACCATGACTCCCGGCGTTCGAAGAATGGTGGTATCCAGCGGCGATCGTGTAATGAGAAGGAAGCTGATCACAGACAGGATCACTATCAGAATAGTGGTATATCCTATCGATCTTGGTGTGAACATTTTCTTCACCCCGGTTGCCAGTTCATGATAGGAGGCATACCGGATCAATCCCCGGGGCAGCTTTATTTTATCCATGATGGAATCACAGGCATCCATACAGGCAGAACAATTAATGCACTCAAGCTGGGTACCGTTGCGGATATCAATCCCGGTCGGGCATACATCCACGCACTGGTGACAATCGATGCAGTGTCCGGCAGTCGGTCTGTTTTTCAGTCCTCCTTTGGTTCTGGGTTCGCCCCGGACAAAGTCATAATGAATGGCAATGGAATTTTGATCCAGTAAAACGCCCTGTAAACGGCCGTATGGGCAGACAATCGTGCATACTTGTTCCCGAAACCATGAAAATACAAAATAAAATAACAGACTGAAAATAATCATCCCGGAAAAACCGGCAATATGATCGGCGGGTGATTCCGTCATGATGTGAAACAGAGATTTTGTACCAATGATGTAAGACAGGAACATGTTGCCGATGAGGAAGGATAATCCGAAAAAGATCATGTGCTTCGTGGATTTTTTAATAAGTTTTTCGAGGGACATCGGCTGATCATTTAATTTTCTTTGGTGCAATGCATCGCCCTCAATCCAATATTCGATCTTCCTGAAAACCAATTCCATGAATATGGTCTGTGGGCACACCCATCCGCAGAAAAGCCTGCCATACACCACCGTGAACAGAACAATGAATATCATCATTGAAATAAAGATCAGACCAAAGATATAAAAATCCTGTGGCCAGAATCTGGATCCGAAAATATAAAATTTCCGTTCTACAACGTTTAGAAGCAGAATGGGATGACCGTTTATTTTCAGAAACGGCGTCATAAATAAAATCAACAAAAGAAGATAACTGACCCAGGTCCGGGCAATATAAAATGATCCTGATGGTTTTTTGGGATAGATCCACGTACGTTTCCCCTCGGAATTGACGGTGGCCAGTCGATTTCTGAATTCACCGGAATCCTGCTGACCCGGTGGAATTGTATTCATCATCATCATTGAAACAATAAAAACAAAAAATAAGCCGGATTCGAAAGAACCTTCCGGCTGAGTTTCGATAATAGTTGGCGGGGTTCCAGGTCAGGGTGTGTAAAGTTCACCCTGCGGCGCCTTTGGATTCGGTGGATTTGTCCCTTCCAACGTGAGGATAAAACTGCCGACCCTGAGAATATCATCCGGCCGGAGCGTGGATTTCCAGGAGATCATCCCCTTTGCGGGCACTCCCTGTACGATGGTTTTTATGATATTATTAAACCCGCCTCCGTTAATCCAGTACTGATCGGTCATGTTCGGCGCGATCCCGCCCTCTCCGAATACGCCATGGCAGGCGATACAATTCTTCATCCAGATTTCCTTCCCCTGTGCAATAGAACCCGCGTCTTCAAAGGGCACATAAGATGTAACCACTTCTTCTTCGTCCGGTACTTTGGCGGCGGCAAATCCGTACTCATCCCCGGAGAAAGACTTATTTAAGATTGCCAGATCCTCGATGGACGCCTTCCGTTTGGCCTCGGCAATAAGGCGTGCAAAGGAGACTCCGGGTCCGATGTAATTTTCGAGTTGTTTTCTCAATTTCGGCGTTACATCAATCGTTTCGGATAACCAGGGTGATTGATACTTGATCGGGACAGACCCGGTCTCAACGGTCGTCATCCCCGGATTCATTTCCCTCTGGTATTCAACCGCCGAAGAATCGCCGATGTTAAACACATGAAAATAGAGTAGATAAGCGATCCCCCAGATAATGGTGACATAAAACAGATTCAACCACCAGGGTGGAAGGTCGTTATCCAGTTCTTTGATCCCGTCATAGTTATGATCTAATAACCTGTCTTTAGGCACGGTTGGTCTCCTCCTTTGAAAAATGGGATTCTTCGATGGGCAGGCGGCTCATTTTTTCCAGATAGGGCGGTTTCATTCGAATCACCCAGATGATCACCGCTATAAAAATCCCCATGCAAATGAATAATGAGATGAATGGAAATACCGCCACTCCCGATTCAGAATTAATGAGTTGCTCAAACATTATTGTACACCAATATCTACGCCCAGACGCTGCAAATACGCAATAAGCGCGATGATTTGGGTATTCCATTCTGCATCGGTTATGTTTTGGGTTTTCAGGTTTTCCACAATTGATTCTGCCTGGGACTGAACCGCCGCCACCGCAATGGCATCATATCCCGCCTCATATGGGACTCCAAGGGTCTGCATGGCTCTGATCTTCGCCGGGATCCCTGACAGATCGATTTGTTTATCATATAACCAGGGATATGGCGGCATGATGGACCCGGGAGAGGTAGATTCCGGATCGCTCATATGATTGTAATGCCAGGCATCCGGATATTTACCGCCTTCACGATGAAGATCCGGTCCCGTTCGTTTTGAGCCCCACTGAAAGGGATGATCATACACAAATTCACCGGCCTTGGAATATTCTCCGTACCGGACGGTCTCAGACCTGAAAGGCCGAACCATCTGCGAGTGGCATACATAACAGCCTTCGCTGACATAGATGTCTCTGCCCTCTAATTCTAAGGGCGTATAGGGTTTGACGCTGGCAATAGTGGGAACATTACTTTTGACCAGGGTAACGGGGATGATCTCTGCGAGTCCACCGATAGCGACAGCGATGATCACACCAGCCATAAACTGAACCGGACGACGTTCAATCCAGCGGTGAGCCGATTCACCGGATTGTTTTGCCGCCGGTGGCAGAGTCAGGGCAGGCGCTTCGTCCTCTTCTTCTGCCAAAAGTTCACCTGACCGTATGGTTTTTATCAGGTTAAACAACATCACGATCACCCCTGCCAGATACAGGGTTCCACCGACCATCCGGATGGCATACATGGGGATGATCTGAATGACAGTTTCAAGAAAATTAGGATATTGCAAAAATCCGTCTGCGGTAAATTGTTTCCACATGAGGCCTTGGGTAATGCCCGCCCAATACAGCGGGACCGCGTAAAAAATGATGCCCAGTGTTGATATCCAAAAGTGAACATTCGCCATTTTCACGGAATACAATTTGGTACTGAAAATTCTGGGGATTAACCAGTAAAGAACGGCGAAGGTCAACAGTCCGTTCCAGCCCAATGCGCCAATGTGCACATGCCCAATTGTCCAATCGGTGTAATGAGACAGGGCATTTACGCTTTTAATGGATAGCATGGGTCCTTCAAAGGTGGACATTCCATAGGCCGTGACCGCCACCACCATAAATTTCAGAATCGGGTCTTGCCGAACCCGGTCCCAGGCGCCGCGGAGGGTTAACAGGCCGTTCAACATCCCCCCCCATGAGGGGGCAATCAGCATGATGGAAAAAACAGTTCCGAGGGATTGAGTCCAGTCCGGAAGCGCAGTGTACAGCAAATGGTGAGGACCCGCCCAGATATAGATAAAAATGAGCGCCCAAAAGTGAACGATGGATAACCGATAGGAGAACACCGGGCGGTTCGCCGCTTTGGGCAGAAAATAGTACATTAATCCAAGGTAGGGTGTCGTGAGGAAAAAGGCGACGGCATTATGACCATACCACCACTGAACCAGCGCATCCTGAATCCCCCCATAGACCGGATAGCTTTTCAAAAGTGATACGGGCAGTTCAATAGAATTCACCACATGCAGAATCGCCACCGTGAAAAACGTTGCGATATAAAACCATACCGCCACATACATGTGCCGTTCGCGTCTTTTGATGATGGTGCCGATCATATTTATCCCGAAGATCACCCAGATCAGTGCAATAGCGATGTCAACGGGCCATTCCAGTTCAGCATATTCTTTGCCGGTGGTGATGCCAAAGGGAAGGGTGAGGGCGGCAGATACAATGATCAACTGCCATCCCCAGAAGTGGATGGCGCTGAGCAGATCGCTGAACATCCGAGCCTTCAATAACCGCTGAAGGGAATAATATACTCCCATAAAGATGGCATTCCCCACAAAAGCGAATATCACGGCGTTCGTGTGGAGGGGGCGCAGACGGCTGAAGGTGGTCACCCCCAGCCCAAAGTTCAGGGAGGGATACACCATTTCAAGGGCGATCCAAACCCCTGCCAGCATCCCCACAACACCCCATAGCATCGTGGCGTAGGCGAAGTTTTTTACGATACTGTTATCATACCGGAAGGTTTCTACCGACATATATTTTCTCCATGATTTTGGGGTGGTTTCACTTTTTTCTGATGATCAAATAATATTCTCACTGCGGGCGCATAATGATCTTCAAATTGACCGGTTCTGACCGCCCAGATAAAGGCAATGAGAAAGGCGATGGCGATCGTCAGGCTTGCGGCAATTAGTAAAAATAATACACTCATATGGATAATTATCCGGCGGAAAAATTAAGAATTATGACATGAGCGTCACAAATAGAAAAGGTGAATTTTCCGGGCAGAAGGACGTCATAATCCGGCGGACCCCCAAGACCGGAATTCCGGTATGATCCGTAAAGTATGTATTGGTTCAGCGTGAAATGGAATTTCGGTTTAATTAAATAAGGGGAAAAATCAGTTAACATTTTTCACCTCATAACGAGTTTTTTTAGCTGACTGTAATTTAATATTTCTTGTTTCAAGTTTCTCAGTAATTCTATCATTCAAAAAATCAGATAGTGTAAATTCTTTTCTGTAAAATTGGTTTAACCCCTATTGAAAAAGGGTT
>CAYPCW010000044.1:0-22373 GCA_964409335.1 uncultured bacterium
GACTGTGCCGGCGTTTGTTTCGGTGGAGCCGAATTCGACGAATGCGGCGAATGCGACGGTCCAGGTATTCTTCCCGGGGAATGTGATTGTGAAGGCAATATTGAAGATTGTCTCGGAGAATGTGGCGGAACTGCAGAATACGACCTGTGTGGTGTATGTGACGGAGACGGTACATCTTGTATTCCAGAGGGATTTGACTTCACTCAATCTACCCTACAGGCATTCTATTTCTTCGTGACGGCGACAATTGATGGTGTTGAACTTGAAGCCGGGCTTGATTGGATTGGCATCTTTAACGGCGACATTTGTGTAGGTTCAGCAGCATGGGCAGGTGAATATACACCGGTAGTAGCAATGGGTGATGATGGGTATGGCTTTACCGACGGCTATCTTAATCCCGGGGATATTCCCACATTTTTCATCTATGATGCATCTGCCAATGAATACTATGATGCAGAGGCGTTCGGTATTTCACCCAATCTTGAATTTGCGAATCTTGCGCAAATATTTGTAGATGAATTAGCCGCGGTGCTGACTGTGAATTTCTCACTGGATCTGCATGTTGGCGCCAACCTGATATCCTTCTACGTCCTTCCGGATGATCATTCATTAAATGCGGTCCTGGATGGTTGTGTCGATTTAATCCAGGGCGTCATCGGTGAAGGAACTGTAGCCACACCGCATCCTATTACCCCGGGTGCATGGCTGGGGAATCTGACTTCCATCGAATCAACAGATGGTTACTGGATATTGTTAAGTCAGGATTGTACGATTTCATTTGACGGATGGCTGGTAGATCCCACCACCTCATTTGATCTTCATCAGGGAGCGAATCTCGCCGCCTATCCTTTTGCGCAGTCATCGCTGTTTACCGATGCATTACCGTCCGAAGTGCTTGATTTAATCATTGCCATTGTGGGCGAAGGGACGGTGGCGATACCGCATCCTGTAACTCCCGGTGCCTGGATCGGTAATCTCCAGTACTTCGATGGTGGCAAAGGTTACTGGTATCTGGTTGAAAACGCAGTCTCATTTTTGTATAATGATTTGGGCTTAACGCGTGGTGACATCGATCAGAGGTTCGAAGACACTCTTTATGGATATGAATATGTTCAATCCTCCGAACAGGCGTTCTACTTCATTGAGGGGATTGAATCCGCAGATCATGAAATGTCGTCTGAAGACTGGTTGCTTGCCTATCACGGTAATAGGCTCGTAGGTAAAGCCAGATGGCAGGGTGAATACACCAGTATTCCGGTGATGGGTGACAATAGTACGGAACATACTATCGGATATTGTCAATCCGGTGATGTCCCCACCTTCAAATTATTGAATGGTTTCACGGGTGAAGTCATCAGTCTGACCGGAGCAATCCCGGGTTGGAGTTCAAACGGTATCTATCTGTCGGGTACTTTGCAGGAGACCTTGAATGTCCCTGGCGCCTTTGTGCTGAATGACATTTATCCGAATCCGTTCAATCCGGTAACAACTATATCCTACTCAATTCCGGAGCAGGCACACGTTCAGGTGCTCGTTTATGACGTGATGGGTCGGATGATTGAACAAATTGTAAACGAACAGCAGTCTGAAGGCACACATTTTGTGAATTTTGATGCGTCCGGTTACTCCAGTGGAATGTACTTCGTCAAACTGATTTCAGGTGGCGAAATGATTACTCAAAAGATTATGTTCATGAAATAATCTTAATTTTAATCGATAGAGGGGGTGGCAACGCCCCCTCTGTTTTTTACTCACCACTATTCAATTCCTAAAAATAATCCTAAAAAATTTATGGACTGAAAATACTTTTTATTTTCTAAATTTTCACGAATAATTCAAGTGAAAAATGAAAGAAAAGAACAAAGATAATCTGATAGATCATGATTCCTATCGAATACAAATAAATGATTAACAAAGAATTATATAACCAAAAACTCATTGATAACCTGCATGACGGGGTCTATTTTGTTAATTCAGAGTTCGTGATCAGATTCTGGAATAAAGCCGCAGAGAAAATAACCGGAATTTTTAGCAATGAAATTATTAATACCAGTTGTAAAGATAATATTCTCCGGTTTACTGACATGAATGGTCAGAATCTGGATGGACGGTATAATCCGCTTTTTGTTGCCATGAACCATGGGCGCGTGGAAGAAAATGATGGTTATTTTACCCGAAACGACGGTAAAAAAATTCACCTTTTTATGAGAGCAAATCCGGTCTTTGAATCCGAGGGAGGTATTATCGGCGGGATTCAGTTATTCACAGATATAACTGAAAAACCAAACGAATCCCGCGTGCTCGAACTTGAAAAAATCGCCATGCTGGATCACCTGACTCATTTGGCAAACCGGTCCTACATTGAAAAAGAGTTTTACAGCCGGATCCAGGAGATGAATAGATATAATTTATCCTTTGGCGTGATTTTTATTGATATCGATTATTTCAAAAAAATTAACGATACTTTCGGTCACGATGTAGGAGATATGGTTCTGAAGCGGGTGGCGGAGTCCTTCATGAAGAACGCCCGACCTTATGATTTTTTTGGCAGATGGGGTGGGGAAGAATTCATCGCTATTATCCGAAATGTAGACAAACAGACCTTAGTCATGATCGCTGAAAGGTATCGGAAACTGATACAGTCACTGGATATTGAATTTGAAAATAAAAAACTGGGTGTGACCGTTTCGATGGGGGCGACGATGATGGGTTCCGAAGATACTATCAGTACGATTGTCCGACGGGCCGATAAACTCATGTACAGGAGTAAAAAAGACGGACGTAACCGTCTGACCACCGATATTCAGATTTCCTAATCCGGCACACTGATCTCATAAAGACGTTCGTCTGATAAACCCCACTCCGGTTGATTCACATCATATCTACATTTATGTTCAAGTAAATATTTTCCCGCTTCTAAAACCGCATCCCATCCAATCCCCGGGCGATCACTCCAAAATTTTATCTTATCTAAAGGAGACATGGATGCCCACCCGGTGTCATGATGGATATGAAAGGTACAGGCTTCAGGAGGATATATCACTTGATGATACCCTAGTGCTTCTGCTGCGATCAGTCCCATACTATCCACATGGATCGAATACAGATCCAATTCAGGATATCCCTGAATATCCAACCAGGCATCCTTGGACATCAGGGTAAAATCCCCGCAGGCATCCGTATCCAATAACCGAAGTGTCAGTTCGATGGGATCTTCAAAAATTTTTGACCGGATGACGGCAATCCATTGAAGCAGTCTCGCAACCCATGCCCGTGAGTATGCCCACTCCGGAGCCTTTACCAAATGAGTGTAATGACGGTTTTTACCGGCAGTGATCATGATATTATTCCGGGCGAATTCAAGTTGATCATCAAATGACCAGGTCATATCAATATGTGAAGGAATATCACAACGGTTTGCCCGATACACTTTGGAGGGGTCCAACTCCGGACCGGTTATCCGTTCAAACAATTCATTTGAAAATAACAGATCAATATTGGTGCATAAAATAAACTGTCCTTCTGCCCGGCGTATGCCCACATTCTTGGCGATCATCTGAAAAAGGGGGATGGCATCGCCATGCTTATATCGTCTGTGAATCTCCTCAGGGACGATGATATACCGGATGATCAGGAAATCATCTGTTGCAGGTTTAGGCAGAACCTCATGGAGAGACGGTTTTCCCAACGGCGGATTCCACTCCACAATGATCAATTCCAAATTAACCTGATATCGTCGGGTCTGTACAATCAATCCGTTCACAAACATGGTCATCCGCTTGAGGGTATCTCCGCCGTGATTATCATTCCTGGATGTGGCAACGATTGATAACTTCAAGGATATAATACGATTGACATCTCTAAGTTGAGAGTAAAGTTTCCCCAGTTTTCATCATTATAGATGATCGGGGATTTTGCACGTTCCATTTTAAGCCCATCCCGGTTCATAAGATCGAACATCTTCCGGATGTCTGCGTCTTCCAGATCACCATCGTGGCGATACCGGCGTCCGTGATCCTGATGAAATACCGGATGTGAAAAGCAAGTCTCCTTGTATCCGGCTGTCGCCGCCATGATCACAAATAGGGCATCCGTATGGATTGCAAGATAGGTGTTTTCAGGGTGCCCATGGAGGTCATTCCAATGAGAATGATGCATGAGCATGAAATCTCCACTGCAATTGGTATGATATTTTAAGGGCAGGTAATCATAGATAACGGGCCAGGAAAAATGGTTTGCAATCTTTTCAATACGGATTAAATTCCGGTCTCTGAAGTTTTTCAGTCCCGTTTTAAATTTCACCCAGGCGACTTTTTCATCCGAAGATTTTCGGGTGTAATTCAAACCCTTGATGACAAATTTAAATGTGTGCCGGTCTAGGGATTCCAGAATGTTCTCATCGGATTGTTCCAAATTCAGATTGAATTTGGTAAAATCACACCGGTCACACCGATAGTACCGTTTTGATGTCAATTTCCGGGAGGCAATAAATTTGAAGATCTCCGGATGGATCAGGATATCCGGGTTCGCCGATAATATAAATTCACCTTTTGCCCGACGAATGCCGATATTCTTGGCGATATATTCATACAGCGGGACAATCCGCCGGATGGCTGGATTGCTGAGTTTCTCATGCACCTCGAAAGGAACCGTGATAATCCTGAACGTGGTATGTCTTACCTGTTCGGGAAGAATCAAGACGCGTTCAAGAGGTGGATTTTCAGGAATGGGATTATAATTCACAAAAATGATCTCGGTCGGAATCCCGTATTTTTCGGTGTTTCTGATCGTCCAGCTTAGGCAGTTCTGCAGACGGTAATTAAAATCCCCGCCGTAATTATCATTCCGTCCGACTATAACCATACTGAGATAGGGTTGATCACTCAAGGATGATTCTTACCGGGTTGATGATGAAACACCTGGCTTTCATACCAGGATGCTGTATAATAGGTGGGATCAGCGGGATTAATCTCTCCGGTCTTGATAGCCTGTGAAATGGAAAGGATACCCTCAGAGTGAGATACAATGGGCTTAAAGCCGATTCGGGTGTAGATTTTTTCAAATGTCAAATGGTATGAACGGTTATCCGATTTCACCGGCTCAAATTTGATATGGATATCCGGCAAAAGAGACCGGATCAGTTCCGCAAGTTCGACAATCCGTATATTAGAAGACCGACCGCCAACGTTGAAGATCTCCCCTGTAACGAGGTTTGCGGAAGCATTCGTTACCCCTGTGAAAGCATCCACCACATCCTGAACAGAAACCATCGGCCGCCACTGACCACCATCTCCGTGAACGGTGACCTGTTTTTTCCGGATGGCGGTAGATGTCATCACATTTAGCGCCAGGTCAAACCGCATTCTGGACGATAAGCCAAACAGGGTAGGATTTCGTAAAATAACCACTCCCATAGAGTCGCTGTATTGAGATAATAGTGCTGCCTCCGTCTTTAATTTTAACTTCGCATACAAGGAGATCGGGTGGGTGGAAGAGGCTTCTGATAGCAATCGGTTTTCACCGGCGCCGTACACACTGGCGGAACTGGAGTAGATGAACCGCCGGACTCCAGCCGCTTTAGAAATTCCTGCCAGTCGAAGACATCCCCGGTAATTAATGGATTCTGCCTCGGAATAATGGTGGTCAGCAGCCGCGTCGTTGCTGAGACCCGCCAGATCAATCACGACGTCAACCCCCTCAAAAACCGACGCCTCCACCGACCGGATATCTGCTGTGATGATCCGAATATTGTTCGCGGTCCGGAGATGGGCGATCTTGTCCTCACCAAAGTAAAATATATCAACGGCAGTGACAGTGTGTCCGCAGGATAAAAGGTTTTGACATAAAGGAACACCGATATACCCACCGGCGCCGGCTACGAGAATATTCATGCCCTTTCATCCCCGGAAAAATACCGCCTGATCGTTGAAAACAAATATTCTGTTTCATCCTGGGTCATGTAATTATGCAAGGGGAGTGCCACAATCCGGTTCCGGATCTGGTTCGTTATGGGGAGATCCCGTTCAGGGAATTTGTCACGGTAATATTGCAGGGTGTGTACCGCGGTGTAATAGCGCCTCACAGCAATGGAATGGGATGTCATATGCTGAATGAATCTCTGTGGGTCTTCGTTCAGTAAGATTGGGAAGTAAATGTAGGTGCAAAAATCATCCGGACTTTTTTTTAAAGTGCGAAGAATTCCTGCAGTCTCTAAATGTGAAAAAAACTGCTCGTATCGTTCGATCACTTTTTTTCGATAGCATAGAGTATCCAGCCATCGATTCAGATTCGCCAACCCGACAATCGCGGATATTTCCTGCATTTTGGAATTTAGTCCGGGTGCGGAAACGTCGCCGCGCTCCTTCTCAAACTGCCCAAAATCACGCAGCCGTTTCAGGATTTCCCAAATCTCCGGATCCGCGGTCACGGCACATCCGCCTTCCATCGTTGTAAAGGGTTTGGTGGCGTGGAAACTGAAAATTTCTGAAAAACCGGACTCATGTGTAAACTTCCCGTTGCGGGTCGAACCAAATGCCGGCGCATTATCGTAGATGACCGTAATCCCTCTTTCTCCGGCATTTCCACCGATTCGGTCAACATCCGGTAAATGGCCGTACACGCCCACCGGAATCGCCATTTTAACCGTGTCATCTACCTGTAACAGAGATTCCGGATTCAAAGTGAGTGTAGAATCCACATCAGCGAACACAGGGATTAAATGATTGGCTATGATGGCGTTTACCGTTCCCGAAAAGGTGAATGACGGCACTAGCACACTAAATGTATCAGATACGTCATAGCCCATTTTGAGCTTTGTCGCAAGGATAAGACTGTACAACGCCAGTTCACCATTGCAAAAGGTCACCGGCGTCAGGATTGACCGTAAGGAATGCTGAATTTCAGACTCGAACCGCTGAACAAATTTGGATTGATTTGTGACCAGCCCTGAGCGTAGACACTCTTGAAAATCCTCTGAAATTTCTGAGAAATCGGGTAGATCGGGTTTAACAATATTAATTTTGATAGTGTAACCGATGTTGTAATTAATGAATGAAAATAAATTGAAAATCCGGCGAAAATTTAAGTACTCTGAAGTGAGCTTCCGCCAGAAAATTTATATCCCGGATCTGTGCAAACCGGGTGATCTGTAATATCCTTTAAACGGGGGTAATTTTTATAGGTTTCTTTAGGACAATTCCATGACGTTACTCCACCGTATAGTTTACGGTATCCTGTGGGTTGTTTTTCTTCAGGGGGTGAGCAGCCAATCCATCAGCGGTTACGTAGCGGATTGTGCAACCGGCAGATCTCTGGGATACTGTAATATTTTTATTGAGGGCACCAGCCGGGGAACCGCCGCGAATGCAGATGGGTATTATTCACTTAATCTCCCCCCCGGATCCTATCTCATTAAATTTCAGTATCTGGGATATCATTCTTTTTCCACCAACGTTACCATCACCCGACAACTACAGATTTTGGATGTCAACCTTACTCCGCAGGTGGTTTCGCTGGACCCTATAACCGTGTATGCGACCCAAAAATCCGGCGTAGAAGAACTCATTCTAAAAGCCTCCCGAATGAAGGAAAAATCCCGGTTCATCAGGAACTATTTTTGCCATTCCTACACCAAAACGAGTTATAGGTCTGTCGTGGATCCCTCTCTGTACGGCGGAATATTCGAGACATTCTCCGAGCTGTATTTCAACGCACCCGATACCTGGCATGAAATTTTGTTGAGTCAGCGTCAATCGGCGAATCTCCCGCAATCCGTTAATTTTGTCAGTGGAAATACCTTCATTGACATGAACGCTGACCGCATAAAGGTGGGTAAACATACGCTCGTTGGACTAACCGCAAAAGATGCAATCGATCATTATATTTTTCAAATATTAGATACGCTTTACCAGGACCACAAACTCATTTTCAAAATCTGCTTTTCACCTCGGGATCTCCGGATTCCCTCAATGGGTGGTGAGTTGTATCTTGTTGATAAATTTTTCATTATTGATCGGGTAGATGTTGCATTGAACCCGGGGTGCAATTACGGTTTGTTTGAGAATATCCACATTGTGCAGCGGTATAAAGCGTTGAATGACAGTATGTACCTGCCAGTTTATGCCCTTCGGGAAAATGAATTCGTCACGGGTATCCCCGGTATGCCTGTGCTGCTCATGAGAAAAGAAAATTTCCGGGAAAATTACCGCGTAAATGACCTGCAAAACCAGATTGCTCCCAATGCGGATGTAGTGAAAATAACCCCCGAAATTCCATTTAAATCGGTACCGATGTTCATTCCGCCACTCACTTTGGATGAAACAATCGGGTACAAGATCATCGACAGCCTTGTTGTCCATAACCGGAGGCTGAACGTTTTCACACGAGTGATAAAATGGATTGATCTTTACAGCGAATGGAAAACTAAACCTATCGGGGAGATTTCTGATTTTGTCCGTTTCAACCGGATAGAGGGTGGATTTGCAGGCGCTGCTTTCGATTCCAAATCAATGTTTTCACTCTTTGCTCTGCAGTTCGGCATCGGATACGGATTTGCCGATGATAAACTAAAATTTCATGTAATACCGTCCGCGAGGTGGGGAAACCGGAGATTATCGTTGAACGCTTCCCTGAAATGGTATCAAATCCTGTCACCCATTGAGGATCCTGCAGAATATCCGCTTTTGTTGAATTCTTTGCGGGGTATTTTTGGCGGGTTCGACTATTACGATTATTACTATAATGCGGGTCGACAAGTGGAGGTGACTCTCAATTATTCATTATTGGACCTCACCACAGCAGTTTTGTATGAAAGGCATTCCCCGGCAACAATTGGGCTTACACATGGAATCCTTCCGCAGCCTGAATTTTTGGATAATCCTGTCATTTCTCATGGTGAGATGGCGGGATTTCGGGTGAAGGCAACGCTGTCAAATATCAAATTTCTGAATTCTGCGCTATCAAGGCGGATCATCCCAAATCAGCATTTTACCCAATTGGAATTGGGTTATGAAACCGGTGTGAAATCCATAGGCAGTGATTATTCATACGACCGTTATCTCTTCATCCTCACCACCCGCCGTAATATGACGAGGGGAATTTCCATGGATCTGCGTCTTGAAGCCGGATTCAGTCTTGGCGTATTACCGAGACAAAAATATTTTGAAGTTCAGGGAGGGTCAGCGGATTTTGACCTGTTACAATCTTTCAGCACCCTGGTCCAAAACAGTCTGACCGGATCTCAAAAACTTGTGGTATTTTCTGAATTTCATATCGGAAAAATATTTCATTGGGCAACCGGAATACCTTTAATAAATTCCATCCCATGGGAAGTGTCCCTCATCACCCATGCAGGCTGGGCAGGGGAGAAGGCTTTGAACCGGTTAACCTTCCCGGATATGGTTACTGAAACCGGGATTGGCATTGACAATTTCTTTCATCTGTTTAAAATTGAGGTCATGTTCAGCGGGGTAGAAACTGAATACCGGCATCCCTTTGCCCTGACGGTGAAAATTGAGGATTTTGATATTTTTTAAGGCTTAAGTCCTGCGATTCTTTTCCATTCAATTATCTTTGTCATATCGACACTATTTTAGTTTCAAATAAACTAAGAAATTTTTCCTCTGCCGACGAAGGTTTTCGCACTCGCACCGCTCTTATGAGATGATAACGGAAGCGGACTAACCCGGCTGAACAGACCGGTTAATTCATGGAACTGTGCCAAAAGGAGATAAAAAAAGAAGGGATGGTATAATATTCAGGGTCCGTAAGATTTATCAAAACCGGTCAAAGCGGATCTTTCCCTTTTCGGCGGGAATTGAAACCCGATTATCGCCTGGACATCTCACTTTTAAACCTCTCCAAAACATATTTCTGCCACAAAAATGGCGAAAGTGATGCATATGCCAATTCGCCCTGTCTGTAGGTCGGGTTTTCACCCCGGATCACATCTGTTATATTTGTTCTGACGGTTTCCGCATCAATGAATGGTGAGCGATTGAATTCACTGGAGTGAACCATCTCCAGAAAAAAATGCTTCCAGGGACCTTTGAGCCAGTCCACAATGGGGGTCTGGAATCCCATTTTGGTTTTTCGCTGGTAAATTGTTTTGGGCAATACCGGTTTGCACGCATCGCGCAGGATGGCTTTCGTATATCCGCCTTTGATCTTCGACTGCCAGGACACGGAAAAACAATAACTCACTACCCGGTGATCAAGGAAGGGCATTCGGATTTCAACACCGCTGGCCATTGAGAATCGGTCATAATTCCGAAGCAATGTTGGGAGGTTGTCGCGGTGAAACAGGTTGTACAGATGGCGGTTCAAACTGCCCATTCGATTCCATTTATCCTCGGCGGAGAGGGAAGCGTTCATCCGTGGGAGTATAGTAAACCCTTTTTTCAATTCCGTCCGCAATACGGGGATAATCTTCATCCATCGATCATCACCGGTAACCCGGGTCAGGTAATCAGTAAATCCGGTCCGGTTCTGGAGGAATTGCAGTTGACCCGGTTCGATGAGTCCCCGGTAGGCGCGTAAAATATTTCTGATTCGCAGGGGATTCAGCCCGCAATCCTGAAAGGCGTTGAACAGAAATGTATCGTACCCGGAAAACAGTTCGTCTGCGCCATGTCCGTCAAGGGAGACAAAAATACCGGTGTTCCGCATTCGACGGTAAAGTTGCATCATCGGGACGGGGCTGGTGATGTACAATTCCTCCAATGCGTAGAGATAATCCGGCAGATCGGCAAGCCCCTGAACCGGATCGATGGTGAGAATGTCCGGTTCTATTCCCGCGAGACCGGTAACCTCCAGGGCATAATGAGTCTCGTCCAGCGGCGTCCCCGGTAATGATGCAACCACGACGTGCCGCCAGTCCGGTGTAGAAAATTCGGATTCGGTGAGTTTGCCGGCCATCTGCGCCATGGTTCCAAATGTCGATGCAGAGTCAATCCCACCACTGAGTGCGGTTCCGACAGGGACACTGGCGCGCATTCTGATCCGACAGGCATCGGAGAACAAATGGCGGAATTCTTCAACCTGATGCCTATACTTATTGGGTACGGAATGAAGGTAGTTCAGAGTTTCCCAGTACCGATGAAAGGTCAGGGAAGCGCCTTTGACCACTCCCCAATGGGCATGAGGGAATCGTTTGATTCCGTCAATGAGACATGCATCGGTGGATTCGTAGTCAAAGAGATGATTGCGCATACATAAAAATTTCTTGTTGGGTTCCACTGTAGTTAGAAAAGGGACCAGCGCTTTCATCTCGGATGCAAACAGGAACTGGCTGCCCCGGTGGACATAAAATAAAGGTTTTTTTCCAAACCGGTCACGGGAGAGATACAGACGGTGTTCTTTTTGATCCCAGATCGCAAGCGCCCACATACCATTCAGTTTTTCAAAGAGGGTTGTCCCCCAATGATGAAATCCCCATAGCAGTACTTCCGTATCAGACTGCGTTGTAAATGGGTACCCGAACGTGGTAAGTGTATCCCGTAATTCCGGATAATTGTATATCTCCCCGTTATAACTGATGGAATACCCCGGGATGTGCATAGGCTGGCGGGCTGCGCCGGATAGGTCAATTATCGATAGTCGGCGGTGCCCCAGTTGTATCGCCTGATCCGCTGATATCCAGACACCTTCAGCGTCAGGTCCGCGATGAGAAATGAGATTCAGGGCAGTCTGAAACCGTCGGTCTTCGACAGCAGGGAGTGCACCTAAAATGCCGCACATAAATCAGGAACTCCCGCAAACGGATTCTTGTATAGATGCCCAAAGCAGGTCAATATTTTGCTTTTGGGTAAAATGATTGCGAATCCGGTGATGACCTGCCGTCCCCAATCGTGTAGCAAGATTCGGGTCCGCCGCCAGACGCACCATGCGATCTGCCATATTGCGGATATCGCCCTCTTTAACGAGAAAACCCGTTTCGCCATCCTTCACTACATCCGGGATACCCCCATGATGGGTGGCTACAACCGGTAAACCGGATGCACATGCTTCCATGATTGAGACCGGAGTGCCTTCTTTATCCCCGGAAACCGGTGTGAAAGAGTGGAGTGCAAAACACCTGACCTGTGCCATAATATCCGCTACAGATTCATGGGGGAGTATACCGGCAAATTCTACCGCCGATTCCAGATTTAAAGCCTTGACCAAATCAATACATGTTTTTTTCAGAGGACCATCACCCACTAAAATCAGCCGGGCATGCGGGTAGTTTTTCACCACCTGCTGAAATGCCTGAATGGTAGCCTGATGATTTTTCGTTTCTTCGAATCGCCCCACGGTTAAAAATTTAAGCGGATTTTTTCCTGCATCATGCCAGATGAACTGTTCGGTGTCCGCCCCGCTTGGATTGTAAATGATCTTTTGTTCATCCGCCCCGAGATAAACCAGCTGAGCTTTCATTTCATGGGAAACCACAAACAACTTTACGGCGATGTCAAAGAGCCGGGAATAACCGGTACCGTAGGACTCCAAAATCTCCCGGCGGTACGCGTCGTATCCACGGAAATAGACGAAAAGGGGGAGATTTAACTCGTGGCAAATTTCCATCATTTTGACGCCGGAGGGTCCGTATTGTGCCAACACCAACTGAATGCCGTTTCGCCGGAGATACTTCTTAATCGCGAATTGCAGAAGGTCATCTTCGCTGTGGCCCCGCCATTTTTTAAATGTGGTGATCAGGGATGGCGGCACCAGTGGAATATCATTGAATCCTGCCATTGTAGGAAGATACCCGGTATGTAAATAATATACCGATGCAGGCAGTTTCTTCACCTGTGCATGAATAAAAGTCTCGGAATATTTCTTTTTATTCACGGAAACAATCGCGATGTTCACCGGACTTCTCCGTCATTTTCCAGCCCCCAAAAGTACCGGGTAGAATCGGTGATCCCGTCAATTAGATGAAGAAAACCGGGTTTGATCACCTGCAGTTTGGACGTAAGAGCAAATGTATTTTTCCCCAGGTACCGGGCATTTCTGAAGCGGGGTGTGAAGATGAAATTAAATTTCGCGGGGAGAGTCGACTGGCGCTGCAATCCCTGTTTCCAGACTGCAGTGGCAAGTGTGCCCTGATCTCTTGTCACCCAGTATGGGTTTCTAAAAGCATCGACCGACAACCGGTGCCAATCCTCCAGAAATGGTGCGGACCGTTCATCAAAAATAAACAATCCACCGTTCCAGTGCCGCCATTCGCCGGGGATTGAAATACCGGTTCTTTCAGAGATAGCATCCTGCAGGTGACTGCATTTTACATCATTAACAGGTTGTCCATCCGGAGCCTTCCAGGCGTGTATGGTTTCGTCAAACCGGTACCCGCTGCAGGCTTCAATTCCTTGGTGGAATGCGGTATCCAAAGAATAAATGATCTTTCCCTGATCATCAAGCCAGGTTTGATCCTTATCATTCCAGGTGTATCCAGTCTTCCTTTTTACGTAATGGGTAAAATCCGTCAGGTGAATGTGGTGAGGATCAAACCAGTGTTTAAATTTTTTGTACAGTGTCCACCAATTATTTTTCCGGTACTCCGTGTTGAGTTGTTCAATACGTGCAATCTTTTTTCGGTTATCAGGATTTCGCATTCGAAAATAATTGGGATCGTATGTTTCGAATAACCCGGTAAGTGTTTTTTCGTAATGCCGGAATTTTTCTACACATCCGCACATCATGGCTGCCGGGCTGAAGTGTTGAATGTCCACATAGTCCGTCGCAAACGCAACGGGGTTGATGAAATGATCAAAGACCCTGTTTACGAGGGATGAGCGGGCAATGATATCCGTATCCAGATAAGTGTATATCGGACCATTCTCCAGGTACCGGTGCAGGCTGGTTTTGAGGAAGATCACCGATTGGTGAGCGTTCAGGTTTGAGGGAGTAGGGATGGAAATGATCTTATCATATTCGATGCTCACCTGATTTTTTAAAGCGTCCGTAACCACGATAATATCTTTTTTTGAGAATTTTTTCAGCGCCCGAATGGACAATTGCAGTCGCCTGATGTGCTCGTCTGATCCACATGCCACATACACAAATTTTTGCTCTTTTTTCTGCATGCGCGTCATAGTAGATATGGGTTACATTCCGGTATGTGGGTTGCGAATAAATTTTAGATTGTCCAGGAAACCAGACAGGACAGCACGTTGACCATACCAGAAGTATTTTTGGTTTGCCATTCGTTGATTTATAACATCGGAACTGCTGTCATTTGCCAGGCTGTTGTATTCCCGGGCCAACCCTTTGAATATCCATTTTTTAAAATGACGATAATAATCATCCTTCAGCAGGTATTTCAATATTCGGATATTTGCCGCCTTTTTCTCCGGGAACGGTACCTTTTTTGTATGGCTTTCTCCGTGTTCCCGGTATACGCCCATTTCCCGGGGGATGTACGTTATTTTGCTGTTTTTCACGATAGCCAGATTCAACCACCAGTCAAAGGAATAATCCGGGCGAAAGGATGATCTATAGGCGTCAGTCAGATTCTGCCCGTTCCGGTAAACCAGCGAACTGGTAGGGATGATCAGGCGGTCCACAATCTGAAAGGGTAAAATTTCCGGTGAATATTGGTGTATTTGGGAGTATCGGTGATAGTGATGTTTTTGGCTTTTTTCGATGGTTGAATTGGACTCATCGCCTATAATTTCGGTGCTATTTATCGTAACATCGTGAAAACAAGCTGCGTATTCCGGATGATTTTCCAACAAGTCAACCTGTATCTGGAGCTTATGTTCGTCCGTCCAGTAATCATCGCCATCGAGATTTGCCAGGTATTTTCCATTATATCGACTGTATAAGTTTATTACGTTTTCATATATCCCATGGTTTTCTAAAAATGTATATAATTTGATCCTGTCCGGATATTTTTTCGAAAAGGCAGTTACAATTTCAACGGTGCCATCGGTGGATCCATCATCTCCAACTAAAATGGTATATTCAAAATTGACCTTCTGGGATAATGCGCTTTGAATGGCTTCCGCCACATATTTTTCGTGATTATGAGTGAGCATAAATACAGACAGCAAATTAGACATTCTACAGACCCGATGGTGGATGATTATCCTGAAGGGCGGGTTCTTCCGGCGGTTTTCATCATCTCGATGAGAGAGTCCAGGGGTGCGATCTCTAATTCCGTCAACAAAGTTCTACCGGGAAGTATTGAAATATTTTTTAGGGAGAATTTCAGAAGATCCTGATCATCAATCCGGGCACAGATATTATCAAATTTATCCAGCACCCGGATTAACCGCCCGGATTTATCTTCATCTGAAATCGTGTGGTCGTCTTCTACAGTTAAAGTAAGGGAATCTACAATCATTTGCTTGTAGTCTCCCACTTCACGCACCTTGAAATCCTCGTGAATTGGTACGGTGTGATCCGCCGTAACCTGATATTCTCTCCATGAATTCAGTAGTGTGATGAGGCTTTCAAACCGCGCCACGTTACCTTTTTGATTCCGGGTTATTGAAGTAAAGGTCAGTGACCGGTAGTAATTGAGAATTTCTGTTTGAGTCTCCACCGATACGTACATCAGGGAACAATCCGTAGGGAAGTATACGATAGGATAATAGAGTAAGATATTCTTCTCATTACAGTACCTGAGTATTTCAGGAATTTCCTGCCAGTTTTGAAGCATAAAACAAGTGTGTAAAGAAAAATGACGGTTATTCCGCCGGCTGTAATCGATAAAATATTCAATGTTGGACATGACGATGTGCAGGTTTGAGTTCTGACGAATGCTTTCATAGGTTACTTTGACCATGGAATCGATGGAAACCGACATATGAAAATTACCCTGTTCCATGATCCGTTTAAACCGCGTGTTCAGCGTGGTACCGTTGGTCATCACATTGATCCTGGCGGTGGGGTTGAGCCTGGTACACCGCTCCCAAATATTTGCATTCACCTGGCCGAGAAGCGGTTCCCCTCCGACAAACCCAATTTTTGAAACGCGGGGTAAAAATTCAGACAATTGATCCACAAAGTCATCGTCATAGGGTTCTACATAGGGCTGGAGATGATCCCGGTTCTTCCGGATTGAAGAGGAATTGTCCCCCCGGCATTGAATACATTCCAGGTTACAGGTGTTATCGATTTGAAATTCCATGAGAACGGGGTATTCTGCATTGCCATTATCCAGATCTGAAGCATAGTCAAATTTCAGAGCATCCACACTGCTAAAAGCATGGTTTTCGATATTTCGTCTACATTTCTGACATCCCATTGACAGGTCATTTTCCCGGATGAAGCGTCGTAATTTTTTGGCAGCCTCTCCGAACCATATTTCTCTGACGGATTGTTCCGGATATTTCCCCAGAATGGCGTACCGGTTATAGCAACAGGCAAGCGCATACCCGTTATGGGCGAATCGAATGGATTTAAAAGGGGCATAACACAAAAGAGCAGGGTCTGACCACTCCCGAATTCCGTTATATTCCCGAATCAGGTCAGGGGATAATGGATGGTAAATTTTCGGTGATGTCGGGGGAATGATCATCCCCGGTCCTTTTCCACTGCCGGCGTCAAACGAACAGGCAACTGCCGCGTACTCATTTTAAATCTTTCTAAGGTCACATCCTCCGGATTTGCATCGATCTCACGAACCAGATAATCTACCGGATATTGGATGATGGAATGGAGTACCTTCGTTTGATCAGCAGGATTACCAAATACGGACAGTATCCGTTCAAGTATACCGATCAGATCATCTGAAGTCCGGAGATCCGGACTTCCCACAAACGGATGGTCGTTTTGAAAATATAATCGGATCCTTTCGAACAGAGTATTCCTCAGGCTCTCCGCTGAAGGTGATTCGGTTTTACCGTTTTCGTGGATTAACTTCCCGGATTGGACAGACCACTGGAGGATCTGTTCTTTTAATTTGGTAAAATGGTTGATATTTGCTTCAGAGCGCTCACCGAGTACCGGAAATGTCATTTGGTGATAATATTCATAAATATTATTCAGGGATTTTAGATCCCAATTCCACAGGCTGCAATCCGGCGGGAACCAAATGGGATTGAATTTTACTTCGATATTGTGGGTATTGCAGTAGTTCACGATTTCGGGCATATCCTGCCAGTTCTGCCTCATGGGGCAGGCAGAAATCCGGATCATCCGCTTATTGGCATGACAGTAACCTGTAAAATACCTGACATTTTCCATTATCTTGTCGAAGGACGAATTCACTCTGATCTTCTCATAGGTGGAGGGATGCATTGAATCGATGGACATATAAATATTGAATTTTCCCCGTTCCAGCAGTTTTCTGATCCGGTCATTCACGAGGGTTGCATTGGTTTGGACGGTAATATCACAATTGGGATTTCGCTCAATGATCTTATCCCAAATTTTGTAGTGAAGTCCATAATAAAAAGGCTCGCCGCCGAAATAGCAGGTATATGTGAAGTGGGGGATAAACTCTTCCAATTGCTCTACAAACCGGCCATCGTATGGGTCCGGGTAGATCGGTTTCATTTCCCGGTTTTTCCGAATTGAGGATGAATATTTCCCGGAACACATAATGCATTCCAGGTTACATGCACTGCCCAGCACAAATTCACCAAAAGAAGGATATCCGTTCTGTGCGGTAGGTTTGCTGTCAAAATCACGGGCTCGCAAATCAAAATATTCTCCACGGGTCAGGTGTCCTTTACAGATCTCGCACCCGAGAGATAAGTCATTATGACGAATATAATCGCGAAGTAATTCAGCCTGTTTCCCAAACCATATATCATGAACAGAATCGCCTGGATATTCGCCTAAAATATGACGTTCATTTTTCCAACAGACGGTCACCTTCCCGAATTGGGTGAATCGCAGAGATTTGAATGGCGCATGACACAGGGTATGGACATCACCGGGTGCACGGGTCGAATTATAGGCATCTATTATTGCGGAATCTACAGGGGAATACCCAAGCCCGGGGTCAGCAGGCGGAAACAGGCGGGATATTAATTTAGCCGGTTGAAATTTCATACGTTAATTCGAAGGATCTAACCCTACTTTTTCACCATCTTCGATATCGTGATCGACAATAACCCCCACGCCGATACGTACCAAATTTCCGATTTTGACATGAGGCATAATTACACTGTTTGTAGAGATCAGGCAAAATTTTCCGATATGGGCATTACCCAATATTTTTGCGCCCGGTTGAATCGTGGTATAATCCCCGATGGTCACATCATGAGCCACAATACTGGCGCAGTTTAAAAAACATCCTTCACCCAGGGTCACATCAGCGGACACAATGGCTCCCGGTTGAATGATCACGCCATCTCCGTAATGGGATAATGGGCTTGCCGTTGCCAGGCGTGAAATGGCGGATGTGAGGTCGCCTCCCAGGTTTTTGAAGGTTCGGTTGATCCGATACCGTTTCAGGGGATTACCACGGGCGGTGATGAAGTTCCGGCCAATGGATTGAAAATGCTCACGTACCGCCTCATATGTTCGGTAGATTTTAAAGCGACCAAACAGCCTGTCCGGGACATGTTTATCCACATTATCAAAGAAGTAATATTCATCATGGGGGTCACACCAATGCATCGATGCCAATATTTCCCGCCCTAATCCTTTGCTGCCTACAATTAACATATTACCTGATTTTTGTTATCTGGTAATTTAGAACCAATCAGTGATCATGCCTTACGGCAAATTGAGCGATGAGGATGTAAACCAAAAGGATATTAGGTTATCAGATTAGATAGAATATCAAATAAAATAATTATACATATTCTGGAAAGACATCGAAAATGAGATATTCCCTGTCGACAATGTAAGCCAGGGTATCCGAGTCGAAATACTTTAAAAAATCATCTTCTTTTCTGGTGTCCGATACATTGATCCTGTCAGCGCTGAGGATAAAATCAATTTTTCCCGACGGATATCCCTGATTGGCAAGAAATAAATATAAACTGCGGTTGAGATTTTGCTGCTCTAAAAAGATCACAGGATATTGAAATTCCCTGATTTGCATGGCCCCGACTCTTCCCGAATACGTATTCAGTATATTCTTGTAATCTTTGTAGTAAGTAAGCAGAAAAAGGGTACTTAAAAATCCCATCTTTGTCCGGATTTCCATCTGAAGTAGAGAAGGTAATAAACGATCGTTTAGATAATCCTGACAAAAGGATAAAAATTGCCGGAAATTAAGATCCGGGTAGGTTGGGAATAATTCCATTACACAAGATAATTCTTCTTTATTCAGGTTTAAAATCCAGTCTCTGCTTTCAAATAATGAAACATAAATATCAAGGGGATTTCGTTTATTACTCACAATGAACTTATGCTCACTGTCTTTCGGGATATGTGAGCAGAAATTGTGCTGGAAGTTCCGTTTGAACCGGTAGGGATAGAAAACATTATCCTCAAATATCTGAAAATGACCGGGATAGGATATTCGCCAAAAAAGAATCCTCCGTGGTTTGGGGAGGATGCCCTTTTCTTTCATTTTTGTCAGGACCTTTTTTACAAACGTACCACCAGTCTTTGGGAAATGGATAAAGATGAATTTATCGGTAATGATCATTTGGATTATACTTTATCAATTTTTGTGACCAGCGCTAAATCAGGTTTTTATGTCTGCGGCTCTACCGGGAAAATCATGTATTTCGTTCACCGTCCAATTCAAATGAGGTCGAATTGGTCCGGGCGTCAGCTTTATATACTGTTTATTTGTCCCACGGCTCAATCTCACCCGGAAATGAAATAAATTCTGATACTTATAAATAATATCCTGTTTGTCGAGAACCGCAATAATGTTCAGGAAAAATAGTCCCTGGTTGAGAAACTTTTTGGGGATGGTACATTCTGCAGAATAGTACCCCGGTGAAACGGTACTCAACATCATGTCGGATAACGCCGGGCTACCTGCGAAAATCCGGTTCATAGATTCATCCTGCAGCACGAATGCGATATCTATACATGTATTATCCATCATTTGCCGGTATTTTATGTCTATTTTAATTTCATCGTCTGTTGTGATCGAACCCTTTTCAGCGGGATTATCAGCGCTGACGGTAATTTTCAGAATTCGAATATAATCATTTCCAGGCGGATGATCTTTTTCATCCCATTGTTTAAAATTTGTGTGAGGTTCTTCATCCGCCTGTCCTGTCGTTTGTATTTGCGTATCGGTCTCAGTTTTTTCCAATCGGGAAATTCCTTCACCGGATTGGTTTAATATCGTCTCAACGTACCGGATTATGGTCTCCTGCGGATCTCCCATTGCAGATATCTGTCCATTGACCATTAAAATTGCCTGATCACAAAATTTCACAACATCGTTGAAACTGTGGCTCACCAGCAGGATTGTTGCGCCTTTATTCTTTAATTCATTGATCTTTTCAAGGCATCTCATTTTAAATTCCGCATCCCCGACAGAAATGATCTCGTCGAAGAGCAAGATGTCCGCATGTACGTGAGCTGCTACCGCAAAGGCGAGCCGAACATACATCCCCGAGGAGTAATATTTTACGGGTGTGTCGATAAAATCCGGGATTCCGCTAAACGTGAGGATTTTATCAAAATTTAAATTGATTTCCTGTTTATTCATCCCCAATAACGATGCGCTCAAATAGATGTTATCCCGACCTGAAAGGTCAGGATGAAAACCGGTACCGATATCCAGAATGGATGCCAATTTACCTTTGATCTCGATTCTTCCTTCTGAGGGAGGCGTAATCCCGGCAATAATTTTCAAGAGGGTACTTTTTCCGGCGCCATTCCGTCCGATGATTCCAATTGATTCCCCCCGCTTCATCTCAAAAGAAATATCCCGAAGCGCGCAAAATGAGTGACTCATGTGACGGTTAATCCCGGGTTTTCGGTATTTCAAACAGGACATCAGAAGTTCACGAAAATTCTTTTGAAATTCATCGTTGATATGAAAGTATTTCGAAACATTTTGGACAGATATCAGAATTTCGTTCATGTAGATGATAACCCCTATATCATATCAACAATTTCATGTTCAATCCGGTCAAAATAAATTAAACCGGTAATAAAGACCAGTACCATGATCCCAGTACCGGCAATGAAGTGCACCGGAGGCGGTGCATCCCCCAACAGGCACCATCTCAATCCGCCAATAATTCCCGCCATGGGATTGAGATACAGGATAAACTGATATTTAGGGGGAATGAGAGTAGATGGGTAAAATACCGGGGTCATCCATATCCCGAAGTTTACCAAATAAGGAATGATGTGCTGAAAATCCCTGAACCGGATGGTTAGTGCGCTTAACCAGACTGCCACCGAAAGCCCGGATAAGATGGTCAAACCCACAAAAACGGGGAAATATACTAACGCCAGTTTTGGCAAATGACCTGTGAAAATCATGATCACCAGCAGAAGGATAACAGATATCCCAAAGTCAACTAATCCAACCACCACCTTTGAGAAAGGCAAGATTAACCGTGGGAAATAAATTTTCCGTAACAGATATTCGGAATCCACGAGAGAGGTTCCGCCCTGATTGACAATAAAAATAAAGTAGTACCAGGCAATCATACCGGTAAAAGCAAAAAGAGGATATGGAATACCGTGAGTATCGACTTTAATCAGTTTCGAAAAGAAGATCGTAAAGATCAACAACCCCGTAAGGGGCTGTAAGACCGACCAAAAGATACCTAAAAACGTTTGGGAATATTTCGCTTTAATATCACGGATCGAGAGAGTATATAAAATACGTCTGTAAATAAAAATATTTTTCAGGCCGGTTAGGACAGGCGTTTTATCGGGGGTGATAATTTTCACTTGGTTCAGCGCAGACTCTTTTTGTTTTTATTATTCATTCAATAATGTAAAAATTTACCGCCGGACGGAACCTTAGAAAAATAGATTTCTGAAACGTTTCATCCCTCGGATTATCCAAAATAATGAAAATCGCACTGATCACACCATTTCTTCCGTATCAGAATGTTCCTCACGCAGGAGGACAATTTACGTATCAAATTCTAAAATATTTATCTCAAGACCACAAAGTTACCCTTATTGCCAGGTTAGAGACGAATGAGTCAATCCAGTTGCACGAACTCTCAGAGATATGCCATCAGATTTATCCATTGGAGACCTCCTGCGGATCAAAATACCCCTGGGTGTTTCGCCTGAAGACGATATTCTCTTATTTCAGATTTTTTAGATGGATACGTCGGGTTTTGCATCAAAATACATTCGATCTGATACAGTTCGAATATTCCGAATCGGCGTTTTTTTTTAGGCTACATTCTAACCCAAAATTAGTGCTGAATATGCATGATGTGGTCACCCGGAGAATCCGGCTGGATGGTGACGCTTCCTGTAATATCGTTGGCAGAATGAAGCATTTTTTGGCTGGATTTGGATATGAACTCATGGAACGTACT
>CAYPCW010000045.1:0-21768 GCA_964409335.1 uncultured bacterium
GATCCGGGGGCTCCATTATCAGATCGAATATCCGCAGGGGAAATTGATCCGGGTACTGAGCGGAGAGATTTTTGATGTGGCTGTGGATATTCGCAAAGGATCGCCCACTTTCGGGCGATGGCATGGTGAGTATCTGACTGACGCCAACTTGCACCAAATGTATGTGCCGGTAGGGTTCGCCCACGGGTACTGTGTGCTATCTGATACCGCTGAAATTTTCTATAAATGTACGAACCTCTACCACCCGGAACATGACCGGGGCATTCTGTGGAATGATCCGGATATAGGAATTGAGTGGCCGGTTACGACGCCTGTACTCAGCGAAAAAGACGCCAACCAGCCCTGTTTGAGAAACGCCCCGCAATTTGATTATTTTGGAGGATACTTATGAAAACAATCGTGATTTTCATTTTGTTATCAGCCGGTATAATCTTGAGTCAGGATTTTTTTCCCCGGGAAAAAGCAGGGGAAACCGCACAGGATGAAATGGGAAGTCCCATCATCCCAAATATGTTACCCACTGAAAAGATCGTACTGGAAACGCCTGTTGACCCGGAAACCTACATCGTGGGTCCCGGTGATACTTTTTCGTTCAATATGGTATCTGCTGATGCAACGGTAAATCTGTTTCTCGAAGTGTCTCCCGTCGGCGATGTTTTGATTCCGGTCGTCGGGATTGTACCGGTCGTCGGTTATACCTTGTCCCGGGCATTTGACACAATTAAAAATAAATGTATCGGGAAATATGGTAACGCATCAATTTATATCACCTTGTATGAGATCCGCAGGTTCAAGGTATTAGTCGCCGGAACCGTGAATCGCCCCGGATTTATTACCGCCAATCCTTTCACCCGGGTTTCAGACATATTTGATACCGCTGTCGGAGAAAAACTGAATTCACTCATTGTACTGAATAACGAGCAGTTACATGACATATCCATGAGGAATATCAAATTATTGCGTGACGGTGAAACCCGTCGCGTTGATCTATTGCGGTTTTATATGACCGGCGATTTGGAACTGAACCCCAGGGTCCGTCCCGGCGATGTGGTTTCCATCGGAATGTCGGATGAAAATATCCAAATCTATGGCGGGATTAAACTACCGGGCAGCTATGAGTATGTGGCAGGAGAAAGCGTCTATGGCCTCATTAAACTGGCTGGCGGATTTACCAATAATGCGGATTCCTCCAGGATAGAGATCACCCGATTTATTAATGATACCACCAAGAAGATCATTCAATTATCTAATATGTCTGAAATCTCACGAACCCACCTTATGCCCGAAGATCACATTATCGTGCGGATGAAACAAGACTACAAACGGCAAGAATTGGTCACGATAACCGGAGAAGTGAAATACCCCGGGAGGTACGCACTTCATGAAAACAGTACAACTCTGGGCAGTATCATTGAAAAAGCCGGCGGATATTCCAGCCGGGCAGATCGAAGCCGGATCATCGTAAACAATCAGACCATTGCAGAACTCAGAGATATCGAGTACGAGCGTATTATGTCCATACCCTATGAAGATCGGAGCGACGCTGAAAAAGCATATGTAAAAGCCAGGAGCCGGACGGTTAAAGGAACGATATCCTCCTCCTCTGATGAATATACCAGTACGATCATGAGTTTTCCTCTCCAGATCGACGATCAGATCATTATCACGCCAATGCAGGAATATGTGGAGGTACTGGGCGCAGTTGTATTTCCGGGACGGTATCCGCTGATCAGGGGAAAATCCATCGACGACTATATCCGGGATGCGGGGGGTCTTGTACATCAGGCAACCCGGCGCCGATACATTGTTAAAAACAGTACTGGCAAGCGAATTCAGTTTGATGAGAATGACGGTATCGAAAACGGCGATGTGATCTTTATCGCTGAAAAACTGGAATACAACCGCTGGACGCGGTTCCAGGAGATTATGACCGTCGGAGGTCAAATGGCCGCACTGATCCTGGTCATTCAAAATGCAACCCGATAAATACAAAGGTCAGATCATGGTTGAAAATAATTCTGCGGATATAAATATTGCCGGTTTTTTCACCGAACTGAAAAAAAAGAAAAAGAGTTTCATGTTATCCATCGGCTTCTTTTTTATTCTGGGAACGGCGTACAGTGTTTTGGCAACCCCCATGTACAAATCAATTTTATCAATTTATCCCACGGAAGAAAAAAGTCCGGGTGGTGCCCTGAATGATATTCAGGGGGTTGCATCCGCTTTTGGGTTCAACCTTGACGGAGGAACAAAATCGACTTTTTATATTCCGGACGTCGTCAAAAGCCGGAGACTGTCCGGAAGTGTGGTTGAGAAATTATGGAAAACGGAAGCCTATCCTGCGCCGGTAAACCTGATCGCTTACTGGGAAATCGATGATCAGACCAAAATCACACGCCGGTTGAAAAAATGGGTAATGAGTATATTCCCTAAAGGAAAAGGAGATATACACTTAAAGTATGTTTCAACAGCGATAAAAGAATTGGATACCCGTGTGGTCGTAAAAGAGAGAGACTCGGGACTGATAGTGGTTTCGGTGAAAATGGAAGAACCTAAACTGGCTTCAGATATTGCGAATTACTATGGTCAATTTATTAAAAAGTATATTGCCGAGGAACTGGAAATACAATCCCGGAATTACCGTCAGTTCATCGAAGACAGGCTGGCTATTGCGAAGTCGGACCTGGAAAAATCGGAAGAAGCGTTAACAGAGTTCAGAAAACTGCACACCATCACCCTTGAACCCCCCGAAACCCAATTGCAACGTGGAAGATTGCTGAGAAATGTTGAGGTAAATCAGGAAGTTTACATCACCCTGCGGCAGCAATATGAACTGGCAAAGATAGAAGAATTAAAAGAACTGCCGATCATCAATATTTTGGATATTCCCGAACCTGCGGCTGAAAAAGATTCACCCAAACGTATGGTAATCATTATTGGCAGCATATTAGCTGGTGGATTTATAGGGATCGCTATTGCTGCACTTACCATCCCTTCACCGGGGAATTTATCCTGATATTATCCATGGGTTATCATCGAACCATCCAGCGAAACACCCTCAATTGAGCTGAATGCCGGACTTTCCGCCATCATATTTTATTCTGGGTACTCAAAAGGGGGGGACCTCTACCCTCCACTACTGGCTGAGCCAGAATCCGAAGATGTCGCTCCCTAAACTAAAGGAGACCCATTATTTCAGTCATGCAGACCGGTTTGCCAATGGTCTGGATTGGTACTATCACTGGTTTATCCCCAAAGGACGAAATTATATCCGCGGAGAGGTGGATCCATCTTATCTGTTCTTCCCCGAAACCCCCTCCCGGATCAAAGCGTTGTGTCCGGCACCCAAATTTATCATCATCCTGCGCGACCCCCTGAAACGGGCGTATTCTCAGTACCTCATGTCGGTACAGCGGGGATATGAACCTCTGGACTTTATCCAGGCACTGGAAGCTGAACAGTATCGATTGGATCATGATGAAAAACGATTTTCCTTTGAACACCACAGCTATCTGACCCGGGGGAATTATTCCCCTCAGATCCAGAGATATCAGGAGGTATTCCCGGATTCCATGTTTTTGTTTCTGAAATTCGATGATCTGTACACCCCGGAATCCAGGCGGAAAATGTATCATACTATCTGTGATTTTATCGGGGTGGAAACATCCATGGACACCATTGATCTGGATTCGATCATCCGCCAGGCAAGTACTTCCAGATCCACATTAATCCGGGATTTGGTTCACCGGGATCTGCCGATCCGAAAAGTTGGAAAAAGACTGATCCCCTTTACGAATATTCGTGTAAAAATATTGACGCTGCTTGACTATCTGAACAAAAAAAAGATTGCCCAACATCATCGCCTGGATATCCGGACTGTTCCTGAAGAGATTAAGGAAAAATTAAATGCCGGGATCAATTCGGTGCAATCATTGACACATCTGGATCTCGACACCTGGCGGTATCCGGTTCATTAGGCGCGCCTGATCATGACATTTATCCAAACCATTTTAAAAGATCATCATCTCATCGAAATACTCAGAGGATCTTCAATCGCTTTTGCCTTAAAAGGGGTGGGGGCGGTACTCTCGTTCCTGCTCAGTGTATATGTGGCACGTCTGTTGGGGGCAGGGGGAGCGGGGATTTTCTTTCTTACGACCACAATTATTTTTATAGCGGCAAATCTGGGCAGGTTTGGTCTGGATAATGTGGTCATCCGGTTAATTTCCGCCCATGCATCCACCGGATCGTGGGGCAAGGTGAAGGAAGTATTTTTCAGTAGTTTGATCCTGATTGCAGGATTTACAAGCGGGCTATCCCTTCTGATTTATTTGTTTGCAGAACCTGTATCGGTAGTTATTTTTGATAAACCTCAATTAATTGAACCTCTAAAATGGATGACGATCCGGATCATTCCCCTGAGTGTCATTACACTGATCGTCGAATCTTTAAGGGGATTGAAAAAAATCGGGTATTCTCAAGTAATTGAAAATGTCTGGACGCCCGTACTTACGATCATGATCTTATTCAGTGTCCCTTATATTCATACCCCGGCCGGACTGGCAAAAGTTTGGGATATTGTTGCTATTTCCGTGATGGGGATCGCTGTTCTGGTATGGTGGCGCTCTACCGGTATGCCCGGGAAAGCAGTATCCGGCATCTCCTTTCGTCCCCTCCTCAAGGCGGGTTCGCCTCTCTTTGTGGTGTCAGCGCTGAGTCTGATCATTTCCTCCTCCTCTACCATATTTCTGGGCATTTTTGGGGAGAGTAAGGATGTGGGAATTTTTAACGCTGCAAACCGGACTGCAAATTTGATGAACTTTCTGTTGGTGTCTGTCAACGTCATCGCAGCGCCAAAATTTGCAGAACTTTTTCATCAGCGGGATTTTACAGGATTAAAAAATTCAGCACAGGATTCCACACGGCTCATATTCTGGCTGTCCCTACCTGTCTTTATCGGGGTATTGTCATTTACACGCCCGATGATGGGAATTTTCGGTGAGCAATTCCGGTCCGGAGCAATGGTGCTGGCGATCCTGGTTTTTGCGCAGTTCGTGAATATTTCCACCGGGAGTGTGGGATATTTGCTGATGATGTGTCATCATGAAAAACTTTTGAGGAATAATATTCTGGCTGTTGCCGGTCTCAATATCCTGTTATGTTTTCTCATCATTCCCCGGTTTGGGATGTTGGGGGCGGCAATCGTGTCAGCCCTCAGCATGATTACCCAAAACATCGTATCATTAATACTGGTGAAACAAAAACTTCATTTCTGGACCATTCCCTTATTTGAGAAATTGACGAAGTCATAGTATGAAAAATTCACCGGTTATCATTATGGGTATGCATCGATCCGGAACGACACTGATTGCGGGGATGCTCCAAAAAATGGGTATTTTTCTCGGGAAAAAGCTGGATGTCAATCAGGAGTCCACTTATTTTCAGAAGATCAATAAATGGCTGTTGTCCCTCGCCGGGGCGGCTTGGGATAATCCGGATACTTTTGATCTGGTTTTAAAAAATGAGATATTGCTGAACGACATCCATGATCGGCTAAACCGGTGTTTTACCGGTGTATATGCATTTGGTTATTTCGGACTGATGGCGGCGGTCCGGAAGGCATCTATGATGTCCATTACCATCCCCTGGGGATGGAAGGATCCCCGAAACACTTTTACGTTACCCATATTTACGACCCATTTCCCGGATGCAAAAATCATCCATGTTTATCGCCATGGCGTTGATGTCGCCCAAAGTCTGAAAACCCGGGAAGACCGCATTCTCACAACCGGAATGAATCGGAATCTGCAGAATTTCAAGCAAATGATTGCCATTTCTATCCCGGTGATCCGCGGCGGTATTTTATCATCTGTCATTTGTCAGGACCGGCAGAACGCATTTGACCTGTGGGTAAAATATATGAGCCGGGCAAAGGAGCACGAAATCCGGTATTCAGGCCAGATCATGTCTGTCCGATACGAATCTTTGTTGGAAAATCCCATAGACGGAGTTGAGGACATTCGCAGATTTATCCGCATTCCCCTGGCGGACAGGACTCGTCTGGACATTCATTCATCCATAAATAACAATCGGGCGTATGCGTATCAAAATAATCCTGAACTCCTTCAATTTGCAGAAGACAATAGTGATGCTCTTCGGCGGTTTGGCTACTAAATGATATTAGAAAATCTGTTTCACCATCACTGGTTATGCCAATAAATGGAATCCGTCAGGATGGAGCCGATGAAGATAAAATCCCGGTCTGTTTTTCTAACCGCGGTCAGTGTTTTCATCTTGTTATGCGCCTTTAATCTGGGAATTTATTTCCCGGGTGCATATCTCAATGAAATCGGACTATGCCTGCTGGTTGTCTCCTATGGTATCGGTATCACGATCATCGGTCTTCCGGCAGATCAATTTATAAAATATGCGTTGCTTCCCGCCGTCGTTATTCTGGGATTCATTTTTTTCTATGCGATGGTCTATTCTGTCCACACGGGTTCGTCCCTGGTGGCAAGCATCCTGGCACAGCGTAATTTTATTTTTTTCTTATGGGTCCCCTGGATCATCATGATCAGAAAGTCCGGAATGTCAACCGACGCCATCGAAAAAATGTTGTTTTATGCCATGGCAATCGCGACAACCACCTATTTTATCGTGTATATGATGATTTATATTCCTCAAACACTACCCTTCATTAAAACGATACTGATCAATATCCTTGGTATCGATCAGGACAGGGGTATCCGGGTAAAAGGTCCGATGTTTATCGTTCTCATTTCGTTGTATTACTATCCCGGATTACTGAAAAAAGCAAAAAATTACCAGGCTTTCTTATGGATCTGGTTCCTGATTTTGTGTGACGGTGTGGTGCTGATTCTCCACCAGCCCAGAACATTGCTAATAGGCGGCTTCTTGTCGCTGATCACCTTGTATGTGCTAAGCCGGGACCGGCGTTTTTTTCGCCGGATTATGATCCTCCTTATTCCGGCTGTTTTGATCGTCATGGTTGCCGGAAGACCGATTCTGCATCTGGTGGGCGATCAGTTTGGGGGTAATTTCTCCTTATCCGCCCGGATATTTTCCGCAGGGATTGCATGGCGTTCGATTCAGAATTATCCAATATTTGGGCTGGGATTTGCCAGTCATCAGTCCCTGGCATATCAGAAATTCTTCGGGGACAGTTTTTACCCGGATGATATTGGTCTGCTGGGTGTGGTTTTCCAATTCGGAATTGCCGGCGGTTTACTGTATGTGGGGGGTCTGATTTGGCTGATCTTTACGTCATTAAAAAACCTGAAGGTATCTACCCGTTTTCCCGGCGGATGGTCTGTGGGGCTGTCAAAATTAATGGTATTCTCTACCCTGGTGATGCTATTTATCATGCCAACCATTGCCAAAGCCATTCGGGATGACGGAATCGGGATTACCGCGTTTATCGTGGGACTATTATTGTCAAATTCTTTCACCAATCCTGTAATTAAATCGTGAAACAGGAGATACTTTTCATTACGCATCAGCTCCCTTTCCCACCCAACAGCGGCGGGAAAATTGTCACCTGGGAAATTGTAAATTTTCTGTCTGAGAGATTTGACCTGACCCTGGGGTGCCTGATCAAGCCCGGTGAAAAAGAATTCATTGATCCATTTAGAGCAGGACTTTCATTGACCCGTTTTTTTTCACAGGATTGCTATTCACCACGGTCGTTTCATACGCTGTTGGGCAGTTACCTGCGCTGTAAACCGCTGTCCATCCACAGAAATTATTCGAAATCCTTTGAGGATCTGGTCGCCCGGTTCAGCCGGACCGTCCCCATCCTATTTTGCGACCATCTGGAGATGAGTCAATACATTCCGGTAGATTTCAGTGGAAAGGTGATCCTTCTGGAACACAATGCAGAATTTATGTTATGGAGAAGAAGGGCGAATATTGAAAAGAATTTCCTGAAAAAAATTTTTATTTATATGGAATCCACCCGACTGCGAAAATTTGAATTCCGATCCCATCAAAATTCAGATACCGTGCTTTTCCTGTCCGATGCGGATAAACGCCATTGCTCGGGTGCCGGTGGGGACAAATTCAGTCGTATCACCGTGGGTACCGGCGGAACCCGATCGTTATTAAAGACGGTCCCGGTAAGATTTTCTGAAACCGAAAAAAAAATATTATTTGTGGGGACTCTGTCATGGGATGCAAATTCAGACGGTCTAGCCTGGTTCCTGAACCGGGTATGGCGCCGGGTAAAGCATAGCGATCCTGAAGTAGTACTTGAAGTTATAGGCAGCGGGGCGGATCGTCATTTATTGTCCCTGTTAAGCGGGGACCCAAGGATAAAAATTTTCCACTGTGTGGACCATATCGAACCCCATTATCAAACGAGCAGAGCATTTATTGCACCCTTGCGATATGGCAGCGGAATTAAAATTAAAATCATCGATGCATTTTACAGAGGGTTACCCGTCGTCACCACATCCATTGGTGCAGAAGGGATCCACGCAAAACACGGGAAAGACTTCCTGGTCGCTGATTCGCCGTCGGATTTTGCAAAAAATGTACTCAGACTGATCCATGATAGACAGGGATGGGAACGCATGAGGAAGAATTCCATGGATTTTTCGGTGGATCATTTTTCCTGGGATCTTACTCTAAAAGCTGTTGGAAGCGCCGTCCGTGGATAAGATCTGGTTTGCAAATTTGATCATTCGGGGTCTGTCCCTGGAATCGATATTAAATTTCAATGATGGATTAAAATTTATTATCACGGTGAATTCTGAAATTGCAGTGTTGGCAAATGAAGAAGAAAGATTAAAAAAAATCATTAACGAAAATTGGAGCACCTTCGATGGGCAGGTCCCATTTCTGTTTGCAAAATTGATGTATCCGAAAATGAGGATCGAAAAAATTTCAGGGTCTGATTTAATCTATACCTTATCGGAATACGCAGCTAAAAATCAACTGAAAGTATTTTTATTAGGGGGATACCCGGAAAGTAACCAGATCTCTGTAAATGTACTTGGTGATCGATACAATATTGAAATTGAAGGCTATTCTCCCCCGTATCAGCCCTATCCCTTTGATGAACCATTGAATCGAAAAATGATCATGAAGATTTCACAATTTTCCCCTGATATTCTATTTGTCGCATTTGGCGCCAAAAAACAGGAATACTGGATAGATGATAACCGGGAAGCGCTGCAAGATATGGGTGTGAAATGGGTCATCGGTTGCGGGGGGACCTTTGAAATGGTTGCCGGCAGGTACAAACGAGCGCCAAAAATGATCCAGCAACTGGCGTTAGAGGGAGTCCACAGGTTTATACAGGAACCAAAATGGTTCCGGTTGAAAAGAATTTTCCACAGTTTTAAAATATTTAAATATATGTTGGTCAATTAAAGAAATGACGAAAACGCACAGACTATCCATCATCATTGTGAATTACAATGGCGGAAGTTATATTTTAAATTGTCTTCAATCTGTTGAAACACATATAAAAAAGGACTGCGAGATTATCGTTGTGGATAATCATTCGGAAGATGGGAGTCCGGAACGCATAAAATCAAAATATCCCCACATTCGGTTTATTGAAAATTATAAAAATCTGGGATTTGCAGCCGCCAATAACCAGGGGGCGCGTGTTGCATCCGGGAAGTTTTTACTGCTCTTAAATCCCGATGCGTATCTTACCACATCCCTGGATGGCGCGTTGGATATGATGGATGCAGATCCTCTGATTGGAGTTTTGGGGTGTAAAATCGTAAACCCAGACAAGACGACCCAGTTCACGATCGGGCTGGATCATCATCCCCTACGTCTGATCCTGTCCTGGTTTGGCATCGGGCGTCTGTTTCCGTTTGATATATTCCATAGGGTGAAGTCGGATGAACGTCACTATTCATATACTCACGAAGCAGACTGGGTATCGGGGGCGTTTCTTCTCACGCGAAAAAATAAGTGGTCTCAACTGGGCGGGCTGGATGAAAATTACTTTATGTATATGGAGGATGTAGATTATTGTAAACGCGTTAAATGCCATGGGAATAAAGTCATATTTTATTCCGGCGCTGTGGTTGTCCATGATGAAGGGATGGGGAGAGAATGGCTGGGGTATAAAACATTGAACAGTATCTGCTCATCGTATTTAATTTACACAAACCATTATTACGGAATTTGGGGGAGACGAAGCGTACAATGCGGATTGATCATGGCAATGATGGTAAGAGGACTCATGTATTATTTAATGTCAAGACTTACACGGAGTAAAAAATCCCTGCATTACGCAGAGAGGGCGCCGGCATTCATAAAAGTTGGGAAACAGCTCCTGGCGGATCATAAATGGTGATGGGTCAGTGAATACCTATTTTAATATTCTCCTACCATTTCTGTTTTCCATGCTGATCATGCCATTTGGGGTTAAGTTTTTCCATTATCTGGATATCATTGATCACCCCACCCAGAGAAAACAGCACCAACATCCCACCCCGGGTACCGGCGGAATCATCTTTTTCATCCCCTTAGTACTGCTGTTTGGGTTTTTCGTCGACCTTTCTCCACAGATCATCGCCTATCTGATCAGTGTCACATTTCTGCTTTTTGTCGGATTTACGGATGATATCAAACCCATATCTCCGTACACAAAATTTTTTGCCCAGCTTATCAGCGCATTTACGATATTAAGCATCTCACGATTTTACCAAAATATCCCTCTGTTTGGTGATCACCCTCAAATTCAATTTATATTAGCCATGGTTTTCATCGTGGGGGTAACCAATGCGTTCAACCTCATAGACGGTTTGGACGGTCTCGCTGCCGGACTGAGTATTATTTCCCTCGGGATGCTGAGCATGATGATGACGGATTCGCCCTTTTTCCCACTGATCCTCATGATCATCGGTTCTGTATTCGGATTTCTTAGAGCAAATACGTTTCCGGCGGCGATATTTATGGGAGACAGTGGCAGCTATTTTTTGGGATTTTCTATCGGCACATTCTGCCTGGCGGGTTTGGCCAACGGGGATTTTCCCGTCTGGTTTCCCTTTGTTGTGGTTCTGGTTCCTATGGCGGACACGGTGAATGTTTTTTTCGGGCGGTTGATCAGCCATCGAAATATTTTCCTTCCTGATACTTCACATATCCATTACCGGATCCTGAACACAGGCGTCTCCCATAAAAACACGGTATTTCTTCTGTATTCCCTTCAAACGATTGCCTCCTTTATTGGGATCGGTCTGTTGGTGCAGAGATCGGATTCATACTGGTCAAGCATCTTCATTTTGCTGATGCTCACCATCCAGCACGGGGTTCTTATTTACCGGGATGATATAAAAAAAATCTGGTCCGTCTTTCAATAAAACACCGATGCAGATATTTAAACGCATCCCGGTTTTAGAACGGGCATATGTATTTTATTTTATCGCATTGTTGGGAGTCCTGGCGGGTGTGCAAATCCATCATGCCCCGGTTCAGTCGACGGAAAATATGATCATGATTTTTCTGGCGTTGATCACCACCTATTTGTTCATCCTGGATCATAATGCGGGTCGGTCTGCAAACGTGAGCATCGGTATGATTTTACTGTCGGGGCTGGCGGCGATCCTGTGTCCCGTATCCCGGGAAACGGGGATTGGTTTTATGGTTATTTTGCTGCTGCTGGTGGGTGTGGCGTTATCTATTTTCGGCTTGTTCAGACGGCATCATATTTTTGATTCTCCCACCGAATATCTCATGATCGTTATTCTGATCCTCTTTGCGCTGGTATCCCGGCAGTATTTGTCATTCTCCATCGCCTATTATCTGGTATTGTTGTATCTCGTGTACAAAGTGTTGTTACAGGATGAATGGGTCAGAAAATATAATATCATTTATATCATTAACATCGCCACGCTTGTGCTGATCATTATCAAAAGTCTGCCATGAAATCAACCGTCTCCATCGCTATGTTGATCATGATTCAGGCAATGTGGTCCCAGGCGATACAGGATGACCTGTCGCCGGACGACATCCTCCGGGCAGAGTACCGTACTCTCCAACGGAGAGAGATCGATGATTCTTCCTTCATGGTCCCCGGTGTGAGTCATCGGTCCCGTCGAAGGATTGTCAATTTACTTCCCTGGAAAAATATAAGGGTCGAACCCGTCATGGGGATTCGGTGGAGCACCGCGGGCTTCGAAATGGATCCACGCACCATTCCTTCATCTGTGCTTTGGGTATCCCCCGGTGTGAAGATTTCCGCCTCATCCTATCTTTTCGATCCCATGTTAAACCTGTGGCTATATGCCTGGGGAAGATTCCACAAGCATTCCGCCTATGGATTTGGAGGTGCGCAGGTCGTCAGTGATCAGACATTATTTCCGTATCGTCCGGAGTTCAGTGTTGAGTACTACAGCCGGACAATTAAACCGGATAACGGTATTGATTTCGATGAAAGTCTGGGCGGGATCGCATTGGTATCTCCCAAATTCAATTTTATCTGGGGTAAATTCCGGGAACATCTGGGACCGTCATCCAGAAACAACCTTCATTTGTCCCGAAACATGCCGTCATTTTCACATTTCCGGGCAGTCGTGTTTCCGGTAAATGGAATCACTCTCACCTATATGCTGGGACAATTGGATTCCATGATTCCGGATAGTTCCCTGTACCGGAATATTTATGAAGATCATCTTGACCAGACCGTAAAAATGCCATCAGTTTTCCGATACCTGGCGATGCACCGCCTTGATTTTACGAGTGCTCAAAAGACATTCAGAATCGGCATTTGGGAACAGGTTATTTTTGGCGGACGGACCATTCCCTTTGAATATCTGAATCCTGTCAATTTATTCTGGTCGGCTCAGCAAAAACTGGGCGATGTGGATAATGTACAAATGGGTGCGGACTGGGAAATAATGTTCCCCAATCAGCGGGTATATGGTGCGCTTTTCATTGACGAATGGGCGCCCTTTGATACCTTTAAGGGCAGTAAAGAACACAATTGGGCAGGGTGGCAGGCGGGGTCCAGCCGGTCTTTCAGGGCTTGGTCATTGGAGATGATGGCGACGCTGGAATATACCTTCATGGATCCACGGATCGCCATTCACCGGTTCCCCATAAACGATCCGACCCACCACGGTTATTATATCGGAACCTGGTCAGGGGGACATTCCGATGATTGGTGGGTGAGTGTGACCGTTATCCCCAAAGATAATTTGTCCGGAAGGATATACTGGACAACCATGCGAAAAGGAGAACAGGATCGAACAGCGATTTACGAAGATCAATCCATCTTGTGGATGGAAGGAGAAATCCGGAAACGTCAGGTAACCGGAGTGGAAGTTTGGATATGGGATTCGCATCAGATCCGGTATACACTGGGTGCACGGTGGGTGAAAACCCGACACCTGTACGGAAAGGACAATTTTATTGATATGACCGTTGGTTTACTTTACAATATCCACCGGTAACCGTGAACATGAAGGGTAATATGGAATGAAAGATCAAAAAACGGCATTAGTATGCGGCGCAGGCGGTTTTATCGGCAGCCATCTGGTGGCCCGGTTGAAATCAGAGGGGTATGGGGTCAGGGGTGCGGATTTGAAATCACCGGAGTTTTCCACAACTGCCGCCGATGAATTTTTTCTGGGGGACCTCCGGGATCCCCAATTCTGTCGGCAGGTGCTGGCTCCGCCTTTGGATGAAATCTATCAACTGGCGGCGGATATGGGAGGTGCCGGATTTGTATTTACCGGTGAAAACGATGCGGATATCATGCATAATTCCGCACTCATTAATCTGAACGTCCTGGGTGAAATCCGCAACCGGAAGATCCGTATTTTCTATTCATCCTCAGCTTGCATCTACCCCGAATACAACCAGATGGATCCGGATAAACCCAAAACGGAAGAAACCACGGCGTATCCCGCGGATCCCGATAGCGACTACGGGTGGGAAAAACTCTTCAGCGAACGCGTTTATCAGGCGTTTGCCCGCAATTACGGAATTACCGTAAAGATCGCCCGCTTTCACAATATATTCGGACCTGAAGGTTCATGGCGTGGCGGAAGGGAAAAAGCGCCCGCGGCAATGTGCCGTAAAGTCGCCGAAGCCGAACCCGGGACCTTGATCGATATCTGGGGCGACGGCAAACAGACACGCTCTTTTTTATACATCGACGACTGTCTGCAGGCGGTGCGATTATTGATGACCAGCGAATTCTCCGGTCCTGTAAATATCGGATCCGAAGAGATGGTATCCATCGATCAACTGGCAAAAATGGTCATGGATATTGCGGATAAACACCTCGTCCTTCATCATATTCCCGGACCCCTTGGGGTACGGGGACGAACATCTGATAACGGACTCATCCGGAAACAACTTTCCTGGGAACCTTCGTTTACCTTACGGAGAGGGCTGGAAAAAACATATACATGGATCCAGGGACAGGTCAAACAGGTTCGGGCTCAAAGGGACAAGAAGTGATCCGGGTTATATCCTTCATCAGAAAAAAGCAAGAATTCATTTTCAAACCCAATAAACGGATTTTCCGTCGTCAAAACGTTTTATTTCATGGGGGTGACTGCATTAAACTATGCCCCTGAATTTTAACCGGTAAGTATATTTTTAATCGAATAAACAGGTAGGCGGATGCTCTCGCTTAAATATATCAGAGAAAACAAAGAAAAAGTCATCAGGTCTGCCGCATTGAAAAATGTGACGGTGGATATCGACGAACTGCTCCGTTTGGATACGCTCAGACGCACCATGATCGGTGAAACGGAATCCCTGAAAGCCGAGAAAAACCGGGCATCGCAGGTGATATCTGAAAAAAAGCGGAAAGGAGAAACTGCGGACGTCGAAATCCTGAAGATGCGCGAGGTTTCAGAAAAGATCAAAGATCTTGACAGCCGGTTGAGGTCCATCGACTCCCAACTCCTGAACCTTCAATTATATGTCCCCAATATCATTCATTCCTCCGTTCCTGAAGGGAAAGAGGCATCCGACAACCAATTTGTCCGGGAATGGGGAACCCCGGTCACCCAACCATTTCCGGCGAAGGATCATCTTGAATTAGGTGAATCCCTCGGATTATTTGATTTTAAACGATCCAGCCGGATGTCAGGGGCGGGGTTTCCTTTATTTACCGGGTGGGGAGCGCGCCTGGAAAGAAGCCTGATCAATTTTATGATTGACCTCCATGTGGAAAAACACGGTTACAGGGAATTATTTCCGCCTTTTCTCACGACCCGGGCTGCCACCACAACCACGGGACAACTCCCAAAATTTGAAGAAGATATGTACAGGGTGGATGCGGACGACCTGTTTTTGATCTCTACAGCCGAGGTACCGGTGACCAATTATTATAAAGACGACATACTCAGCGAGGACGACCTGCCCGCAAAATTCACGGCGTATTCCGCGTGTTTCAGAAGGGAAGCCGGAAGTTATGGCAAGGAAACCCGTGGGCTTCTGCGGGTTCATCAGTTTAATAAAATTGAAATGGTCAGGTTTGTTCATCCGGACCACAGTTATGCGGAGTTGGAAATTCTGGTCACGGATGCAGAAGCGATTCTCCAGGCTTTGGGTCTTCACTACCGGGTCATGGCGCTTGCCAGCGGAGATTTATCCTTTTCTGCCGCCAAATGTTATGACCTTGAAGTCTGGGCGCCCGCCTATGGTAAATTTCTGGAAGTATCCAGTTGCAGTAATTTTGAAGATTTTCAGGCGCGGCGGGGGAATATCCGGTATCGTCGAAAATCTGATAATCAGGTAGATTTCGTCCATACCCTGAACGGGTCCGGGCTTGCCACTCCCCGTCTGATGATCGCCTTACTCGAAACCTGTCAGCAGGCAGACGGCAGCATTCGTATCCCGGAAGTTTTACGCTCATATATGAAGACGGATTTCATTCCCGCGGTATGAAATATGGACGCTCGATCTGGGTCCTGATAAACCTGATCCTGGCGACTCTGTTTGCTGCAACAGCGGTCATACTGGTAGGCGCATTCGACAAACGAAAACGGATAACCGGAGCCATTGCCAGATTCTGGGCAAAATGGGTGATGGCATCCACGGGGGTTTCCGTTCATGTCACCGGTCTTGAAAATATCGATCCCCACCAGCAGTATATCTTCGTGGGAAATCATGAAAGCGCACTGGATATTCCAGTTGCCATCTCTACCCTTCCGGTGAGTCCGGTTTTCCTTGCGAAAAAAGAGCTGTTCAGTGTCCCCGTATTCGGTTGGGGACTAAAGGCAGCAGGGATGGTAAGGGTAGATCGTCAACACCGGGACAAAGCAAAGGAATCGGTAGACCGGGCAATTAACGCCATACGGTCCAGGGACGTATCAGTCATCATCTATCCTGAGGGTACCCGGTCAATGGATGATCACCTGCTCCCTTTTAAAAAGGGAGGATTTCTTCTCGCTGTCCGGTCTGGTATACCCGTCGTCCCCATCACGATTTTAGGGGCGCAATCCGTCGTGTCAAAAAATTCTCTTCAATTGAATCCCGGGAAGATTACCTTTATAATCGATCATCCGATTCCCACAGACCATATGGATGTCTCCCACCGGGATATGTTATTATCACAGGTAAGGAATATCATTTTACATCATAAAACCGAATTTATCGTTGGAAATCAGAGTTGAAACCGCGGATAATCCAGCTTTGAATCATTGGGTTATAGAATGCGTTTCGGAGTAACTTATCGCACATTTACAGTTCGGTAAATTGAAGGAATGACATCAATTAACAATCCTATGCATTTATATTCTGAAGTTGAAAAAAATATATTAAATCCGGCAGTTCGGGTCGGGGACGAATCGAACATTTATCCCTTTTGGCAGGATCAGCGGGGGAGAACCTTTAAAATTCCGGGAGGATATATCACGGTAGTTCATCCCGGTGAACAAAATTACTATTCCGGTCCGGATTTCCGGAATTGTGTACTGCGTCATTCCGGTGGCAGGATATTTCAGGGGGATGTGGAGATTCACTCCACGATGCAGGATTGGCACGCCCATCAACATTCCCACTGCGATGAGTACCGAAATTTAATCCTCCACGTGATCGTTCGGGGCATACCGGACCCGATTCGGGTGAATGAGGTTTCCTCGGTTCCAACCATTCTTCTGCATCTCCCGCATAGGTCTTCGGCTGACCCCTGTGTGGGCATCATTCACACCATCGAACCAGACGACCTATCCGCGTGCGTTAAAACCATGGCGAGAATCCGGTGGGACAGGGTAAGGGAAGGGCTGTCCGGACCCCTTGATCAGACCCTGTTCTGTTTTTTTAAACTCATATCTATCCGGGGAAATAAGGCAAACGTTCAGACCCTCAGCGGGTTGTTCATCCGCTTGCACGAAAATCAAACTGCCCTGGTCACTCTCCTAAGGATCATGGATAAAAAATGCCGTTCGCTCCCCTGGCGGACCGGGAAGCGCAGACCTGCAAGTCATCCTGTGAACCGGATCCCCTTTGTGAGCTTAGTGGCGTTCATGTATTTGACGGATCTCCGGGAATTCCTGACTCTGGATATGCCGAAAATGGAAGATTTAAGGGTTCAGCTTCGTCAATTGGGGTATCCGGTTCCCGGTAAAATTTTCATGACAGAAATGATGGGGAATATCATCCTTCCCCTTTTTGAGGTTCTCACTGGAAAGGACCATTTTCATCAGTGGGCAACTCTGAAGGTGCAACCCTATGCGGGTGTCCGGCAGCGGCTGGCAGAATGGAAATGGGCGCCGGAACCTTTGTTGTTTGAACAGCAGCAAGGTATTTTACAGATTGATAAAGATGCATGCCAGGGTAGGTACTGCGCCCTATGCCCCGTCGCTTTGATCGCAGGTACGGCAGGGATTGATGAGAAACCAATGACCCCCTATAAAAAGAGGCCCATACCAAATTGAAAAATCACTACCTGAAATATTTTCACCTATTCCTTTGGATTACTCTGCTTCATCTGCAGGCACAGTCACTACCCGGAAAAGCCAAATCGGAGACGGGAATTACCGATACGCCGAAAAGCACAAGTCAGTTCCCCGTCATTCATCCGGATACCTATTCGCCTCCGGAAGAATTTGACCTCTTCGTTACCCGGATGCAGGAGACGAAACAATTATTTGCCGATGCAATTATCGCCGATCTCACGGGAGACACACTGGAAGCCGCCTATCATTTTGAACAGTTGTTCGAGAGTCTCGAAGCGCTGAAAAACATAAGTTATAATGATGAATTCCAGTATCTGGAATTTAACCGGCTTCTCACCGCAGCGATCCAATATTATGAAGACGATGCGGAAACCATTGACGGGGTCGAAACCCGGCTTTCCGTCGCGGTCCTGCGGGATAAACTGAATGAGTACATTTACAGTCAAACTCTTGAGGATCTGGTATTTGTGGATGAAACCGTTGAGGTTATCCCCGGGCATGTCCCGATTACGTATAATCAGCGGGTTGCCAGTATCATTCAGTTTTACCAGAAAAAAGGACGGACAAGCGTACAAAAATGGCTTACCCGGATGGACCGCTATAAAAAAATCATCCTGCCTATTTTGGAAGAGGAAGGGATCCCCCCGGAAATATTTTATCTGGCAATGATTGAAAGCGGGTTAAAGCCGGAGGCATATTCCCATAAATATGCTGCGGGGTTGTGGCAGTTTGTCAATTCTACGGGAAAACGATACGGATTAGAACGAAACTGGTGGATAGATGAACGGAATGATTTTGAAAAATCCACCCGTGCGGCAGCCCGTCATCTGAAAGATTTATACGGGGAATATAATGACTGGTATCTGGCCTTCGCCGCTTATAACAGCGGTGCGGGAAATGTAAACCGGGCGCTTAAATACGACAATACCCGGGACTACTGGCACATGTCGCACCTCCCCAGGGAAACCCGAAACTATGTCCCCAATATTATGGCGGCGATCTTTATTGCCAGTGACCCTGCAAAATATGGCTTTTATTACCATCCGGAGCCTCTCCTGCAGTGGAAAATCGTGGAAATTAACAAACCTGTGAAGTTGGATGTGATTGCCCGATGTTCCGGGATAGACCTGGCGACGTTAAAGGAGTATAATCCTGAACTCAAACAAAATGCAATTCCACCCCTTGAGAAAGACGAGGTGTACCGGCTCCGGATGCCACTGACAGTGAAGACTGAATTTGACTCCCTGTTCGCTCTGGTAAAAATCGACAAAGGAGACGGAATTGTTTTGGTTGATCATCGGGTTAAATCCGGAGAAAGCCTATGGCTCATTGCCAAAAAATACCAGGTGCTGATTCAGGATATTGTGACATTGAACCATCTTCAGGACTCCCGGTTTATTCAGCCGGGGCAGCTGTTAAAAATTCCCACCAATGGCTATAATGACAATTATACCGCCACGAGTGTGGGAAGTCAGAAATTCTACTATACCGTGCAACGGGGCGATACCCTGAGTGAGATCGCCGAAAAGAACCAAACTTCCATCCGTAAATTAAAGCAGTGGAACGGTTTGCGAAGCGATTTTATCCGGGTGGGTCAAAAACTCATTATCTGGAAACGCGCCTGATCTTATGAAATCAAAATTCAATTGGATATGGTTATGGATAGCTGTGGTGGTGGCATTGATCATCATCCTGGTGTTAGTGATCCCCAAAGTAGATTCAATATCGACCGGACCCAAAGTGGGAATTGTGGAAATTACCGGTCCTATAATGTCCTCCCGGCAGACGGTAAAAGATCTGAACTATTTTCAAAAACGGCGTGACATTGATGCCATTATTATCCGGTTGGAGACTCCGGGTGGGGGAGTCGCCGCCTCACAGGAAATTTTTGAGAAAGTTAAATCCGTTTCCGCGGGTTCTGTCCCGGTATTGGTCTCCATGGGCGGGGTTGCGGCATCCGGAGGATATTATATTGCCATAGGCGCAGATACCATTATGGCCAATCCGGGTACCGCCACCGGATCCGTTGGGGTCATCATGGGGTATCCCACAATCACCAACCTGATGGAAAAACTGGGACTGGAATACGAGACGTTGAAGAGCGGACCCTATAAGGATTCAGGATCCTCCTTCCGGGAGGCTAACGAGTTGGATCGGGAATATTTCCAGGGATTGATTGATAATCTTTATCAGCAATTTGTCCGGGCGATCGCCGAACAGCGGGGGATGACCATTCAGGATGTGGAAGCGCTGGGGAACGGAAAAGTCTATTCTGGGGAACAGGCGCTCAACCTGGGTCTGATCGATTTACTGGGGACCCTGGATGATTGTATCGCCCTGGCCGGGAAGTTAGCGGGATCGGAGGAAGTACCTGTGGTGATCAGACCGCCCAAAATCCGGCGGGGAATCCTATCCACATTGTGGGGAGAAGCCTCAGGCATGCTGCCGGGGATGAAGACATATCCGGTTCCGGAATTCAAATTATATTGAGAAAGGGAGGTTCACATGACCAAAGCAGAAATTATCAGTGATGTCGCTTCAAAAACCGGTCTCACTAAAGTGGAAACCGAGATCGTTTTTGAACAAATTATAAATACAATATCTCAGGCTCTTCGTAGCCATGACCGGGTGGATATCCGGGGATTTGGTAATTTTTACATCAAACACCGGCCGGAACGGAAGGCGATCAATCCCGTCACGCGGGAAGCCGTCCATTTACCGGAAAGGTACTCGCCGGTATTTAAAGTATCAAAATTACTGAAAGAATCAGTGAATAAAGCAATATTAAGAGGTTTTTAATTAAGGAGGTTCGATGCCCTGCGGGAAAAAGCGAAAAAAACGGAAGATGAATACGCATAAGCGTAAAAAAAGACTCCGCGCAAACAGACATAAAAAGAAAAACTCATAACGCAAACCATTCGATTCAGCGTGCAATTGCCGCACGCTGAATAAAAAATTCAGCATTCGCCGGCGGTCATATCGGGAGCCGGCGGTTATTCGTGTTAATAGTCAGATAAGGATCAGATGTGAATCAGGATCATCCCACCATATTGACGGTCACACAACTCAATAACCAGGTGAAATCCATGTTGGAAACCCGGTTTAACCGGTTATGGATTGAAGGGGAAGTATCCAATCCGAAGGCATATCCATCAGGGCATGTGTATTTCACGTTGAAAGACGCCCAGAGTGAAATTGCCGCGGTACAGTTTGCGGGAAGCCGGTCTGTGGGAGTGATGGACATTACCCATGGTATCCGGGTCATCGCTTACGGATCCCCTGCCTTATATCTGAGAGGAGGACGATATCAGTTTATCGTGGATACCCTTTACCCGGCTGGTCAGGGAGAACTGTGGCTGGCCTATGGACGACTGAAAAAACGTCTGGAGGCAGCGGGACTCTTCGCCGCCGAAAGAAAGCGGGCAATTCCATCATTCCCAAGACGGATCGGGGTAGTGACATCTGAAAGCGGGTCTGTCCTGCGCGATATTATCCACGTCATTACCCGGCGGGCACCTCATGTTGAGATCCTGGTGCGTCCGTCGAAAGTACAGGGTGAAGGTGCAGCAGAGGAACTGATCGGAGGAATTCACGATCTGAACCGGTACGGGACCGTAGATGTGATCATTCTCGCCAGAGGCGGCGGTTCGTTGGAAGACATGTGGTGTTTTAATGATGAACAACTGGCGTATGCTATCCGGGATTCTGGAATACCCGTGATCTCGGCGGTGGGGCATGAAACAGATTTTACCATCGCTGATTTTGTAGCGGACCTTCGGGCGCCGACCCCCTCTGCAGCAGCGGAACTGGCAGTCCCGGTGAGAAGAGACTGGCTTCAATCCCTGGACGAAACAGAGTCGCA
>CAYPCW010000046.1:0-19186 GCA_964409335.1 uncultured bacterium
TTAAGTTGTAAAGAACAAATTTGGATACATTTATCCACTTTAAATGTAGCATTTTGAGCACAAAATAATAAAAGGTCGGAAATCGTTCCATTTTCGGACGCTGGCCCGTATGAACAATTGAAGTGGCTGGTTTTTTCAAACAGAAATTCAGGTTCAATAATTTTATACATCATTTTTCTCCTTTTTGTTTAGAAATCATTCCGGATAACAAAATATCCGACCAACTTATCGTATTATATTATAGACTTAAAAATTTAAAAGATATTTCTAAAGCAGACCTTCGGATAAATTTACCAGTATTTAGTTGATAATCAAGAATAATTATTTCAAATGGGGTAAGGTTATGCAGGAGTAAATTTGTGCCCCTATTATGGAGATAAAATTGCTTAAAAGAACGCATAATTGCGGTGAACTCAGACTGGTACACGTAAGTATGGACGTCATTTTAAATGGGTGGATCGCCAAACATCGCGATCACGGCGGTTTGCTGTTCATCGACCTCAGGGATCGATACGGGAAGACACAGATTGTCTTTAACAGTGAGACCCGTCCGGAATTGTTTGAAAGCGCAAAACGTCTTGGCTTGGAGGATGTCATCGGTGTGCGCGGAACCGTGGTCATGCGTCCGGAAGGAAATATAAACGCACAACTGGCAACAGGTGAAATTGATATTGAAGTAGATCAATTGGTCGTTTATAATGAGTCCGAACCCCTGCCATTCGATGTGAACGATCGAAATTCCGCCATGGAAGATCACCGTTTAAAATATCGATATCTTGAACTTCGGACGGCAGAACTTCAACACTATCTCATGTTAAGACACAATGGTGCACAGGCAACGAGAAATTTTCTGAATTCCAAGCAATTTATGGAGATTGAAACCCCTGTGTTAATGAAATCTACTCCCGAGGGCGCCAGAGACTTTCTTGTACCGAGCAGGATCCATAGGCACAAATTTTATGCGTTACCTCAGTCCCCTCAAACCTATAAGCAATTGTTAATGGTCGCCGGGTTTGACAAATATTATCAAATTGTAAAATGTTTCAGAGATGAAGATTTCCGTGCAGACCGGCAGCCCGAATTTACCCAAATCGATATCGAAATGTCATTCGTCACCGAGAAGGATGTCATGGATTTGGGAACAGAACTGATCAATAACATCTGGCAAACCGTATTAGGGGTTCAACTCCCGGCAGAGTTCCCCATGCTGACATATCATGAAGCCATCGAAACATATGGCAGCGACAAACCCGATACCCGGTTTGATATGAAACTGATAGATGTAGCCGATTTTATCAGGCAGTCCGCATTTAATGCGTTTAAAAGTGTTGTGGATACCGGGGGTAGAGCGAAAGCTGTCGTTTGTCCCAATGGCAGTCATTACAGCCGGAAGAATATTGACGAACTCACGGAATACGTAAAACATTATTTTGGTGCAAAGGGACTGGCGTGGATGAAGCGATCGGGCGATGGTCTGGGAGGCGGTGTCAGTAAATTCTTCCCGCGTGATGTTCAGCAAATGGTAATCACAGAATGCCGGGCATCAGATGGCGATATAATTTTTATCATCGCAGATGAACCCAAAGTGGTATTTTCAGCATTGGGAGCTTTACGTTTAGAACTCGCAAAACGTGAGGGTCTCATTCGGCCGGATAGTTGGGCGCCTCTGTGGGTCACGGATTTTCCATTGGTGGAATGGAATCCGGATTTCACCCGGTGGGATGCGCTGCACCACCCTTTTACATCACCTAATTTTGAAGACATCCAATTTTTGGATACCGATCCGGGCAATGTCAGATCACTCGGGTATGATGTGGTTATGAATGGATATGAACTGGGTGGCGGTTCCATCCGTATTCACAATACTCAACTTCAGCAAAAAATATTTAATTTGCTTGGGATCGGGCAGGCGGAAGCTGAAGAAAAATTTGGCTTTCTGTTAAACGCATTTAAATATGGCGCTCCACCACATGGCGGAATGGCTTTCGGATTTGACCGGATCGTCATGTTGTTGGCCGGTTCATCACAAATCCGGGACGTCATTGCATTCCCAAAAACCACATCTGCCATGTCGCTCATGGATAATTCACCCTCAACTGTTGATCCGCAGCAGCTTGATGAACTGGGGTTGTCATTAAAAAGGTGAGGCTCCATTTATGTATCTTTTAATATTCCCTATGAATGGCAAAAATGCCTGATTTTACAGCTATTTTTTTTATGAAATTTGAATCGACATTATTTTCAACTTTCCTCATTTTCGACGTCTGCTATCCGATATCAAAAACGATTTGAAGACCGTTTCCTTTATCCGTGAGATCATGTATAAAGTTGATTAACATTTGGTTTTTGTATGATAACTTTGAACATCGAATAGGTGATATTCATTTGAAATTTAATTTATAATATTGACATATGTGGTTTAAAAATTATCTGACAACCCAAGGAGTGACAATACTAATCCTATCCTGCAGGTTGATGGCTGTGGAGGTGGTCAATTATGGTGATCTCCCGTTTCGGGAAGCCATACCTCCCGGAAGTGCATCTATGGGAGGGAACTCCTCCCTGACGGACCCGTTGCCCGGTGATTTTTTATTAAATCCGGCTAACAACTACGGGGATGGCGAAGCAATTTTATTTTCATTTCGAGATATCCTATCCGGGATGGGAAATTCAGGGTTGATCTCTTATTCGTGGACAGAGGGACTTTATCTCATTTCTGCAGGACTCTTCCAGAGAATCATTCCTGGTGTACCCAACACCTCCAACGCTCTGTCTTTTTGGGATTCTGAGGGTCCACATCTGGATTACTCAAAAATTTCCAGATTTGACGATAAGACAATTGGGTTTTTCCTGTCTTCCGCTAAGGAAATGTCACCTGGAATGTCTGTGGGTCTGACCGTGAAACCGGTAATCCGGAAAATTGACGATGCGGGAGCATGGGGAGCCGGCATGGATGCAGGAATCGTGTATAGAAAGAATGATCGGTTCGGGATCGGAATGGCTGTCCGCAATATCCTGCCGCTGACCCAAAAGTGGACTACCGGTAATTTGGAAGTGGTTCTACCGGATATATCAGGAAACTTCAGTTATAAATATAAACAAGTTCAGTTTCACGGGGGGCTTTCAACTCAATTCACCGGCAAGTCTATTGCGAAAAACAACTCAAATTACATGTTTGGGATGCAATACTTAGCATTCAATACTTTCACGATCAAAGCGGGAACGTCAAAAACAATTCCTCTGTCTTTGGGCTTTTCCATTAATATTCATCAATATCACGTGGATTATGTCTGTCAGTTTGAAGCGACCGAAGGAAATGCGCTTCTCAATCAGGGGGTCAGTCTATGGATGGATCTGAATACGGTATTATCCGGAATGAATAAATTAAATCCGTGATCATATCTGCCGGTTTGGAACTTATCGTAATGGTTTATTATTTTTTTAAAAAGAGGGAACTATCTAACTTTTCACCTCTTATTAAGGTGCAGTTATGGTATTAAGTATGACCGGCTTTGGAAGAAGTGAAGTTTCTGATCCGCAGATGGCAATGACCATCGAATTAAAATCAATAAACAGCAGGTATTTTGAACTGGTGTCAAAATTCCCGTCATTCCTGAATTTCATGGAAGATGAAACCGGAAAATTAATTAAAAAGGAATGTTACCGGGGACGGATATCCCTGAATATACAATATGACTTTTTGGATTCTTCTGACCATGATCCAACAATTAATTTTAATTTAGCCTCAAAATATCAGACGCAGATTGACCAGCTTTCCACCCATTTGAGATTGAATCACCCGGTTCCGCCAGAGGTTTATCTGAATTTTCCCGATGTATTGACGAATAAATCCACGATTGATGAGAAAAAGACGGCGACGATGTTCATCAAAGGAATCAAATCTGCAATTCGGAAACTAAAAAAAATGAGATCTGACGAAGGAAGAAATCTGAGAACAGATATTGAAAATCGTATTAATATTATTGCAGATAAAATGAACATGATTCGTAGCTTAGATGAAATTCTAAAATTGAATCGAAGTGAAAATTACAAAGAAAAAGTCCGGCAAATTATCGGTAATCTGGAGTTGGAAGAAAGCAGAGTCATCCAGGAAATAGCGATTCTATCGGAGAAAAGAGACATTACCGAAGAAATGGTTCGGCTGTCAAGTCACATAGATCTTTTCAAGTCCTACTTTGAATACCCGGAACCTGTCGGTAAGCGAATGGGGTTTTTATTACAGGAGATGGGTCGTGAAATCAATACCATTGGTGCGAAAACAGACAGTTATAAAATCAGCCATGTCATCGTGGATATTAAGGATGAACTTGAAAAAATTAGAGAACAGGTACAAAACATATTATGAGTAAAGGTATATTGGTAATTATTTCTGCCCCGTCCGGTACCGGAAAAACTACGATTTGCAATAAACTACTTGAGAAAAATCCAAAGTGGAAGTTTTCAATATCTGCGACGACCCGTGAGAAACGTGAAGGAGAGATGGATGGGAAGAATTACATTTTTTTGGATATTGACAAATTTGATCACTACGTTAAATTTGGTGATTTTATTGAATGGGAGTGGGTCCATGGTAATAAATACGGGACCCTGATCGCTCCTCTTGAAGAAGCCCTTGAAAAGGGAGATATACTACTTTTAGACATTGATGTGAAGGGAAGTCAGAGTATTATTGAGGAGTTTCCGGAAGAGACAATTTCCTTTTTCATAGAACCCCCTGGGGATACACTCGCCGATCAAATTGAAATTTTAGAAGACCGGTTAATTAAGCGGGGAAATGAATCTGCCACGCTTGTTAAACGAAGATTAAAAAGATTGTCACTTGAAATGGAATTTAAAGACAAATTCAATCACACCATTATCAATGCTGACGTTGATAGAGCCACTGAAGAAATTGAAAAAATAATAAAGGAAAAAATTTAATGAAATTAAAAGCAATCCCATTTAGCGAGATATCTAAACAGTCTCCGGATATTTATAAAAATATCGTTGTTGCGTCCAAAAGGGCAAAACAAATTATCACAGACCGTGTGGCTACCCGTAAGCCTTTTGAAGATATCGCGGATGAGGATTATCCCTTTGCAGAAGAAATAATTCAGGAAGAATATATCGAGTTAGAAAAACCCATCGTTGTAGCGGTGGAAGAGTTATTAAATGGAGAACTTGAATGGTTCGAAAAAATTCCTGACGATGCCAGTAATTATTAATACTTGATGCTGTGGATGATTTATCCGAAGTATTGCGTTATTTAAAAATACAGCAGGAATTGTATGGTAATACTTTGTATTTCACCCCGGTCAAATCTCCAAAAGAGTCTCAAGAATTTAATGTGAATGACAAGCATCCTTTACTTGAATATGATGAGGAAATCCATAATTGCCAAAAGTGTGATCTGGCCAAATCCAGAACCCATTTCGTTTTTGGTATAGGGAACCCACAATCTGACATCGTATTTGTCGGTGAAGCGCCGGGAAAAGATGAAGACCTGACCGGAATTCCCTTTGTCGGGCGTGCAGGAAAACTGCTGGATAAAATTCTGTCTGCTATCCATTTGACCAGGGACAACGTTTATATCCTCAACGTTCTTAAATGCAGACCTCCCAACAATCGGGACCCACTCCCGGCAGAAGTTGAACAATGTGAACCCCATCTGATCCGTCAATTGGAGATCATTCATCCCAAGCTGATTGTTTGCCTCGGTCGGATTGCGGGAAAAACGCTCCTGCGTCTTGATCTCCCTTTGAGTAAGATGAGAGAGAACGTCTATAATTATAATGGCATAGACACGATAGTGACTTACCATCCCGCAGCGTTGCTTAGGAATCCTAATTTTAAACGACCCGCCTGGGAAGATTTTCAAAAGATCAGAGATCAATTCTTAATTGGCAGTTAATATGACGGATCAAACGAAAGATATTTCTTTAAGAGTTCCGCCTCAATCCACTGAAGCCGAACAGGCGGTACTGGGCTGTATGCTGATCGACAATGAAGCGGTGCCGAAGGTGATGCATTATCTTGAAGCGGAAAGTTTCTATAAACCCGCGCATTCGCGGATCTTTGAAAGCATGTTAGAACTCTTCGATAAAACCGATAAAATTGACTCGATTACTGTTTTGGACCAGTTGAAAAAAAACGGACACCTGGAATCGGTTGGTGGGGCATATTATATCACCGGGCTTTCCAGTGAAGCGCCTTCCGCGGAAAATGTAGAATACTATGCGAAAATTGTCCGGGACAAATACATTTTACGAAAACTCATTACGACAGCCATCGAAATTTCCAAGCTGGCATACGGCGGACAAGGCGAAGTCTCCGAAATTCTGGATAAAGTGGAACAAACGGTTTTTACACTCGGTCAACATGCATTTCAGGGTTCCTTTTATAATATTGAGGAACTTATTCACAATGTCATGGAAAAGATCGATTCGCAGGAAAAGGGAGGACTGATCGGAATCCCCAGTGGAATTACCGGACTCGATTCGTTATTATCGGGATTTCAAAAATCAGATTTGATAATTGTAGCGGGTCGCCCGTCCATGGGTAAAACGGCATTAGCGTTGACAATGGCGAGAAATGCGTCGGTGGAATATGGATTTTCTGTCGGAATATTTAGTCTGGAGATGTCCAATATTCAGTTAGCGGAACGACTTATCACCGCCGAGGCAAAAGTAGATGGTCATCTGATGAGGACCAACAGACTACCCAAAGCCGATTGGCGAAAATTGTCCAATGCTGCCGATTCGCTGTCCGATATAAATATGTATATTGACGATACACCTGGCATGAATATCATGGAAATCCGTGCAAAAGCCAGACGGTTGAAAGCAGAAAAAAATATTGATATCCTGTTTGTGGATTATATCCAACTCATATCAGGATATGGACGATCTGAAAACCGGCAGCAGGAGATCACGACGATTTCCCGTTCATTAAAAGCGCTTGCAAAGGAATTGAACATCCCGGTTGTGGCATTGTCACAATTATCCCGGAACGTCGAAAGCAGAACCACCTCCGAACACAGACCGATTATGTCAGACCTACGTGAAAGCGGCGCAATTGAACAGGATGCGGACGTGATCTTATTCGTATATCGTAAATACGTATACACAAAAAAATCTGAAGACAGCGGCGTCGGTGAAGTGATTGTCGCCAAACATCGTAACGGACCCACGGGCATTATAGAGGTAGCTTTCGTGGATAAATTTGCATGGTTCGGAAATCTTGAAACCTATATGGATCAATTTTCAGATAAAGAGTATATGTAGAGAAAATGCTTCATACTTTACGACAGATCCTTCCCAAATCATCCAATACATATCCGAAAGAAATATTGACAATCCTGAACAAATTTGAGTCCAGGGGGCAGGATGATCCGGGAGTTCTGTTGGTAAAAAAAGCATACGAATTTGGGGAGAAAGCGCACAAAGGACAAAAAAGACGGTCCGGTGAACCCTATTTTATCCATTGTGTTCATGTAGCTGAGACCCTTGCAGAATGGAATTGCGACAATGACACGATTATTGCGGGCTTACTCCACGACACTATCGAGGATACGATCATTTCAAAAGAAGATATTGCCAGAGAGTTTAACCCTACCATCGCAGATCTGGTATGGGGAGTCTCAAAATTATCCGGGATTAAATTTATCAGCAGACAGGAGAAACAGGCTGAGAACTTCATGCGGTTATTCCTCAATGTAGCGAATGATGTACGGGTGATCATTATTAAATTCGCCGATCGGCTGCATAACATGAAAACACTCAACCATCTTCCGATTCTGAAACAACAACGAATCGCCCGTGAAACCCGTGATGTTTTTGCCCCTTTGGCACACCGTCTTGGGATGGGGAAGTTGAAAAGCGAATTTGAAGACCTGTGCCTTGGTGTAATTGATCCCGATGGTTATAAGAGTCTCCAGAAGAAAGTGAATTCTACGAAAACCCAGCGTGAGAAGTACATTGAAGATTTCATTCAACCCATTCGTATTGAATTATCCAAATATCAATTAGAATTTGAAATATTTGGCCGGGCAAAACATTACTATTCTATATACCGGAAAATGAAAACCCGGGGAAAATTGTTTGAAGATATTTTTGATTTACTGGCTATTCGGATCATCGTTCAAAATCCGGAAGATTGTTATATGGTTTTGGGGTATGTGCATCAGATCTACAAACCCCTTATCGAAAGATTTAAAGACTACATTTCGACACCGAAAATCAACGGATACCAGTCTCTTCATACGACGGTTTTCGGAAAACTGGGAAAACTTGTGGAGGTTCAGATCCGTACCCTCGGAATGGATCAAATCGCAGAAGTGGGGGTGGCGGCTCACTGGGTGTACAAAGATAAAGGGTCTGTGAAGTCTGATGATGATGACTATAATAAACAGATTGAATGGCTCCGTGAGTTGGTGGATGTTCTCCAAAGCGAGGACAAAAATCCCGAAGAATTTTTTAATTTGCTGAAAATCGACTTATTTCAGGAAGAAATTTTTATATTTACACCCAAGGGCGATCTGTTCAGGCTTCCTGTCGGATCGACCCCCGTTGATTTCGCCTTCAACGTCCACACACAGGTCGGCATCCACTGTATCGGGGCAAAGGTAAATGGAAAGATGGTTCCCCTGAATACCCGGCTTCAAAACAGCGATACGGTAGAAATCCTCACTTCTCCCAATCATCATCCCAGCATGGCATGGTTAAAATTTGTCAAAACGGGGAAAGCCAAATCAATTATAAAACGATGGTTTAATAAGGAGGAATTCCAGCGAAGCGTTGACCTGGGCAAGGAAATGCTGGAAAAAACACTTCGGCGGTTGAAAAAAAGTTCATTGATCAAAGAAATCAATAGCGATCCAGAGAAGGCGGGATTCTCGGGTATCGAAATGCTGTATTCCGTTATCGGCAAAGGGCAGTTGACCATTCGCAGATTGTTAGAGAAATACCTGCCTGAAGATACGGACCTCGGCGAAACGCTTTCAACAGAGACCCTTACCGAACGATTTATCAGCCGTGCCAGGGGGGCATCCAAAGGTATTTTAGTTGACGGAATAGAGAATGCCATGCTGAATTTTGGAAAATGCTGTAATCCCATCCCAGGGGATAAAATCGTTGGGTTCGTCACCCGCGGGAGAGGAGTATCCGTCCACCGTAGCGATTGTAAAAATCTGCCCGTATCGGAATCAGAAGAGAGATTGATTCCTGTGGAGTGGAATACCAGCAGGGGTCAGTCATTTATTGCCAGATTAAAAATTACGGCGGAAGACCGAAAGCAATTACTTCGGGATGTAGCGGGAAAGCTCGGAACCTATGATATTAATATTGTAAGCCTGGATTTTTCTGCATCAGAAGGTATCGCAACCGGAAATTTAATTATCCAGATCAGGGATACTAAACAGTATGATAAGATCAGAAAAAGTATAAGAGCCATTAACGGGGTCATTCAATTAGAGAGGAAATAAGATGAATATGAATACATATACCAGAACGGATATCATTAGAGATGTATCAGAAAAACTGGATATTCCGGAAGTAAAAATCAAAAAAATTCTGGATTCAATTCTGACATCGATGGTTGAAATTCTCACCAAACCATCCGGCAAAATCCGAATTGAATTGAGAAACTTCGGGGTATTCGAGATCAAACCCACCCAAGCGAAGCCGCGAGCCAGGAACCCGCGAACAAACAAAGAAGTATATGTTCCGGCACACCGGAAAATTCATTTCAGACCGGGTAAAACGATTCGGGACGTAATTCAGCAGGAATGGATTGAAGACTAATTGGGCAGACTTTTAGGCATAGACTTTGGAAACCGAAGGATTGGGATTGCTGTATCAGACCCCCTTAAAATCATCGCATATCCACATTCTGTTATCGACAGAAAACAGACGCCGGAATATCTTTCCATCCTTCAGAATTTGATCATTTCCCTCGATATTGATTTCATCATCGTCGGATACCCCATCAATATGAAAGGTAATGCTTCCGCTCAAACCGGCACCGTCAGGGAATTTATCAATGAAATCAGAGATTCACTTCGGATTAAAATTAAGATCATCGATGAGCGACTGAGCAGTAAATCCGCCGAACAGACACTCCGGTTGAAAGGCATTAGCGCCAGTCGTCACCGCGGAGAAGTGGATAAAACCGCCGCCGCAATCATCCTTCAGGAGTACCTTGACTCTGCCTGGTAGATTGATAAAATTCCACCTCAGCCGGATGAGCCGTTTCCCCGGAACACGAAAGGCATGACCGTTAAATTCCCATTTAAAAATGAGATTATCTCCGGACTGCTAATGGGATTGGCTCAACAACCACTCGGGTTGGGGTTCATCGCGTGGGTAGGGTTGATCCCCTGGTTTTTTTCCTTTAAACAATATGTGACCTTATGGGACGGGGTGAAATCATTCTTTATCTGGGGATGCGTGTATCATCTCGTCACAATTTTCTGGTTAGCGCTGAACATCGGCACTTCCCCGGTTGTGGCGGTAATTTCATTACTGGCTACGGTGATCTTTTTATCTGTCATGATCTTACCAGGGGCGGCGATCATGGTATTTACCCGTCGGAAAACAGCCAATTTTCTGTTTGCATTTCCCATTGTCTGGGTCGGGATCGAGTATTTCAGAATGGGGGGGGCGCTGGCGTTTCCCTGGGTGTCTTTTGCGAATACGCAGACACAATTTCTTCTTCCAATCCAAAATGCAGAGATCACCGGAATCCTGGGAATCACATTCTGGGTCGTCATGGTTAATGTTGTTATTTTTAAGTCAGTACAAAGCAATTTGAAATTCAGAATATGCACAACTGCGTTTTTTCTTTTACCCTGGATGACCGGATTGTTCCTATATCCGGAGGATATCTCCGACGACGGTGCGTTGGAAGTGGCAATTGTTCAGCCCAATGTACCATTATCGGAAAAATGGGAGGATCATCTGATTTCAGATCATATCGATCACCTGATACAACTGTCACAACCCGCCATACAGGACAAGGTTGACCTGGTCGTCTGGCCGGAAACCGCACCTCCCATATACCTGCTGAAGACAGGAAAACATTATCTGAGAAAGATCCAGAGTGCATTGAGGGGATCGGATACTGTCATCCTCACGGGAATCCCCCATTATGAACAGAAAAACCGGGAGATTGAGTCTTATAATTCGGTCATCATGTTCAATTCCACCGAGATATTAGGCCTGTACAATAAAATACAATTAGTGCCCATGGCAGAATATGTACCGTTGTCAGATATCTTCCCCTCATTAAAAGATCTGAATTTCGGACAGGCTAATTTTACGCAGGGGCAGACCTGTACTACTTTTCCCGTGGGGCAATGGATGGTGGGATCCGTCATTTGTTTTGAATCGACGATTCCTCAACTGGTTCGACGGTTTATCCGTGCAGGGGCGGGTGTGATGACCATCGTCACCAACGACGGCTGGTATGAGTCGGCGCCAGAACCACAACAGCACGCAAAGCAGGCGATTTTCCGTGCAATCGAATCCAGAAAACCGATTCTACGGTGTGCCAATACTGGGATTTCCATGATCATTGAACCCTCAGGGAACATTCGGACATCCAGTCGTTTGAACGAGGAAATCGTGTTAAGATCACACATTCAACCCAATCACACAATTTCATTTTATACCCGGTGGGGTGACCTTTTCGCCCAGATCAATCTGGTGGTACTTGCCGGGATTTCCCTATTTTTAGCAGGAAGAAAAAATTATGCTTAAATTAGTTTCAATTATTATATGTATCTCGGTGTTATTTCCAAGCGACCGGGCAATACTAAAATCAATGATCCTCCCGGGATGGGGAGAATACAGCCTGGGGCAAACCCATCGGGCAGAGGGCTATTTTTTCCGGGAAAGCCTTATCTGGCTCACCTATTTTGGTGGAAAAAAAACACACACATGGTATCAGGCTGATTATTATGCATTTGCCAGCCGACATGCAGGGGTATTCTTGAATGATAAATCTTACCAGTATAGCGTTGACATCGGGAATTACGATGATTTCTATACTTTCAATAATACGAAAGACCGACGAAGGGAAGTTGAATTGAAATACCCCGAAGGCGAAGGATATGAATGGCAGTGGGATACTCCGGCAAACCGGGAAAAATTCGACGATATGCGGATCCACAGCGGTACTGCTGAAAAAGTCGCATCCTTTGCGGTAGGGGCAATGATGGCGCACCGGGCAATCTCATTATTCGACGTACTATATTTGCAGCGGAATACAGAAATAAGATTATCATCCGCCCTGATCCCTTTGGGCTCAGAATCTGTTGAATTCAGAATCTCCCTTCAGTTTTAGCCCCATGATTCATTGGATGCCATCCATTGAGAATGATAAATTTTCCGCCCTGAAAGGACGCCACATCATCCGGTTATGATCTCGTAGATCAGTTTCGACATTCGTCAGGAGGCTTCAGTCGGAACTATCGCCGGTAAGGACGAAAAAGATAAGAATTTTAATTGTCTTGAATGATTTTTGAAAGGATACAAAATTATGCCCTCGTAGCTCAGATGGATAGAGCAACGGACTTCTAATCCGTAGGTCTCGCGTTCGAATCGCGACGAGGGTACAAAAACCGGCAAAAGCCGGTTTTTTGTTTTATGCTCATCCCCGGCGTTTGTTCTGCAGGTTTCAGTTGGCACTATTGCAGGTAAGGAAGAAAACGATAAGAATTTTTCTTTGTCTTGAATGACTTTTGAGATGATAAAAGATTATAGTCTCTTCGCTCAATTCCCACATTCGCCAGGAGTCATCTGCCCGAGTCTGCGATGGGATAAAGCAACGGATTTCTAATCCGTAAGTCATGCGCGCTCCCTTCCCGCAGAATTGGCGGGTTTAACGACCTGATAAGATCGGCAAATGTTTGAATCCTGCGGACTCACGATTATTCAAGCCAATTATTTATCTGATTTTTTTATCCCGAAGGGATAACATGTTTGTAATTTTTCATTGCGAGAGAATTGTCCGGTTCCGCCAATTTGTTTTACCTTTTCTTCGACACAAATTGCACCTATTATTTTTAATTTTACGAAATTCGATAATTTTATTCTGTATCTTTGTATTAATTTCAACACAGGGAAATGATCAACATTATTTTGTTTTGAATAAGATAATAATATCTTATTTAGACGTATTCCAGGAAAGGATTGAGATATTTAATTCAGGTTGATGATCACTACTCTGACATCGATTTATTAAAATCCCAGTCAGGAATTTAATTAAATCATCCGCCGGTTCCCGTAGGGGACAAATGTTTATGGCATCAAGGGTATGGTGTTAAAAAAATACAGGATGAGTACGACATGATCAAAAGGGAAACAAAGCACATTTCCAATTTTGAAACCGGGGTACAGAATGCCGATAAAATTGCAACAATATTAAGTATTATAGTAGCAATATTTGGGTTTGTTGTATTCTTCGGATGGCTATTTGAAATTGATATCCTCAGAAGAATTCACCTGGGGATAGGTAACAGTGAAAGTGAATACTGCACTGGGTTTTGTGTTCAGTGGTCTGTCTTTATTCTTACTTAAAGACAGATCATCATCGGTTAAAGAATTTGCCGGATATCTCCTCGCATCCCTGGTTACTTTGATCGGTTTTCTATCCATCATTGAATATCTCGCAGGTACCAACCCTGGAATTGATCAACTTATCATTCAAGATGAGTGTCAAGCCATGGGGACCGTCTATCCCGGCAGGATGTCAATAAATACAGCCTTAAATTTTCTATTGATCGGAATCAGTCTTCTATTGATAAATAATAAACTCTTTAATATGTTAACCATAAGCCAAATTTTTTCGGTCATAGCTGGAATTATTGGATTTATTGCTATCATAGGTCATATCTATCAGGCCTAAGAATTCCTCGGAATCGGGAACTCTACTCATATGGCCAATCAGACCGCCATTGCCTTTATCCTGATCTCTAATGAGATTTTATTGCCCGGTCTGAAACAGGTTTTATGACCTATATCCTAAAAGATAGCAAAACAAGGAAAATATTAAGAGTTCTTATCCCAGGGATTGTCATCATTTCACTGGGTGCGGAACTGGTTGCACGGTTGGGATTCACTTTGGGCTTTTTCAACCAGGGGCTGATCAGCCCGCACCTTAGCCTGATTGTGGTGATCCTGTTATCTGTTTTTGTAGGATGACTATGACTCCCAATTACTGATGGAATATTACCTTAGAGAAAAATTTGAATTATATTTTGCTAAATCAGGGCAACATGCAATAGAGCAGTTAAACCATCATGTAGTAGATATCATCCTTCTGGATATTTCCATCGAGGGGGACGAGAATGGGATTGATTTGTTAAAGGGTATCCGAAATCATGAAAAATGGAAGAACATCCCTGTAATTGCCACGACTGCCCATGCACAGGATTCTCAAAAAACAATGGCTTTAGCGGCGGGTTGTAACGATTATATGATTAAACCCATAAAGAGAGAATATTTATTTGAAAATATCATGAGACACATTAAAATCCCCCAATAAAAATCACAGTCATATTGTCTGTGCGGATGAAATATAAAGACTGCAGATGATTCGGCTTATTAATTTTCCCCGTCATGGACCGGGAAATCAGGAAAACCGGAGGGTTAGTCCAATGCCAGCCGAACCTGTTTCGAAGAAGATGATCCTTTTGAATTTACGGAATATTTACCCTGCGGATAAAAGGTGTGATCCAGCGACAGGTTCATGGAAACAGGAGACACAGAACGTATATAGGATGTTTTCAGTTTTTCAATCACCCAGGGTTCCGGTGGGCGGTTGCAGGTTAACCGGACGATGGCATGAATGTCCGTCTTCCTGATCATTTTTTTAAGGACATCATCAATATTTTCCGGTGTGATCCGGTTTACGTCTAACACAAGCACTACCATGGGTCGCACCGGTAAAGCGTGAAATTCGGTTTTAGATAAACCCCATCTGAAATTTTCCTTTGTAAATTCTAAAAGATAAAATCCTTTATCTTCTTCGCGCTCTGCAAAGGATGTCCGTTCGATAGATCCGCTATAAATAACCAGAACGGGCAGTGGTTTTTGACGAGGGTGAAAATTTAAGATCTGGTGCCGGTGGATGTGTCCTGACAATACCGCATGAATTCCGGTGGGAATATCCTTACCGGAAACCACATCATCCCCGGACCGGAATGTGTAGTTTGATTTTCCTACCTGTGCACCTTCTATGGCCTGATGGATTACTAATAAACGGATATCTCCCTGCGATTTCAGTATACCGGTTTGATTTACCAGTTCAGGAAAATGTCCCCGTATATTTTTTCTATGAAAGGGAAATCCACCGATGGCAATTCGTATCCCACGGACCTGAAGTTGAAAACAGGTGGGTGATTCAAATAAATAGATTCCCGGTAAGTCAATCCGATGGGGTGCAGGTAATCGTGAATATTCGTGATTTCCCGGCAACAGCAAGATGGGGATACGGGCGCGGGTAAACTTGCGGAGTTGATTATAGACTTTATCCACGATAACTACGGGTATTTTGGCACGAAAAAATAAATCTCCGCCGTGAATCACCGCATCCACATGGCGATCCATCGAGAAATCCAGGATTCTCTGAAAATTCATGAAGAAATCCTTCCCTCGTCGCCGTCTCTCTACACGGGGGTGAATGGGGTAGTCGAAACCCAGATGGGTATCCGCCATAAAGACAATCCGGATGAACGTCGAAGGTATTGTGGGATCTGCCGGGTTTACGATCATATAACAACGTATAAATTTAAATTTCACACTAAGATAAGTGGTAATAAAAATATCATTCAACGGTGATATCCGGGCAGTCGGCGCCAGGGAAGAAGGGGACCGGGTGTTTTTAGATTACCTATATGAATTTCATTTATTCTTATCCAATATTTATGATCATATTCTTCCACCAGTTCATGGTACAAACGTAAATTTATACGTGCATTTAATTTTGATTATTCAACGGAGGTGAAACAATGAAAGCGGTATGGTTGGCATTTGGGACGATTTTTATCGCAGAACTGGGAGATAAAACACAATTGGCAATCCTTGCCATGAAAGCGAAGGGGATATCCGGTCTCGGGATTTTCATGGGGGCGATGATCGCGTTTGCAGTCCTCACCGGATTGGCGGTACTCGTGGGTGAGTGGCTGAATGCCCGGCTGCCGGGTGAGATTATAGAAAAAATCGCAGCAATCAGTTTTGTCGTGATCGGCATTCTTATGTGGTTTGAAAAGGTATGAGACTTATTCCGGTATTTAACTGCTTAAATAATGGTTAAAGAATAGTGAACCAGTGTCATAAATTAGACTCATATTATTAGAGAGGCGTATTATGAAGTGTAATGTTAGTAAAACCGATGGGGTTATAAGAATTTCGGTTGGCATTGTGATCCTCGCCGCAAACTGGATAAACTATTATGCATTCGACGGCGAGTATTGCGTATGGGCAAATATCGGATTCATTCCATTATTAACAGGGCTGTTTAAATGGTGTCCTGTTTATTTGCCATTTAAATACTCAACAATAAAAGAAGCACATTAGACCTGAATACATGCACTTTTTTTATTAACAAAAGGGGATGATGATTTCATTCCCTTTTTTGTAACCGTCAAAAGCTATTGGACGGATAGTTTTAATTCTGTGCAAATTTACACGTTCGTTTTGAACTTTTTTTAATCCGTTAACCGGCAGCCTGAAAACCGGCTTCCGCCATTTAAGGGAAATGATGAACACTTTTGTATCCGGGATGGTTGATACTCCATCTGACTGTTGTATATCCTATGATCCGAAAGAATCTCCACTTGAAGTTGATATTCGTTCGAAAGTACAGTCCATGTACGGGCAGTCCATCCGCCAATTGGCGTTGGAGGCATGTCATCAGCTGAATATCCACACCGGACATCTGTCTATCAGAGATTACGGAGCGCTGCCCTTTGTCATTCAGGCCAGAATTGAATCTGTGATCCGGCAAGCACACCCGGATACTACACACCGGGTGTTACCGGACATCCAACCCCATTGTTTAAATCCTTCATCCCGCAACCGGTTTCGACGAAGCCGGTTGTATATCCCCGGGAATCAACCCAAACTCATGTTGAATGCGGGAATTCATAAACCGGACGCCATTATCCTGGATTTAGAAGATTCGGTGGCGTTACCCGAAAAAGCAGCAGCCCGTTTGATTGTCCGAAATGCCCTTAGGGTTCTGAATTTTTTTGGTGCTGAGCGAATGGTTCGTATCAATCAGGGGGAATTAGGACTGACCGATCTTGAGGAGGTTATTCCCCAACCTGTCCATTTGATATTAGTCCCAAAGGTCGAATACCCGGAACAATTGGTACAGGTAGACCGGAAAATCGCCGATGTGATGCGCGAATACGGCAGAGAACAACCGGTGTACCTCATGCCCATCCTTGAAAGCGCCCGGGGAATTATGAATGCAATGTCGATTGCAGATATCAGCCCGAATACGGTCGCTCTGGCAATAGGTTTGGAAGATTATACCGCGGATATCGGAACCCCCAGAACGATTGAGGGGTTGGAATCATTTTACGCCAGATGTGCGCTGGTAAACGCGGCACGGGCGGCGGGTATTCAGGCGATTGACACTGTATTTTCAGACGTCGGTGATGAGACCGGTCTGCGGCAATCGGTTGCCGAGGCGAAATCTCTGGGATTCGATGGAAAAGGATGTATTCATCCCCGGCAGATCCGGCTGATCCATGATGCGTTTGCTCCGTCACCTGAGGAAATCGAAAAAGCCAAACGGATTATAACCGCATTTGATGATGCACAACAAAAAGGATTGGGCGTGGTTTCATTGGGAAGTAAAATGATTGATCCACCCGTCGTTAAACGTGCAGAAACAACCATCAAATTAGCCGTTGACGCGGGTAAATTATCAGAAAACTGGAAATCGCAATCACATGATATATAATATAAATTATCCCATAAAAAGTGGAAATCAATATGATTAAAAATGCCGCGGGACGGATGGTACCGGAAAGAGTAAACGGAGTGAAATCCGTCCCCTTTAGAGGGATTAACGCATATTTTCCGGAAGGGAGAATCTCCGCCCCACCCATTAGGAGTTGTGGGAATTATCCTGCCGATGGAAATAAAATTGCGGATTCACTCAAATCTGCATTGATCCGATGCGGACTCAAAAGCGGTATGACCATTTCTTCCCATCATCATTTTCGAAATGGCGATTTGATCATGAACCACGTATTTGATATTGCCGCTGAACTGGGAGTGAAGGATTTACGGTGGTTCCCATCTGCAGCTTTTCCCTGCCATGAACCCATGATCCGGCATATGGAAAATGGGGTGATCAGTCACATTGAAGGATCCCTGAACGGACCACTGGGTGACTATGCGTCCCGGGGAAAGATGAAGGGGTTGGCTGTCCTGCGAAGTCACGGAGGCAGGTGGCAGGCGATCCAGGATGGTGAGGTCCATATTGATATCGCAATTCTGGCAGCACCCACCGCAGACGCATTCGGTAACGCTACCGGCGATCGGGGACCCTCGGCATGCGGACTGCTCGGGTTTGGGCTTGCCGATGCTATGTATGCTGATCATGTGATCGTGGTAACCGATAATTTAGTCCCCTTCCCGTGTATTCCGTGGCAAATTCAGGGGAATTACGTGGATTATGTGGTTGTATTGGATAAAATCGGCAACCCGGAAAATATCATCTCCGGAACGACGGAATTGACCCGGTCTCCAGATCGGCTCCACATTGCAGAACTCACAGCAAAATTTGTTCAGTCCGCCGGGATAATGAAAGACGGATTCAGTTTTCAGGCGGGCGCAGGCGGAACCGCACTTGCCTTTGCCATCTATCTGAAGGAGATGATGAAAGATGCCGGCGTAAAAGCCCGGTTTATCCGGGGTGGATCCACCAAATATCTCGTTGAAATGCTGGAAGAAGGGCTGACGGATTACATTCTTGACGGACAGACATTCGATCTTGAGGGTGTCCGTTCGATGAGGGAAAATCCACGGCATGTTAATACATCCCCATTTACCTCCTATAACTGGCATGGTAAAGGCAATTTTGCGTCAATGGTCGATATGGTCGTCCTTGGTGCCACCGAGGTTGATGTGAATTTTAATGCCAACGTCGTGACCCATTCCGACGGACG
>CAYPCW010000047.1:0-18156 GCA_964409335.1 uncultured bacterium
GTAAACTGTCCACATATGAGTAAGAATAAAGGGTGTTGTGACCCAGGCGGGAATCGAACCCGCGACCACCGGCTTAAAAGGCCGTTGCTCTACCGGCTGAGCTACTGGGTCACGTATCTGCGATATCAAAAGCAAGGAGAGATAAAATTGATAATCCGTACGCCATCAGGGATTCGAACCCTGGACCGACGGATTAAGAGTCCGCTGCTCTACCAACTGAGCTAATGGCGCAAACTTGAAAAATGATATTCCAAAATAGCCTGTAATTTTAGGTCATTCAAAAAATGTAAACCAATCTTAGAATGAACAACAAGTTGAAAAATTTATCATCAAATTCATGAATTGATGTAAATTACAGACAGATTTTTGACATGGGGGCGTCTGGTTTCGACGGGTTTGTTTAACGTTCGATTGCATGTGGAGGATTCTGGGTGACCTCCTAAATCATCCTGGAAAAACAATAAGTGCCGATTACGGCTATCTCGCTGCCGCTTAATTAACGACAGCCATCTTATGGCGGGTTCGCCTGTGATCTGCTAATAAGGTGTCATATTTTACAGGCTGGTCCCATTTTCCGTCTGAATGAATGGGATAAGAACTATCAGACTGGCTTATCCGGCGGTGGGTCATTAATCAAGGATAAGTGAGAAATTTAAATGACCTAAACATGTAGACATCGCTCCGCGGCACATTCGGACGGCGGTTCAATTCCGCCCGCCTCCACCAACCGACTCGCTTATTCAGGCGAGCCGTTCCGGATCCAATCCAAAAATATTTTAAAACCTACTATTATTAGCCAAATTTGAATTCTAAAACGGATTGATCAACGAAAACCGAACATAGGAACCGGGCTTCTCATCATTTTTCCAATCTTCAACGAGCTGAGCGGAACCCACGCCGATGAAAAGTATTGGGGCTCCGCCAAATTGTATCCCGAATTTCATTTCATATCCTGCAGTGGTGATCCAGTCGATGGATGGAGCGTCGGATTGCCCCCAAACATTCCCAAAATCCGATATCGCTGCGGCGGTTATCTGCCCCAATTTAATACCGAAAACTTCGATGGGAAGGGATGGAAAAATGGGGATCCGGTATTCAGCAGATCCGAAAATCATTTTGTCTCCCAGTAAATATCCATCCCAGCCCCGGGGATTAATATTTTCCGGCAGACCGAATGTCCCTAAATTTCCGGCGCCATAAATGGTGATATCATCTGAAAAACCAATATAATCCTGATCCGGGGCATTCCCATTGAGTAATTCCCCTTTCAAACGGAAAAATAACGTACCCGGACCGGCAGACAGATTTGTAAATGAATCTGCAGTATACCGCTGATAGGTAAAATCTCCAACCCAATTTGCAGAGGTAACTTTTGCGTTCAGGTTCAATCCCCATCCCTGTCTGGGCAGTGCAATATTTCGTTTGTCCGGACGACGGTTTACCCACTGATAATTTACCGTCAAAATTCCTTCTCGTCCCTCTTCAGGGGCGGGAAGTCCGGTGAAAATGTGAGAGATGTTGTTGTCATCGGTCACATCAACAACCCGTCGCTGATGCATGGCGATCGCTGCGGTAATCATATGATTTGAAGCCATGGAATTCCCAAAATTGATCGGATGGGAAACCCAAAAATTGATCCCGTCATATTTTTCAAACAATCCACTGGAACTCCCGTCGTAAAACCGGAAAGACCAGTTCACATTATAAAAATAATTCACTCCCCACAACGGGCCCTGTTGAGCATTAATATATTCGGCGAGTACAAAGGGATAATCCCCATCCCATGTCGTGCCTCCCATGAGCTGAAGGATATGTTTCCCCAAGGCATCCGTCCACACCGTTCCACCCAGTAAAACATCCACAGGCAGGACGAATGAAGTCATATGTTTGAAATGATGATAAAAACGGTAATCTCGGGGGATACCCGTATCGGGTATCTTTGAAGGATCAATTCCGCTAATCGGCACATCCGGACGTTTTGTCCGCCAACTCAAATATGAGTCACGAATATTCAGTGACGATGTTGTGACCGTTCTCGACGGATCAATCTGACTAACCCGGACCGAATCAGCCGTATTTAACGATTTCGCAAGGATCGTATTTCCTTTGGGTGACCATTGCACTCCCCAAACTGCTTCAGCGACGTCGGTGGACCGGGAATCTTCTCCGCTGATCAGATCTATAGTATGCAGATTTGGCGTAGACCCCTTATGAGAAGTAAATGTGATCTTCTTACCGTCCGGATGCCATATGGGAATATAATCCGCTTCAGGGTTCGAAGTGATGGTTCTGATTACAGACGAAGATATATCCAATATATCGATATCACAGTTACCGCCGGGATATGCAACCGCAAAGGCGATCTGCATGCCGTCCGGTGATAATTGAGGGTAGAGGATTTGTGTGTCTCCCAAAAACCGGGTTACGGGGGACTCCTCCTTTGTTAGCAAATTCAAGCGAAACAGATTTGAATTTCCATTTTTATGTGCCACATACATAATATTGTCACCGCTTTCATCCCAGATAGGATAGGACGCGCGGCGGTCGGATGTGAGCCATTTCTGTTTGCCGGATTCAGAATCATATAGCCGAATATCATAGAGCATGGACCCGTGTGAACCGTATCGGTATTTTGCATATAATAACTTTTGACCATCCTGAGACCAACTCATAGCCGGATGAAGCTGACCGTAGTCAATTTCTTTTTTCTGAAATTCAGGTTTGTGACGTTTCTTTTCTCCGGATTGATCCTCTTTTTTATCAGATTTGGAGATCCATTTTGAGAGTTTGCATGGTTTTACCTTATGACGGGTGGTATCCATTTCCACAATTAAAAGTGAATTATCCAACTGATCATCCGAATCCTGACCGATGACGGCAATATGGAGACTGTCCGGCGAAAACAGAAATGAACCGACCTGTTTTACCGGAAGTGTAGCTGTCACACCGATATCCTCAATGGATTCTTTCTGAGCACGATACCCATAATAATAGGTGTTCATCACCTGACGCCATTCTTCATTGAACTGGGTTACAGACATGTGGGTATATTTTTTAAAGGCTTTTCTAAAATCAAACATGCCCATTTTATTCCGGTGGTGCAGGATGTTTACGATGGTCGAGTCACCGAATTTATCCGCCAGCAACAGACATTTGGAATAGCCGTCATGATGCGGATCCATTTTCGAGGTTTTGTTTTTGTACACATGATACTTATGAGATAAATCCGCGCGGAACGGTCGCCATTTTTCGGTATAATATTCTGCGAGTCCCTCAACCACCCATCCCGGCACGCCGGCAAATGCGAAACTGAACGGTTCCGGCATCCAGGTTTTGATGGTGTTAAAGAAAAAGATATGCTGCAGCTCATGGGTAAGGACCTGAGTCAGCCATTTTTCATCTTCCAGCCATATCGCCGCATCATTTTGGTCCACCCAGATAAAGGTTTGGTTTGTCCACAGGGCATAGCCATTCATGATCTCATCTTCCGAAGTGAATATCACATCAATCACGGGCATTTTTTCAAGCCCCATTTGTTCCCGTAAAACCGGATATGCCTGTTCGCAGATTCCAGCGCCTTTTTTTGCAATATCTTCGATTTCAGTATGATAGAAAATATTGAAGTGTTCCGTCGGGATTTGATGCCATTTCAGTTCAGAATGAACCCGACCGGTCCAGACCCAGGTTCCCTGTGAAAAAGCCATGCTGAATGCGGATAGGACGATCAATTTTGTCATAATGGTTTTCATTGGATGTGCTTACTCCATAGTTGAGTGAGTGATTAATTATATGCTATGTTCCGGGGGGTTGAAGTGCCGTCGTCAGCCAGCCGGTGACGATAGGGGTCAGCCCATTCACCACAAATTGTACCGCTATCACCATGAGGATAAGCCCCATGATCCGCTGCAGGACCCGCAGTCCGGTCGTGCCGAATTTCCGGGTGAATAATTCGGATGCCTGAAATATGATAAAGGTAATGATCATGACGGCGAATATCGCCCCAAGCAGGATAAACCGATCAGTATATTGCGCAGTTTCTGATGACAGGATCATCACCGAAGTAATGGCTCCGGGACCGGCAATGAGCGGCGTGCCGATAGGGGTATAGGCAATTTCATTCTTTTGGAGCGCTTCTTCCGTTTCCCGGGGTGTGGACTTTGTCCGGGATATTTTCGCTTCCAGCATATCCATTCCCATCTTGAAAAACAGAATTCCACCGACAATTCTGAACGCATTGATCGTGACCCCGAAAAATGAAAATATCAGTCCCCCGAGAAGCATGAACAGAATAAGGATCGATGTTGCGGTTACGACGGCTCTGATCAAAATTCTTAACCGGTAGATTTTGGGAATGTGCTCCATCAGGGAAATATAGACCGGGGTCAAGCCAATGGGATTTACCAAAGTCAGCAGCGATAAAAAGGAGACGACAAAAAATTTGAGCGATGGGGATAAACTGACGGGAAGGTCCATTACATCCGCTCCGGTGCGGTGATGCCCAGCAAAGAAAGACCGTTCCCCATAACAATCCTGAATGCTTCTGTGAGAACCAGCCGGGCTGCTGTCCGCTTTTTATCATCAGAAATGACCCGGTGATGTGCGTAAAAACGGTGAAATATTCCGGCCATGTCCTGAAGATAATTGGAAATTACCTGGGGTTCCAGATGGATATTTGCCCGTTCCACCACCTGGGGGAATTCCAGCAATTTGCGGATCATCTGCAGTTCGATATCTTCCGTCAGGACTTCCAGATCTGCACCGGGATCGACCGATAAATCAAACGCATTTGCCCGTAACAAAATATTGCACACCCGGGCATGCGCATATTGTAGATAAAATACCGGATTATCATCGGAACGGTCAGTGGCTAGTTTCAGATCAAAGTTCAGGTGGGTACTCGTTCCTCGCATGATAAAGAAGTATCTAACCACATCGGGACCGACCTGCGAAATGAGATCATCCAGCGAGATATAGTTGGCTTTACGGGTGGACATTTTCACTTGTTCACCCTCCTGAACGATCGTGACGAACTGATGGATTACGACCTGAATTTTATCAAGATCGCAGCCCAAAACCCGTAACGCCGCCAGCACATCGGGATAGGTATCTGCATGGTCGGCACCGAAAACATCGATCATCCGGTCGAAGCCGCGGTCGAATTTATCCTTATGATAGGCGATATCCGGTAGACGATAGGTCGGTTCGCCTGTACTTTTTATCAGCACTTTATCCGTATCCCGCCCTACAGATGTGCCTTTAAACCAGGTGGCGCCATCGCAGTCATAGATCAGGTTACCCTGTTTTAAACCCTCGATCACAGTTTGGATACTACCGGAATCGTAGAGAGATTTCTCGTTAAAAAACCGGTCAAATACAAGATGAATGCTTTCCAGCGTTTGTCGTATATCCTGAAAAATGACGTCTTCTGCTTTTTCTCTGAAAATGGGATTTTCCGGCTGCTCCGCCAGGGAATTACCCACTTCAGAAAATATGTGTGCGGCGATGTCTGAAATGTACTCACCCTGGTAATAGTCTTCCGGGAATTCGATCTCTTCACCGCATAATTCCCGGTACCGATAATAGACGGATTCCCCCAGGATCTTCATTTGACGTCCCGCATTATTGAAATAATATTCTCTTTCGACCTGATATCCGTTCCATTCCAGAATGCTGCTGATGCAGTCTCCCAATACGGCGCCACGGCCATGCGCCACGGTCAGAGGTCCGGTGGGATTTGCGCTGACAAACTCCACCAATGCCTTTTTTCCGGTTCCGATGTGCCCTCTGCCGAAATCAGCGCACATGTGCAGAATGGTTCTCAATCCCTGATAAATTTGGTGTTGATTAATTTTAAAATTGATAAATCCAGGCAGAGCAGACTCAACAGAATCGTAAAAGCCATCATCATTTGCAACGATCGTATCGGCGATTTTTCGGGCGATATCCATGGGGGAGCGATTGAGTATTCGGGCAAGAAGCAGCGCTGCATTGGTGGCAAAATCACCCAACTCCGGGTTTGCGGGAATCTGGATTAAAAAGTTGACGGCGGGATAATGAAGTCGGAGAAGCGCATCGGTAACGCTGGCTTCTACCCTGGAAATCATACGGTGTCCTCATCCGCTATTTCAGTGATGACCGCATCGCCCCATAATCGCTCCAGTTGATAATATTCCCGGCTTTTTTGGCTGAAAATATTGACGATGATATTCACATAGTCCATGAGGATCCATTCCCGGTTTTCGATCCCTTCTATATGCCAGGGTTTAACGCCGTCTTTCCGCAGTTCATCTTCAATATGATCGGAGATCGCTTTTGTTTGTGGATGTGAATCAGAGGTACAATTTATAAAAAACTCCGTCATTGGGGTGACGCTTCTCACATCCAGAATCCGAATATTTCTGGCTTTTTTTGCCAGCATCAGGTCACTGACCTTATGCGCAATGACTTCTGTGGCTTCCTTCTTTTTTCCTGGCATCAATTTTCCTGTATTAGATCAAAGTGACTGTTGTGTTAAAAGGTAATGAGATCATATCATCCCGGCAGAACAATGAATGAACTATTCGGCGTAATGTGTCATTGGGTAACCGAAATTTGATAATCGTTGACAGCGGGGACCGGTCGTTGGGATTTTAGACGATGTGATCAGGGTGTCTTGTATGTTAACGCCTTTCGAAATGAAGTCAATCTGTCATAATCACGACCGAGAATGATCGTTGCATCCAATACCGGATCTCCCTGGGTTTCATTCAGGATATTATCAGGAGATATCCCCATAATTTCTCCTAATTGGGCGGAGATCGCGGGAGCCACCTGCCGCTGAATGATCACTGTCGTGGCGTAGTCAGACCGGTCGGCATTCCCGGATTTATACACATCTATTCCTTCCGCTCTGAGATAATCCCGATACAGTGAAGCCAGTTTAGGGACTGCGCACCCGTTCAATACTTCTACATTAATCCGGTGCCCGGTCGTTTTTTCGTAGGATGAAACAACCATCAAATCGGGGAGACTGACATTCCGGTCGAAGGAATATTTTCCTTCCGTACTTTGATTTGACATAAACGACCAGATAAAACCTGCAACGATCAAAAACATACCGGCAATAACTACGTTAGAGAAAAAATATTTATAATTAAACGGGGTATGTCTTTTGGTAGATCTGCGCTTTTTTTTGGGTTTTACGGGGGCCATTTTAAATATGTGTCCGGGCAGGGAGGATTAAAAATTTCCCATCCGGTGGTAGAGATACAGATTTTCGCTGTTTACTTTTATAAATTCCAGTTTGAAATTTAAATTATCATAGGGCTTATAATCGATACCAATATTAAAGTCAACTGCCGGCTTTTGGTTTTGGACTATACCGTTATTCATAGGTGAGACCAGGTTAAATCCGGTGTTGATCTGAAGTTTATCAGATACCTGATATGTCATGGAGTTGGAATAAATCCCTGCACTGGATGAGATACCGCGGCCCGATGAAGTGGTAAACGTCAGTCCCTGCTTAAACTGTAGCCGGTTGGAGCTGAGGAATGAATTTGATAATGTACCGCCTGGGTACCCTGAATCGATGGGCGGGATCCGGGTAGATTGTCCCTGGGTAAACTGGAACGAAGCTGCCAAAATCAGGGTAAAGGTAAGCCTGGATAAAATATTAAGTGTTGACATTTTTATTGAGTTCCTCTAATTGTTCTGTTGTATTCACACCTAAAATTTCCGCATAATTTTTGGATTTTTCAAGAGATACTTTGCCTTTAACGGATAATATCATCGGCAAAACATCCGGCAGATAATACTCACTCTGGACGTTTTTGTTCTGCAACTTTGGTAAAAATTTAAAAAGAGTTTTGGATCCGAACACATAGATACCTGAATTGATTTCGTGTACCTGTTTTTCGGATTCAGTGGCATCTTTGTCCTCAACGAAATATTGCAAATTCCCGATGGGATCACGGATGACCCTGCCGTATCCGGTGGGATCGTCCAACTCTGCGGTGAGGATGGTGGCCAGGGCGCCGGAATTCCGATGGTTATTGATCAGGGAATGGAGGGTCTCTGCACTCAGTAAAGGAACATCGCCGGATAATATGAGCACATCCCCCTGAAAACCGGCCAATGCATCTTCTGCCTGTGCGACGGCGTGACCGGTGCCCAGTTGTTCAGCCTGAAGAACGAACTCTACCGGCTCACTGGCGAGGGATATTTCCACCAATTCGTGGCGGTATCCCACAATGACGATAATTTTTTCAGCGCCGATCCGTCGGGCAAGCCGGACAATGTGGGTTACCATGGGAATTCCGCCAATGGTGTGGAGAACTTTTGGCAGATCGGATTTCATCCGGGTACCCTTACCTGCCGCCATGATGACAACTGCTAAGGGTATTCGGGAATTATATCTCAATGATGCCTCCGCCTAAAACGATGTCCGTCTCATGTTGATCGTAAAACACAATGGACTGCCCCGGCGTAACGGCCGGCTGAGGTTCTGAAAATTGCGCCTGCAATTCGCCCGTTGACCCTGGAGCGAGATCAGCCGTTACCGGCTGACTGTTATACCGGATCTGAGCCTGAACACGATGAGGGAAATCCGGTGGATCTACAAGCCAGTTCACCGATGATATATTGCATCCGAAGGTTAGCAGCGCGTTTTTTTTCGACACAAAAACCGTGTTGGTTTCCGGGTCGATCTTTTGAACATACCGGGGTTCGGGGTTGGATAATCCCAACCCTTTGCGCTGACCAACGGTATATCCCGCATATCCTGAATGAGTTCCCACCACCTGATGGTCTTCGATGATGTTTCCATGACCGATGGCATTGACCTTATCCGGGACGAATTCCCGGAGAAATCGCATATAATTATTATCCGGGATAAAACAAATTTCCATACTTTCTGGTGTTGTTGCCGTGGCAAGGCGATTATCGGCGGCGATCTGCCTGACCTGTGGTTTGGTCAAATTTCCCAATGGCAGCAGGGTGCGGGTCATCGTGTGCCTGGGAATCCCCCATAATACATACGCCTGATCTTTTACCGGATCCAGACCTTTTTTCAAAACCGGGACGTCATCCCGTAATTCCACTCTGGCGTAATGACCGGTAGCGATGAGATCGGCTCCCAGGATATCCGCCTGTTGAATAAATGCATCCCATTTCACAAACGAATTGCACCGGATACAGGGATTCGGTGTCCTTCCCGCCAGATACTCGCCGGCAAAATTATCCATCACTTTCTCTCTGAACACTTTCGAAAAATCGATGGTATAGTGGGGGACGTCCATCCGATCGCATACCAGTTTTGCGCCATTGATCTCGTCTACAGAGCAACAACTGTTTTCCCGCGAGACATTGCCACCGGACGTCTGATAATCCCATAATTTCATCGTCACCCCAAAGGCTTCGTATCCCGACTCTAATACTTTCAGAAGGGCAACGGAACTATCCACACCGCCGGACATGGCAACCATAACCTTCGTCTTCAAGAGAAGATTTCCTTTTGCAACGGCAGAACGATATTTTCCAATGCTTCGGCGACAGATTCCATATCTGCGATAGTATGATATTTCCCGAAAGAAATTCGGACGCTGGCGGACGCTCTGTCCCGATCAAGCCCCATATCCAGTAATGCGCCCGCGGGTTTGGTTGTCCCGGATGAACAGGCAGAACCGGCGGATATCGCTATCCCCGCCATATCCATCCGGATCACGAGAGACTGGGCATCAATCCCGGGAAAATAAATATTCAAAACGCCGGGCACCTGATGAGATCCGTTGATGAAATACTGAATTTTTCGATGGGATATCGCTGCGAGAAACCGGTCTGTGATATTTTTAAGGTGAGTCGATGTGACGTTGAGCGATTCTGCCGCTAATTTTGCGGCAAGACCAAATCCGGCGATCCCCGGGATATTTTCAGTTCCGGGACGGAGATTCTTTTCCTGTCCGCCACCCTGCATCAGGGGCGGGATCGACACGCCCCGGCGTATAAACAGTGCGCCAACGCCTTTTGGTCCGTACACCTTATGCGCAGACATACTTAAAAAGTCAATAGGCAAAACCTGAAGATCAATGGGAATTTTCCCCAGCGCCTGCACGCCGTCCGTATGAAACAGGATATGCTTCGCTTTGCAGATTTCCCCGATCGCCGCAACATCATTTACCGACCCGATTTCATTATTCACCATCATGATCGATACCAGTTTCGTTTCCGGACGGATCGCCTTTTCAACGGCTGCCGGGTTAATTCTGCCGTCCGTTCCCGGGGGTATCCGGGTCACGATTGTCCCAGCGGATTCCAGAACGGCTGCCGGCTTTTTAACAGCGGGGTGTTCGTAGGTCGATATGATCAGGTGGTCACCGGGTCCGGGAATTCCGTGGAGCACAAGATTGTCAGACTCTGACCCACAGCCGGTGAAATATATCTCGCCGGGTGAACAATGGATCGCATCAGAAACCTGACGTCGGGCGTTTTCGATCACCGCTTTAGACGCCTGACCAAACCGGTGAATACTGGATGGATTCCCGAACACCGTTCGCTGAATTTTGGATATAAAATCGTCCACTTCAGGGGACAGCGGGGTGGTGGCAGAGATGTCGCAATAGATGTTTTTCATGACGAATTCCTGCCCAAATTTAGGCCGTCCGTCTAAGGGAAAAAAATCCAAATTGTACCGGAAAAAAATAACTTTCAAAGAAATGTATAATATCCCGGCATTCAGTCTCTATCCGTTTTTTTTCATCCCCCGGTGGCCGGCAAAAAGGACTATAATTCTTCAGCGTTCACCAGCCCTCCGAAAATAGGGTGGCACGATGCAGTTCCTAACGGGTAATATTTATTGTTCATTTCACCATAAAAAAAGGAAAAAAATGTTTAAAGATCCGAAGATACATCCCGATAGACTGTACCTGATCCTGAGTGGTATTTTCATCGCTGCATTGGTGGCATCCAACCTTATTTTTCAAAAATTCTTTCTGTGGACGGTCTGGCTTCCGCTGATCGGAAATTACACATTCGAAATCTCGGTGGGGATACTGCCCTATCCCGTAACGTTTTTAGTGACCGATATCGTATCTGAGATTTACGGACGAAAAAAAGCAGATCAGATCGTCGTGAGCGGATTCGTCGCCAGTATGTTCATCATGGGGGTCGTATTATTGGCAGATTATACGACGGCCACGTCTTGGTCACCGGTTGGGGGAGAAATGTTCCATACGGTTTTTGGATTGTTCGGTCCGGCAATTTTTGCCTCGATGGTCGCTTACCTCGCTGCACAGTTTATTGACATCCGGATTTTCCATTTCTGGAAAAAACTGACCCATGGCAGACATCTCTGGATCAGAAATAACGGATCCACCATCGTCTCCCAACTGGTGGATACTTCTGCTGTGCTCCTGCTCCTGTGTGTATTCGGCGTTATCGGGTGGGAACGGTTCCCGGCGCTTCTGCTGAATGGATTTTTCTTCAAGGTTATCGTCGCACTCACCGATACCCCGTTTTTTTACCTCTGTACCTATGGATTAAGAAAACATTTTGGACTTGCTCCCGGGGAAGAATTAAATTCATAGCCGACTCTTTTTAACCGGGTCCTTTCGTTTAATTAAAAAACGAATTCGGATCAGGCGGAACTGTTTATTTTTCAACCATAAAGGAGGTGTTCTGTACAAATTTGTTAACATTTTAAAAAAAAAATTGATGCCTGTTATCGAATAATTAAAGTATATTCACGCGGAAGTACGGTGTGGATTTATTTAGATTTTATCACATATAATTATTAATCGAAATATTGATAATATAAAAAAAATCCAAAACCACATTTTGAAATCAATCATCAAACAATGGAGATACACATGAGAAAAAACTTGTACAGTTTGATTTTTATTCTCGGTCTTTCCTGGTGTAGTATGGTCTTTGCTTCTGAAGCAGACCTGCTGAACCAACTTAAAAACCTCAAACAAGACTCCCCTGAATATAATCAAATAAAAACAGAATACTACCAACAACTCGCTCAAAATGTCCCCGAAAATGAATTATTATTATTGTTGCAGAATATTGAGCCGGGTTCGGTGGAATATAATCAGGTTAAAACTGATTATTACAATTCGTTAATTGAGCAAAGGATTCAGGAAAAAATTGAATATTATAATTCAATTAATGAAACTAAAATTCAAACAAAACTCGAATTTTATCAATCCCATCCTGAACTTCTGGAAGGAGCCGGTACGCCGGGGGTGTCCGTCAACCAGGTGGATGAATCCAAAATTGAAACGAACCTAAACTACGATCCCTCATTATATCCTGTACCGCGCCAGGGAGGCGATACGGTAGCCGATGCGACAATCATTGATTCACTGCCTTTTTCGGATACCGGCACGACCTGCGGATACACGAATGACTATGATGCGGTTTGTCCTTATTCCGGGAGCACATCCCCGGACGTCGTATATCAATTTACCACCGGCGGAGGGACGTATGACATTTCTCTCTGCACCGGCAGTTTATATGATACTAAGCTTTATGTTTTTGATGACCAGATGAATCAGGTGGGCTGTAACGACGATTCCTGCCCCGGTTTTGTGTCAGAACTGACAAACCTCGTTCTGGCAGCCGGCACCTATTATATCATAGTTGACGGATATGGCGGCGATTGCGGAAGTTACACCATTGACATGACCCAGCAGTTCACATGCACCGATGTTGACCTGTATATTTTATTCGATGGCTACCCAGATGAAACCTCCTGGGATTTAACTGATGATCTTGGTACTATACTCTATTCAGGCGGATCATATGCAGGATTTACGGATTACGCCGGGACATTCTGCCTTGACGATGGCAATTATATATTCAACATCTATGATTTATACGGCGACGGGATTTGTTGCGCATATGGCGAAGGTTACTACACCTTGTCTACAGGCGCCGACGTCATCGTCACCGGCGGTAGTTTTAGCTATTCTGAAAGTACACCATTTTCGATTCCATACACGACGGATGGCGAACCAACCGGTGATACCTGCGAAGACCCCATACCTGCATTCGAAGGCTCCAACGATGGATCCGGTGCAGATCAATGGTTTCTTTTCACCCCGGATGTTAATGGTACGGTCACCATTTCATCTTGTTTGGACGGTCAATTAGCAGACACCCGGTTTGGCGTATTCGCAGATTGCGGCGATTTCACCGGCAGTTATAGTGCGAATGCCATCGCTTCCAGTGATGATATGTATGGAGATTGCCCGTACTACAATTATGCGTCCGAAGCCTCTTTCAACGCGATAGCCGGTGCGACCTATTACATTTTCTGGGACGACTACTGGGGTCCCGGTCCTTTTGTCTGGACTATAGATGTCGAGGCGGGACCGGATGGCGCCACCTGCGATACCGCGATGCCGTACCTGAATGTCAATGATCCTTCTGTTGCCGGTTCAATCGAAAGTTATGGCGCCAACTGGTGGACCTTTGAGAACCCCGGCGGGTTCGATGCTGTGGTCGTCTCACTCTGCGGGTCCGCCTACGATACGAAAATTGAGGTGTGGGGTGACTGCGCCGACGGTTCATACCTGTTATACAATGACGACTTTTGCGGCCTGCAGTCCCAAGTGACGCTTTCCGCACCAGCAGCAGGTGATTATTTTGTGAAGGTATATGGGTATGGTTCAAGTTATGGTGATTACACATTGGATATTTCAGGCGTTTTACCCTCTGGACTGGCATGTGATAATCCGTACAATTACGGAGATGTCAATGATCCTGAAGTCTATGGCGCAATTGAATCTTATGGCGCCAACTGGTGGACGGTCAATGTGGGTGAAAACTTCTCCGATGTGACCTTCTCATTATGCGGGTCCGACTACGATACGAAAATTGAGGTGTGGGGTGACTGCGCCGACGGTTCATACCTGTTATACAATGACGACTTTTGCGGCCTGCAGTCCCAGGTGACGCTTTCCAATCCGGCTGCAGGTGATTATTTTGTGAAGGTATATGGGTATAGTTCATCATTTGGGAATTATGCGCTAAACATTACCGGTTCTCAGATACAGACCTGCTTTGATAATGAACTTATGCTATACATGTATGATTCATGGGGCGACGGGTGGAATGGTAACTATTTCAATGTGTACGATATGGGTGGAGCCCTCCTGGAATCCGTTACCCTCCCCGGTGGAATTTACGGTGAAGCCGGTTTATGTTTACCAGACGGTGTTTTTGACATTACAGTGGGCGGAGGTTTTTGGCAGAGTGAGGTGAGTTGGGAACTCTATGATGCCGGCGGCGCATTCCTGCTCTCCGGCGGCGCGCCCTACAGCGGACAGCTTTTACTGGTGGATCCTTCCGAATTGGGCTGTATCGATCCGAATGCGAGCAATTATGATCCCGGCGCTATTTACGACGACGGCAGTTGCATCTATCCTGATCCTGCATGGGGATTGACGGCTGTCGCTACCCCGACCGGTACACAGTTGGATTGGCATGATCCTGCGGAAGCCCCCACAACGATTCAGTATCATGATGGCGTACTTGCCAACGCATTTTATTATTATGATAATTATAATAACGGTTATGCCCATGGCACCCGTTTTGACGTCGCTGGTCTCTATGACATTCAGGCGGTATCTGTGAAAATCTTGTCTGAAGGCGATGCCTACTGGCCGTGGCCCAATTCCACACACGGACCCGTCCGGTTGATGGTGTTTGACGACAATGGAGGCGTTCCCGGGAATATGATCTGGGATGAATTCACCACATCTGTCGACGGGTGGGCAACCGTCTATCCCGGTTACACCGGAATGTTCGGTTCATTTTATGTCGTTGCATCCCATGCAGATAACTGGTCGGTTACCGGTGATCCCGAAGGGTTCGGTATTGATGGAGGCGTAGACTTCCCCAATAATATGTACACCTATGATGCCGGTAGTTGGTACACAGGCGACTTTCTCGGCTATGGCGGTGACTACATGTTTACCGCATGGGTTGGCGGAGATTATGATCTCGAAGCGGTTTCTTACCACAATGAAACTCCTCCTGCCATTTTTGGACATAACGTTGATTTAAATACAGCGGCTATCCATGACGGCTCCATCGTGAATACCGGCGGCAGCGAATCATATCCCTCTTATGCAAATGAAGCTCAACGTAACCTGATCGGATATGACATTTATCGTGACGGTACTATGGTGGGCTCTGTGGATGCGGGTGTGTATTCCTATCTGGATGAATTTGCCTTCGATCTGTATTTCGATTATTGTTACACTGTCCGGGCAGTTTATGATGAAGGAACAGCGAATTCTTCCAACCAGGCATGTGTCGTATTCCTTGGGGATCCCCCGGATGCGCCCACAAACGTAACTGCCGAAGCCTGGTGGGATGATGCCGATGTGGTTTCGGGTATTACCTGGGCTTGGGAATGGACGGGTCCCGATTTCTGTCAGGTTTATGACTGTGTCGGCGTCTGTGCAGACGACTATCTGGACTGGATCGGCGACGGCTGGTGTGATGACGGCACCTGGGGAATGGACTTCAACTGCGCCGGGTTCAACTTTGACGACGGCGACTGCGGCGGTATCGAATGCCCCGAGTTTGAAATTCCCGATTGCAATGGAAACTGCGCCCCCGCCGACTGGGTCGGCGACGGCTGGTGTGACGACGGATCCTTTTCATGGAATGGTTTCGATATCTTCTTTGATTGCGCAGAGTTCAACTTTGACGAAGGTGATTGTGCCGAAGATTCAGGAAACAATGACGGAGATCCCGTTAATAGTGAAACAAAAATGTACTCCCTGGACAAAATAGCACATTCTGTCCAAAATACCAGGGCTGTGTTCAATCTGGCAGATGGTACAAACCAGACCAGAAATGTAAACCGTGACACATTCTTCACTTTATATTTTGATTATGGCGGTGACAGTTATGTATTTACCACATCCGGTTATTTTATTGATATTATCGGATTCGATTATAATGTAGAAGTCTGTGGTGTGGTTACTGCAACGAACGACTGGGCGCAGGAATCTGCACCCTCTGATCCGCCTGCATGTGCCACGACGGCAGAACCACCGACCTGTGACTATATTGCCCCTGAAAACTTCACAGTGGGTGATACCGGCGCTTCACTGGTTCTCAACTGGACCCATCCGGACTATGTTGATCCCAGTATGGTATTGGGTGAAACCATGGCAAATCCATTCATCGTGGATGCCGTACCCTATGCGGATGCCGGTTCAACCATTGGTCATATTGATGACTATGATGAGGTTTGTCCCTACTCCGGAAGCACGTCAGCAGATGTGGTGTATTACTGGGATGCGGTTCCCGGTGACTGGACGTTTGATATTTGTGAATCCGACTATGATACCAAAATCTATGTCTATGACGGAAATGGCATCCTCCTGGGCTGCAGCGATGACTCCTGCAGCAACTCACTGGGAAATCCGTTTCGGTCTGACTTGGGTTTGACGATTCTTGATTACGGTCCGTTATATATCATCATTGACGGGTATTCCGGCGCAACCGGTAATTACGACTTTGAAATTTATGCCGGTCTGCCGGTTCTTTCTGATCACAGCATCCAACCGGTCAAGGAAAACGACCAGGCGGGGATGAATGTTGACCGTGACTGCGGCATTACCCATTTTAATGTTTATCTTGAAACGGAAGAAGGCGCATGTCCTCCCGGACAGTTTATGGACTGTGTCGGCGGATGCTTTGATAACGAATTCCTCAGCTGGATCGGCGACGGTTACTGTGATGACGGCACCTATGGGATTGACTTTATGTGTGAAGAGTGGAATTTTGATGACGGTGACTGTGATGCCGATCCTAATTCCGGGTATAAAGCCCCTGCACAAAACATGAATCAAAATTCCAGAAACTGGACGTTGATCGCAACAACCATATATCCCACCTACGAATTCACGGCTGTTGTTCCGAATCAGGAATACTGCTTTATTGTCACCGCAGATGACATGTATCTCGGTTATAACGAATCCCCGCCAACCGACCCGGTTTGTGGCGCTGTACTCGTCGAAGTCCCCAATGCACCCACGGATGTAACGGCTGTTCCAAGCTGGTATGAGCCCGATAATTCCAGTGCGATTGAGTGGTCATGGTCCCATGATCAGATCGTCGACTGTCAGGTTTATGACTGCGTCGGCGTCTGTGCAGACGACTATCTGGACTGGATCGGCGACGGCTGGTGTGATGACGGCACCTGGGGAATGGACTTCAACTGCGCCGGGTTCAACTTTGACGACGGCGACTGCGGCGGTATCGAATGCCCCGAGTTTGAAATCCCCGATTGCAATGGAAACTGCGCCCCCGCCGACTGGGTCGGCGACGGCTATTGTGATGACGGATCATTTTCATGGAATGGTTTCGATATCTTCTTCGATTGTGCAGAGTTCAACTTTGACGAAGGCGACTGTGCCGGAGATTCCGGTGACAATTCAGGACCGGTGAACAGCGAATCTAAGCTGTATGCTTTGAATAAAATGAGCTTTGCAAATGGACAGTCCGGCGCGGTATTTAACTTAGCGGATGGTGTGAATCAATCCAGCCAGGTGAACAGAGATGTCTCCTTTACCCTGTACTTCACGTATGATGGTGTAGATTATTCTTTTGATACATCTGAACTTTCAATTCTGATCTACGGATTTGGGATTGGCGATGAAGTCTGTGGTGTGGTCACTGCGACCAACGAGTTCGGCCTGGAATCTGCACCCTCTGATCCGCCTGCATGTGCCACGACGGCAGAACCGCCCGCATGTGATTATGATGCCCCACAGAACCTGACAGCCGCCGATATGGAAACCTGGATATTGCTCGAGTGGGAGTACGAAGGTTACGAACCCCCGGTTGTTGGCGATTGTGCCGACTTTGGCATCCCCGGTCTGCCCTTCAATGACGTAAATAGTAATGTTGGTATGACCGATGATTTTGATGTAACCTACTCTGATGGTGCAGATGTGGCATATGAACTCACTCTGGGATCAGCCACGACCATCACCGTTGATCTCTGCAGCGCACTGACAGATTATGATACCAAGTTAGAAATATTCACGGCAGACGGTGAATGTGTCCCGACGACAACCGGGTACTATAATGATGACGGACCCTTCGGAACTTGTCCTGAAAGCCCTGCACCGTACACCCCCAGCCTGATAG
>CAYPCW010000048.1:0-17453 GCA_964409335.1 uncultured bacterium
GCGTCTGCGACGGAACCTTTGTGACCGACGAGTGCGACGACTGTGTCGATCCTGCGGACTTCAACGGCGCTATGGACTGTGCCGGCGTCTGTGACGGAAGTGCTTACATGGACGAATGCGATGTCTGCGATGATGACCCCGCCAATGATAATTTATGTTTCGGCGTGGATGTATCCATTGGTGTCGCTGCGGGATGGAACTGGTTTTCACTAAATGTGACCGGTGATAATATGGATTTGACCACAGTTCTCTCAAATCTGGGTGAAGATCAGGTGTACATCAAGAATCAATCCCTTTTCGCTGAATATTACGGGGATTTCGGGTGGTTCGGCGGACTGGAAACGATCGGAAACACTGACTTCTACATGCTTCAGACCCTGGCCTCCGGTGCTATATTGTATAACGGAATGCCTGTGGACGTTGCGAATACCCCGATTGATCTGTTTACAGGATGGAACTGGGTAGGGTATACCCCGCAGGGCGCACAGGAGATCAACGTGGCATTGGACGGCATCAGTGAAAATGGCGTGTATGTGAAAAATCAAACGGCATTCTCAGAATACTACTCCGGTTTCGGCTGGTTCGGGGGGTTGGGAATCATGAGTCCCTTCGACGGGTACATGTTGCAAATGACCTCGGAAGATGTGTTAGTTTATCCGGATACCGGACCCGCTTTCACAGGGGTGGATCATTTACAGGATGATGTTACACAGCTCTTCCGGGATAATGCCGCTGAATGGCAGGTGAATCCCTATGATTATCAATACAATGGATCTGTTACTGCTCTGATAACCATCAACGGTGACCCTCAGGCGACACAATATGACATTCTCGGCGCATTTGTCGGGGATGAATGCCGCGGTATTACGACCGGACTGTATTTCCCGATTACCGGCGAAACCGTTTTCATGATCATGGTGTTCAGTAATCAGACTGTGGGTGAGGAATTGTCATTCAGGTTCTATGATTCCAGCATGGATATGTATTATGGATTCGAGGGAAACGTCGGGTTCCAGGTGAACATGACCGTGGGCAGCGCAATTGATCCGTATCAGATGGACAACAGTTATCTGCTGGGTATCAATGATACTCAACCCACGAAGTACGCACTGGATCAGGCATATCCAAATCCGTTTAACCCGATGACAACGATACGGTATTCCGTAAAAGAGTTGGGGAATGTGGATATTTCGATCTATGATATGATTGGCCGGGAAGTCGCCCGTCTGGTCGACGATATCAAAGCGCCCGGAACGTATCAGATCGTGTGGGACGCAAACAAACATCCCAGCGGGATTTACTTTGTGAAAATGACCAGCGGATATTTTACGACCACACAAAAGCTCATGCTGGTGAAATAAATAATCACCGAATTCATCAAGGGGGGCTGTACAGCCCCCCTTTTTTATAATTCCTACCGGGTCATTCATCGAAATCCAGTAAGTTTTACCCCGTGTTTGTTCATGAAATGTTATGAATTCACGTTTTAGTCTTTTTCAAATTCATATTAAGTAGCGATCATTAAAATGATAATTCAACACGGTTCTTCAAATTTGGGGTTATTCACAACCCGGAGACCATTTTCTCTTCAGCGGTACACTCTGAAATTCAATCTCAATCTAACCCGGAAAAGGGTGTGAAAAGACAGCCCGTTAAATACATCTTTGTACTGGGGGGCGTCCTTTCCGGCTTAGGGAAGGGGATCGTCTCGGCTTCGTTGGGTTATCTGCTGAAATCCCGGGAACTGAAGGTGATCATCCAGAAACTGGACCCATATCTGAATGTGGATCCGGGAACCATGAATCCCTATCAGCACGGAGAGGTTTTCGTGTTGGACGACGGCTCCGAGACCGATCTGGATCTGGGGCATTACGAACGGTTTATCAACGAGTCCCTTTGTAAAAAAAATACTACATCCGCCGGTAGAGTCTACTGGAATGTCCTCCGGAAAGAACGGGAAGGTAAATATCTGGGTGAAACTGTACAGGTGATCCCGCATATCACCGATGAGATTATACACCGGATCAAAAACGTAAATCCTCGCCATAAATACGATGTGGTTATCACCGAAGTCGGCGGAACGGTGGGCGATATTGAGGGCCAACCCTTTATGGAGGCGATCCGTCAGTTGTGCCTTCAGACGGGCTATGAAAATTCTCTGATCATCCACATCACTTTACTGCCCTACATCCATGCCGCAGGAGAAATGAAAACCAAGCCTACCCAGCACAGCGTAATGCTGCTTCGTGAAATCGGTCTGCAGCCTGGGATGTTGGTGTGCCGGACGGAAAACAATCATCACCTTGACGGAAAGTTAAAAAAGAAACTTGGATTATTCTGCAATGTGGATGTGAACCACGTGTTTGAATCCCCGGATGTGGAAACCATTTATGAGATACCACTGGTGCTTTATAAGCAGGGGTTCGATGGGGAGATCATCAAACGTCTCCGGCTGGAAACGACCGCCGGTGCGCACAGTGACATCGGGTATCTGGAAAAATTTATCCGCCGGTATAAATCGCCGGGAAAGGAAGTAACCATCGCCATATGCGGTAAATACAATACCCTTCATGATGCGTATAAAAGTATCCTGGAAGCATTTATCCATGGCGGGGTTGAAAATGATGCCCGGGTGACTGTGAAGTGGGTGGATACCGAAAATCTGGAGGAATCGGAAATATCCGGACTGCCCCGGGAATTCGAATCCGTGGATGGCGTGTTAATCCCCGGCGGGTTCGGTCACCGGGGGATCGAAGGCAAGATTCTCGCTGCAGGGATCGCCCGAAAATACCAGATCCCCTTTTTTGGAATTTGCCTGGGACTGCAATGTGCGGTTATAGAATTTGCCCGTGACCGGTGTGATCTGAAAGGGGCAAACAGCACCGAATTCAATAAACGGACAAAACATCCGGTAATCGCTATTATGCCGGAACAACGGAAAATCAGGCAAAAGGGAGCGACCATGCGTCTGGGGGATTATCCCTGCGAAGTCCGGCTGGGTACGCTTGCCATCGCCGCATACGGGAAACGGTTGATCCATGAACGGCACCGGCACCGTTACGAAGTGAATAATGACTACCGGAAAAATCTGGAAACCAGTGGATTGGTAATCAGCGGGGTGAATAAAGAGCTGAATTTGGTGGAAATGATCGAATTGCGTGAACACCCCTGGTTTGTGGGGGTGCAATTTCACCCTGAACTGAAAAGCCGGATTATCGGCGCCCATCCGCTGTTCAGAGATTTTATCCATGCCGCAATTACGTATAAATACCATGCCAGACCCGGAAATAAAAGTTAAAATTCAAAAGATCAAAGTTCTGATCAGCGATGTTGACGGCGTTCTCACCGATGGGAGTATTTATATTTCCAGTGATGGCTCTGAGTTAAAACGATTTTCAGTGGAAGACGGCGCTGGTGCAGCCCTTGCCCGGGTTTCCGGTCTGCCCGTAGCCTTTATATCGGGCAGATATTCCGAAGCGACAGCCATTCGATTAAATGAGATGAAAATAAACCATATTTATCAGGGACAAATGAACAAGACCGTTCCCTTCGAAAATTTGCTGTACACGTTTGGCGTGAGGCCTGAGCACGTCGCTTATATCGGCGATGGTCTGGTGGATTTGCCTGTGATGGAACGATGCGGACTTAAAATCGCACCTCCTCAAAGTCATCCCCTGGTTCTGGAATCGGCGGATATCATTACCCGTACCCGGGGAGGGGAGGGCGCATTCCGGGAGGCTGTTGAAATTATCCTGAAAAGTCAGGATCGATATCTTCTTACTTTGGAGAAAATGCGACGGGAAGTGTATATGAAAAATAGTGGAGATCCGTCTGCCTGATCTATCCGAACCTGCCGTGAATTTATTTCAAATTGATAGTTCATTGGCATACCAGATTTCGTAATTTTTCCTCACAATTATTATTTATTTTTCAACAGGAAGAATTAAAATCCGATAAAATAACAAATACGTATGTTTAGAGTAATAAAAAAGAATATTGAATATTTCGCACAGATCTTCTGCCCTGAGCCCAAAACGATTCACTGAAGATCCGGAGGAAATGTTTGTCTGATCCCCGTTTATTTCATCCCGGACTTTTTTTCCCAATATTTCTTTTGCTATGGGTTTCCTGCCGGAATGAAGAAATTATCCCCGAGAATGGTATCTCAAGCTCTGACCTTATTGCAAATGTGATCACGCATCCTAAAATAACCATTAGTAAGGGGAATGTTGTCAGCGTCAGAGCGGTCTCGGAAAGAATGGAAAAAGGAAATACTGAAGAAGCCATGCTTATCGGATCCGTGAGGGCAGATATTTTTAATGAGTTGGGTGAACATGTCAGTCTGATGACCTCAGATTCAGCCAAGGTAAATGAATATTCCAATAGTTTGGAAGCCTTCGGTAATGTGAAGGTTGAATCCGACAGTGGTTTGGTGTTGAGAACGAGACGGTTGGTGTGGGATAACCAATATAAACTGATCACCACTGAGGATTCGGTGATGTTCACCACTCAGGAGACGGATACGCTTTACGGCGTTGGATTTACGTCGGATATGGATCTGTCTCACTGGAAAATTCTCGAACCCACCGGTGTCACGGGACGGGCATTTTAACATATGGCACAACATCAAACATTATCCGCTAAAAACCTGGAAAAGACATATGGCAAACGTCGGGTAGTGAACCGGGTATCCGTCCAGGTGGATCGAGGAGAAGTGGTGGGATTGCTGGGACCCAACGGCGCGGGGAAGACCACCACCTTTTACATGATCACGGGAATGATCCGGCCGGACAGCGGGAAAATTTTCCTCGATGGTATCGATATAACGTTTATGCCGATGTATAAACGTGCCCGGCACGGGGTCGGATATCTGGCGCAGGAGCCATCGGTCTTTACGCAATTGAGCGTGGAAAACAATTTACGACTGGTCCTGCAGATGACCCGCTTATCCCGGAATGAACAGAAAAAACGGCTGGAAGAACTGTTGGAAGCATTTAATATCGTGCAAATCCGAAAAAGCAAAGCAATGACACTGTCCGGAGGGGAACGCAGACGGACGGAAATCGCGCGGTCTCTGGTTATGGAACCGGATTTTATTTTACTGGATGAACCATTTGCGGGGGTTGATCCCATCGCTGTAGAGGATATTCAAAAAATTGTCCGGCATTTGAAAGAAATGAATATTGGCGTATTAATTACCGACCATAATGTCAGAGAGACATTGTCCATTACCGACAGAGCCTATCTGTTGTTTGAGGGAAAAATTTTAAAAACCGGTACCGCCAGAGAGTTGTCGGACGACGAAGAAGCCCGCCGCCTGTATCTTGGCAGTAAGTTCAAAATGGATTTCAATTAATGGTAAAACTGACTCAGGAGCTGGCGCTCCGGCAGCAACTAACTCCCCAGCAAATCCTTCAGGCGAGTATTTTCCAGATGAATATCATGTCCCTGGAGCAACGGGTATATACCGAACTGGAGAGAAATCCTGCGCTGGAAATGGTGGAAGAAGATACTGAACTCCTGCCGGAATCGCAAAATCAGGAAAACGCTACTGAACCCAAAAAAGAAGAAACGGATGAGCCCGCCGAACTGGATAATAAACAGGAAGAAACAGATTTCGAATGGGAGGAATTACTGGGTGATCCGGATGAATATGAGTATCGGCAGCCGGGGCAGAGCAATGAGGAATTTTACGAAGCCCCGATCCGGGCATCCCGAACGCTGTCCGAATTACTGATGGAACAATTCTGGGATTTGAACCCCACTGAAAAAGAAGTCTCTATCGCCGAAGAACTTATCGGAAACATCAGCGACGATGGCTACCTGACCGTTGAGCCTATTTTGGTCGCAGACAGAATGATGGTATCGGAACAGGAGGTGCTTGCGGTCCTTCGGAAAATACAAACTCTGGATCCTCCGGGAGTTGGCGCCAGAAATTTACAGGAATGCCTGCTGATCCAGGTTTCGGGATTTAAAGATCAGCCGCTGCTGTCGGAGGTGTTGACCCGGTTTTTTGATGATTTTGCAAACAAACGATATGAAAAGATCATTCATTCTACAGGGTGCTCCCGGGAGGATTTGCTGGAGGTCTCGGAACTGATCTCTACACTCAATCCAAAGCCCGGACATTCCTATGAGGAGACGTCCAAAGATTTTATTATCCCCGACCTGACGGTTGATGAAACCGATGAAGGGTGGGAAGTTCGGGTGAATGATTCGCTGTTACCGGAATTCCGGATCAATACAACCTACCGGAATATGGCAATGAAATACCGGAAAGATCCTGAGGTGAATAAATTTATCAGGCAGAAGATTGAATCTGCAAAATGGTTCATTGATGCGATCAAACACCGGCATCAGACCTTAATGAAAGTCATGTCTTCCATTATCCGCCATCAGCCGGTGTTTTTTGGGAAACCCCATAAAAATGAACTGATCCCGATGATTCTCAAGGACATCGCCGATGAGGTCCAGATGGACATTTCCACCATCAGCCGTGTGACCAACGGGAAATATGTACAATTACCTTTTGGGATATATGAATTGAAGTTCTTTTTTTCTGAAGGGATCATGACAGAAGAAGGCGCAATGGTATCCAATACCGTTGTTAAAAACCGACTTCGTGAGTTGGTGAATTATGAGGATAAAAAGCATCCGCTGAGTGATGAGTATCTGGTTGAATTGTTAACCAGGGAAGGATATGTCATCGCTCGTCGAACGATCGCCAAATACCGGGATATGTTAAAAATACCGGTAGCAAGATTAAGAAAGGAACTATGAAACCGGGTCAAGTAATCAGATCGACCACCATTTTGGGGGTAAGGATCGGAAAGAAAGCCGTTATGGGTGGTGATGGACAAGTTACCTTCGGGGAGATACAGATGAAATCCAAAGCTGTAAAGGTACGGGAATTTGGAGACGGAAAAGTGTTGGCCGGATTTGCGGGTGCGGCGGCAGATGCGATGGCGTTGTTTGAAAAATTTGAATCCAAACTGGATGAAATGAATGGTCAGTTACAACGGGCAGTCGTTGAATTGGCAAAGGACTGGAGAACCGACAAAATATTGCGCGAGCTGGATGCCCTCCTTGCCATTATGGACACCCGGCAGGCATTTATACTGTCCGGCAGCGGGGATGTCATTGAGCCGGATGGAAATATCGTTACCATTGGCAGCGGGGCCGGGTATGCCCTGGCCGCGGCAAAGGCATTTATCAAAGCGGGCGAGAAAGATCCTGAAAAAATTGTGAGAGACTCTCTGAAAATAACCTCTGAAATTTGTATTTATACGAATGATCATATTACGATTGTGGAGACCGAATGAAAGATTTGACCCCTAAAAAAATTGTGAAAGAATTGGATAAATATATCATTGGGCAGGATAGCGCCAAAAGATCAGTGGCGATTGCCCTCCGAAACCGGTGGCGGAGACAGCAGGTTGCAAAACCATTGAGGGACGAGATCATCCCCAATAACATTATACTGATCGGATCGACGGGTGTGGGGAAAACGGAAATTTCCCGCAGGCTGTCATCCCTGATGGATGCGCCCTTTGTAAAGGTTGAAGCCTCTAAATTCACCGAAGTCGGATATGTGGGACGCGATGTGGAATCGATGGTCAGAGACCTCCTGGAATGTTCTGTGAAATCGGTAAAAAATATCAAAGAAAAAGAAGTATTAAAACGTGCAAAGGAAATGACAGAAGAACGGCTGCTGAATATTCTCTTTCCCAGCGGGAAGATAGATTCGCAGAATGAAGAAGCCGTTGACCGTCAGGGACGAACCCGGGAAAAACTCCAAAAACGATTAAACAGCGGTGAGTTTGAAGACCGTATCATTGAAATCGAATTTAAGTCCACACCCATGCCTTTAATGCAGGTGGTGGGTCCGCTGGGGATGGATGAAATTACGGGAAATATCCAGGATATGATCAGCGGAATGCTCCCTAAAAGCCGGAAAACACAACGGGTAAAGGTATCAGAAGCCCGGGACGTCCTGCTGGAAGAAGAAGCCGAAAAACTCATCGATTTTGATGAGGTGGTAAAAATTGCCATCAAACGAGCGGAAGAATACGGGATTATCTTCATCGATGAAATCGATAAGATCGCCAGTAGTTTCGCCGGGTCCGGTCCCGATGTCTCCCGTGAAGGCGTACAACGGGATATTTTACCCATCATCGAAGGATGTACCGTTAGTACGAAATACGGCCAGATCCAAACCGACCATATTCTGTTTATCTCCGCCGGTGCATTTCATGTGAGTAAGCCTTCTGATCTGATCCCGGAATTGCAGGGACGGTTCCCGATCCGTGTGGAGTTGGACAATCTGACTCAACAGGACTTTGTCCGGATTTTGACGCAACCTAAAAATGCGCTGTTAAAACAATATCAGGCGTTATTTATGGCGGAAGGAGTCATCCTGGAATTTGACAAACCGGCCATCCGCGAAGTCGCCAGAATTGCATTTGAGGCGAATAACCGAATGGAAAATATCGGCGCCAGAAGACTCCATACCGTCATGGTTGCCCTGTTGGAGGATATGTTATTTGAACTGCCCAATCCCAAAATTGAAAAAATTACCATCACCCGGGAGCGCGTAAAAGAAAAACTGGATGATATCGTTTCGAACGAAGATTTAAGCCGCTACGTTTTATAACCTTTGTACGATTTTACGGAGAGCAGATGAAAAGAGATTTTTTACATATCACGGATTTTACAACAGAAGAAATCCATGAAACCCTGGAACTGGCAAAATGGATTAAAAATAAGTTCAACCGCCGGGAGAATTATCTTCCGTTTACGGGGAAATCCATGGCGATGATTTTTGCCAAACCCTCAGCCAGGACCCGCGTGTCTTTTGAAACCGGTTTTTTCAGACTGGGCGGACATGCTATTTATTTGGGTCCCAACGATATCGGGGTTGGAACACGAGAATCCGCCGCAGACATTGCCAGAGTGCTGAGTCGATATAACGACATGATTATGGCACGGTTATTTGCACATTCAGATATGCTCGAATTGGCTGAATATGCCAGTGTTCCCGTCGTGAATGGATTGACAGATTTCAATCATCCCTGCCAGATCATGGCGGATATACTAACGATTTTGGAACACCGCAAAACCCTTGATAATTTGCAGGTGACGTATGTAGGCGATGGGAATAATATTGTACATTCATGGCTGGCGCTGTCCATGAGAATTCCCATGAAATTCGTCATCGCATGTCCTGAGGGTTACTCACCGAATGCGGTCATGTTGCATGAGGCTCGTAATGCAGGATTATCCGAAATCGAGATGATCCACGACCCGGTAAAGGCGGTTCACGGGGCAGATGTTATTTATACAGATGTATGGGCATCGATGGGACAAAAAGAAGAAGTTGCAGAAAGACGAAAGAAATTTGCAGGATTTCAGGTGAATGATCATTTAATTTCTGCTACCCATAAATTTACTTATTTTATGCATTGTCTGCCTGCAGAGAGGGGTGTGGAAGTCACCGACCCGGTAGCCGATGCAGACTACTCAATTATTTTTGATCAGGCAGAGAACAGAATGCACGCACAGAACGCAATTATGGTGAAGCTGATGTCACATAAGATATAAAAATACAATCATTTGACATTCTTGGTTTAAAGCAATTACGGTGCTGGTTCCGATGCTTTTGTAAAGGGTGAAAATTTCAGTACAATATACTATTTTTATTTTGTATTACTCATGGAGATGTTATAACTTTTATAACAGGGATGCGTGTACATAAACTCATCGGAGAAGAGGTTTATACGATCAAAATCAAGTACAAAAAATTAGTTCTTACCATATCCACAGGTTATCTGTGGTAAATAATTTGTTGAAAAATTAATAAATAAAATAACCTGGTAAAGGAGAAACCCATGTTAAACCGTTTATATTCATGCTTATCAGTCGTACTTATAACTGCAATTGGATTTACCCAATTCAACCCCGTTGTGAACTATGACCTAGGCAATCCTTACGAGGGCCAGATGTCTGACCTTACATTCTCGGTCTCACAACAACCACTCGAAACCGATATGAGTGAATTTACCATTGTGACAGATGGGGGGGCATTTGATTTTAACAACTGGGAGATTGATCAGACAATTGGTACGGGTTCGGGTACCTTTGACTTTGGTGAGACAATTGTTGATCTGGAATTAACCGTTTTTCAGATGCCGGATGCTGCCACTGTGAATGCGGTTGCCACCATTACCAGTTCGAACAGTGAGGAATATCCCGTCGGGGCAAATGCGGGGGGGGTCGTACTCCGGAATACTGAAACCGGAGTTTCAATATGGATTGTTTCACCCGGTGAAGCGGGAACCACGACCAACGGATACACGTCGTCGCTCACCATCATCGGATACACGTGCCCGATCGGCGCCGGATCTGTCGCTTTTGACGGAACATTCACCTCAGAATTAAATGATGTGGTGACTGTTGGCGGCGCTGTGGACATCCTGCCGGTTTTGGGATGTACCGATACCGGCGCCTGTAACTTTGATGATTCCGCCACTCAGGACGACGGCTCGTGCCTTTATAATGACTGTGCCGGCGTCTGCGACGGTGATGCCATTGAAGACTGTGCCGGCGAGTGTAACGGTGATGCCATTGAGGACTGCGCCGGCGTCTGTGACGGAACCTTTGTGACCGATGAGTGCGCCGACTGTGTTGATCCTGAAGACTTCAACGGCGCCATGGACTGTGCCGGCGTCTGCGACGGGACAAGCTATGTAGATGACTGCGGCGCCTGTGATGACAACCCCGCTAATGACTGTTACTTTGACCCTTCTGCGGAATATTCATTGAGTTTTCCCTATGAATCTCTGCCCTCCGATTTTACCGTCGAAGTTTCACAGACTCAATATCAAACAGATTTACAGGAATTCACAATCGCCACAGACGGCGGGAGCTTTGACTTCAGCGGTTTGAATTCGGGCGATGTCATTGGCAGCGGCGCAGGCATATTTGACCAGGGCGCCACCAATGTTGAGATTGAGATCACCTATGATTCTATGGCAGACGCCAATTCGATCAATGCGATTGCGACGATCACCGGTTCAAACAGCCCGGAATATCCCGTTGGATCTGCCAGCGGTATGATGTTGGCAAATACGGTCAGCGGAATTGTAATGGTTGTCGTTTCTCCACCCGAAGAGGGGCTGACTACTGTTGGCTATACATCTTCTATGACCATTACTATATTTGTTTGCCCGGCTCAAATGACAACATTGAATGTAGAAGGAGTCTTTACCTCGGAATTAGGCGACACGGCTACCATCAGCGACCAATTAACGGTTTTCACCTTTGATCCCACCATTGAATTCAGTTGGGCAAACGACGCACAGGGTGAAGTCTCCGACTTTACCTTCACCGTTACACAGGACCCTTCCGAAATTGATATGGGTTCTATTTTATTGAATGGTAATAAGGGGCAATTTTTGCCGAATACCGTTCAGGTTGGTGATATAATCGGTGCAGGGACTTCTAATTTTGACAATGGCGCCACGATTGTATCTTATGAGTTAACCATTGAATCCATTGTAAATTTTAATACCATTTATACCGTTGCGACCATCACGGCCTCAAGCAGTCACGAATATGAGGTAGGTGAATCAGCCGGCGGATTTGTGCTGTCAAATCTTTCGGGAGGAACCTGGTCTATTGAAGTTGCGTCTCCCGGAGATGAGGGATACACCACCGCAGGTTATACATCTGACATCACCATTCAGGATCTGTTTAGGAATCCGTCTTCCAGCCCGATGACGATCGCTACTACGTTTACATCAGAGTTGGGTAATGTTGTAAACGATGAAGATGATATTATATATAATTCTTACGACTGTGCCGGCGTCCCCAACGGACCGAACTATGAAGACAGTTGCGGCGTCTGCGATGACAATCCGGAAAATGACGATGCGGACATGGACTGTGCCGGCGTTTGTTTCGGTGATCATGTCATCGACGAGTGCGAAGACTGTGTTTTACCGGGTGATTTTAATGGCGCAGATCAGGGCTGCGGATGTGACGAACCGGCTCCCGTCGATTATTGTTCTGACTTTGACGGCGATGGGTCTGGAAAACTACAAACTGAAGTACCCTATTGTGCCGGTGACACCGTTCCTGATGGATGGGTTGCCAATTGTACCGATGCCCATGATGATGGTGAAACCAATGTTTATTTTGGGAGCTACACCAATACGACCCCGGATCACGGGTCTGTAAATGTCCGTTATCAGAGTGACGTTGATGTATACGGATTTCAGTTTACGGTATCCGGTATCACATTGATCGCCGGCGGCGCTTCCGGTGATCCTGCATTTGCAGTTGATGCATCTGTAATCACCGGGAATGTGATTGGGTTTTCCTTCTCAGGCGCATTTTTACCCGCCGGGAATGGAATTCTGGCAACCCTGCAGTACGAATATGCACCGACGGCTGATGCATGTCTGTCCAATGCCATTATTTCCGGAGCGCCCGGACATGTACCCTTTGTCACAATCGGCGGATGTTTAACAATCACTGCGCCCCCATTGGGATGTGACGATGTTTACAACAGCGGCCTTGTACCCGACGATTGTGGAGTTTGCGATGGTGGAAATGCGGATAACCTGGGTTGCGGATGTTTCCTGCCGGGACCAGTTGAATTCTATTACGATTCTGACGGTGACGGTTCAGGCTATGGTACCCCTCAATCTTTCTGTGATGGTTCTGAACCTGCAAACTGGGTTCCAGGCGACGATGATCCCGAGCCGGAATGTGCCACCAATGACACCGATGATTGTGGCGTCTGTGCCGGTGGTAATGCCGGATTAGACACAAACGGCGATTGCTGCGAACCCAGTGAAATCGATGATTGTGGAATATGTAGCGGCGATGGGTCTTCCTGTAATACGCCTGTAGCGGGTAATCAGGATGTTGTCACCGACGAAAATACACCCGTCACTTTCGACTTGAATGCATCAGACCCGACCGGTGATAATCTCATTGATCTTAACCTGATCTCACAACCGTTGCACGGATCAATTGAATTTACAACAGGACTCACGATTTCGGTTACTTATACTCCGGATTCAGGCGTGTACGGAGAAGATCAGTTCACTTATACGGTCACCGATGGTATATATCTCTCCAACGAAGCCACGGTTTCAATCACAATAAATTCTGTAAACGATGTTCCGACTGCGTTATCTTACCCGGTCATACTTTTTGAAGATTTTTCCATCTCTGTGGTATTAATTGGATATGACACGGATACCGCCGACGAATTATTGACATTTGATATCACTGCAAATCCATCTCATGGAATATTGACTCCTTACGGCAGAGCATTTTCTTCGTATGTTTATACACCCGATGCCAATTATAACGGTCCTGACAGTTTTCAATATACGGTTAGTGATGATGAATCCACTTCTGATGTTGCCACGATTTCATTGACTATTAATCCTGTTAATGATCTTCCGGTCATCACGGATCAATCTTCTTTATCCACGGATGAAGATACTCCATTGGAAATCACTCCGGGCGATCTGACGGTGACGGATGCCGACAATGACTATCCTGATGATTTCACCCTGACCGTATTATCCGGGTCAAATTATACCGTAAATGGCGCTGTGATTACACCCCGAATAAATTATTTCGGTTTTTTGACGGTGCCGGTGAAAGTTTATGACGGTGTAAACTTCAGTAATACTTTCAACCTGTCCGTACAAGTCTTCAGTGTAAATGATTCTCCGGTAGCCAACACTGACTCTTATGCTGCTACTGAAGACACTCAACTGACAGTATCCGCGTCACAGGGTGTGAGAGTAAATGATACTGACGTTGACGGACCGTCGTTAAGTGTTGCTGTGAATTCAAATCCGGGGCATGGCGCATTAAATTTAAATACAAACGGCGGATTTACCTATAATCCCGACGCAAATTATTTTGGCGCCGACAGTTTCATCTATACGTTGTCTGACGGAGCGGGCGGTTCAAGTAATGGTACGGTCAACATTTCAGTTACACCGGTGAATGATCCACCCACCGCACAGCCAGCGGCTTTCTCACTTGCTTCCGAAAACCCGAATGACTTTCATTTCACACTGGGCGTCAATGACCCGGATGGTGAAATTGTGAGTATAATCTTTGCACCCTGGTCACAACCTTTCCTCGGCGGGTCTATTACTCCTGATCCGGGTGTTCAATATGGCTTTATTTATGATAATACGGGAAATACAGCGAATATCAACGCCATTCTTTATCGTGCTCAGGATGGTATGAACGCTCAATCTACAACGAAACTCGTTTGGTTTAGCGATATCCCGGGAGCGCTTCGTGAAGTCTCTCGTGCTCTGACCGCTCATGATGATGCTGTTATATTAGATGAAGATGGCGCGCTGGTCATCACCTTAGTTGCTACAGATTTTATCGACGATATATCCGGCGCCTCCATCTTTACTTCTTCAGCATCCCACGGCGCTCTGGATGATCCGGTTTTGGATGCGGAATCATCCAATGCAAATCTGCAGCTCTGGACGGTTAATTATACTCCCAATGCTGACTATGCGGGAACTGACAGCTTTACCTTTACGGTAAACGGATCTGCAACCGGGACCATCGGTATCACGGTAAATAATGTGAATGATGCACCTGTGATTAGCGGGATCGCCAATCATAACATGAATGAAGGTTCGGAGTATGGATATAATGTGGATGCCACAGACATTGATGCCACCGATATTCTGTCATTTTCACTCGTTATCTCCCCGGACGGGATGGTCATTGATGCCGGCACCGGGTTGATCAGTGGATGGACACCAGGCAATGATGATGTGGGCGATCATACCATACAGGTCCGGGTAACCGATAATGGAACGGTTCCAAATCCTTTGTCCGCCGATTTCACCTATACGGTCACCGTTGATAATGTCAATGATGCCCCTGCGATCAGCGATCAGGCTGAAATAAGCACACCTGAAGAGACAGCCCTTACCTTAACGCTCGGTGATCTTGTGGTTTCCGATGTAGATAATATTTATCCGGACGATTTTTCATTAACTGTCGGCGCTGGAACAAATTATACAGTGAACGGTGCAGTGATCACGCCCGCTGTTGATTTTAATGGCGATCTGTCCATTCCGGTAAGTGTGAATGACGGAACCGATGATAGTGATGAATTTGTTTTGACGGTTTCTGTAACCGCCGTTAATGATGCTCCGGTATTGTCTGCAATTACCACTCCTTCCGCGGTTGATGAAGACGGTGCAAATGTGACGTTTACGGTCGCCCCGACTGATGTTGACGCAGGGAGCATATTAAACGTCAGCATTTCAGTCAGTAATGCGACGCTATTTCCCGCAGGTTCATATTCTGTGGATGTTCCCGATGGATCATCCGGCTCAACACGTACGATTACGCTGAATCCTGCAAATGATAAAAACGGTACATCTGTGGTTATTGTAATCGTTACCGATGGAGAAGAGGTCAGCTCACAACAGACGACAGTGACTGTAAATGCGGTGAATGATGCCCCGGTATTGGCTGCCGTCGGAAATAAATCGACCCAGGAAGACAGGTCAAAAATTGTTACATTAACCGCAACGGATATTGACAATAATGTCAGTTCGCTCCAATTCTCCGTAATTGGTGGCGGACCGTCAACTGTGAATCCTTCTGTTGCAGGCAATGTGGTTACATTTACTCCCGCGCTGAACTACAACGGGACTGTCAGTTTTACAATCGCTGTTGCCGATCCAAGTTTTGCGTTTGATACCGAAGTCATTCAATTTACGGTCACACCGGTAAATGACCGGCCTGTGATCACCTCGACTGCCGGAACCATCGCCAGAACATCAGAAGAATATTCTTATCAGGTGGTAGCGACGGATGTGGATGACGTCAACCTGACTTATGCACTTTCGAATGCGCCTGCCGGAATGACGATTTCCGGTTCCGGATTGATTACATGGTCCCCTTCACTCGGAACATTTACCTCCGGGTCGGTAACTATTACGGTAAGCGATGCTATGCCGTTATCTGCTACTCAGACATTTATCGTGACGGTTTATCAGGTGGATTGTGCCGGCGTGGACAATGGTTCTGCCTTCTATGACGACTGCGGGGTATGTTCAGGAGGAACCTCCGGCCATATCGCCAATAGCGATCAGGATTGCAACGGCGACTGTTTTGGCGAAGCTGCCGAAGATGATTGCGGCGTTTGCTCCGGTGGAAATTCCGAACACGAAGCCGGTTCGGATATTGACTGTGCCGGTATCTGTTTCGGAACTGCCGCAGAAGACGATTGCGGCGTCTGCTCCGGCGGAACCACATCTCATGTGGCCGATAGTGATATCGATTGTAATGAAGATTGTTTTGGAACCGCTGCCGAAGACGAATGTGGCGAGTGCTCCGGTGGGAATTCCGGGCATTCCGCCAATGCCGACCAGGATTGTAATGGCGATTGTTTTGGAACCGCTGCCATTGATAATTGCGGGGTTTGTGCAGATGGAAATACCGGGCTTGTGCCCAATGCAGACGACATTGGCTGCGGCTGTTTCGAAGATGCAGCTCAGCCATACTGTTCTGATGTAGATTCCGATGGATTTGGTGATCCCGCCTCTGAAACCGATTATTGTGCCGCGGACATTCCTGACGGGTGGGTGACCGACTGCTCTGATGCAAGCCCGACAGGTGGATTATTGATCTCATATGGCGATCTGGATATCAGCGGGACCGAAAGTGCAACGGTGGCAATCAACTACAGTACAGATGTTGATATTTATGCCCTTGTCTTTACGGCGAGCGGATTGAATTTCACCGGTGTAACCCCTGGGTCAGGATTGTCCGGACTTTCTGCAGGGGTGATCGGAAATCGAATTACTGTATCTTCTGACAACAATATTTCAGCTATTCTTGCGGGTGTGGGAACATTGGTTACATTAACATTCGATTACAGCTATAGCGATGATGTTACATCCTGTCTTGTCATAGAAGATGCCTTTGGTCCCGATTTATCTACGCCTGATACGTTTGTGGGAGATTGCTTAACGGTTCCTCAACCTCCCTACGATTGTTTTGATATACCCAACGGCACAGCCGTCAATGATGAATGCGGTGACTGTAACGGACCGGGTGTAACAGAATTCTGGGAAGATTCAGATGACGACGGACTGGGATTTGGTGATAGTCAATTATATTGTGGTACCGACACCAATATTCCTACCGTTCCCGATGGATGGGTAGCTAATTCTGATGATGTATGTCCTAACGATTCTGATAATGACATTGACGGTGACGAAGTATGTGGAAACGTGGATAATTGTCCTGCCGAACCCAATGTAGATCAATCCGACCTGGACGATGACAATATCGGTGATGTCTGTGACGCATGTCCTAACGATCCCGATAACGACTCGGACAATGACGGAGTATGTGGCGACGTGGATAACTGT
>CAYPCW010000049.1:0-17245 GCA_964409335.1 uncultured bacterium
ATACCATTGAACCGTAAAATGCAGCCAAAATAATGGTGCTGTCAATTCCCCATGAAATGATCGTGGTTCGATGGGTCAATAGGTAACCGGTAAATTTTCTGAAAACAATCGCCAGCAGGACTAACCATTTATATACATGCCACCACCGGAATTCATGCGAATATTTTTCAAAAAAACGATACGCCGACTGATGAAAAGCCTCTGTAGAAAAGGAGTGTGAGTACTTCGTGCTTTCCCCTTTGTAGTGAATGATCTGGGTATTTGGATTATACACGACACGGAATCCGTTTTTCTTCACCCGGTAACAATAATCGGTGTCTTCAAAATAGAGAAAAAATCGTTCGTCAAAAGACCCTACGCGATCCACAATTTTTTTAGAGAGCATCATACAGGAGCCGCTGATTGCATCCACATCCTGAATTAGATTATCATCGATATGTGTGAGATTGTATTTTCCGAATACGCGGTTTTTAGGGAAAATTTTATGGAGTCCCAATAGCCGTGGGAGTGCGACGACCAATTTGGGGAAGGATCTTCTTGAGGCTAACTGGAGAGTGCCATCGGAGTTTAATACTTTGCAACCCACGATCCCGACATCTGGACGGCGATCCAGATAGGCGGCAAGAAGGTATAGTGTATCTGTTTTTATCACACAGTCCGGATTTAATAAGCAAATATACCTTCCCACAGCCAGTTTAATTCCCTGGTTCACTCCTTTGGAGAATCCGGCGTTGTTCTCATTGCAAACCAGTTGAACCTGCGGAAATTCCTGTTGTATCATGTTTACAGAATTATCAACAGAATGATTGTCGATCACGATGACATCCAATGTAATATCTCCGGCATAATTGAAGACGGAGTTCAGACACTGACGAAGGTATTCACATACATTATAGCTGATGATGATGACAGAAATTTTCATATCCGGTGAAACAACCTTTTAAGTGCAAGTTTAGGGACCGTCCACACGGCTTCATAAATGATTTTATTGGACATTTTCGATTTACCCACCGTCCGGTCAAAAAAGATAATGGGTATTTCACATATTGTAAATTTTTTCATCCACGCCAGAAAATTCATCTCAATTTGAAAGGCATACCCCTGAGATTTTATAGATTTGAGATTAATTGCCTCCAGGACTTTGGTATTGAAACATTTAAATCCACCGGTAGAATCCGAAACAGGCAGCCCAGTGAGGACACGGGCATAAATATTTGCGAAGTAACTTAAAATTAATCTGCGAAGGGGCCAGTTTACCACGTTCACGCCATTAACATAGCGGCTGCCGATCACGACATCATACTTTTTTGATTTTTCCAATAGCCGGGGGATATCTTCAGGATTGTGGGATAAATCTGCATCAATCTGAATGACCCGGCCATACCCGCGTTCCAGCGCCCATTCAAATCCCCGGCAATATGCGGTTCCCAACCCCAGTTTTTTTTCACGGACGATCAGATGAATCCCGGGATCAGACTTTTGAAGGTGTTTTATCATGTCGGCGGTGCCATCGGGAGAATTATCGTCAACAAATAATATGTCAGAGGAAGGAGAATTTTGGTGAAATTTCCTGATCAATTCCTCGATATTTTCTAATTCATTATATGTTGGCGATATGATAAGAGAAGTCAAATTTGGCATACTGCGATCCCTGAGAAGTTAGTGACAAACGATGAACAGTACAAGTAGTTTTGTACCTGAATAATCCCGGTAAAATGATCACGCATGTGGCTGTTCCCATCCAAATTTTATCCGGTTGAGACATTCTTCCACTGTAAATACATTGACGCCTAAATCCGACTGTATTTTCTCCGTGATCAGACCACTGTGTTTGGGGCGGGGGGCGGCCTGGTTCAGATCTTCGGTTAAAACAGGGGTAATCAGTGATGAGTCTAATTTAAAAACATCGGCTATCAGTCGGGCAAACTCAAATCTGGAGAAATAGTCAGCACTACCATAATGGTAGATCCCCTCTAAGCCGGATTCGATAGATTTCAGGATCACATCCGTAAAGGGGTGCACCCAGGTCGGATTGCTGGTCTGGTCGGTCACGACTCTGATCATCTTATGATTTCGCAGGGAAGTGTACACCCAGGCAAAAAAACTGGCCTGATCATGAGTTGTGGATTGAAATAACACATTCGGTCTAAAAATTAAATGGGGGGGGCTGGAATTCTGTAATATCTGTTCCGCCCAAAGCTTGGTTTTCCCGTAAAATGAGGTGGGATTGGTTTTGTCGCTTTCCCGATAGGGACCGTCATCTCCGTCGAAGACATAGTCGCTGGAGATGTGAATGATCCGGGTATGGCCTGCGCAAAGGTTGGTTAGGTTTTCCAGTCCGTCAACATTCACAGATTTTGCAAGCGCTGGATTTTTTTCTGATCCGTCAACATTGGTATATGCCGCTGTATTAATAATAATATCCGGCTGAATTCCTGTCAGAGCGGCTTCTATCTGTGACCGGTTCGTCAGATCCATTTGTATATAAGGTAACTCCGGGTTCGCCATGGATTCATTTTCGATTTTTGCACCAGTCACCGGATATAAAGGCGCTAATGCGGTCATCAGCGCTCTGCCTAGCTGCCCGTTTGCGCCAGTGATTAAGATCTTTTTCATATTATATAGTACAGCCGGCTGCTTTGAATTGTTTCAATTTGAGTGCAAGAGAATCGTCGCTAAGGGCAAATATTTCAGCGGCGAAAATGACTGCATTGATGATACCCGTCTTCCCTACCGCAAATGTTGCTACCGGAACACCTTTCGGCATTTGAACGGTCGACAATAGTGCATCCATACCATCAAGGATGCCACCTGCCAATGGCACTCCGATAACCGGAAGGGTGGTATGTGCCTTGATAGCGCCTGCAAGATGTGCTGCCATCCCTGCCGTACCAATGATAACGCCAAATCCGTTTTGCCGGGCAGTTTGGGAAAATTGTGTGACTTCTTCAGGATTCCGGTGTGCAGACAGGATGCGGAGTTCCCACTCCAACCCAAAATAATCAAAATAGGGAACTGCACTCATGACCGTTTCGCGATCGGTTTCACTCCCCATGAGAATTGCGATTTTTTTCATAGTTTTCCCCCACTCACCATTTTTCCGTCAAGGATTATCGCTTCAAGTTGTTTAATCAAAGGCATCTTTGAATGACCCGGATTGTTTACGAAACCACTGATCACCAGATATTTGGCATCCGATTTGTGAAACAACATCGAAAAAAAAGGACCTCCGGTTTCACTTTCATCGTGATAGTAATTCCCACGGAGCACCGGGACCTTTTTACCCCCCAGTCTCAACACTTCGTTCGATCGGAAGTCTTTGGTTATTTCCACATTTCCCAGCGTGGATTCCAGGAGCGCATCAACGACTTTCCAGGTAATTTCAGGGGAAGGAATGCTGTCAAGATCAATTTGATGAAACGTTAGCCATCGATAAGGATAACCGCGCCCGATCCAGGTAAAGGGTAATTCTGGGTCTTCCTTAATCAGTTTATAATCTTCCTGAATAAACATGTCGAAGCCGAACCATTCTCTTACCTGTGCAGAAAGTTTACTATTTTTCCCCTTTTCAAAGACGGTCGTCATGATAGATCTGTGGATATTTTCCTCCAGATTACTGCGGATAAATTCGGAATTTTCAGCCAATTGTGATTGCAATTGCTGAACATCAAGAGCAAAGATACCGAATAGGATCTGGTCTTTATTATATAAATCCATGATGGCGATCATCGAATCCTGATCAGAAAGGGTCTTGAAAAGGGTGTGAAATAATTCATCTCCGGTTTCATCCCGTGGATATTGAAGAGACAGGACAACCATATTATGACGGTTGTTTTGAGAAGCAAAATCAATGGGATCTCCCCATTCAAGTTCAACCCGTTTTTCGGGTTGGGGAAGTTCAAGGGTTTGGCTGAAAAATTCATTGAATACCGGCTTGGTAAATATGCGGTCTTCTTCCGAACAAAATATGACCAGGGTGTTTGCATTGCCGACAGCATTTTTTTTAAAATCACATCCCAAAAACAGGATGAAGATAAGTAGGATTATTTTAGTCTGCATACAACCTCAGTTGACGATGTAAAGTAATTGCCTTTGAAAAAGATTTGGCTCCAGCTACTCATCCAGACATATGCCGCTTTAATGAGTTGTGGAAAAGACCTGTTTTTAATGCTGAGTAATATATTATAAGGTGTATCCTGATAAATGGGGAGAGAGTAACAGATCTCGAAACCCCGGCTGTCAAGAAATCTTTTAAGGTTATCGGGGGAAAAATGATACAAGTGCCGGGGGGCGTCATAGGGTGCCCATGTATCAGGATAAAATCTCCGTTCATTTGCCATCATGCTGGGAACGGCAATGACGAGGAATCCATCAGGCTTCAGATGCGTTTTCACCATATCAAATAGCATTTTTAAATCGTGAATGTGCTCGAGGGAATGCCACAGCGTTATGACATCAAACTGGCGGGCATCACCCAGCTCAGAAAACTTGTGGATACAATTTATGCCTCGTTTTTCAGCGATCGACCTTGCTTTTTCACTTGAATCGAACATGGTCACTTCCCAATGACGGGATTGCATGTACCGGCAGAATTCCCCGGTTCCGCCTCCTATATCCAATAATGAACCTTTGCGAACGTGACGTTCAATGGTTCTCATTTTTAGATATAATGCGAATCGTCTCACCAGATTATACATTCCGGTATACAAGTTGTGAGGATGAGAGACATGGGGATCATACTGGTCTGAAAGATAAAATTCCGCTATATCATTTTCGGTATATCTGGGATTCAGATAGACGAATCCACAAGTACATCTGACCAACGTGTAGTGCTTGCCCGGCGACGGATTAAGCCTGTCCTGGACCTTTTTCCACTCAGATTGTTGCAAAACCCCGCACAGCGGACAAGTAATAATTTCCAAAATGGTTATCCTCTGACTTTGCCTGTTTTCCGTTGCACGGCAATCAGGGTGATACCCACAATAATCATTCCCAGGGATATCCATTGTGCGCCTGAGAAGAAAATATATTTTGGATTTGTACGGATAAACTCAACAAGAAAACGGGCTATCCCTACAAGTATCATGTAGGTATAAATGATTTCCCCTTCGAATCTTTTGTTCCGTCGTTTTCGGAACAAGTAACCAAAAATCAGGAAGTAGGCGGTCATTTCATACAACTGGGTTGGATGAACCGGCATGATCGTGGGCGGCACACCATTGGGAAAGGCAATCCCCCATGGCAGAGCGGTTGGGAGTCCATAATCATCCCCAACCAAAAAACATCCGATGCGTCCGATCCCATGTCCTAACACGAGATAGGGAGCAATCCAATCGGCAACGGACTTCCAGTATAATTTCTTTTTTCTCACCAGAATGGTCACGGCGAGTAGCCCCCCGATGAATCCACCGTAAAAGACCATCCCGGCACCAAAATTGTGGATACCCCCGGTAATTTTATCCAGACTAAACGTAAAAATCCCCGCGAGAATATCCCAAAGACCCTTCAGGTTATCCAGTCCTTCTCCGGAGCGTAAATTCTCGACAATATAATAAAGTTTTGCACCCACGATACCCCCGATTGCCGCTCGAAACGTCAGGTCATCCGCCAGGGTAGCCTCCTGGTTGAACAGCGCCATATCCCGCCGCAGCAGATAATTCCCAACGAGAAACGCAATCACCATCATCATGCCAAAGGAGGAGATCACAAAATCACCAATTCGGAGCAACTCAGGATACATTGTTCTCCCTTCCACATTTCGTGCAAAAATGATTCCCGGCATTCAACGTTTCTCCGCACTGCGTACAGAATCGGGGGGTGGCGCCGGATTTAGACTTCGTATTTATCCCGGCCTCACCGGAGACTACCATCTTTTGTTTTGAATTTATCCGGATGATAAAAACCAATACGATGATTAGTAGAATAAGTAGCGGGAGGATGAGTTTTTTCACCATGCGGTATTGTTCAGGCAGGGTATTGGGCGATTCGTCTTGGGTTTGGGATTGCTGTAAAGCCGGATGATCGTCCGTATTTGTCTGCAATATTTCCACGGTGGTCTGGTGTGTTGGATTTTCATAACTAAACTGGATGTTGATATGGTCGCCGGTGTCCAGGTGTTCGAAGTGTTGCTGGTAAAAATGAAGCTGAAAATCATTTTGAAGGATTTCAGGATCCGGCAGGTTCGTCGAGAACGTTTCAGCCAGAATATGCTTTTGGATGACTACATGGAAGTGCCCAAGATTTTTATCGGCAGAAAAATTGTAATCCATTTTCCTGATACCCGAATCATCAAACGGGTTAAAGTAAAACTGGGCATAGTATTGTGATTTCGTTAGATGTATCGGCATCACGGATTTCCCATCAGTCATTAATATTTCCTGTGGGATCATTTGGGTATCATTTTCATCAACAGATGATTTTTGAAGTGCCATTTTCGATCCGGGCGGCAGGACAAGCGATATATCATAAGGCAAATTTTTCTGATTGATAGTAATCTGAATGGTAACCAGAACTCCGGGGTGGTCATATTCCGGCCAGAATCCAAGGACAAAATTCTCAAAAGGCGCTTCCTGACTGAAGGAAGAAGCGGTGAAAAATAAAATCATCAATATTTTTCTTATCATATTAATACTTCCATAATTTAACTCTACAAAGCCGTTACTAGAATATCATAATAAAAATGGGTGTATGCCGCGACCCCAAACCCTCTGAATATAAAAACAAGCCCAAGTACCGCACCGGCACAGGCTCTGGAAATAAATGAATTATATGTAAACGGATCCCCCAACTCACCCACATAATGGATGCCAGAAAATGCAAGACTTGACAAAACCAACGCGATGCTATTTGCAGAAAATTTTGAGACTCCCATCAGTTTTACTAAAATCAGTTTGCAGGCAGACAAGAGAAGAAAACGGAATAAAAATTCTTCATAGACGCCTGCCCCGACGGATAAATATATTTGTTCAACGATGGAAATCCCAACGGGAAATGACAGCAAATATTCACTCGTATAATGCATGAGAAAATAAAGCCCAAAAGACCAGCACACTCCTTCGAGTATAATACCGGTAAGAACCGATTGATTTAAAGGATGGGCAAATAATTTTCGATAATAGAACACCACAGTTAAAATAAGACCGTCAAGAGAAAGAATATGAACCACTTCACCCCACTCCCCGAAGCGTGAAAAGAATCGCTGGATCAAGACATCGGCGCCGTTTCGTAATTCAAATGCACTTCCCCAATTTATCCAAATTCCAATAAGCGTATAGATCAGTAATAATGGCGTGACCGAGAGAATTCCGTAATAGTGAGTCCGGCTTGCTGTTAAGTAGTCATTAAAGTCATTACAATGCACAGTGAGGTTGATAACTAGTCCCCGCCAATTTTCAATACTGCGAGAAACGCCTCCTGAGGTAGTTCGACGTTCCCTACCTGTTTCATACGCTTTTTACCCTTTTTCTGCTTTTCCAGTAATTTTCGTTTTCGGGTGATATCCCCACCATAGCATTTCGCAGTCACATTTTTACGGAATGCCTTTATGGTTTCGCGGGCGATAATCTTACTCCCAACTACTGCCTGTACCGGTATTTCAAACTGCTGGCGATGAATGACGTCCTTTAATTTTTTACACAGGGCAGAGCCTTGGGAATAGATGTTATCCTTATGGATGATCAAGCTGAGGGCATCCACCGGTTCACCGGCAATTCGGATATCCAGTTTTTGCAGATCACCTTCGCGGTCATCCGTCACTTCATAATCAAAGGAGGCATATCCACGACTGATGGATTTTAACTTTTCAAAAAACTCGTAAATCACTTCGCCTAAGGGCATTTGAAATACAATCTGTACTTTTGTGGGTGTCAGATAATGGGTTGAGACATAGATCCCGCGTTTTTCGATCCCTAATTTCATAACCGAACCGATATATTCGTGCGGGGTGATAATTTCCGCTCGGATGTAAGGTTCTAATATCTTGTCTATGTCACCAATTTCGGGCATATCAGCAGGATTATCAACGGTGATCATTTCTCCGTTTCGCAATCTAATTCTATAGCGAACATTGGGGGATGTGGTAATTAAATTCATATCAAATTCGCGTTCCAATCGTTCCTGTACGATTTCCATATGTAACGGTCCGAGAAATCCGCATCTGAATCCGAATCCCAACGCTGCGGATGTATTGGGTTCGAATGACAGGGCAGAATCGTTCAGTACCAATTTCTGCAGGCTAAGTCGCAGATCTTCATATTCATTGGTGTCTATGGGATATAAACCGGCAAAAACCATGGGTTTTATTGGTCGGTATCCCGGCAGGGGTGAAGATGCACGGTTCTCCTTCACCGTCAAGGTATCGCCAACTTTAATCTGTTTTACATCCTTAATGTTTGTGATGATATAACCGACAGTCCCTTCACGGAGTTCTTCCACGGGCACTTTGGTCATTTTCAGAATACCCACCTCGGTGATTTCATGCACCAAGTGTGGATTTGCAAAATACCGCGCTGTCATTCCTCTTTTGATACAGCCATCGAATACCCTCACATAGGGAATGACCCCCCGGAATTGATCAAAACTGGAATCAAAGATGAGCGCCCGGGTCTCATCTACCGAAGAATGTGACGGGGCTGGAATCCTGTCAATGATCGCTGTGAAGACATCCTGAATCCCAATACCTGCCTTTGCGCTGATCTTTAATACGATATCAGGGTCGCATCCGAGTAATTCGCATATCTGGTCAGTCGCGCTTTCTACATCAGCTGCAGGCATATCGATTTTATTTATTATCGGGATAATTTCAAGATTGGCGTCGATTGCAAGATAAGCATTACTAACGGTCTGCGCTTCAACCCCCTGTGCTGCATCCACCAGCAGTAAAGCGCCCTCACAGGCGGCAAGACTCCGGGAAACTTCATAGGTAAAATCAACATGCCCCGGAGTGTCGATAAGATTCAGTATATAGGATACGCCATCCAGATGCGAATATTCCATTTGGATGGGGTGGGATTTTATGGTAATGCCGCGTTCACGCTCAAGGTCCATATCGTCCAACACCTGGTTTTTCATATCGCTGAAATTAATAGTGTGTGTCTGCTCCAACATTCGGTCAGCCAAGGTGGATTTGCCGTGATCAATATGAGCAATGATGCAAAAGTTACGAATTTTATTGATATTCACGGGGGCGAATTTATTAATTCAATCTTATTCATTCATAAGTGAGACTGGGCTCATTAGTAGATTAGCTGCAGGTAATTGTGGAAACATAATGCTGAATTGACCATTCGGATTTCGCTGAAAGAGACGAGTATTATAACCGGTATTATTTTCCGGTGAATACCGGTTTTCGTTTTTCAATAAAAGCTATTAATCCTTCCTGTGCGTCCCTGGTTGAAAATAAAGATTCAAAGAGTCTTCGTTCTTCCAGAAGCGCCTCGTCAATTGGAAGATCGATGCCATGATTGATGGATTTGATTGTGCGAGCCAAAGCGATCGGGGCTTTAGCTACGATCAGAGATAACGTTTTTATGACTTCGGGTATTAAATCCGGGATCGGAAATATTTTATTGATCAGGCCGACAGACAGGGCTTTCTCTGCCGTTATCCATTGCCCGGTGAGCAATAATTCCATGGCATGACCTTTCCCGATTAGTCTGGGGAGTCGTTGAGTACCGCCAAATCCCGCAAGCAGTCCAAGTGATGTTTCCGGCTGGCCAAAGCGGGCATTTTCGGATGCATATCTGAAATGACATGACATGGCCAACTCACATCCTCCCCCCAGTGCATACCCGTTAACGGCAGCAATAACAGGTTTGGGTGCATTCTCGATGAGAGTTGTTAATTTCTGCCCTTTCTTTGAGTATTCCCCTGCATCACGGCCGGACATATCTGCCATCTCTTTAATATCAGCGCCGGCAATGAAGGCCTTCTCTCCGGAACCCGTCAATATCATACCGTAAACGGCGGGATCATTTATTGCATTTGTAAAAACTAAAATAAGTTCATCTAAAACCGCACTACTTAATGCGTTCAATTGATCAGGTCTGTTTACCGAGATCATGGAAATTCTATTTTCAGTATTTACACGGATATATTTCATTATTGTCTCCAAAAGCTTTTCGTAAATAAGACGGCTATGGTAAATATTTCTAATCGGCCCAAAATCATGCAAAACCCGGCGACCCATTTTGCAAATTGAGGAAAATGACCCCAGTTTTCCATCGGACCAATCGAGCCAAGACCCGGTCCCACATTACCCAGGGCAGATGCACTGGCTGTAGTTGCTGTGATGATATCCATACCTGTCGAAGAGAAAATCAATGAAGCGGTCACAAAAATTAAAATATAAAATAAGTAAAATCCTAATGTATTACGCACAACATTATCGGGCACGACCTTTCCACCTATTGATAATAAAAATACGCCATTAGGATAAACCAGACGCCGAAATTCAACAGCCAGATATTTTATTACCAGCACCGTCCTGATTATCTTGAGCGCACCCGTTACCGATCCGGCAGATCCACCGATAAACAGCATCAAAAAAATGATCACTTTTGAAAGTGATGGCCAGGTTTCAAAATCTTCGGTTCTGAAACCAGTCGTGGTAATTAATGATACCGTCGTAAACAGGGAATGACGAAAATTTGCTAACTTCCAACCCAACTCATAATGAGAAATATTCAGCGTAATAATAAGGGAAAGGACAATGATAATCCAGAAATAAAATTTAAATTCTGCATCTTTAAAATACCGAAATTGGCGGTTGGTTAATGCACTGAAATGCAGAGAAAAATTGGTTGCGGCGGCAAACATAAAAAAGATGATCGTCCATTCAATCAGGGGTGAGTCAAAAAACCCCACACTTGTTGTTTTAGTTGAAAATCCGCCGGTTGCCATGGTTCCAAAGGCGTGGCATAGGGCATCGAATAGTGACATCCCTTCTAATTTTAATATCAGGGTTTCGATCAGGACAAACCCAACATAAATTCCCCAAAGAGCTTTTGAAGCTTGTTTAATTCTGGGTGTCAGCTTATCTGTAACCGAGCCTGCAACTTCCGTTCTGAAGAGTTGAAATCCTCCAAATCCCAGCAATGGTAAAATGGCGATGCTAAAAACGATAATCCCCATACCCCCGATAAATTGGGTGAAACTTCTCCAGAACAGAATGCCTTGGGGAAAATCCTCGATTTGACTTGTGGACGGGCGCCCTAAAACGCTTGCCCCGGTAGATGTCAGCCCCGCCACCGCCTCGAAAAACGAGTCTGTGAATGTGGGAAATGCACCTGATATGTACCCGGGAAGCGCGCAAAACAGTGCGGTAACCATCCATGCGCTTGTTACAAGTACAAACCCATCACGAATATTCAATTCGAGACGCCTGGGTTTTGATAAAAAGAATAAAATGATTCCTATCCCGGATGTGTAAGCAACTGAATTTAAGATGGGGTAGAAGTCGGATTCATGATAATGGAAACTCCAATAAAGGCTGAAGAGCATTGATATTCCGAGAAAGATCAAAATCGCACCCAGAATATGTAGAATGGACCTTATATGCATATGCTATGTAAACAGTTCTTGTGCTTTTTCTATGTGTGCCGGTTTTGTAAATATCAATAATTCGTCCTGTGAATGTAGAACTGAAAACCGGGTAGAAATTTCTATTCCCCCGTCTGCCTTCAGGATTGCACCGATCGAGATATCACCGGGAATTTTCTCGAGTGTATATTTTTTTTTGATATACTTGCAGGTAGGTTGAACTGTTAGCTGAACGGACTCAACATCAATGTCCTCAAATCGTTTGATAAACATACTTTGGCCGCTTCGAATAAACCGTAATACTTCATTTACTGCCGAAATATTTTTACTGACAATAGCATCCAAACCTAACCTCCTGACCGCATGCAGATGACTGGTCGTCGTAATATGAATAATGGCCTGTTTTACACCCAGGTGTTTACAGAGAAGACCATTCATTATATTGGTCTGTTCGTTTTGAGTAACGGCGATGGCTACGTCCATTTTCCCAATATTTTCACCTTCAAGAAACTCAAGGTCTAGGGCATTGCCCACCAATGTCAACGTTTCAAAAAGTTTTGTACTGATGGGTTTTACTTTTTCACTATCGTGGTCAACCAATTTAATGTTATAATCATTTTGCAGGGATTTTGCAAGCAGTCTGCCGATTTTTCCTGCACCAAATATAATGATATTTTCGATTGGGATTCCCGGTTTCCCTGCCATCTGTTGAATTTCCGGGATCTCATTTTCCCGACCAACAAAAAATACGATATCTTCTGCTTTAAATTTTGTAAATTGATGGGGAATGAAACTATGTTCGTCCCGAATAACCGTAACCAGCTTATGGTGTATGAATGGATTTGAGATTTCCACATTTTGTACGGTTCTTCCGATTAAGGGTGAAGATGATTCCAACAGAATGCCGATCATTTTAATCTTGCCGTCGAAAAATTCCTGAATTTCCACAGCGGAGGGTTGCCGGATGAGCATCTCAATTTCTTCCTGAGCGGCTTTCTCCGGATAGGTAACCATATCAATGCCGAACTGTTCCGGTGTAATGATGGCATTACGATGACGATATTCCGTATTCCTAAGACGGCATATCACCTTCTTCGCCCCCATTTTTTTCCCGATCCTTGAAGCCACCAGATTAACCTCATCAATTCGGGTCAGACACAGTAAGAAATCGATCTCATCCATGGCGATATTTTGAAGTACCCGCTGAGATGCGCCATCTCCTTCAATGACTCTGGCATCAATACTATTGCTGATGCGCTGACATTTTTCCGGGTCAATGTCGATGATGGTGATATCACAATCTTCTTTTGATAGGGTCTGGGCAAGATTATATCCGACTTCACCAGCCCCAATAATGACAATTTTTAGATCCATACTAATTTGATGATTAACCGTAAAAATAAGACTTAAAGTTATTCCTGAAATACCATGTAAGAAAAAACCATACTAAAATAAAAACGCCTCCAAAAGGAGGCGTTTTTAAGAGTCAATTCGTTAACTGATCATTACTTAAGAAGTGTCATGGTAATTGAATCAGAATAATTTGGGGCTGTAATTTTCATAATATAACGACCACTGGAGACAGATAGACCGTCATTATTCATGCCGTTCCAGATAAAATTATAATTTCCTGCGTCTCTATATCCACTGACTAAACTTCGAACTTCTGCACCATTGAGATCGTAAATAACCGCAGAGACGTACCCGGGTTCAGCGAGTGAAAACGGAATGTTTGTTGTCGGATTAAATGGATTTGGATAATTCGGTGATAATGAAGTTTTTTCCGGAATCATGTTTCCGCCGAATGAGACTTCATAACCTGAACTGGAAACCAGAATTTCCTGTCCGTGGTTCCCGGCAAGGATAACATTATTGAATTCGACTTCGCTGGTGCCTGAAAATCCATTTTTAGGTTCGAAGGTCAACCCAACCATATTTCCAACGCCGTTGGCTTCCAGCAATTTTTCACCCTGAAGGCTGAAAAGTAAACCTCTGACCACCCCATTCCCTTTATCTTTGAAATGAAAAGAGAAGCCATCCAATAATGATTCACCTTCAACAAAATTCATTTCTGAATCATTGAAATTTATATCAAACTGAAGCCCATAGACTTCCTCATCAGAACTGATAACGATATCCAGAACTGAATTCGTTACACCCTTATTCAGGGTGGATTTCACCATCCCTACGCTAGCATTCCCTGAAAATGCGAAACCGATCATGGTGACGATTGAAATTATGCTAAGTAATTGTTTCATTTAATTGTCCCTCTATTAGTGTCAAAAACTTAAAACAATTCAAATGTACTTTGCAATATGCTTTCTGAAATGAATGTAACAGAACATTACATTTTTCTTTTTATGTACTAATTCGACGAATATCTGCACCCAGATTTTGAAATTTTATTTCAATATTCTCATATCCCCTGTCAATGTGGTAGACTCGTGAGATTTCGCTCACCCCGGTCGCTGCAAGGCTGGCTAAAATTAATGAAGCACTTGCCCTAATATCCGTGGACATTACAGGTGCTCCCACCAAAGTGTTTACCCCGGTAATTGTTGCAACATTTTTCACCAGTTTAATTTTTGCCCCAAAACGGATCAATTCAGCGATATGTGTAAACCGGTCAAAATAAACCTCGTCAATAATTGTAGACGAACCCGTGCAATTGGTCATCAACGCCATCCATTGTGCCTGGAGATCGGTGGGAAAGCCCGGGTATGGCGCGGTAGTTACATCGACGGCGTTTATTTTTTGTGGGGCTGATATTTTAAGACGATTTCCGGTGGGGATTATTTCAGCGCCTGCTTCTTTTAATTTTGCAATAACGGCTGTAAGGTGATTTGGATTAACATCAATCAGGTTCGCTTCACCTCCAGCCAAAGCGACTGCAATTAAAAAAGTACCCGCCTCGATCCTGTCCGGAATAATTTCGAATTCCAGTTCATTTTTTAAAAAAATGACACCCTCGATCACGAGTGTACGCGTTCCTTTCCCGGAGATCTCCGCACCCAGCGCATTTAAAAAATCAATCAGGCTGTCTATCTCCGGTTCCCGTGCAGCATTCCGGATCGTCGTTTTTCCCCGGGCTTTAACAGCGGCCATCAGAACATTTTTGGTCGCTCCGACGCTGGGGAATTCAAACTCAATATCATCCCCGGTAAGTTTACCGGATGCGATGATATTGCCACGGTCAAGTTTGATATCAGCACCAAGTTTTTTCAGGGCTTCAATGTGAAAATTAACCGGCCTGGGACCCCACGCACATCCACCGGGCATGGAGACTTCAGCATATTCAAACCGACTCAGCAACGCACCCAGAATATCAAATGAAGCCCGCATGGTTTTTACCAATTCATAAGGAGCAACCGGATTATTACAGGATGTCGAATCGATTTCCATTGTATGATTAGAGTAGTCCACCCTGGCGCCGATGATCCTTAGGAGCTCCATCATGGTGCGGGTGTCCCTCAGGTTAGGGACATTGGTGATTTTAAATACGCCGGGATGAATAACCGTGGCTGCCATAATGGGTAATACAGCATTTTTAGCGCCACCGATTCGAACTTCACCCGATAACTGGTTTCCTCCCGTAACCAGAATTTTATCCATGCGATTCCTCCAAAAGTTTCATCGCTTGTTGCCTTCCTGCGGTAGTGATTTTCTTTCCGCTGATTAACCCTGCGATCTCCAAAATCCGCTCGTCTGGGCTAAGCGCCTTGATTTTCGAGGATGTTATCCCGTCCAGATGCTCCTTATACACCTTCAGGTGATAATTCCCTTTAGATGCGATCTGCGGCAGGTGGGTAATACACAAAATCTGCTGGTGATGGGATAATTTATAAATCAGATCACCGATTTTTTCAGCCGTTGCTCCGGATATCCCCGTGTCAACTTCATCAAACACCAGTGAAGCGGTTTTATCCTTCCCCTGCAAAGCAAGTTTTATTGCAAGCATAATCCTTGAAATTTCACCCCCGGAAATGATTCTGTTTAACGGTTTGGGATCCTCTCCTAAATTAGCTGATATATAAAACTGGCAATTGTCAATCCCTTTGGCGGTAAATCTATTAATATCGTCTGGGAAAAACCGAACTGAAAAGGCGGTATTTTTCATATTCATCCCAGACAAAATTCCTGCAATTTCCAGTTCAAATAAACGGGCGGTGGATCTTCTAAGGGACGAAACCTGATTGGCAGCATCCATATATTTTTGACGGTCAAAAATCAATCTTTCTTCAAGCAATTTGATTTCTGTTTTATGACCGCTTTTTTCATGCAGCCATTGTTTTATAAAGTCGCGGTACTCAATTACCTGTGAATAGCTGCCGCCATATTTTCGTTTTAACATCTCCACATAACTAATTTTCTGGTTTATTTCATCCAATGCCTGTTCATCCGTACTAATTGCCTGAATATAATGATTCAATTCACCCAATATATCATTCAACTCAATGTGGATTTGGTCAATCCGGGGTAGAAAGGAGTTTAAATTGCGATCAATATTGGCAGATTTTTGAAGCAGTTTTTCAACTTGTACCAGATTGTTCTGAACAGATTGCTCCCCATCCTCTGTTAAATCCAGAATGGTTGAGACCCATTCGCGAACAATGGCTGCATTTGACAGCACGTAGAAAGCGTCCTGTATTTCATTCTCCTCACTGATCGATAAATTCAGAGCTTCTATCTCCTGCAATTGGAATTTATAAAGCTCCTCCTTCTCCTGAACTTTGTTCTCATTTAGCCGAAGAGCCTGTAATTTTTTATGGTATTTTTCAATATCCAGATATAACTGATTCAGATCATCCAATTCGTTCTGATAGGAGCCATAAGCATCAAGATAATCAATATGTTGGTTGATATCCAGCAATCGCTGTTGTTCATGCTGGCCGTGGAGGTCCATGAGGTATTGCGTGACTTCTCTGATTTTTTCAAGGGACGCAGGTTCATCGTCAATAAAAGACCGGGAAGCGCCTGAAACTGAAAAATTCCGCCGAATGATCAACTCGTTTCTTTCGAAATTGAATATTCCTTCAACAATGACCTTATCAGCTCCCGTGCGGATATACTCTTTTGAGAATTTTCCGCCCAACAGCAATTTTATTGCATTTACGATGACACTTTTCCCGACGCCGGTTTCTCCGGTAATCAGATTCAGACCTGCAGAAAAGGCCACGGTCAGTTCGTCAATTATTGCAAAATTTTTAATGTACAAACGATTCAACACATCACATCCTAGAGCGGGTAAATACACCGGAAAATCCACCAAGAACATCTATAAAACCATCGAGATAGCTTGGGAATCTACCCGGAATTAACCGTTGCAAATTCTCGTCAACCACCGGAATAACGATTAAAAATAACAATGATATGAAAAATCCCTTTTTACTCCTGTATTCCGGCTTCAGGGCGTTATAGAACAGAAAACCTAAAATCAGATATTCAATATAATGTATAATTTTATCGTGAATAGCCAAAAAAGAAAGGTGGTGTAATGAGTTTCCAGGAATAGAAGTTAGTCCAAATATGATCATGATATACAATATCATCAGCCAAAACGGAAGAGATCTAATTTTCATTGAATATCTTTGAAATAACCTTGGGCAACATGTCAATAATATCCGAGGCGATCAATCCCCTCACACCCATATCAGCCTGAAAAATGGAAGATGATTCGGCATGGATATATGCCGCCATTATACTTGCA
>CAYPCW010000050.1:0-16983 GCA_964409335.1 uncultured bacterium
CGATATTCCGCCCTCCTCGACGGGTGGATCGCACAAAAACATGTGTATTCGATGACGATATCAAAATAATTTGTGTATATTGCAGGTAAATGAAACAGATCCGATTCCACGGCATCCACGGTTATCTTATGGATTTCAGCCATTATGGATAAATTAGAAATTGCGGTCTTTGAAAAATCCACTGCAGTGACCTGATGTCCTAATTTTGAAATTTCAATGGCATCGTGTCCATTCCCTGCACCTAATACACATATTTTTTGAGAGGTTTTGAACCGATTTATCCAATCTATAATTGCCGGTGTCGGCCCGCCAAGATCCCAATGGGTGTCACCCGTTTGGTATTTTTGTTCCCAAAAAGAAGGATTGGATACATTATCATCTATTTGATCATACATCGAAAATTGCTGGATTTTATCCGTTTTTATCGGGTAAAAATAGGAAATTCCCCGGTGCAATTGGAAATGAATTACACACGGGGAATTTCAGGAGATGATGACTGACGAGTGATCAGTTCATTATAATATAGGGGATGCCTATAACTGTGGAATGGTATTCGCCATCGGGGTTAAGCAGGGTTTCATAATCGATTACATCAAAATACATTTTATAGATGTTCCTGTCGGAAGCGCCGATTTGTCTGCGCACTCTGATAATCCGGGTGAATTCATTATCATTTTCATATGCATCTCCGGAAGAGTTCCCATGATAATCTACAAGACCGCCATCATCAAACATCGGATGCCTGCCTTTTAAATGGTGGAATTGTCCATAGTGCAGAAACGCACCTTCACCCGAGTCAGGATATAAATCCTCATCAGGATTCGTATTTTCAACTTGCAGTAAAGCCTTCACTCTTTGATGATTGATAAACCTTGGAATATTGTGATTGGTGATGAGATAGGAGAGTGCGCTATCACTATTGACGAATGTGAAGGATGACTGCCACTCAGAATTGATATCCTGACGAAGCAGAGTGATTGAGGTAATATCCACATTTGAGGGATCCGACCGGATGAATACCGGTGATTTACCGCGTATTCTCCAGCCGTGAAATGAATCATCGAATCCAAACACCCTGGCGAACATCACCCTGCGTGTTGAAAACATCTCGAATGGTTTGGACAGAGTATCTGTAGGCATAAATACAAATCCAGAATCAGTGGTTGTCGTATCCCCGTTGACAATCACCAAATCTCCCGTTATGATTCTTTCAATCAATGCATAAATGGTATCTGCACCGGTTTCATAGGGTTCAAACTGAACCGTCCCCTGAATGTTATGAACAAACCTTCCCCATCGGATGGGCAGATCAAAATTTTCTGTCACATTCAATCGGCCTAACTCGTCCGATTCACCATCCATGAAAATCTCATTGGCAATCTCTTCATCTGAGAGCGCATCCAGAGTCAATTCTGAATCCATACCCACAAGGTTGTTCAGGATAGTTTCCGTATCGTTTGAATCCAATTGAGTGGTTTGTGATCGGTCACAATTCAGGATCATCAGTACGGCAGAGATTGAAAACAATGTCATAAATACACTTTTCATCATTATTCCTTTCTTTTTCATCATTATTCCTTTCTAAAATCTATTATTGTTATTTCGGCCTGGAAAATCACGTTGTCTTTTTTCAATATTTTCCATCATTCGTTTCCGAAATTTTTGTTCAAAAATGGCATATTTGGCGATTTGAGTCGGCGTTAAAATATCTTCCATACCAGAGAAGTGATTATGTTTCAACTGCAATGCGTTTTGATCAAGTTCTCGATATTTTTTCAACATATCACGTAGTTCTGATGATGAAAAATCATCACCACGCTGTATATCCCCTTCGATATCTTCGTATAAACGCCGTTCTTCTTTTCGAACATCTTCCATGGCACGTTCAAATATTTCGACCCTGGGAAAGAACTTCGTCGATTGATCCTCCGTTAATGCAAGATATTCAACAAGCTTCCATTTTTTAAGCATTCTTGCTTCATTTCCATCAACGCGTCCGGGTTGTCCGGGGCTTACGGACAGCAGAAGCGCCGCTATGGGTATTGCAAGGTATTTCATTTGTTATCCCTCTAGTTTTATTGAATTTAACCATTTTGCATCGTATTCTTTTACGATGAAATCTACAAGTTCATCAATATCAAGTTCATCGATCAGATATTCCAATGATTCGGTTTCTGCGACTACACCGATATAATCCCATTCATAGGCATTCACTGATGGCGTGTATGAACTCCAAAGCTGTTTCATTTTTGATTCGTAAATCATTTTTGTGAACTGTATTGAAAGAGTGCTGGCAATCAGAATCAATAATAATGAAAGTTGTAAGGCTTTTACTCTTTTTTTCCGGTTGATTTTCCGGTACAAACTCATCAGAAAATCATCAGATCTCAAATTTTCCATTTGTCAATCCTCTTAAATTTTGTTTTGCTTTATGAAATGAAACTTTCGCAGAATTCTCAGAAATTGAGAGCACTTCTGAAACTTCTTTAAATGTCATATCCTGAAAAACTCGGAGCAGGACAACATTTCTCTGAACTTTAGCCAGTCGTTTGACGGTATTCATTAATTTTGTCTGTGTGACTGAAGGATCAGAATCGGAGACAGTTTGGTCAGCGCATTCGTCATAATCATTTTGAAACCAGGATAATAATTTTTGTTTCGCAAAAAAGGTATTTGTTTGATTAATAATAATCCTATAGAGCCATGTTTTAAATTTTGCATCTCCCCGAAACTTTCGGATATTAAAATAAACCTTAACAAATACATCTTGTGCCAAATCCTGTGCATCCTCTCTGTTTTTTGTAAATTTAAAGATAAAATCAAAAACCCAATTTTTATGATGATTTACAAGTTCATTAAAAGCACTTTCATCCCCAAGTAGGAACCGCTCAATTAGTTTCTGATCATCATTCATTCAGCGCTTTGACTATGATATTTTTCATAAAGTTAACTCAAATAAAAAAAGGAGGCTAACCCTCCTTTTTCGTTTCCACATGAATCTTATGATTCCCATTAAAATTTGGTGACATTCCTCGCTTCGGGTCCTTTTTGTCCTTCCTCAACATCAAATTTAACTTTTTCTCCTACCTTGATCTGTTGTCCTTTTCGTAGTCTGCTTTGATGGAAAAAATAATCAAATCCTTCTTCATCTTCAATGAAACCCCAGCCTTCCAGTTCTTTCCAGGTTTTAATATATCCAATTTTCATTTGTTTACCTTCTTTTTTGTACGATCTCAAATCCAATGCTTTTTTCAAATTCGCTTGGGAAATCATATCCTTCCCGGTTGGGATAATGCATGATTGTCAGAATATTATCCCACTGAATTATAAAATTTGCTTCGATGATCTCTTTTTTGACCTTATCGGGAGAGACGGGCTTTCCTTCTTCATTCTCCGACGTAACAACGATCAGCCCCGGATGTGCGACCCAAATTCCAAACTCATCAAATCCCCGGATCAGAAAATGACCTTTGCTTTCAACCAACCCAATGGAAGAGTATCTTTCAACTTCTCGAAAAGCGATAAAAACCACATCTCCAATAATATCACTTAATTTAACCATGACCGAATCTCCTCTAGTAAATTCAAAAAAATTGATTGGAATTTGTAATTGCTATCTTCCATTAATTTACGATAAATATTCTGTAAAGTTGACTCGTTCACTCCGGCGGTATTCACATAAAATAGGGGTACCTATTAGTCGAATCCCTGAAAATGTCAGACCTTGTATATCTACGGGAATAAAAAAGGGGAAGTATCCACCCCCCTTTTCCATGAAAAATTAAACATGAGTCAACTAAACTATTTTTTCCGTGCTTGTTTTTCAGTCAGAGTTTTTTGGATGGCGCTGATATCATCCTTCATCGTGGCAACATCATTCACCAGCCCCATAACGGTTCCCTGATTGGAATGCTTATAGCTTAAGAAGGTGTCGTTGAGATCAGTGAGTTCAAGTTTTAATTTATCAATTTTAGAGTTGAATCTTTCTTCAACCTGAGTGATCGTGAAGCTAATATCGTCAAAAACACTGTTGATGGAATCCATTTTTGCGACATATTGTTTATAATGTTTGTTGAATTTATCCTGGATATCCTTTAGATGTTGACCATGGCCGATGTATTTTAACTCAAGTCGTCTCTCATCCTCGCCAATGACGTTGATGCTCTGGCTTTGATCATCGATACGGCTGAGGATTTCCTTTACCTGGAGTACTTCATTTTCATGAATATAAAACCAGAAATAGGCTCCTCCAAGTACGATGAAAAATGTGATTATCCATATAGCTCTTTGCATGGTTTCCCTTATTTTTATTTGTTGCTAAGTTTATATTCCCACTCGGGGATATCATCGCCGGATAACGACCCGGAATGAAGTCTGTGTTGTGTGTGGACGAGTTCAGTAATTCTGGGGATATCCTTATTTAATTTATCAAATTCGGTTTGCAGGGAACACATCTCATCCTGAAAAAGTGAAATCGTGGTTTCAATTCGGTTAATAAGTTCATTAAAAAGAATGTCTCCATATTTTTTATTCATATCCACCAATACCGATTTTAAGCTGTGTTCGAAATCCTGGCCGTATAATTTTATTTTTTCTAAATCGCTTAATGTTTTCACAACCAACCGTTTATTATTACTTAAAAATTGAGAGGGTAATTTTTTGATTTATTTAGTAAAGTTACAATGATAAATTATCATTTTATTGATTCTGAATCCGGCTATTTTAAATTTATATTTTTTCATCGGATTTCAAATATTGAATCAGTAGAATGGCGGCAACGGTAAAGATCACAGACAGAACAGGAAATCCCAAACCCATCAGCATTCCGATGCAGATCGCGCACATACCCCGGATTACTGATATTTCTAACTTATAAACGAATACAGACATCATAACCATGGCGCCAAAAGCCAACCCGCTCTGAAGTGGGCTTGTCACGAACGTGATACCCCCGAAAATCGCCGTTGAGACAACAGCCACGAGCGCAGACAGTGCTACCACTGTATTTTGCTTCTGAACTGACGGTGAGTAGGAAATAGATCCTCCCAGTATCGTTGAAAAGATGATTTTAAATATAAACCCAATCATGTCAATCATTTGTCAATCTCCTCATGAAACAAATCTGAAACGAAGTTTGAACTTCATTAAGTTAATCAACGAAAATAATGGTGTTCCTAAAATCTGATGTTCCGGGACGAACCCCCAAAAACGCGAATCAGAGCTGTTATCCCGGTTATCCCCCATAAAAAAGAAATAGTCATGTTTAAAGGTGTATGTTTTCATGTCCTTCGCTGAAACGCCGTTTATTTTTAAATTATTCAGGACAAGATCATGGTCTGATTCCTTGAACCTGATCTCCCATGGATTATAAATGTTATTCTCATGATTTTCAAGGATCCTTTCTCGCATAAAATTTCTCTGTTCATTTAATTGATCAGAACGAATTTTATTCTTCGAGCCCGGACGGACGATTTCCAGAACCTTATATTTCAAAAATCCAACCATTCTTGCCAACTCTGACGGATCAATAATTGTGAATGTCCGCTCACCTAATGACACATCATTCCCATCCTGGACCAACAGGGTAATTGTGGAGACCCATTCTTCAACGGATAAAAGATCTATGTTCATACCTTTATACGGGATGGTAAAAGGTTTGATGTTGTCCTGGTTCCCTTTGAAATATGGGAAAATCGCCTGGTCTTTATCGATGGGAAAAAACTGACCTTTGGTAAATTTCCCATCTGGAGGGAATGGCATTTCACTTCCATTAACCAGGATGGTCCCCTGCCTGATCTCAACCTGATCCCCCGATGTACCGATACACCTTTTCACATATTTTTGAAAAGGATCTCTGGGAAATTCGAAAATCACCACATCGCCGGGTGTCACATTTTTGAATTTTGGAAGTCTGACCCATGGGATATCAAATCCGAGACGGGTCCAGATCAGGCTGATCTGCTTTGGGGTTCGAAGGCCATAGATGAATTTATTCCCAACAAGCATATCCCCGGTGAGAATCGTATCTTCCATAGATCCCGTCGGAACCACATATATTTCGACAATGGTGGCTTTTATGGTGAGGGCAATGATGATCAGGGTAAGCAGGATTCGCAATTCCCGCCAGAAATTTCTGGACACTCCCAGTATTTTATTATCTTTCAATGTGAGTCCGTATTTTTACAAGATTAATGCTTGGTGTATATGGGAATTCCGTTAGAAATTTTCCCATTAATATGCCAGAGCAGATGCGCCGCGCCTGCTGTCTCCGGATGCATGGATCAATCCGGTTGTTGGATCCACCATGATACAATTGGCTTCCCCCATGGTGCCGCCCAAGGCAAACTGATACCCGTCCTTTTTTAATTTTTCCAGAGTTTCAAGTGTATAACCGTTAGGTTCCACAAATATAACATCAGGCAACCATTGGTGATGAAACCGGGATTCCTCTACAGCATCCTCAATGTTCATTCCGTAGTCGATGACATTTGAAATCACCTGCATTACTGTCGTGATAATCTTTGATCCTCCGGGTGATCCCACAACTAAAAATAAATTCCCACCGGTAGTCTCGACGATGGTAGGTGTCATTGAGCTCAACATTCTTTTCCCCGGTGCGATTTCATTTGCATAGGACCCCAGTAGCCCATAGGCATTCGGTTCCCCCGGCTTTGAAGAAAAGTCATCCATTTCATTATTTAACAGGAATCCGGCCTGATCAACGGTAATGCCATTCCCAAACCACCCATTAATCGTGGTCGTTACACTGACCGCATTTCCCCATCGGTCGACAACTGAAAAATGCGTGGTCTCATCGGATTCATAATATCCTACGGGTGTTTTTGGAGTAATAAGGTTGCTCGGTGTGGCAGAGACCGAATCCACTGTAGCCCATCTTTCATCCGCGTATTTCTGGGAGATCAATTCATTGATGGGTACGGGGATGAAATCCATATCCCCTAACATGGATGACCGGTCTGCATACACCCGTTTTTCTGCTTCGGACATATAATGTATATGTGCCGCACTGTGAAATGAAACATCTGATAAATTGATATTTTCTAGCTGATTTAAAATACCCGCCAGGGCAATCCCGCCGGAAGAAGGTAGCGGCATGGAAAAAATTGAATATCCCCTGTACTTAAAATTCACAGGCGCTCTTTCGACGGCAGAATACTGCTCCAGATCTTCTTTTGAGATGAGTCCACCTGTCCGCGCCATACAACGAAGAATCATTTCGGCAGTTTTTCCCTGGTAAAATTCCATGGATCCTTTTTTGGAAATCCGGGTAAGTGTGTTTGCGAGGTCTTTCTGTATCAGGATATCTCCGCCGGAGACTTGATCGGAAAATAGAAATAAGGACCCGGTGACGGGGTCCGCCTCCAGGAAGTTACGATAAACTTCAAATAGCTCCGCACTTTGATAGTCTAATACATATCCATTCTTTGCTAATCTGATGGCAGGTTGCAGCAGTTTCTTCCAGGATTTTGTCCCGTATTTTTCATGAGCCATTCCGTATCCGGCAACGGAACCGGGGACACCCGAAGCCCAGGAAGTATTCCAACTTTTACCCGGGATAACATTTCCATTTTTATCGAGGAACATATCCCGGCTGGCGGCTGAAGGGGCAGTTTCACGAAAATCGATCGTGGTGACCTGTCCGTCTGCAAACCGGATAACCATAAATCCACCACCCCCGATATTGCCAGCAGCAGGGTGAACCACCGAAAGGGCAAATCCCGTGGCTATCGCTGCGTCGATGGCGTTTCCCCCGTTTTTCAATATTTCCAGACCTATCTGGCTTGCATACATATTGGATGAAGTGACGGCGCCATATTTACCGGTGGCATCCGGAACTCTGGCAAAGATGATGGAAAAAATCAAAATTCCGTGACAAATTTTAATCAAAAGACAAACCTCCTTTAATTCTATTAATTTTAGGTTTTTCCCCGGAAAATTGCACCGAAATTACGTCGAACCGCGGGTGACCGGAAAAACCAATTTTCTCAAGATATGATCCTGCAGTCTGCAGAATTCGATCCCGTTTTTTCGCATCAATCCGATATAATGGATTCTGCTCATAGAGTGCGGATCCGGTCTTTACCTCAGAAAACACGATTTCGTTGTCCTCTTCGTGAATAATATCAATTTCGCCCACCCCGTGCAGTACGTATTTTATTGCCCGTATTTCATAACCCAGTTTCACCAGTGCTCCTGCCGCATACTGCTCACCGAGACATCCCAGCCACTGACGGTTCTGATAATGTTCTACCCCGGGCAGGTACCGGCACACCGGCGAAAACGATCTCCGATGGATCGGGGTTGCCCTTAAATCCTTTAAACGGGAAAAATGCCGGCGCGTGCCATAGCCCTTATGAGATTCAAATCCGAATTCGGGATATACCCTGCTATAGTTGATCATCATCCGGTCCCGGATTACTTTCGCGATGATGGACGCTGCAGCGATGGTTTGGGAAAGCGCATCCCCATGGATGACATTGATCAACCGGGGATAGGATAAGGTAACGGGGTTGCCATCCACGAGGATCGTATCCGGCGTCACGCTCAAACCCCTGATGGCAGTATCCATGGCTTTATGTGTGGCATTCAAAATATTCAATTTATCAATTTCTCTTTCATGTATAATACCGATCCCAATTGAAATCGAATTTTTAATAATGATCCCATATAAATGATCACGTGTGGAGGCAGTCAATTTTTTAGAGTCATTTATCCCCTCAATGATAATTCCCGGGGGAAGCATGATCGCCGCAGCAACGACCGGACCCGCAATAGGACCCCGCCCCGCTTCATCGACGCCGCACAGTAAATGGGATTGGGTAAGACGATATTTCATGTCAAATTGATGCATTCTTTTAATCCGACTCACCTAAACGATTGAACGATTCCATGAAAAGCAGAAATTACCTATAAATTTATACCGGGTAAAATACCTGCTGCTGATCATGTGATTCATCAGGAACCTTCATATTTATTCATGTATGGATATTTCATTCATTGATTTTACAATCGTTATATGGAACGTTTCAGAAACCGGATGAAAATCACTCTATCGGCTCATTTCCGTACCGGGTCAATTTAATCTGACACACGGTATTAAAACTTCACGCTATTTCGGTGTTAATCGTTGTAAGTTTCGTCTAAACCCGAAGGAAAAAAATAAAACGATTCTTTTAAATGTATGCATAAGGACCAGACCATCCCGGTTTTTATTTTAAGACGACTCATTAGGCGTCATGCTATAATTACACTATATTCCCATGGATCTCTTTTTGAAAACCTGACGGTTGTATTTAGGTCAAAATCAAACATTTTTTGATTTTACACCCACAAAGACCGGGATCATTAAATAAACAAAGTTTGAATGAGTAATATGAATCAAGCCCAAATACTGGAAACCATCTTTAACACGACCCACTTATGTATCGCGTATCTGGATGAAGAATTCAACTTTATCCGTGTGAACCATGCGTATGCGAATGGAGCCGGGCATCCGGAATCATACTTTACCGGTAAAAATCACTTCGATTTATATCCACATACCGAAAACGAAGCCATCTTTAAATCGGTTGTCGCAAAGGGCGAACCGTATACAATTTTTGCCAAACCCTTTGAATTTCCTGATCACCCTGAATGGGGTGTCACATATTGGGACTGGAGTCTTTACCCGGTTAAATCTCAAAAAGGATCTGTGAATGCCTTAATTTTTACACTGCTGGATGTAACACCGGCCAAAAAGACCGAGTTTGAACTACTCGAAATTAAAAGATCGCTGGAAAAACAGGTTGAAATCCGGACTGCCGACCTGCTTTCATTTTCTTATTCGATCTCTCACGATCTCCGGGTTCCCCTCCGTGCTATTACCGGATTTTCTAAAATTTTACTGGATGAGTATGCTTCCTCACTCGATAATGAATGTCAAAAATTTTTAAAAATTATCTCCGATTCATGTATAGATATGGATAAACTCATCACCGATCTTTTGGACTATACCAGATTAAGTGGTAGATCGGTTAATTTGAAGCGGGTGCAAATTTCGAGCATTATCCCGCACTTGTTGATGATCATGGAAAAAGGGATATCCGACACCAACGCAAATGTGAAAATCGTGAAGCCCTTAGGAGAGGTATCTGCAGATCCTGTGATGCTTCAGCAAATCATGATTAACATGATCGAAAATGCGCTGATCTACAGTAAAAATGGCTCTTTTCCGGTGATAACCATTTCATCAGAACTAAAGGATGATTCGGTGATCCTTAAAGTAGAAGATGAAGGAATCGGAATCGAAACCGAAAATCTAGAAGCAATCTTTCATCCTTTTCAGCGTCTGCATTCCGGGTCAAAATATGAAGGCACCGGAATCGGTCTGGCAAATGTGAAAAAAATGGCGACGATGATGGGAGGCCAGGTGTGGGCAGAATCGGTTTTTGGAAAGGGAACGACATTTTTTATAAAATTAAATTCTCCCGATACTTCGGACAGATCGGGCAGATGATTCACGTGAATATTTTGGAATAAGCAAACTAATTATAAATTGTTCACCGTACATTCATCATAGATCAAAGGCTACAAAATGAATAAACCGTATCAGATCATTTATATTGACGATAATCCTTATGACATTGAGTTGATCGGTCATGCGATAGATAAAAGCGAAATTGCCTTTGAGCTCAGGATCGCAAAAACAAAGGCTGAGTTCTTCGACCTGCTTGAACTCTATACCCCTGACCTGGTCCTCACTGACTTTAATATATCAGGGTTTACGGGGTTGAAAGTGATTGAAGCAGTAAAAGAAAAAAATGAAAATATCCCTATTATCGTTGTAACCCGAACCGGAACAGAAGAAATTGCAATTGAAGCCATGAAAATGGGTGTTTCCGATTATGTCATTAAAACGGTTTCCCATATCGCCAGATTACCACAAACCATTCAATCCGCAATTGATAAACAAAAATTAAACCTTGAAAAACAATCACTGTCCATGGAATTGAAACGCAGCGAAGCTCTTTACCGGGATATTTATGAATCCTTCCCGGATGTTTACTTTCGACTGGATAAGGACATGATCATCAGTACCATTAGTCCTTCTATCATAAATTTCGGGTATAATCACCAGCAGTTGAAAGGCAAAATGGGAGATTCCCTTTTTTATCGTGATGATGACTTTTCTGAATTTCTCGCCATCCTTGAGAAATTCCGATTGGTTCAGGATTATACCGTCAGATTAGTCAACGCCGACCAATCGGTAATCTATGGCTCGGTAAATGCAAAATATTTACTGGATGAAAAAGGGAGAATCGAAGGCATTCAGGGTGTAATCCGGGATATTTCGGAACGAATCCTATCAACCCGAAAGTTGAAGGAATCGGAGGAGCGTTACCGGTTGCTTGCTGAATCCTCCAAAGATGCAATCTTTATCATTAATGACCAGGACGTTATCACGTATGGTAATCAGTTTGCATCCCAAATGTTAGGACGTCCCTTAGATAAAATTATCGGGCAAAAACGGAATGCTATATTCCCATCAGACATTCATAGGGATCAGGACAGAAACATTTCGGTGGTTTTTGTCAATGGAAAACCACAATTGGTCGAGGGATTTATCGTTGTAGGAAATCGAACGATCTACTTAAGCACGTCCCTCATCCCATTAAAAAAGGATACGGGTGAAGTTTATGCTGTCATGGGAGTTTCGAGAGATATTTCGGATCGTGTGTTGCAGGAAAATTTTCTTAAGAAGAATGCGGCATACGCTCTTTCAATTGCAAAAATCTCAAAAATAATGGTCAGTACGGATTCCTATAATGAACTAATGGATTCCATCGGAAATGAAATTAAAGACCTGCTGGGATACCAAAATTGTTGGTTTTATATTTTTGACGAAAATGTTGAATATGCAAGGTTAACCGCCGCCGCCGGCGCATACACGCAAAAGTTGTCCACCCATATTTCGCTATTCCCTATTCGAGAAGACCCATACTTAAATTTGATTTCCTCTGCCGAGGGATTTTCGATGATTGAGGATGTCCAAAATGATCCGCAAGTCAGGGATTCGATCCTATATCGGATCAACGCCAGAACAATCATTTATATTCCCGCAAAGTTATCCGATGATTTATTAGGCTCTTTTAGCCTGGGTACCTTCGGTGATGAAGGCATTCTCATACCCGATGAGGGGCAGAAACAGTATCTCATTTCTATCGCGTCTATATTGACATTTACTACGGATAGGATCCGCCTGCAGGTGGAACAACAGAAGATAATTGACAATCTCAACCGTAAAACCAATGAACTTTCAAATTTTAATCAATTAATGGTCAGTCGTGAAAATAAAATGGTGGAATTAAAACAGGAAATCAATGACTTATTGAAAGAGATGGGAAAAGAAAAAAAGTACAATTGCCCGACGGATGACATGGAGATCCCGGGAAAAGAAGAATAATATGCAGGATAACAAAGCATCTATTGAAAATAACGCACGGTTGAAAATTCCCGCTGCCTCCCGAGGGTGGTGGCTGATATTCGTCGCGTTGATTATCTTATATTTTTCATCGGCATTCTGTGGACTAATGATATCCGGCAGCATCTCCGGTAGGATTTTGTTATGGGCACCATCCGGTATCGCTGTAGCGGCGTTGATTGCCTATGGTAAAAGTTTGTGGCCCGCCGTATTTATCGGATCGGGTCTGGTTGGCTACTATATGAATTTTTCTCTACCCATCATTGTGGGAAATGCAACGGCACAGACAATAGAAGCCCTCATCGCAGCGGGTATTTTTTATAGAATATCCAATAATAAAACAACGATCATTAATATATCTGATTTAAATGGTCTCGTCCTCGCATCGGTTATTGGTCCCCTGATCGGCGGGATTGTCGGAATATCTTCCTTTGCGATGTTTGATAATAGTTCCTTCTATTTTGATTTTTACGAATATGGATTTTGGACTATGAGGAATTGCATCGGCATTTTGACGTTTACTCCCCTCATTTTAGTCTGGCGAAAATATCCCGGCATTCCATCGATTAAAAAGAAATTTGAAGATGTTCTCCTCGCAGTGATATTTATTGCTCTGATTATAACCGGGACGATATTTCTGGTCGGTTCCAGCGCAACATTGGGTATCATTATTTTTATCTTTTTACTTCCATATATCATCTTTATCAGTTCCAGATTTGACCTCTATAAACTGACACTGGTGAACTTTGTCATCGCGGTGATTATCATTCTTTCAGCCAATTTGGTCATAAATACATTTATCCTGACTTTCAGTAGTATCAATTTTAATAAAGTGTTTTTAATCGAAATGTTCTTTACTTTTGAATTATTTGTAACCGGATTTTATATTAGTATTGTATCAACCAATCTGAAAAAAGCGCATAAGGATTTACTGGTAAGCAGCCAAAAATTTCGCGAATTATTTTTTACCAGTCCGGAGGCAATGTATCTTTTAGACAAAAACACATTGAAAAGAATGGAGGTGAATGATTCTGCACTGAATTTATTGGGATATACCCGTGATGAATTTATTGAGCAAAAATTACTGATAAATCGAACTCCCGATTTGATTAAATCAAAGTTGAAACTTGGTAAAGCCGGTGAAGTCCTTCAACTGAGAGATCTGACATTTTTAAAAAAGGACGGATCCACCTTTTCTGCACTTGTAACGATAAATTTTCTTGAAGTGAATGGACAGGAAATGATTCAGGTTCTGTTAAAAGATATGTCGAACATCCTGTCTGTTGAGACCGATCTGTTAAATGAGTTGAAAGAGAACAAAAAGACGATTAAGGATATCACTGATGATAACAGGAAATTCGAACAGGAATTCATTGCCTATAAAAATATGCTTGAAGATTTGAATATGGAGGAAGCTTCACGAAAAAAGATCGAATCATCTTTAAGAGAAAGTGAGGAAAAATATCGTTCCCTTGTGGAAAACTCGATGGTTGGCATTGTCATACATTGTGAAGGAACGGTTGTTTTTCACAACGAAGCTACACGACGAATTATCGGAGCGGGCTCTGCGGATGAAATCAACGGACATCCTGTGATTGACTTTGTGCATCCTGAGTATAAAATAATTGCCCGTGAAAGAATTTCTACATTATTACATGGCATCACCAAAATTCAGGATGTTATAGATGAGAAATTCATCAGGACCGACGGTGAGATCATTGACGTCGCCGTCCTTGCACAAACCATTACCTATGAAGGAAAATCAGCCATTCTGGTTTCTTTTCTTGATATTACAGAGTTGAAAAAGGCTGAACATAAAATCATTCAACAGAGTGAACATTTAAAACTGCTGTCGAAGCGCCTGATCTATAATCAGGAACAGGAGCGAAAGAAAATAGCACAAGATCTCCATGACGAGCTGGGTCATTCCATGACGGCAGTTATTTTAAACCTTGAAGAGTTAAATAACGATCTTGGTGAATCCCTCCCATCTTCTATGCGACAGAATCTCGCAGAGGTTATAGAACTGGCAAGCCAGACGGATTCCCAGATTCATGAGATGTCTCTAAACCTTCGCCCGATGATGCTGGAAGAACTCGGACTGAATTCTACCCTGTCATGGTATATCAGAAAATTCAAAGAGCGTATGAAAATACCGACTCACCTCGAAATAAAAAATGTGAATGAACGAATTTCTCCTGATATTGACACAAATATTTTTCGTATTGTCCAGGAAGGCCTGACGAATATTTCGAAACATGCGAATGCCGGAGAAGTATGGGTGAGCCTAAATGTACAGGATGACGAGATTTTTCTATCCATCAGGGATGATGGCGTGGGGTTTGATGTCCAGTCCGTGAAGGATTCGCTAATCGGTAATCTCGGAATGGGAATTTTGGGAATGAAAGAACGCATAACCATAATGGGAGGATCCATTACCATATCATCGAAGCCCGGGGAGGGCTGTCACTTGTCATTTATAATACCTTTAGCGCCCCGGAATGAACCCCCCGTAGACATCTAATCATCAACGGGTTTTATCATTAAAATAAAGTTGTCTAACTTCTTACCCCATAAGATCATCTGCAAATATTTCGATGCGGGACGCCGGATTTACAATTACATGATCATCCTTTAGAATATAATTTATTACATCGATTGCAGAATAAGACATATTACCCGGGGAAATAAACTTTCCGATACCGGTGATTCCATCGCCTGCGGTTACCAATGCAGGTTCGGTAAATCCGTCCGGCCGGTGCTGAGGAAAGCCGGCGGTGGCAATCAGATTATTACATAGACATGATCGTCCTTTTAAGTCAGCCTCGTCTCCTCCTTTGGCAAGGTAGGTCTTTTCCGGTTCAGCCGGGCAATAGAAAATCAATTTTCCATCTTCGGATTTTTTCACCTGCCGCAGCAAACCAATATCACACAAACGAACCCGGCGGTTCAGTACATCCTCGCTTGCTGCCGTACCAGGGAGTTGTACTACTTTAAAGGGGAATCCTGTCGGCGAGATCCGCGGGTCTGTCCGAATAGTCGCATGATGGTACAACACCTGACGGATTGCCTGTTGTTTAAGTTCCGGGTTCAGACCTGACTCGTTACAGAACGCAAAGGCGGTACCCAGCTGAATTCCAGATGCCCCGGCATCCAGCGCAAATTGTAATTTCCCAGGACTATCATATCCACCGGCAAGCCAAAAAGGATATCCTAATTCTCTGAATTTATTAAAATGGATTTCGTCTCTCTCTCCATACACCGGCTCGCCAAGTTCATTTAACTGCAAAGGACCTCTTGGCGGGGCGTTGTGGCCGCCTGCCCATGGAGCCTCAATGATGAAGCCGTTCAGGTTTCCGCTTGTTTTTTTTATAAGCGCTTTTGCAAGAATATCTGACGTGACAATCGGCATAAAGTATGGTTTGGTCAAGGGACCTGCTTTTTGGGATATTCCCGGAAAGACGTCTTCAGGATCGAATTTAAGATGATAACTTTCTCCCGTCTCAGCGCCATGCACATGAATTCGGTGAATCGCGGGCTGGTGATCCGCAAGGCTGTCCAGCATCCCGGGGATCTGATCGGGTATCCCCGCACCCATGACTACTACGGTCACACCGGCTAACATGGCGCCGTATAATGAGGCTGCCGTCGGAAATTGAATTTTTTCCAGTAGATTTAAGCCGACAGGATGATCATGCCCCTCCCGGGCTAAAAATACTTCCACAAAATTGGCGACAACGGTTAACTCCGTCAGCACATTGTGGGGTTTCATTTTCCACATTTGGGGTCGTTTAAAGGTGATGGGTTTTTGGGTATCGGCAGTTTGGTAATATTTCTTCATGATCCGGGAAATGGATTCCTGTATCGGGAAATTTTTCATTGCCCGACGGACATGTCCACCCACATCCCCAGACATGAGTCTGGCAATCAGAATATTGGCTATACCGGTGCCGGATACAATTCCAAGTGACCCCAACCCGGAAACCGTGCGTGCAAGTTTCCAGTCAGAGACCGCAACGCCCATTCCACCCTGGAAGATTTTTGGTAATTCCATACGTTTCTTTCTAAACAAACCTGAATCAACCCCATCCAAACAAACACCGCTCATTAACCCTCCGATGCTGAACTCCCGGATGAGCAGACTATTCCCGGGGCTTTGTAAAAGGGAAATATGAATTGTGCACCGGGTCTGTTGGAAAGGATATCGAAAAACAGCCCGGTGTAATTTATTATGATAAGCACGCTTATACCGCATGAAATAAATCTTGCTTTATTTCAGCATTTAATCAAAATTTTTCCGCTGTTATCACGCTCTTGCCTTCAAGGGTTCCGGACTTTGCGTTGGTGGACTATTAGAACATTCAACTGTCTACCCGCACTAAAGTTTATTAATTGCACACACTTTAAATTCACTCGTTAACCGCCATTTCTTCGACGTGATTTTTAAACGATGTCGCATTTCCGGATTTAATTCGCTACACATACCTGCCGTTTCCGGTTAT
>CAYPCW010000051.1:0-14439 GCA_964409335.1 uncultured bacterium
TCACCACGCCATTGCTGGAAGGCACGGATGGAAAAGAAAAAATGTCCAAGTCTTACGGTAATTATATTGGGATTACCGATACGGCGGATGATATGTACGGTAAAACATTGTCCATCCCGGATGAACTCATTGCCCGGTATCTTGAATTTACAACGGACGTTGATACAGAGTTCCTGAATTGTATCAGGAAGGATCTGGAGGAAGGGACATCAACTCCCAGGGATCTGAAACGGTCTTTGGCGAGAGAGATCGTGTCGTTGTATCATGGGCAGGACGCCGCCCAAAATGCCGAAGCCCTGTTTGATCAGATCCACATCGAAAAGGAAATTCCCGATGATATCCCCGAATACCGGTTATCATCGGGGGATAAATTAATTTCCATCATGGTCGATACCCACCTCTCCTCAAGTAACAGTGATGCCAGAAGACTGATAAACAGCGGGTCCGTATCCATCGACGGAATAAAGGTTACGGATATCCATGAACGCCTTTACCCGGGTAAAGAATACATTTTAAAAGTAGGTAAACGTAAATTTTTAAAGGTATCGTGCCAATGAGACAAAAATTAAGAATTCTTTGGATACCCCTGGTCGCCATCTCTTTCTTTGTTTCCTGCGGTTACACTTTTTATGGTGCTACGATGGGTCAGAAGAAATCTTCCACACTTGCGGGGAAAGATCAACCGGGGGTATACAAAGCGGATACATACTCCGGACCCTTCCCGAAATCCATAATTTTTATTATCTCTGACGGAACCGGGATCGGCCAATATACGACATTGTATTATGCCAGTGACGATTTTGCCCCCGCCCGGTTTGACCATGTAGGACTGATCTCGACGCACCCGCTTGATGGTAAGTTAAAAGTGACAGATTCTGCTGCCGGAGGAACAGCATTAGCCACGGGACAAAAAACCTTCAACGGTGCGATTTCCGTAGATACTGAGAAACAACCCCTGAAAACAGCTTTGGAATGGGCCGAAGAAAAAGGAATGGCCACCGGACTCGTGGCAACTTCCACAATTTCTCATGCAACACCCGCTACTTTTGCAACTCACGTCGATTCACGTCACAAGGAAGACGAGATCGCCCGTCAGCTCGCAGAATCAGAAGTGGATGTACTCTTTGGCGGCGGACTCAAACACTGGGAACCAGAATGGATATCGAAAATCAGATCATCCGGGGGTCAGGTCATATCAGATATTCATCAAAGCGTTAATCCATTACATCGGGTGGTAGGGCTTTTTGCAGACGATGCATTGCCTGCGGCACATGAAGGCAGAAATCCCACAACCCAACAAATGGCAGAAAAAGCCATCCATATTCTGGAACACGATCCAGAGGGATTTTTTATCATGATCGAAGAATCCCAGGTGGATTGGGGTGGTCATGCCAACAGCGCGGAATATATCTTTGGTGAAATGGAGTCCCTGAATCAGGTCGTCAAATTTTGTCTGGATTATCAAACCGATCATCCGGAGATTTTGGTGATACTCACGGCAGATCATGAGACCGGCGGATGCTCGGTAAGCGACGGTGAAAACGGAGAGCTTGATATTCGGTTTACCGGTGATCTTCATACGGCAAGTTTCGTTCCCGTGTGGGCGACAGGACCGGGCTCTGAAGCATTTGATGCCTTTATGGATAATACGGAGATCGGGAGAATATTGATCCAGTATATTCAAAAATGATCTAATTCATTGTGGAAAATATAATAAATACATCTGTCGCACCCGTTTACCGAAGACCATCATTTCAGTCTGAAATGGTTACAGAAGCGTTTCTGTGGGAGACAGTGATGGTGTTGGATGAAAATCACGACTGGTTGAAAATCAGGCAAGAGGATGGCTATGAAGGATGGATACACCAATTTTATCTGATTTCCGGAAGCGCAAACCATCCTAAAGTTCATATGGTTCTTCAGGATCGGATTACACCTGTCTATACCGCGCCTATGCCGTCCTCAGGAATCTCGGATTATTTATCCGTTGGTACGATGATCCCGGATGCCGCGGTTACAGAAAATACGGATCCTTTTTTAGAGATCATCTATCCCTGCGGGAAAACAGGCTGGTTGGCGCCGAAAAAACCATCTGGCAAAAACACCCGGAGCGACCTGATCAAATCCGCGATGGGATTGATTGGAACACCCTACCTGTGGGGAGGGAAATCAGGCTTTGGGATGGACTGTTCCGGATTTGTCCAAACCGTATTTCTGACACAGGGAATAAAATTACCCAGAGACTCAGGGTTACAATATCAGGTAATTCCCAATGTTGATCAGGGGGAAGCCATGCCCGGTGACCTGATTTTTTTCAGGGATGAGGGGAAAATCTCCCATGTGGGAATTTTTACAGGCGATGGAAGATTTATCCACTGTTCAGGCAGGGTGAGAGTGAGTTCCATGACCAGTGATGATCCACAATATGAAAACCGGATGATGGGAAAATTTGACAGCATAAGATCCATCGGCAAGTTGATGTTAAAATGAGTGCAGAAATTCTCAATCAAAAAGTTCTCATATTGAATCAAAATTACCAACCCATCATGGTAACAGGTGTAAAACGCGCGATATTACTTCAATTTTTAGATAAGGTTGAAGTCCTGGAGCATTACGGTGAATGGGTGCATTCCCCCAGTCTGTCTATTCAGATCCCAAGCGTGATCAAATTGAAACGGTACACCCGGTTTATCCGCGGGAATATTTCTTTATCGAAGAAAAACATTCTGCAGCGGGACAAATTTACCTGTCAGTATTGCGGGAAACGAAATGTCGCATTGACGCTGGATCACGTTGTACCAAGGGATAAAGGCGGTAAGGATATTTGGGAAAATCTGGTAGCAGCATGCATCTATTGCAATAATAAAAAAGGAAACCTGACACCGAGGGAAAGCGGGTTATCCCTTCTGACGATCCCCAGAAAACCTTCTTTTGTATTCTATTTTCAACAATTTGTAAACAATAAGCAGGAAAAGTGGCGTCCTTACTTATTTATGGGGTCCGGATAAATGACCGCTGAACCGCAATTGCAAAATAAACCTGTCCTGCTATCGGGTATTCAGCCATCGGGACGGCTGTGTCTGGGAAATTACATAGGAGCCATTAAAAACTGGGTAGACCTCCAGGTCCGGTATGATAGCATTTTTCTTGTGGTAGACCTCCATGCACTGACGATCATCCAAAAACCGGCTGATCTTCGACAACGGTGTCTTTCCTTTTTGGCACAATATATCGCCTGTGGGATTGATCCTGAAAAAAGTCTGATCGTGATCCAGTCTCATGTTCACCAGCATGCAGAATTGGCATGGGTATTGAGTACGATGACCTATGTGGGTGAATTGAACCGAATGACCCAGTTTAAGGACAAATCTACCCGGCATCAGGAAAATATTAACGCCGGTTTATTCACATATCCCGTATTAATGGCGGCGGATATTCTGTTATACCAGGCGAACTTGGTTCCGGTTGGGGCAGACCAAAAACAACATCTTGAACTGAGCCGGGAAATCGCTCAACGATTCAATCAGCGGTATTCCAAAACCTTTGCCGTACCTGAACCCCTTATCCCCAGCCAGGGCGCACGGATCATGAGTTTGCAGGATCCTGCTTCAAAAATGTCTAAATCTGATGAAAATGACGGCAACTTAATTGCCCTGCTTGACTCGCCGGACACCGTCAGAAAAAAAATAAAACGGGCAGTAACGGATTCCTTCACCGATATTCGGTTTGACGAGAAAATACGTCCGGGGTTAGCCAATCTGCTGGTGATGTTTTCTGAGGTGACAGGAGAAGGGGTCCTCCAATTGACGAGCCGGATTGAAGGGAGATCATACGAATGGCTAAAGAAAGAATTAGCTGAAGTTATCATAGAATTTCTAAAGCCGGTTCAAAGTGAATATCAACAGATTATCGATGATAAACAATATTTATCGGACATTCTGTCGAAAGGGGCGGAAGCGGCATCCTGCCGGGCTCGAAAAACACTGTCAAAAGTCTATCGGAAACTGGGGTTGGTCCCACCGGCGAAATGACATCAAATGGTATGTAATCTCATCACTCTTCTTTTTCTGAAACGACTTTTCTGATATATGGCATATCGGATTAAGCTCGATAATTTTGAAGGACCGCTGGACTTACTTCTCTTCTTTATCCACCGGGACAAAATAAATATCTACGACATTCCAATTGCTCAAATTACCACTGAATTTGTCCGGTATTTGGATTTAATGCAGAAACTCAATATCGAAATTGCCGGTGAATTTATATACATGGCATCCACTTTGATGAGACTGAAAGCTCGAATGCTGATCCCCAAAAATAAAGACCTAATGGAGGAATTCGAAGATCCGCGCACCAGTCTGGTTCAAAGATTACTGGAATACAAGCAATTCCGCGATGCCTCTGAATCATTGAGCGGGCAATATCTTACCCATTCTCTGCATGCCTCCCGCGGAATGAATTTTCCCATCGATGGTGTGAAGGAAACATCCAGTGAATTCGTAAAAAATATTTCATTGTTTGATCTTCTTTCCGCATTCAAAATGATGATGGAGAATCTACCGAAAACGTCATCTTATCAGATTGAGTCGGAACACGTGATCATTGAAGAGCAAATTCGGTATATCCGGGGATTTCTTCTGCGGGGTCCATCGATTCGATTTACCGTATTGGTAGCGGATCTAAAATCTAAACTGCAGATCATTGTGACGTTTATGGCCATATTAGAACTCCTCAGAATGAAGGAGATCCGGCTGCTCCAGGATTCCCCCTTTGCCGATATCACCTTAAACCGGGCAGGGTAGGAATGAAAGACGTCGTAGAGGTACTTTTGTTTGCCACATCCGAACCACTGACCCAGGCGAAACTGAATGCCTGTTTACAGGATACAGAAGTAAACCTGGATGAAGTCGTCGACCAATTGAACGCGGACTATGAAAAGGGAGGGAGCGGATTGTTCATCGGGAAAATTGCCGGCGGATATCAGATATTATCCAAACCGGAATATCACCTCTACATTCAGAGACTTTATAATAAGACTAAAAAATTGCAGTTATCCCGCGCAGCCACCGAAGCCTTGGCAGTGATTGCATACAAACAGCCCATCAGCCGGTCAGAAATTGAGATTATCCGGGGTGTGAATTGTGACAGTGTGATCCGGTCATTGCTGGAAAGAGAATTGATTACCATCAGAGGACGGGATGATGGTCCGGGCCGGGCAATACTGTACGGAACAACCCATAGTTTTTTAGAAGGCTTTGGACTCAGTGCCTTATCTGATCTGCCAAAATTAAAAGAATTATCAGAACTGATGCCAGACAACGATAATACATTGCAGGACGCTAGTGAGGCTGAATAAATATCTTGCCCGTACGGGGTTGGGCTCACGAAGAAAGTGTGACGAGTTTATTAAAAATGGAGATATACGGATCAATAGCAGGGTCATGACGGATTTTTCATTTGATGTGACAGACAGTGATGTGGTCGTCTGCCGTGGGAAACTACTGGAAACCCGGGAAGAGACCTCCGTCCTTATGATGAATAAGCCTAAAGGGGTGATCTGTACCAACGAAGATCCGAAGGGACGGTCTACCATATTGGATTTGGTAGATGAAAATTTCCGGTTATACACCATAGGGCGTCTGGACCGGGATACTACGGGGTTGATCCTGTTGACAAACGACGGCGATCTATCCTTTCAATTGACACATCCGCGGTTTAGAATTATGCGAAAATATTATGTCAAAACCGAATTGGATATTCCCAATGCTCTGTTGTTGAAAACATCGGAAGGGGTGGAATTGGACGACGGAGACATCGCCCGGTGTAAGATCAGACGCCTGGAGCGGAAAGGGCAGAAAATTTTCTGGGATGTGGAATTGCGGGAAGGGAAAAATCAGGAAGTAAAACGTATCTTTATCAGCCTGGGATCACAGGTGAAGGAATTACACCGATATCACTTTGCAGGATTGGAATTGGGAACTCTAAAACCCGGTTCATACCGACGGTTAAAATCCACTGAAATTAAATTTTTACGTCAACAGATACCTTCCTGATATGCCACAATTTTCCGGTTGGTCGATACGGAATTATCCGGCGTACTGGTTGTGTTCGTCAGGATGAAGAGTTTTACATTTAGAATAATTATGTTAAAAAATCTAAAATCAATTAATTTACACAACGGGTTATGGTTAATGTAATGAAATCCCGTAAATTACTTGGCTTTTTCAAAAGGTTGATTAATCATGATCATTGCGATTGACGGTCCCGCAGCTTCCGGTAAAAGCACCACCGCAAAGAAGGTGGCAGAACGCCTGCACTTCATGTATCTCGATACGGGTGCGATGTATCGTGCCGTAACCCTGTATTTTTTACAGCAGCGAATCTCGACCTCTGACCTGGATGAAATCACCCGGGCATTGGAAAATATTCAAATCAAATTTTTCCGAAATCGGATAATGATGAACGATATTGATATATCTGAGGATATCCGAACCAATCAAATCAACAATGCAGTCAGCGAAGTCAGCGCTCTGCAGACGGTTCGAAAAAAAATGGTCGAGTGGCAGCGAAAAATAGGCGAACGGCAAAACATTGTAATAGAAGGCAGAGATATCGGGACTCATGTTTTCCCCAACGCAGATCATAAATTTTTCATCATTGCGGATGTTCTCGAAAGAGCACGCAGACGCTATGGTGAGATTACAGGTAAGATGGAAGATATCAGTCTCGAAGATGTGGTTTCGCAACTTCAAATTCGTGATAAAAAAGACTCTACCCGGTCGTTGGCTCCGTTAAAGCAGGCAAAAGATGCTGTACTGATTGATACCACCCATCTTACAATTGAACAACAAGTTGATGCCATTATTGGTATCATTCACCAAACAAACCCATGTAAACCTATCAAAGGAGTTAAATCCAACGAATGACTGAAGAAAAAAAAGAAACCCAGGATATTCTATCAGAAGAATCCGGTGATACAATATCCGCAACCCACGAGGCTGGACTGGCGGAAATGGATGAGAAAAACCATCATTCCCCAGATGATTCAGTATCGGAAGAAATAATGGATCCTTCGGATTCGCTAAATACCGAAACATCTGTCAAACCCACCAAAACCCATGCAGACGTAAAAGTGGAAATCTTTGAAGACGATGACCCTGACCCCAAAGAAGCCCCGGATGAGGATGAAACAGCGGTTAAGACCACCCGTCCTCCCGTGATGCAGAATTATTTAGATCCTGATATTCTTAATCCCAGAATGGTCACTCCCGATCAATTAGGGCTGTATGAAGAATCCGGGAAAAAACTCCTGGCATCCCGTGAATTATATGAGAAATCTTTTTCAGATATCCGTGAAAAAGAAGTTGTCAACGGGAAGGTAGTAAATATTAGCGACAGGGATGTATTCGTTGATGTTGGATTTAAGTCCGAGGGGATCATTCCCAGGGATGAATTTCAGGATATGCCGCAAATCGGTGATGAAATTAAAGTCTTTATCCAAAATTTTGAAGACCGAAAGGGCCGGTTTATTCTATCAAAAGAAAAAGCTGATTTTATTTTTCGTTGGAATGAACTTCGAAGATGTTATGAAGAAGGTGAAATAGTCATTGGTCAGATCACCAAAAGAATCAAGGGCGGCATGGTCGTTGACCTTGGTAATGTTTTCGGATTTCTGCCGGGGTCTCAAATTGATGTTCGCCCGGTGACGGATTTTGATGAACATGTAGGAATGGAATATAATTTTAAGGTCGTGAAATTTAACGAACTTCGTAAAAATGTTGTGGTGTCCCGAAAAGTGCTGATGGAAGATGGCCTGAAAGAAAAAAGGCAGGATATCATCGCTCAGATGGAAGTGGGAATGGTGCTGGAAGGCACTGTGAAAAATATCACTGATTTTGGCGCTTTCATTGATCTGGGCGGTATAGATGGCTTACTTCATGTGACGGATATTACATGGGGGAGAATCAATCATCCCAGAGAACGGTTGGAGATCGGAGATACCGTCACGGTAAAAGTCATTGATTTTGATGTGGAAAAGACGCGGGTATCCCTGGGTATGAAGCAACTGGTGGCAGAACCCTGGGTAAAGGCAGATGAAAAATATGCAGTGGGTACCGTGGTTTCCGGTAAAGTTGTAAATATGATGAATTATGGTGTATTTATCGAACTGGAAGAAGGGATTGAAGGATTGATCCATGTTTCTGAAATGAGCTGGACAAGACACATCAAAAATCCTAACGAACTCTTTAAACTGGGAGATGCCGTTGAAGCGAAAGTGCTGAGTCTGGATGCCGAAAGCCGGAAAATTTCCCTGGGTATTAAACAGATTTCTGAAAATCCATGGGATAATATCGAGGGAAAATACCCCGTTGGTTCGAACCACGAAGGGATCGTCCGAAATCTCACACAGTTTGGTGCATTCGTTGAACTGGAGGAAGGGATTGACGGGTTAGTTCATATTTCAGATATGTCCTGGATAAAAAATATTCATCACCCTAAAGAAGTGGTTAAGAAAAACCAGAAACTCATAGTGAAAATTTTAGATGTATCCGGTGAGAACAGAAGGCTGGCATTAGGTATCAAACAGGTAGAAGAAGACCCGTGGCCTGAACTTCGGATGCAGTATCATTCAGGAAGGGTCGTTGAAGGCACCGTTATTCGGGCATTGGATAAAGGGATTATCTTCGAGTTGGATAACGACCTGGAGGGGATCGTCCCACTTAAGCGGATACCCAAACATGAGCGAAAATTGTGGAAGGATAAATTCAAGCCGGGTGAAGTATTTAATGTCACCGTTCAGGAATTGGATCAGGAATCCAAAAAAGTGATTCTGATGGTAGAATTGGATATTCAAAGTGATGGGGAAGCCCCTGAAGAAGTTAAACTGACCAACGAACCAACCAGCGATAAGTTGCAAATCCCTCAGGAAATTCTTGATAATCTCGCCGAGGTTGAACCATCTGAAAACAAATCCTGATGGAACCCTTTGGAAGGGTTGAGAGTACCGCTATGTTTCTGCAAATTATCGTTGCAGCCAGATTGAACTCTCAAACGGTTTGACACAAAATGATACGGTAATTATTGAAATATTATTCGGTTAATTTGTGATGAATGAAATGGGGTTTAACGATCAGGTAAAACCCCATTTCTATATTTATTTCGGATAAAACAAAACAGTGATCATACTCGGAATTGAAACCTCTTGTGATGAAACTTCCGCAGCCGTTGTAAAAGACGGTATCCTTCTGAGCAATGTCACTCATACTCAGGTCATCCATTCAAAATATGGAGGAGTAGTGCCGGAAATAGCCTCCCGGAGTCACGAAGAAAACATTCAGTCGATCGTCGAAACAGCATTAACCGTTTCGGATCATTCAGTGACGGATATTGATGCTGTTGCCGTCACCTATGGTCCCGGTCTGTTAGGCACATTGCTAGTCGGGTTAAATTATGCGAAAGGACTGGCTGTCGGACGGCGCATTCCCTTTATTGGTGTAAATCACATGGAGGGTCATCTTTTTGCCAATCTGCTTGACAATCCGGGATTCACCTATCCATTTTTATGCCTGCTGGTTTCAGGTGGACATACACAAATTTGGGAAGTGAAACGATATGGCAACTACCACAGGATCGCAAATACCCGGGATGATGCTGCCGGCGAAGCATTTGACAAGGGCGCCCGAATTTTAGGGTTGGGATATCCCGGCGGACCCGAAATTGAAAAACAGGCGACAGGAGGAAACCCCTCCGCATTTCATTTCACAATTCCCAGAGTCAGGGGGTCTGAACTGGATTTTTCATTCAGTGGTCTTAAAACCGCGATTTTATACACCTGTCAAAAAATGAGTGAGTCGGAGATTCAGTCCAATATCCACCATTTATGCGCAAGTTTTCAGGAAGTGATCATTAACACGTTAATCGACCGTATCCGGAAAGCGGTAAAAATTACGGGGATTCGCCGGGTATCCGTCGCTGGCGGAGTAGCAGCGAATAAACGGTTCCGGGAAAAGGTAAATGCGATTGCACACCAACGGAAGTTTGAGATCAGTTTCCCCGCCATGGAGTTTTGTACGGATAATGCAGCCATGATCGCCATTGCAGGATACGAACGAATTCTTCACGGTGAATCTTCTCCTTTGGATTTGAAAGCTGTTCCAAATCTGTCACTCGATGAGGTAAGCAGTGTTTAATTTGACTTTTCAGGGACAATTTGTGGTAACATTACCGGTCTTAATCTTAATGGTGGTTTTATTGATCAATTACCGGAATATCACGAAATCAAAAAAAAATATTCTCAATTTTATGGCCTGGATTCTACGATTTGGGGTAATCCTCATCACCCTTTTCCTGCTGGCGGACCCTTACCTTCACTTTACCCGGACCCGCGAGGCTTTGCCCGACATATCCGTCTTCATCGACTCTTCTTCCAGTATGAAATACAACACCGGCGACCTGACTCATTCTCTGGATCAAACCCTGAAAACAATGCTTGATTGGTTCCGTGACAGATCCGACAAACTCTCGGTTTTTGAATTTAATTCCGCGATTTATCCCGCTGATGATGTGAATGAGATTGAGTACACACACCCGCTCACTGATTTTTCTACCATTCCAGCTGTGATAAATACCACAGGGTCCAAAATCAATTTTATCATCACAGACGGTATTGCCACATCAGGACCTGATCCATCGACCTTAAAACTCCGTCCAAACCAGACCCTTCATGTGATTGCCGCAGAAAACACAACGCCATGGAAAGATATTTCCATCGAAAAGATTGATTATCCTGCAACCGTAATTCAGGGAGACACGGTCGTGGTTACCTCGGTGATAAGGGCGAAATCCACAGAAGAGATAAGAACCGAACTTCGAATCCAGGATAAAGAGGGTGAAATCATGGCACACCAGATGGTCGTAGTTGAAGCGGGAGACGGCATGACCGAAATATCCGTTCCGGTGGTCGTACGGCAAGGTCAGGTACCGGACCTGGTAACTGTCATCCCGGTAAATGGAGAACAAGACATTCTGAATAACAATTTCTCACTGCAGCTAAACGTATTATCCGACAATGAACATATACTTTTAGTCACAGGTGCATTATCACCCAATACGACACTGATCAAAGAAATTCTAACCTCGCTGCCCCGGTCTGAAATTGATCATTACTTCAGGTTAGGCGGCTCTATATGGAATAAACCGACTACCGGCGCGCTGTCTTATTCACCGAAATTGATAATACTTGATAATTTTCCCGTATTAAATGACGACAGAAGCATATTTAACGATCTCATGAAAAATGCGAAAGCGAAGGGAACGCCAGTGGTGTTTTTAGAGGGGGCGAATTCCGGATTACAGACCACCTCCCTGATAGGACAACTGGCAAAACTCCGCGCTGAAAAAGCACGGATTAAGACGCTGCTGGCAATATCCACCACCCGGGCCGGCGGGCAATATTTCAGGATGCAGAGCGGAGAAAATTTTCCACCGGCATCTATAATTCATCAGTGGCAATCAGACCAAAATCATACAAACCTGCTCACCTATTCCGATGGTTCGCCTGCGATGATGAAAATTGAAATGCCATTTCCCTTTTACGGTGTCCTGATCCCGGAACTTTCAAAATTAAATTTCAAACTGACGCGGACAAGTTCACCGGATCTATTGAAAAAAGGGTTGAAAAATATTTTCCAGTCATCGATGTATTCCGAAGATGATTTAGTTTTCGGACGATTAGAAAAACGATCCTATAATCTGGGAGAAATCGTTAACGTGAAAGGTGAATATCATGATGAATACCTGGAGAAGCCGGATCGGATGACCTTTCTGGTCATGACGGAATCCGGCGAACTTGTGCAGGAAATTCCAGCGGTATTTGATGTAGATTCCAAAGTTTTTAAAGGGTCATTTTTGGCGGATAAATCGGGTTCGCTCCAGGTGGTTACCCATTCCGTCTGGAATAACGGGAATGAAGTTACCTCTTCACCGCAATATTTTGTGGTTCAGGATGTTGTCGTTGAAGATCGAAATTTACAGGCGAACCGAAAAGCACTATTGATGTTGAGTTCAAAAAATGACGGTGAATTCTATTCGTTGAATGATATTGATAAAATGGTTCAATCGTTGATCATCGTTCCTGAAAAGAAAACCGAATCCTATCGGTTGAGTACCGTATCCACTCACAGGTGGTGGTGGACGATCATCATTTTATTGTCTGTTGAGTGGTTTATCCGTAAACGGATCGGATTGTTGTAATGACCCAATTTGTAACGAACAGGAAAATGATATGAAATTATTTGTCACAGGAGGCGCCGGTTTCATCGGATCAAATTTTGTTATCCGGCAAGTACTGGATTTCAACAATACCGTTATGACCTATGATAAATTAACCTATGCCGGAAATCAGGAAAATCTTCAACAATTGGATAAGCACCCGGCATATGAATTTGTAAAAGGGGATATTTGCGATCCGGTTCAGGTTCGGGATGTCATTGAAAAATTTCAGCCGGACGGAATTATCCACTTTGCCGCAGAATCTCATGTTGACCGGTCAATCGACGGACCCATGGAATTCATCCAAACCAATGTAGTGGGAACTACGGTCATGTTGGAAGTGGCATTTGAGTATTACACGCATCTTACCGACTCGAAGAAAAGTACTTTCCGATTCCTCCATGTCTCCACCGATGAAGTATTCGGGTCACTGGGCGATGAAGGATGTTTTACGGAAACTACACCCTATGATCCCAGTTCTCCCTACTCTGCATCAAAAGCAGCGTCCGACCATATGGTCAGAGCATGGCACCGGACATTCGGGCTTCCCGTACTGATCACCAATTGTTCCAACAATTATGGTCCCTTTCAATTCCCTGAAAAACTGATCCCCCTGATGATCATCAATTGCATTGCAGAAAAACCGCTCCCGGTGTACGGGGAGGGTTCCAATATCAGGGATTGGCTATATGTGACTGATCACTGCGACGCCATTCACAGGGTCTTTACACAGGGCGACATAGGAACCACCTATAACATTGGTGGGAATACAGAAAAGACAAATCTGGGAATTGTCCACACCATCTGCAAGATCATGGATGAAATCCTTCCTCCCAGAACAGTGAAGTCCCGAACCGAACTGATTACTTTTGTGACCGACCGCCCGGGCCATGATTTTCGGTATGCCATGGATATTTCGAGAATTCATAAAAAATTGAACTGGACACCGGTGGAATCCTTCCAGTCCGGTATCCGGAAAACGATTCAATGGTATATTGATCATGAGCCATGGTGGAAAAATATTCAGGAAAAAAAATATCAGCAGCAAAGACTGGGAGTCCGATAGATGAAAGGGATTATCTTGGCCGGCGGGGCTGGGACACGCCTTTACCCGTTGACAAATGTTGCCAGCAAACAACTCCTTCCGGTGTACGACAAGCCGATGGTCTACTATCCCCTGTCTACACTCATGCTGTTAAATATCAGGGAAGTGCTCATCATTTCCACACCGGAAGACACCCCCAGATTTATCAAATTATTCGGTGACGGATCACAATTCGGGTTAGCGATTACATACAAAGTCCAGCCTGAGCCTAAAGGTATTGCACAAGCGTTTGTCATTGGAGAAGAATTTATAGGCAAAGATAACGTGACTCTGATCTTGGGGGATAACCTGTTTTACGGTCACGGGTACCTCGATTATATAAAATCCAGACTGGATACATTTTCCGGCGCAATCGTCTTTGGGTACTGGGTGAAGGATCCTGAACGATACGGCGTTGTGGAGTTTGACGAGACGGGAAAGGTGTTGAGTATTGAGGAAAAACCGGTAACACCCAAAACAAATTATGCCGTGCCCGGGTTGTATGTTTATGATAACCAGGTAGTGGAAATTTCAAAAAACCTCAAGCCGTCAAACCGCGGTGAACTGGAAATTACCCATGTCAATCAGGAATACCTGAAACGGAAACAACTCCATGTTCAGATTCTAGGCAGAGGGGTAGCCTGGCTGGATACGGGGACGCACCGGAGTCTGCTGGAAGCCAGTACTTTCATCGAGACCATCGAAACACGGCAGGGACTCAAAGTTGGCTGTCTGGAAGAAATTGCCCTGTCTCAAAAATTTATTTCCAGAGACCATTTCATGTCATTAACTCGTCAGTACCCCCAAAATGAATACCGGTCATATCTTGAGGATTTGTTAAAAAGATGGAAATAATACCGGCAGCCCTACCGGATATTCTGATCATTAAACCGGATGTCTATCCGGATAAACGGGGATATTTCATGGAAACCTATCATTCGGAGAAGTACTCCCGTCAGGGGATACCGGCTGCATTTGTGCAGGACAATCAGGCGATGTCTCCCCGGAATGTGATCCGGGGGCTCCATTATCAGATCGAATATCCGCAGGGGAAATTGATCCGGGTGCTGAGCGGAGAGATTTTT
>CAYPCW010000052.1:0-14404 GCA_964409335.1 uncultured bacterium
GTGAAGTGGTATAGTTGCTCCCGGCGATGTAAGGCACCACATCGAATTCAAGCAACTGATCAATTTCGGAAGATGGGCTGCTTTTTAAAATCCAGGATACGGGAATTTCTTCTGCGCCAAAGGTTCCGATGTTACCGATCCGCGACCTCATCGTCAGGTTGGTACCCATGAGGATGCTGATGCTGTTAGACCAGTAGTATGGCCAGAAATCGGCAGTGAAATCCACACCGGCGGTCCGGTTTACGGAGTTATTGAATTCATTGAGTTCGGCGACGTCATTGTAAATATCCACGAACGCTTCGACGAGGTGCGGACAGTCCGCCATTGTCCATATTTCCGATGTGATCAGGATATTGGTTGTACCGGGAAGATGGTCTACTAAAATGGGGTCGCCCAAAACAGACTCATCCACCTGGAACTTTACGTAGAAAGAATCTGCATCCGCTGATCCATTGTTCCAAATGGTAGCCGTGAAGTTGAGCAGGTCTCCGGGTCCCGGATTGTAATTTGAGATGGAAATATTTGAAATCGCCAGATCCGATGCGGGTTCGGCAATGAACACCGACATCGATAGTTCCTGATTGAACTCGTTGGACTCACTGACCCAGTCATCAGGATCCACCTGAATTCGGAATATATGCCACCCTGTTCCCCATATTCGATAGTTATACAAATAAACAAATTGAGAAGCGCCTCCGGAGATCGTCCCCACATCCAGAACCCCGATCAGGTTTGATGCCGAATCGTAGTCATCATACACGTATGCCCGGGTCACTTCTGAAGACCAGCAATTGAAATTTGTGATCTGGAAGGTGAAATTCACAAACTGGCCGTCTAAGGGGGAATAGTCATTGATCCACGAGCTTACCGGAGCCAGGTCCGGCTCTGCAGGATAAATGTACCGTGACCTGCCGGCAGCGTTATTGGATTCGTTCAATTCTGTAATGATAGTGCCGGGATCAACCACTACAGACGCCCCGTGCGACCCCGGAGTATGATAGGTCACCTCAAATGAGAAAGATTGAGTTTGACCCGGTAACAGATAGTCAAAATGAAGAACATCAACGACCGTATCATCCTGATACAAATTCACGGTGATATCCTCAGCCGGCAGATTTCCCGCATTTCCGAACCAGCCGGTCATCATGATGGGTTCATCCACAACCCGGCATTCGGAGGACCAGCTAATATTCCACCAATGAACATACAAGTCCGGTCCGTACACCATTGTATAGGTGGGCGAACCGGTTTCATAGGGGAGGATGACTGTGAAGGTATGGGTATCGGTCGTGGTCAGGAGTGTGAAATCGGTGATGGTGGCATTGACGGAATATTGTCCAATGATAGAAGGCGCCGGGAAGTAAATATTAAAATCACCGGATGAATTGGTATGTCCGGTGTAGGTGGCGCCGGTCTCAATGATCGTCATAACTACTTCAGCGCCGGATACATTGGAATTCTGGTCGAATGAATTCACATAATCCGCATGTCCAAAGAAGCGAAGGGTGCTATTCCCATAAATCGTTTGAGCGCTGATCCCCGAGACAGATGACAGCGCGCCCGGGATGGAGAATTCACCAACCAATACCGGCCGGATGGCAAAATTATTGAATTCATTATCCTCGAAAACTGCCTCTTCCTCATCGATCACCACTTGGATGGGATAAAATTCATCGATGATGAAAACATGTTCTACAGACACAGTGGTTTGGGAATGAGGCGATAATCCGCTGATCATGAGTTCCTGCATGAAAATATCTTCTTCGTAGAACCGAAGCGAAAATTCACCGGAGGGATAGTCGGAGTTATTGTGAACCGTTGCGGAGATCACTACTTCCTGCCCTACATCCGGAGTAAGATCAGAGAATGTGATATCATTGGCGAAAATGGATAAATCCAGCAGGTCATTGCTGATCTGGGGACCTATGCCGTACAGTGTTCCCTGACCCGTGGCAGGATTGCCTAAGGCATCATATGCAATAAAGGCATACCCCAGATTTTGGTTTATGGGTAGCTGGGTGATAAAGGAATACAATTTGCCATCTGAATAATCAAAGTCAAGTGGATTAACCTCTGCCATGGTGATCTCCCCTTCACCCGGATCCAGGAAATCTCCATCTCCGTTTTTATCAATCCCCACCTTTGGATACCCGTACATGGGTGGATTTCCGTCAGGATCATCGAATAACACCTGATACTCAAAATAAGTCTGGGTGGACCCCAACGTCGGGAAAATCCCGGAATACCCATGGTACGGGCTGGCTGGCTGATATGTGAGATGAGGCGCGCCGGATTGATAATATCCCTTCCCATGCACCGTCAATTCCCAGGTTCCGGCGTCGTTGGACGTCCATAAGAGCGTTCCGTCATAAACTGAGATCGCCTCCGGATAAAATCCCACCTGTACCATAATGGATTGTCCCACATTCAGCACGAAGGTCGTATCGGAAACGGTAAAATATTCACTGGACACGTCCCAGTCATCTACACCAATCTGTATATTCCCCGTATTGGTGATCGTCAGATTGGTCTCTGTTCCGGTAACAATATCCGTCAGATCAAAATCAAAGGTTGACCATGAAAAATTCCATCCCGGCGCAGGCGCATCGCCCACACCGGACAGGGGTACCGAAAAAGAACCCGTATCAGTGTCGATGGTCAGCATTTCATTATAAAAAATGATAGCGCCGGGGGTGAAATTCACAGGTACCAGGATCGATTCTTCAGGCTGAAGAACGACACCGCTCATATCCGCTGCAACAAATGGCACAACGGTGGAGATCGCCAAAATCTGGGTTGCCGTATTGCCATTATTCAACAGCGTCAATTGGAGGATACGGGTGGAGTCAATCACCACATGTCCGAAATTCAATGCCGAAGGAAGGGTTACCAGCGTGGCACCCCACACATCAAAAACCACCGGAATTTCTACATTACCCAGGGCGGGATCATTGCTTGTTAATCCGATATTGCCAGTATATTGACCCGCATCCATATCCCCGTCAAATATGACCGATATTGTATCCGACCCCGCAGGGTCGATGAGTCCGTTTGACTGGGAGAATGAGAGCCACGGCGGCGGTGTAGATAACGTCCAGGTCAGAGGTCCGCTCCCCAAATTATTCAGATATAGAGGCTCTGAATGGGATTGCCCCGAATTCACAGACACCTGAAAATGATCAGGGCTAAAAGACAGCAGTGCGCTATTTACCCGAAGGGAAACCGGAACCTCAACGAGAGGAACCGATACATCATTTGAGGACACGACGAGAATCGTTGAATAATCGCCGCCTTCCTCGTTCGCCGAAAGATAGATTTGAACGACCACAGAGTCGGATGGGGGAATACTGCCCTCATGTGCAGACGATGATATCCAGGAGAGATCATCTCCGGTGATTGCAAACAGCAGGTTTCCGGTGCCCGTATTTTTGATCACCAGATCATGAATCGCGGAATCGCCGAAGTTGAGTGTGTCGGATAGTGCCAGAGGTGACACGGTAATCGTGCCTTCATCTGAATATCCCGAAACCGCTATCTGAATCGTGTTTACATTTGTGGTAATGGACAGGGTATCGGTGTAGATCCCGCCGATCTGCGGCGTAAAGGTGATGGAAAAGACCGCCTGATTCTGCGGGAGTATCTGACTCGGGATGGCCGATACGGAAAACGGCGCACTCAGCCCGCCGGATGATATGGTGAGCAGCAAATCTCCCGTATTGGAAAAGGTAAACACGGCGGTGGAATCTTCCCCCGCATCCACACTCTGAAAATCAAAGGCGCCCGGTGACAATTCCGGACCCGGCGTACCCACCGTGAAGGGTTCAGTATCTATGTCTAAAATCGATTGCGATTCAGAATCCCATAATATGGTCTGAAGAAGATATGCCCCGGATTCCAGACCTGCAGGAAGGGTGATTGTGGTATTTGAAGCGTTCACGCCTACGGAATAAATGATAAAATCCTCGTGCTGCCCCAGAACGATCTCTCCGTTAGAATTGAGAATATTCGTTTCGATATCCACAGGATGAGAGGGCAGGGAAGTGAACAGAAAACGGGCGATCCCCATCATGTGACCGGGGATATATCCGTAACTGCTGTCCAGGATCACGTTATCGATCCCCGCATAAAATGTGGGTGCATTTAAAGTAAACTGTGCCAGATCCACCATGGTGCATCCTCCGGTGAGATTCACGTCCACCTCAATCCGGACAAGATTCCAGCCGTCTATGATCAGTTCCACCGGCACATTTAAAACGGTGGTTGACCACAAATTATTGATGCCTGCCAACGATCCTATAAACACGTCATTCAGGTATACATCATTTTGTTCACCGGATTCTTCATCCACATCATAAGCGAGGATGGAGAGAGTAGCCGCAGAAATATCCGGTTCGTTCACTAAAATATTGAATTCTATTGGCGCGGATGCATCTCCGGCACACACAGTGGTATCCAAATCGTTGTCGGGAATGGATTCACCGGAATTATTTTCATTATCATCGGTGGTGAGACCCGGCTGATTGTTATTCACATAGAAGGTGACCGATACCGGTTCAGGCTGCTGTCCCGTATCATTGTGGGTGATATAAATATCTGCACTCATCATTATGCCCGGCGTAATCCCTGTGCCGTCAAATGTAAAGCTGATAATCAAACTATCCCCGGCGGGGATAGTACCGGTTTCCGGGTCTACAGATAACCAGGGAAGGTCATCCAGATTTCGGATCTCCCCGGATTCACCGGACGCATTTTGGAAGCGGTTCGTCATGGTACCGGTACCCGGTTTGTATGTCAGCGAGGCCGGGTTATTTCCGATCTCCCGGATATCCCGTCTGAGGAGGGTATTTTCTTCATGTTGAACGGATTCCATCATTCTGAAAGCATCCGGTTCCCGGTTGGCATCGTAATCGGAAGAGACAGGATGCCCGTCATTTTGCAGGACCATCCTCAGCGTTCCGGTCACCTGTATTTCAAGGTCAGTGTATCCGGTATTATAAACTGTCAGCCACCGGGTCGTGATTGAATCTGCCATCGCCTGGGCATTCAATTGATGATCGCTGAGCTGAATATTGGGCGCAAGAACTTCCAGATAGATAGTAAAGACCGCATCCCCGCCATTGGAATTTACCCATATTCCGCCCACCTCATTCCCCCCGGACAATCCCACTGTAGTGAGTGAAAATGCCACCAGAGATGAGTCCCCGGAAGCCAGGGTATCGGCGGCCATAAAATTGGAGATCCAGGGTACGGTTTCGGAAGTATAGAATCCCAGCGTTCCGGCACCTGTATTTTTGACCACAAAGGAAGTATCCACCCAAACGCCATAGGGTAAGGACAGGAATATTTCACTGACCGGGAGAACCAGTTCCGGCATTGGACCAATTTCAATAGTTATGGATAACGACACCGGGTTGGCAACGGGATCGTTATTTTGGATGACGACACTGGCAGGGTAGCTTCCCGGCAGGATACCGATCAGATCTGCAGTGACGGATACGGCGAGGATTTCACCGATCCCCACCTCTGCCACGGCGGGGTCGAAGGTGACCCAGGACAGCGATGTGGCGATATTGATGGTAAGTGTATCTTCCCCCATATTTGTGATGTTAAAGGTAGTATCGATGACGGTATTTTCATCCCCGGATAATTGCAGTACCATGGGATCCACCTGGATGTTGGGATATGGCGTATATCCGGACCCGGTCATGTCGATCTCTGCGTCACCGGCATTGGTCGAAAATGTGATCAAACCCGTGTATGTTTCGGGAAGCGCCGGAGAGAAAGTGATGGTAAATTCCGCAGAGTCGCCGGCGACAATGGGGTAATCAGCCGGGACCGGATCCACAGAAAATACCGGTTCGGAAATCAGAGACCCGGAAATGACCAAATCGCGGTTACCCGGATTATAGACCCAAATCGTCCGGGTTTCCGCAGACTCAATATTCACCGCTCCGAATTCCAGAGAATCCGCTGACACCAACACCACTGGTGCATTGACAAACAATGAAATGGGAACCGGAATGGCCGGACTCACGATGTCATTTGAACTGACAAGGAGGTTACTTTGATAGCTGCCGTAGGCAAGACCAAGTGTATTTAACCCGATGGGAATCAACGCTTCTTCCCCGCCGGGTACCATGCCCTCCGTATCCGTGAGGGATAGCCATGTAAGACCGGAGCCCTCCCCCGACATCAGAGGTGCAGTAGATAAAACGATCCCGGTCTCCCCCTGCAATTCCATAATAAAATCATTCCCGGACCCGTCAGCGATAAACAGATCGCCTTCATTGGCAGCGTCAAATGGATAATATCCAACCAGCCCGGGTTCCGGGGGAGTTAATTTCCGGTTTTTCATAGCATTCAGGTCTGCCAGTGACCGTGCGGTATTCCATATCCTCACCTCGTCGATCAGTCCGGAAAAGAAATTCCCGTTTGCATCTTTCCCCAAGAGAAAATCTCCGGCATTACCGTAATCTATTCCGGGAATGTACATCGTATAAACCGGGGTTCCGTTCAGGATGACCTGGACAGCCGAGACCGTTAACACCACGGCGGTATGTGCCCACTGCTCCGATTGAAAATCGTAAGGGATCTGACCGCTGGAATACCCTGCCGCCAACAGCTCAAATCCACTTTGAGAAATTCCGGTCAAGGTTTCACCGGACCACGCTTTCAGACTCAGGAGCGGATTCCCCCATTGATCGACACGGGTAAATACAGGGGTTCCGGATTCGGACAGGGTTTCTTCAGGACGGACCCATGTCTCCACGGTCAGAACGGCGGAATTATAAATGTCCGGCGTCGGGATCAGGCCATTGCCATCACCGCTGAGTTGCAGGGCTTTTCCGCCATCAAGACCGGCTTCGGATAAAATGGAAAAATTCAGATCGCTCCCCCCGGTATTTCCGATGGTCAGCGGAACCGAAGTATCCACACCGGCATCCAGATTGACATCCAATTGCAGAGGCGAAACGGAAGCTACCGGTGGTTCTACACCTACTCCCGACAGGGATATCTCCAGCGCAGGCTCATTGGATGCGTTGGTATAAATGGTCAGACTCCCTGAAATAGCGCCTTCAGAAGAGGGTGCGAAGAAAATATTCACCCTGCGCTCTGACAACGGCGATATGAGCGTGTAGGGGATGGACACAGAGAAATCGGGATTTGAGAAATTCCAGTTAAAAATAGTGATACTTTCCGCCCCGGTATTGGTGAGGGTTAGAGGCAGTGCATTGGTAAGCCCGATATAGGTGTCACCGTATTCGAGACCCGGGGAGGATGCGGAGATAAGCCCTTCTCCAACAACCGTCATGTTGACGGGAATCTGCAGCACGGGTTCATCCGGGTCATTGGATTGAACCTTGATCGTCTGGGAATAGATATTTGAGATAAAACCTGCCCCGGTAAACGCCAGAGTGATTTCAGATGACCCGCCGGGATTCACAGTCCCGGATACGGGAAAGATTGAGAGGAAATCATTGATGGGGACGCCGGAAATGCTCCTGCCGGCATTCCCGTAATAGGTACCATCATTCCCGAAAGGAGAACTATCCGGCGTGATATTCCCGGAGGGTTCGTCAAATTTCAAATAGACGGATAGTCCCGGTTCAAAACCCAGCAGGGACTGGTGCATCATCGTCGGGATTTCAGAAGCATTCCGCGGGATACTCCACAACCGAAGTTCATCAATCTTACCCTGGAAAAACCGATTATCGTACGACCGTCCCACCCGAAGGTTTTGAGAATTCTGCTGTATGGTGAACGGATCAAAGGATGCAGAACCGTCAACTACACCATTGATATAAATGAGCATCTCTGTCCCGGTAAATACGGCGGCCACATGGGACCAGACATTGAGCGCTGCCGGCTGCTGGGAGGTGACTGAGGCGCTCCCGTTCAGCATAAATTGATAATAGCCATCCGGATTGATCCAAAACCGGTAGGAGCCCGCTGACACTTGTTCCTTTGCCAAAATGAATTCGTTTGAATTGTCCGCCGGCCTGATCCACGCTTCAATTGTGATGGCATCCACCGGATTTAATGACGGCGTATTGATGAAACTGACATAATCTCCATTGCCATCCAGTATGAGCGCGGTACCTGCGGGGTCAGACAGAGTCAGCGAATACGATAATGCCGCCTGTCCTGTGTTAAAGATCGTAAGTGAGGATTCAAGCGCTTCACCGGAATGAATCGTTTGGTCAATTTCAGTGACGGATAGCTGAATATCCGGTGGTTCATATCCCGTCCCATGCAATGCTACTTGTCGCTGGGGTTCGGAAACTGCGTTTGAATAGAGGGTCAGAACTTCAGAGTATGGTATATTATCTACGGGCGTAAAGGATAATATCAGGGTGTCGGTCATTCCGGCAGGGATGAGCGCAGGGAATTGGTGGATGGAGCGGTCCACCTGTGCAGAGAAGACCTGACCCGTAAATGCGAGTGAATCAATACTGAGGGTATCGGTCCCTGAATTGGTGATGCCAAATAAATACGGAGCGGACATATTGACGGGCGCCACCCCGAACTGAACGGCATCTTCTGTGAATATCTCCGGAAGACCGGTGACGGTCAGTTCCAGCATGAACGGGAGTTCCGGGGTATCAGGATCGTTGGAAGTTACCGTTATTTGTCCCGCATACACACTGGCGTTCACCCCGATTGCCGAAATGTTCAGCATGATCTGAAGGCTGTCTCCCGCTATTATTTCACCTTCTGACGGTTCAACCGATAACCATTGAATATTGTGGTGCAGCGAAAATACGAGCAGCGCCTGACCCTCGTTGTAAATGGAAAATGCCGTCTCTACGGTCGTCCCGGATTCCAACTGCCCGGACCACTGATTGGCAGATATCGAAATATCCGGTGGCGTCAGTCCAACCCCTGATAAAGGGATATGCAGGCTGTCGGAATTTGCCGCATCGGAGATCACCACCAATACCCCAAATATTCCACCCTCCGACTGGGGTGAAAATTCTACCGGGACCATCATGCCTGCGAGCGGATTGAGCGTTACGGGGAGTTCCTCCGGCACGACCACTGAATAAGCGCCGGTGTTTCCCGTATCTGGGACGAAAAATTCTGTAATGATAAGATCAGTTGTCCCAATATTCTGAAGTAAAACGGACAGAGTATCCTGTCGACCGACAATGACCTCTCCAAAAACCAGGGATTCCGGTTGAGCAACCAACTGCGAACTGCCGGTTACATTCAGGCTCACCGGAATCTCTATAAAAGCGGCATCGGGAACATTGCTGATAATTGAGATGGAATCTTCATAAAAACCATCCAGCAAATTGGTGGTATTAACCATCACAGGAATTTCCTGTCCGGCGCCAGGATCCAATATCCCGTCAAGAATATCGATGGCTAACCACTGAAGAGGTACCATTGCAGGTACCAGAGATTCACCATCGCCGGGGGGCGTCCAGTACAGGTAACAGCTTGCCCCACCGCCGTTTTCATAATACTGAAATTCCAGATCATGTATCCCTGAAGTGAGATCAATATTTCCATAGTAATTTGACGAACCGTGGTCGAACCATGCATCGATAATCATCTGACCGTCAATGATCAGTCGCGCGCCGTCATCGGTATAGCTCCGAAACTGATAATTGCCATCTGAATCAGCATAGATATGCCCGGTCCACCGGATCTGAAAATCATCATTGCCAATACCATTGCCGGGTCCGCCATTCCCCCAGTTGGTATCAATAAACTGGTCTTCCATTGAAAAAACAAATGTTCCGAAGTCGGGTGACACACCGGATCCCGGGCTGGTATAATAATCCGCCAGAAATGTTCCTGCTTCCACTGGTACCGATACCTGAAATTGCAATTCTTCTGTCCCTGTGTTCTGGATGAACAAGCTGGTTCCGGCAGAGTCCGGCGTACTCAGTGCAAAGAAAAAACTTTCTGGTGTGACCTGGATTTCCGGCAGGTTAAAAACCATATCTGCGACTGAAAATTGACCGAACCCGAACTCACCGTTCCCCAGAGTATATTCTGCTGATGCGTTTAGTTCGGAGGGGAATTCATTCAGGGTGGTCCATCCCCGAAAGCTCATTTCATGACCGGGCGTAAACCCGGCAAGCCCTTGGGAGGGGTCCATTTGCCATGCGATCACCTGGATTGACGAACTGGTGTGATCTTCGCCAAAAGAAGTATTCCCGGAAAATATGCCGTGATTGTGGTTTTGGGATGCGTCCAGCCCATTTCGGTCGAACTTCCAGTACCCCTGCAATCCCGGTTCGATGCCCGTCAGTCCTGCGGTCATCCCGGACTGTATCTCGCTTTGAGACCGGGCATAATTCCATATCCTCACTTCATCCAGCATCCCGTTAAAATAGTTGGTATCCGATGCCCACCATGCGCCGATCCTTACCGGATCATTCCCCTGCCGGATATCCCCGTTGGCAGATGCGCTGGCGACTCCGGTTCCATCAACGTAGAGCGTGATGGAAGACCCGTTATATGTGACCGCCACATGGTGCCATTCCTGGGTTTCCATCGGTTCAGGGCTATTGACCGGGAATGGGGTTCCAACTGTATTCACAAAGTTAAAATGAAGTCCTCCCGAATCATTAATATGCATATTGTAACTCCAACTGCCTGAGGTATCCCAATTGATCTTACCGACGATTTCGTGGTAGTCGCCGGCGTAGGACTGAACATAGACCCATGCCTCAAGGGTAATTTGGTTTCCGCCCGGGTTCAATGATGGCGAATATGGTATTTCCATATATCCATTATTGGATTGGAACGATCCTCCACCGGGAATCACGGGGGACGCGCCCACACATAACTCGCCGTCAAATACGCCGATTTCATCCCCCACCACCCATTCGTCCTGAATATTGGTGTTCTCAACAATGATCGAATAAGGCAGCCCTGTCTCCGATACGGCGGAAAAATGGCCGTCATATCCTACACCGTCGGTATACAGGTTTAATACTCCGCCATTGGAGGTGATGGTAATATTTGCCGATGTCAGACCCTTTATCGTGGGTGCGAAGGTAACGAATACCTCCTGATTGTCGTTTGTGTTGTCCAGGGTAAAACCGGCCGGGCTTGGGGTAAACACAGGATTGTCGGATGTGATGCCGGAAACGGTCAACGGCGCCGTACCGATATTGATGACGTTAAATGACAGGGTATTCGACGAATCTACGATCACCCCGTTGAAGGAAAGAGAACCGGTGGACAACCCGATATCGGGCGATCCGGGGGGAATGGCGAATCCTTCTAAGGTTACAGATATCAACGGCGCATCCGGGTCATCACTGGTAATCACAAGATCTGCGGCATGGTTTCCCGCCTCTGCGGGACTAAACGTGATGGTCACTTCGAGCGAATCGTTCGCCGGGATGTCAGCGGAAGACAGAGAGGTGGAGAATTCAGGGGAATTTTCTTCCAGATACACATGAAGGGGTGCATTCCCCAGGTTATAAATCCATAAAATCCCCTGAACAGATTGATTCACCTCAATCTGCCCCAGATACAGGTTATTGATCCCCACGAAAATATCGGGCTCGAGACCGGAATCGGCATCCAGTGCCACCACAGAAAACTGATCGAAGCCGAAGGTTCCGTTTCCTACGCTGTAGGTGGCATTTGCATCCAACTGTACATCCGTCTGATAAATATTCGTCCAAATTTTAAAAGACATCTCATTTCCGGGAATAAAACCATCCAACCCTAAATCATCGTCCCGCTGCCATGCCACCAATTGAAGGTTGGCAGGAATTGAGGGAACCCCGTCAAAGGAAAAATGGGCGTTTCCAACCACGGTGCCGTGGTTTCCATAAAATGACTGGTCATTGGCATTGAGTAGATTGAAAGACCAAAATCCGGCTAATCCATCGTATAGGGGAAAATTCTCGTTTGAGATACTGTTCTGGATTTCTTCCGGCGTCAGTGCGATATTCCAGATTTTGACTTCATCGATCATCCCGTGAAAATCCCGGACATAACCGTGCCCAATATACGCTGCATTGGGTCCCGCAACGGCTTCAGGGTACGCCGCCGCCACTACATTCGTGAGTATACCGTTTTTATACCACGTTAACGTCATGGCATCCAGATCCCGAACAATGGCAATATGAACCCAGGTGTTTAACGACAGGGGTGAGGTCATGGTAAATCCCTGATAGGGGGAATTATTCCCCCCCCCCGTTCCATAGTAATAATTGATGGTGCCGTTGGTTTCGATGGTGATGGTTCCCTCACCCCCATATGCCTTGGCATAGGGATTCTGACGATCATTGAAGTCCGCCACGTTGATCCACATTTCAATCGTTTGGTTTCCGGTGATCTGCAACTCAGGGGGGTTACCGAGATTAATATAATCTCCGTTTCCGTCCAGGACCAGAACGCCGGTATTCTGGATGCTGCCGACACGGGTTACTCCGACACACAATGTATCGTCGAATACGGCAATCTCATCCCCCGTCTCTACGGGAAATCCCTGGATATCCAGGGCGTTGATGATAATATTGTAGGGTAGTCCCGTTGGCATGACGGACTGGAAATACCCGTAACTTCCATCCCCAATGAGTGGGATGAGAACATCTGCATCGTTGTTCATGATGGTGAGTGTTCCGGTTTCCAGACCTTCTTCGGATGGATTGAATATCACCGTCACATCCAGATTTTCGTATTGGTGGATCGTTGCGGGAATATCTGCCTCCACGGTAAACACCGGATTAGAGCTGGTAATCCCCGTCACATTTAAATCCCCGGGACCCAGGTTACTGATGTTCAGAACAAGCTGGGATTCAACTCCCATATTGACGCTCCCAAAAAATAAGGAGGGCGGTATGACAGAGATCGAAGGTACGGGAAGAAGGATTCCTGTCCCGTGAACCGGAATAATTACGGTTCCTGAAACTGCGTCGGATAAAAGGGTGATCTGTTCGTTATAGTCCAGGTTTTGGGTTGGGGTGAATGTGATCCATATAGTGTCTGTAAGCCCGGGCTCAAGAGTCATGGCAGCCGGTTGGGTGGTAAAATTTGCAGATCCGGAGAGAATACTGCCGACGGTCAAATTGGCGTTTCCGGTATTCGAAACCAGTACCGTCTGCGTCGCCCCTGAACCAATCTCTACAAAATTATAGTTCAGGGATCCCGGCAATACCGAAATATCCGGAGCTAGTCCGGTCGTCACGGAGAGATCAACCACAGAAAAGGTCCCATAGCCAAAATTCCCATTCCCCTGCACGTATCCGACGGACGTTGGGAAAGTGAACAGTTCGTTATACCAGGTGGTTCGGAGGTAGAACGACATGGGATTTCCCGGTGTAAATCCAGCCAGACCCTGAGCTACATCTCCCTGCCATGCGACCAACTGAATGTTCGATTCACCGGAATACAGGACGGCGCCCACACACATCTCACCATCAAATACACCAATCTGGGAATGAATCATCGGCGGAATGCCGTCTATGAGGATATCCGACAGAATGATCGTATAGGGAAGCCCGGTAGGCTCAACGGGAGAGAAGGGAGGATTTTCTCCAATCTGGTACAATGGCAGGCTGGACTCCACAAAGGCAGCATCTTCCCATAGGGTGATGTCGTTTCCGTTAGGTGAAAGATCCCCTGCTGTTGATCCGGAGGATTCATTAAAATTCCAGTAGGCTATAAGTCCGGGTTCAGCGCCGGTGAGGAGAGAGTTCATTTCAGCCTGAAATTCGGATTCCGACAGGGCGTAATTCCACATCCGGATATCGTCCATCTGACCAAAGTGGGTGCGCTGGGGTAACTGGCTTCTTCCGAAATACAGGGGCACACCAACTGGATTATAAACGGTTTGTGAATATTCTGTGGAAACGGCCACCTCCCCGTCAATCAGGATCTTTACGGTGTCCCCATCCCTGATGAGACCAATATTGTACCATGTGTCCGCTGTCCAATTATTTTTCGCTGGTTTCAGATTGTTAAGATTCCAGTTATACGAACCATTACTGTCTATCCACAGATTTATCCTGCGATCACCATCGTGGTTATACTCCATGGCAATCCACTGATAGTCATCTCTCCCGAAAAACCCGTTATGAATGCGGTTCAGGTCTGATAATGTCATCCAGAAGGACAGGGTAAAATTCCCGGTTCCCAATGCCCACACCTCGCTGGCGGGAGCGCTTAGGTAGTCTCCCGAGCCATCCAGATATACGGCATTATTTTGGGGTAGCGCGATAGAACTGTAAAAACAGGCTGCTATAAGTAATAAAGATAACTGCTTCATAGTTTACTCTCTAAGTTTTTTTAATTTTTGTTCTCCACCGGGAATCCTTCCCATTTTCACCCTTGACAGAATCTGAAAATCTGACACGGTAGAAAAACCTTTTCTCATTTCAGCAACAACATCTTATTCGTTTGCTCAAACCCGTCGGCTTTTAAGTGA
>CAYPCW010000053.1:0-13493 GCA_964409335.1 uncultured bacterium
CGGCACCGTAATACAGGGTCACACCCCCAACCGGCGGATAGTCACAACTGCCGTCATCGATCGTACAGGTGTCACAATAGTTCACCGCATCGGGATCGGTACAGCCTACACAGTCGTTGGACCCGAAGCAAACGCCGCAGTCGTCCATGTTTCCGTTATCGACGTACTGGCAGCCCAGTGAACTATCACAGGAGTCGTCTGTACATTGATCGCCATCGTCACAACCATTCGCATTGCCGGTACATACACCATTTCCACAAACATCAGAAACGGTGCAAGCGTTGCCATCATCACATACATTGGTGTTATTTTCATAAAGGCATCCCAAAATATCGTCACAACTATCAGTTGTGCAGAAATTGCCATCATCGCAACCATTCGCATTGCCGGTACATACACCATTTCCACAAACATCAGAAACGGTGCAAGCGTTGCCATCATCACATACATTGGTGTTATTTTCATAAAGGCATCCCAAAATATCGTCACAACTATCAGTTGTGCAGAAATTGCCATCATCGCAGTCGGTATTTGCACAATCAAAGCCACCGGTGGTAAAACAAGTTCCATATTCTACCGGATAGGCGTCCTCTCCCGGAGGACCTGATACTATCCCTTGAGTGATGCAGGATTCTACCCCGTCAAAACTTGAAAAACTTAGATTGGTCAGCAAATTCAATCCGGCGGGAATATACGTGACACCAAATACAAAACCGAGCACCATACCATTCGGGTTGGTAGATACCTGCCAGCCGCTGGTGGTGCCGGCGAGTCCGCCGGACGCTCCGGTTAACGTGATACCGGTCATCACAAACTGAAAGCCCGCCACCGGTCCCGGGCTATCCATAAATATCTCCATGGTCCCTGCGTCCAAATCCACATTCCCGATACTCAGTACAGCCGTCTGGGAATACGCCATCGTACACACTGTTGAAATAATCAGCAAGTGCCTTATTATTCTATTAACTGAAATCATTATTCCGCTCCTTTGTTATTATTTTTGGATTGAAAAAATTGCAAAAAATGAAAGCCTGCGGCAGGCTGCGCCAGATGAAACTATATCTCCCCATATATTTGTCATTTTGATGCACATTATTCTGATAATGTTATTTTTTCTTCAATTAATTCAAATTTTTTGAAAAATGGACAGGAATTTAGAGATACGCCTGAAGATTTACAATACTAAATGTGGAGAAGTTGGAAAATTCCGCGCGCGTTTAAGGATGAATTGCCGGAGTAATCTGTGATTTTATGCTGATTTTAAAGTTTTATAATATGTCGGTATGTTAAGCTTTTGAATTACCTTTTGATCAATAATACAACTGGTATTGCTTTTTTTCGAAGGGAGGTCGTACATCAAATCCAGCATCACCATTTCCAGAATGGACCGCAATGCCCGGGCGCCTGTTTTTCTCTCCATTGCCAGCCTGACAATTTCCTGAATAGCATCCTCTGTAAATTGAAGATCGATCCCTTCGAGTTTGAAAATTTTTTTGTACTGTTTCACCAGCGCATTTTTCGGTTCTGTAAGGATGGAATAAAGCGCTTCCTCACTCAGAGGTTCCATGGATGTCACGACTGGTAATCTGCCTACCAGCTCGGGGATAAATCCGAACTTGATCAGGTCTTCAGGTAAAACATAATTTAGTATCCCGTCTGCCGGACGAGTAGATTTTAACTCCCGGTCAAACCCCACACTTCCCCCGGCCATCCGTTTGCTGATGTGATTTTCCATCCCCACAAACGCGCCGCTGCAGATAAACAGAATATTGGTAGTATCAATGGTCACCAACGGCTGCTCAGGATGTTTCCGTCCGCCCTTGGGTGGAATATTGGCTTTAGTTCCTTCCAGTATTTTAAGGAGCGCCTGCTGGACACCTTCACCGGATACATCCCGGGTAATCGACACGTTATTATCCCGTTTGGCGATTTTATCAATTTCATCAATGTAAACAATTCCATGTTCGGTGGCGGCAACATCGTAATTGGCTGCCTGGTACAACCGAACTAGAATATTTTCCACATCTTCACCCACGTATCCGGCTTCGGTGAGTACGGTAGCATCGGAGATCGCAAAGGGGACATCCAGCATCTTTGCCAATGTTCTGGCCATCAGGGTTTTTCCGGTCCCCGAAGGTCCAATTAATAAAATGTTGCTCTTTTCCAGTTCAACATCATCTTTTTTCATCAAATTCATAATTCGTTTATAATGGTTATATACCGCGACAGAGACAACCTTTTTTGCGTGATCCTGACCGATGATGTACTGATCTAAATATTTTTTAATGGCTGAAGGGATTAGAATGGTAGTCCGGTGCCTGGAATGGTTGGCGAATTTATTCTCATGTATGATCTCACCGGCATACTGAACACAGGATTCACAGATATAAGCATTTATCCCTTCTATCAGCATACCGGGAGAGGGTTGGGTGAGCCCGCAGAATGAGCATAAACAGGGTAATTTTCGCCGGGGTGGTATCGGTTTTTTCGTCATATTATTTTTGAATTTTTCGGTTTTGAACAATCTGATCGATGATTCCATAATCGAGGGCATCCTGTGCCGACATAAAATTATCCCGGTTTGTATCCTTCGCAATGGTTTTAATGGTCTTGCCCGTATTCTTTGCCAGGATTTGGTTCAATTTATCCCGAAGATACAGAATTTCTTTGGTATGGATTTCAATATCTGTTGCCTGACCCTGAACCCCGCCCATGGGTTGATGGATCATCACCCTGGAATTGGGAAGTGCAGAGCGTTTACCTTTTGTCCCTGCGCTTAAGATAATTGCCGCCATACTTGCAGCCTGTCCCATACAAATCGTGGAGACATCCGGATGAATATATGCCATGGTATCCAAAATCCCAAACCCGGATGAGATAATCCCCCCCGGACTGTTGATATACATACTAATATCTTTATCAGGTTCTTCTGCTTCGAGAAACAGTAATTGTGCGATGATCAGACTGGAGACATAATCATCAATCGCCGTGCCCAGAAATATAATCCGCTCTTTGAGCAGGCGTGAGTAAATATCGTAAGCCCGTTCGCCATGCGCCGTTTGTTCAACGACCATAGGTACCAGCAAATTATAAGGAGTTGTCATTGGATTTTACTCATTTCTTTGGAGGGTTTTTAATATCGTACGTAGTTAACAGAACTTCATTGATTGTCGCAAATGATTTCAAATGATCAAATAATTTATCGTTTAGAATATCGTCCCTCAGTTTTGACAACCGGTCTGGGTTTGCGTACATGGCTTTGATCTTCTCAACGGGTGTGTTGTACTGCGCTGAAAACGCTTCATATTTACGATTCAGATCTTCCGGTCCGACGGTAAGGTTTTCAACTTCAATGAGTTTATCCATGATCAATTGCCAGCGGATCGCATTTTCAGCCACCATCGAATAGCTGTCCCGGACCTGCGCTTCATCCACTGTTTCTGCGGGAGGGGTCTTTCGTTTCACATCCTCAACGATACTGTCAAGATACCGCTCCTTCATTGAAGAAGGAACATCCATTGAAGTGTTTTTGACAAAATGATCTGCAATGCGATCACGGCAGTTGTGTTCAAACCGGCGATCTAATTCCTGCTGTAATTCGGTTTCAATGGAATGTTTCAGTTCTTCCAGGGTCGTGATCCCGGGTTTGACTTTAGCGGCAAATTCATCATTTAATTCCGGAAATACCTGTGATTTCACTTCTTTGATCACCATGTTGAAATGAACCGGAGGGGTCTGTGAATGATTGGAAATTGTCACAGTATCGCCGGCAGATTTTCCGATAAAAACAAGGCGATCGTTTTCATCAAAAATCCCGCGATTGATATCGATCAGTTGGTCTTCATGTATTTTCACCGGTAGAGGATGTCCCTCACTGTCCGTTTCCTGAATGTCAGCGAGAATCAGATCCGATTTTTCGGCCGGACGGTCAACAACATGGGATTCGGCATATTGGGATCGGATACGTTCCAGGGTTTCCCTGGTATCCTTTTCTGTGTTTTGCAACCGGTCAACGGTGACACTGAGATGATGTTGATAATCCGGGAGCGTGAATTCGGGTATAACTTCAAACACGGCTTTGAAATGAAGTTCGTCATTCTCATGAAAATGGAAATGGTCAATCTTCGCCTGATTGACCGGATACAGTTGATGTTCTTCCAGGGCTTTCGTAAAATAATCATTTACCGCTTTATCCGAAAATTCTACCTCAATAGATGGGACCATCTCTTTTTTAAACAATGCTTTGGGATATTTTCCTTTTCGGAATCCTTTTCGCTGATAATTTAAATGATATTTATCAATGAGCGCTCCAAATTCATTTTTTAATTCATCCCACCCGACTTCAACATCAAGTTCACGTACGCATTTATTGACTTCTGTCAACTCAGTTTTCATCCACTTCCTTTTATTTATTATAAATCCAGAGTTATAATTTAATTTTTCTCATGCTTGCCATTCAATCGAATGAAACCGGCGGGTGTGGATAAATGCTCAAATTGGTTCGAGCGTCTGTGATTTCAGGTCTATGCCGGGTTCTGATGATTCAATGGCATGTTTGATCCTGAACAACTCTTCCAGCATGATTCCCCGGGCAATGGGTTTGAATATCAAATCCCGGATGGGATTTCTGAACGTTCCCTCCATGATGTACATCATTTTTGTGCCTTTGGCAGAAGGGGTAAGGAGAAAAGTGCTCGTATGCGTAAATCCGGTTAAACGTTGATTTTTACAGGATTCCTCAACCTGCAATCGTTCGGGGGGAAGACATTCTCGTATAACGGCATTCATCTGATTAACGCCAAAAAATGTTCGATGGGTGATGATGAAGGCATGTCCCGTTCGGGCATGAGACGAACCCAGTGGAATAATATCCCGATGCAGCCGATTATGCCCTAAAGCCATCGGGATGTCCGACATATACGCCCACACCACCGATCTGGCGGCATGGATATGAATATCAAGACTGATGTTCATCCTGGAAAGATGCGAATGATCCGCCCCTCATAGGTATATAAATTAGAGGTAGCAAGGGATACAATCGGAGATGACAAACCTGGCGGGAGCCTTCAAAGATCATACAGGGCTGATCGCGGAAAACAACCAGCCCTGTAGAATCGGTTTTCATTTTAGAAATTGACAAGCGTCATAAAGTAAAACCATGAAGCGTCGGATGTATCTGTATATGAACCCACATCCGCGCTGCCTTTGAAAAACATTGAATACCCCCCGATAAAAGTCAACGAGTCATCGTACTTTTTAGTGCAGGTGATGTCCAGTTCGTTTCCAAAATCGGTCTTTTCATTTGATTTAAATTCTGAGGTAAACACGTGATAAACACCATCTATCTTCACCCCTTTGATTTTTCCGGGAGAAAATTTGACGTACAGGTCATTTAATCCGAGGTCCCCGGAACCAGACGGGAAATAGTCCATAAACCCATAAAACTTATGGTTTGTAGCATATAATGTATTAAAGGTTTCATTTTTGTCCGGTGTGGCAGGATCATCACCACTCAGGTGCTCATACCCACCGGTAAGTTTGAACATGCCCTGATCATAGGTCAGGTTCGTGGCATAGAATAGTCCCTTTTGATTTAAACCGCCGACGGAACCTCCCTGAATTGCGAACCCGGTCTCATGACTCAGATTTTGAAATATATCTCCTTTTGCATACATACCCCAGGTATTTCTTTTGTCGTCCTGGATGAAAAATGTATGCGTTGCATAATTCTCAAGATTCAAATTCCCATAAAATCCGCGTACCCAGACTTCTTCGGCATCACCCGCTGTATTTGTTCTCCCCGCTTTCAGATTCAGAAATTCAATATTTGCTATGGGATGATGTAATGAAACCGTGAGTCCGTCAAGACTTCTGCCGGTATTGCTCCAGCCGACTGAACCCAGCAGCCGCTCTGGTCCGTAAACCACCTCGTACCTCCCCAGTTTCACATCCAGCGGCAGATCAAAGAATCGATGAATGAATATAAATCCCTGATGCAGATCAAAATTATCCGCAGATCCGTCCGTTAGTGTATTTCCTTCTTCGCCAAAATTTCTGGCATCCTGAAATTGAATGAAGGCTTTTACATTTCCTGTCGGCGCCAGGCCCAGATTCAGGCGAGTCCGAAGCAGTGAAAACGATTCGGCGTTTGTAGCGGAATTAAAATCTTTGTCCGAAAATTCATACCGGTGCCGAATCTGTCCGGATATATCAACCGCAGATCCTGAATACAGGACCGCCGGTATCATCGCAAATGTGATGATGAGGACTGTTTTTTTCATAGTTACTCCTTTTTGAATCATGAATTTCCCGGCACATGGCATTGGGATATTCATTATAAAACATCATTTATCACAAAATCGTCCGTTGGCATGTATTCACCGGATTCCAACACGACCCTCGACGGACTATGTGATGATTCCAATCAATGAGCGATTTATCCGAGCGTAAATCAACACATTCTCCCGTTTATTATTCGATTATAGCGTTATTGCTTCAACACTGCCTGTGCAGCAGCTAACCGGGCAATGGGAACTCTGAAGGGCGAACAACTCACATAGTTTAATCCGGCTGTGTGGAAGAATGCGATTGATTCAGGGTCCCCGCCGTGTTCGCCGCAGATACCAATTTTCAGTTCTGGCTTTTGGCTTCGGCCTTTTTGTACTGCAATTTTTACCAGTTCACCCACACCTTTTTGATCAATGGATTGAAATGGATCGTGAGACAGAATTTTGTCATTAAGGTATTTTGGGAGGAAATTTCCAATGTCATCCCGTGAAAAACCATATGTTGTTTGTGTCAGATCGTTGGTCCCGAAGGAGAAAAAATCTGCTTCTCGTGCGATTTCGTCTGCGGTCAAACATGCCCTGGGCAATTCAATCATAGTCCCGACCAGATAATCGAACCGTATGCCATGTTCTTCCATGACTGAGTCCGCCGTCCCGGTAATGATTTTTTTCTGATTCGATAATTCGGCTAAAGTTCCTACCAGCGGAACCATCACTTCCGGCATGGGGTTTTCGCCCTCTTCGATGAGTTGAATGGTCGCTTCAAAAATCGCCCTTGCCTGCATTTCCGTGATTTCAGGATAGGCTATTCCCAATCTGCATCCCCGATGCCCCAACATGGGATTCAGTTCGTGCAGATTATCGATTCGTTTCTGGATATCGCCGATGGTGACATCCAGGTCATTTGCCAGTTCTTCGATCTGCTCGCGGGTCTGGGGTAAAAACTCATGGAGCGGGGGATCCAACAACCGGATGGTCACGGCAAGTGGCGCCATTTCTTTCAGAATGCCATAAAAATCATCCCGTTGATAGGGCAGTAATTTCATCACGGCCGCTCGTCTCTCAGTCTCGTTACCGGACAATATCATTTTTCGCATTGAGATAATTCGTTCCGGGTTAAAAAACATATGTTCGGTTCGGCATAACCCGATCCCTTCTGCGCCGAAAGACCGGGCGAGACGGGCATCACCGGGGCTGTCAGCGTTAGTTCTGATTTTTAAACCCCTAATTTTATCCGCCATTTTCATTAACGTCGTAAAATAGAGATTTGATTCAATATCCGGTACGATGAGGGGTAATTTACCTTCATATACTTTTCCGGTTGTGCCGTTCAGAGAGAGCCAGTCCCCTTCTTTTAGCGCTATCCCGTCCGCGGTTAATTTTCGCTCGGAGGCATTGATCGTTAAGGATGAACAACCGACAATACAGCATTTTCCCCATCCCCGGGCAACCAAGGCGGCATGAGAGGTCATTCCTCCTTTGGCAGTCAAAATCGCTTCGGCGGCGTTCATTCCATGTACATCTTCGGGAGAGGTCTCGTTTCGCACGAGGATCACCTTCCTGCCCATTTCGTGCCAGCTTTCTGCCTCATCTGCAGAAAAAACGATTTGCCCGACACCCCCTCCAGGACCGGCCGGCAACCCCTTTGCCAATACCCTGGAATGCTTTTCAGCTTCGGGATCCACCATCGGATGCATCACCTCATCTAACTGATCCGGGCGTACGCGCAACACTGCTGTTTTTTCGTCAATCAGTCCCTCTGCGACCATCTCAACCGCCATCCGAATCGCTGCAGTACCGGTGCGTTTCCCCGCCCGGGTTTGAAGCATCCACAATTTCCCTTTTTGGATGGTGAATTCGATATCCTGCATATCGGAATAATGGGCTTCTAATTTTTCCTGAATGCTATTCAACGTATCATAATTTTCAGGCATGTATTCATCCAGACCCGGCAGCCGGATGTCCTCCTCAGACCGGGTGCTGCTGTTCAGACAATTTGGCGTCCGGATACCGGCGACGACATCTTCGCCCTGTGCATTCGGCAGCCATTCGCCATAAAATTGTTTTTCACCGTTGGCAGGGTTTCGGGTAAATGCCACGCCTGTGGCCGAATCGTCACCCATGTTGCCAAATACCATGGTTTGTACATTTACGGCGGTTCCCCAGTGATCCGGAATGCTTTCAATTCTCCGGTAACTGATTGCCCGTTTCCCGTTCCACGATTTAAACACAGCGGTGATTCCGCCCCACAGCTGTTCGTTAGCATCATCGGGAAATACTTTGCCCAATACGTCTTTCACCTTTTCCCTGAATAACCCGCATAAAATCTTCAGGTCTGAAGCGGACATTTCTGTATCGGACGTGTATCCTTTTTCCGATTTCATCTGATCCATAATATGATCCAACTGTTCCCGGATCCCTTTTCCCTCTTCAGGTTCGATCCCGGCGGATTTTTCCATGACCACATCAGAATACATCGTGATCAACCGACGGTATGCGTCATAAACAAACCGCTCATTGCCAGTCATCGCGATCAGACCCGGAATGGTGTCTGTGGTGAGTCCCACATTCAGGACGGTTTCCATCATGCCCGGCATGGACGTACGCGCGCCGGAACGAACGGATACCAGCAATGGGTTTTGCGGATTGCCGAATCCCTGATCCATGATGGTTTCCAATCCCTTCAGAGACTGTTCGATTTGAGTGGCGAGGTCTTCAGGATATCTGGAGCGCTGCATATAATAGGCGCACACCTCGGTTGTGATCGTAAATCCCGGGGGAACGGGAATATTCAGATTGGTCATTTCTGCCAGATTAGCGCCTTTACCCCCCAGCAGGTCTTTATCCGCAGCGGTACCGTCTGCTTTGCCATTTCCGAAGTTATAAACATATTTCATTATGCTGACGATTCTCCAAGAATTTTGATAAATGCAAAATTGGTTAATCCGTAACTAATCAATGGGATACGGATCTTTTTTTGAGGTTTAAATTTACTGGCTTCCTCTTCACATGAAGAAAATTTTTCTGCCGCTTCTATCCATGTTACAGCCGGCATGGGGGACAAAGGTGTCCGTTTTGAAAAAAGGCTGTGAAAAATCACCGGATCAAATGACGCAGATTTTGATCCATAGATGGACGTGCACCGATCTTGTTCACCACCCATGATGAAATTTTGACGGAAAATCGGGCGGCTTTCAAATGGTTTTTCGTATTCAGATATTGAGAGAGATAAGCGCCGGCAAATGAATCACCTGCACCCGTGGCGTCTATAATGGTTTCAGTCCCCGGGGGAATCGGGGTGGACTTCCCGTTAATATTGATCAGTGCGCCATCTTTATCGAGCTTCAACGCAATGACGGCGCTGGGATAGATTGCTGCCAGCGTTTGAGCGATCTCTTCCTCATCCGATTTACCCGTCAGTATTTTACCCTCTTCGAAATTAGGAAAAAAAATATCAATATCCAGATCATTGGTAAATTGAATAAACTTATCCACGCCAATTTCTTCGATCATTTGAAAGGAACCGGGATCCAGGGAAAGCGAGATTCCGTTTTTCTTCGCAATACGGGCGGCGTTTCTGGCTGCAGAACGGGGAGGGTCTGTAAAAAATGACCATGCCGTTAAATGCAGATGCCGGGCGTTCGAGATCACATCTACGGGTAATTCCGATGGTAAAAGATAGAAGTCTGCACCCTGACCGGATACCATCGATCGTTGTCCGGTATGGTCGATCCAGACCGCAACACCGGCAGTTCGATGTTCATCGGTTTGAATGGGATCAAACTGTACATTTTCCCGATAAAGGTCGTTGATTGCCAGTTCACCAAACCGATCCCGTCCGATTTTCCCGATGAATACCGTAGGCATGCCACATCTGGACGCCCAAACCGCCACATTTGCCGCACTGCCTCCCGGCGCCAGCATCACTTCTCCAAACGTATCACCGCCCGCCTGGAGTTTCCGGTTGGTGCGAATCAGAACATCCCAGGCAAAATCCCCGATAACCACTAACTTTTTAGACTGTCCGGTCATTGGGAAATTCGGCGGGTTACGTGAATATATCGATAAAACATTCAGGGAAATTTAGGGATTCCCGCAGGTACCTGAAAATAACGGAATTTCCCCAGCCTCGCTTCATAGTCCAACAGTTTGATTATATTAATATATCGCTCCGTTCATACAAAAAAGTGAGATCAATATCTTATATTTAACCCGGTTATGTTATTTTTCAGTCCATGTCATTTTAGTTGTGACGGATACGTGCCGATGGTTAAATTGCAATCGTTTAACATTAAATTATAATCATCAAATGGGTACAAAATATCAGGGTTCCAAAACAGATATCCGGGCGCTCAATACCTGGATCAAAATGACAAGAGCCTCAAATTCTCTGCATTCCTATATTAACCAATCCCTCGAAAACACCGGGATCTCCATTACCCAATTCGGTGTATTGGAAATGATTTTCCATCTCGGACCCTTACCCCAAATGGTCATCAGCCAAAAAATGTTATGTTCTCCGGGGAATATCACACTGGTCATTGACAATCTTGTCAGAGGAGGATTCGCGGTCCGAAAGAATGACCCTCATGACCGCCGGTATCATCTGATCAGCCTCACCCAACACGGGCGAAAGCTCGTGCAGGAGTTGTTGATAAAACATGTGAAGAATATCGTCTCTGCATTCAGTGTTCTGTCGGATGCAGATCAAACCGTCTTTTCAGGGTTTTGTGAAAGCCTTGGAAAACATTGTGAAACAAAAAAAAAGGAGAGTAAATCATGACGAACTGTCAAGGTGTAGGAAGAATCGTTTTTGCTGTGCCCTTCATCGTTTTTGGCATCCTTCATTTTATGAATGCCGGAGCGATGACCGGAATGGTACCCTCGTATATTCCGGGCGGCGTATTTTGGGTTTATGTGACCGGCCTCGCCCTTATTTTAGCGGGAGTCAGCATCATTATACAAAAGTACACGTATTTAGCATCCCTGCTGCTGGCTGCGCTACTGTTGATTTTTGTGCTGACCATCCACCTGCCGGCGGTTATCGGAGGAGACAGGATGGCCATATCCGGGCTTCTCAAAGATACCGCCCTCATTGGGGGAGCACTGCTCATTGCGGCAATGTATCCCTTTGAAAAAAAGGCTGAGTAAGGCTGGCCGGGTTAAACCCCGGATATCCTAAACATCTTCCGGTAAGAAAACCCGAAGGGGTACAGGGATGAGCGGTGAAAATGATGCTCACGCCTGTGCCCCTTTTTCACCGCCAGACAGGAGAAACGTCAGCATGAAAGTGGTTCCTTTGCCCTTCGTACTTTCCACTGATACATCGACATTATGAAGGTCAAAGGATCTTTTGGCAATGGCCAATCCAAGTCCGATACCCTGATATTTTTTGTTAAACCCCTGACTTTCCTGTGAAAAAGTATCATAGAGATTACCCAGGTATTCTTCAGACATTCCCACACCGGAATCGGCTATGGTGACATGTGCGAACTGATCTTTTTTTTCAAGAGTCACGGTGACATATCCCGTTTCGGTGTACTTGATCGCGTTGTCAATGATATTTGCCAGAGCATTAAATAAAATATTTGCATCCGCAACGATAGGGATATCGCTGTTACTATAGGTAAATATGAATTGAAGATTCTTGCGGTCGGCGTCTAATTTCACCATTTTTACGGTGCGTTCAAGGATATCCACCAGGTTCGTCTGTTTGGGGTAATAATCAATTTCCCCGGTTTCAAGCAGGGAGATATTAAGAATGTTCTGAACGGTATTTAACAACCGGCTGCTGCTTTGGTCAATAATATCAAAAAACTCCATCATGTTCTCGTCTATCAAATGCTGGGTTTCATTTCTGATCAAATCCGAAAAACCGATAATTGCATTGAGGGGCGTCCTCAATTCATGGGATATATTGGATAAAAAGAACGATTTTAACCGCTGGCTCTCTTCGACTCTGTTCAGGGCTTCCATCAGTTCATTCTGATGTTTCACATGGTCTGATTCATCCCGGATAATACCCAAAACCGCCGGTGCGCCTTCCCATTCAATATCCCCGATACTGACATTAATATCGACGATTTCCCGGGTTTTCGTGTAGGATTTAAACCCGTATCTACTGGATAATATTTCTCCCCGGTTCGATTTTTCCTCACGTTCCTGTATCACTTTCAGACCCGCTTCCGGGAGGATACTTTCCAGCTTAAAATCATCACCGCTGATATCGTCCAACCCGTACCCCAGAATTTGTGTGAACATCGGATTGATAAACACAAAACGATTATTCTGTAAAACATAAATGCCGTCATTTGACAGTTCAATAAGATCCTGAAATTTTTTCTGATTTTCCCGGACAAGGTTTTCGGTCCTTTTACGTTCGGTAACATCGAAAAAGGTAACGACCGAGCCGGTTCGTTTTTTACGCGTGTAAATCGGATAAGCCCAGCATTCCACATTTAAGCCTGACCCATTTTTCTGCCAGAATACTTCGTCTGAATGGTGGGTTCCGAAAGCGTTCCTGATCGCTTCACAAATTTTACATGGCTCCGCCTGTGGTGTGGATATGTCAGGTTCAGGAATGTGAATCATATCATGCATGCTCTTCCCCAGAAGTTCAGATTCATCGTCGTAACCAAGCATTCTCAAGCCGCTCTGATTGCAGAAGGTACAATTGCTCTGGAGATCCAGTCCAAAAATACCCTCTGCCGTAGAATCGATGAGCAGACGAAAATATTCTTGATTTGACCTTATCCTGGATTCAGAGTCGAGCAATTCTTCATACGATTTTCGATATTCTATTATAATAATGGCGCCGAGGGTAAAAAATGCGATGAGTCTGATAAAATGCCAAAACCACCACTCCGCACTCCACATGTAGGAACCGATAAAAGTATAAGACGCCGTTGCAAACAGAAGAGAAGACAGAGAGAAAAAAAAGAGTTCCCTTTGATTGGATTTATGATAGTCATGGTAGAATTTTAAGGACGCAATCAGAAAGAATATACCCGATAACAAACTCATAGACAGCGCCAGTGTTGAAAATCTACCATTTACCTGCATGACAGGGAGGTTCCCGCTGAAAATCAGAATCCCGGTTCCCAGAATGATCAGTGCAATTATATTAATCCGGAAGATGCGATTAAAATAAGCGGTTCTCTTTAACGGTCTGTCTAACCCTGAGGTCATAAGCCCCCCCCCCCCCCC
>CAYPCW010000054.1:0-13476 GCA_964409335.1 uncultured bacterium
TCTCGTATATAAAGCCGGACAAACGCGGTTAACCCACCCCAAAACCAATCGTCTATTTCATAAATGAGGGTAAGCTTTATCCTGGAATATTAGAGATATGAGCGGCACAATAAGACAGATTGTTTCCGTTCAGGATTGCATTCCATAAAAAATGATCTATTTCGAATGGTTTTTATCTCATTAGAGTGATTGACATGGCTATTTCAGCATGTTAGAGAAGAATTTTTAGGATAGTCCATGTGAATTGTTAAAAGATATGAGATGGAGACTGGAAACGCGGTTTTTCCTTGAATTGTGGTGGAATTATAAAGATTACCGATAATGTATATTATGTAAAGTAAAGTAGGGGGCTTCTTCTTACCGAACCACAATATTTACCAATCTGCCCGGTACGAGAATTTCTTTCAGAATGGTCTTGTTTTCAATAAACGTTAAAATATTATCCAGTTCTTTAACTTTATTTAGCAATTCATGTTTAGAAATATCCGCATCAACCTGAATCGATCCGCGGCGTTTTCCGTTAACCTGAATTGCAATTTCAATTGTAGATTCTATGGTAAACATTTCATTCCATTCCGGCCAGATTGAATTAAATACACTTGGACGATTTCCAGCCATTTCCCACAACGCTTCTGCCGTATGCGGCATGAATGGCGCCAGTAGTTGAATGAATTGCTCACGGATGGATATCGACATTGATCCTTTGCATGTAAAATAATTTACAAACTCCATTAAACGGCTGATGGCAGTGTTAAATTTCTTATTTTCAAGATCTGATGTAACAGATTTAACGGTCGTGTGTAATATAAACAAATCCTTTTTGGTTTCTGCTGTTTGCACCGGTTTTTGACATAATTTCCAACTTTTTTGCAGGAACCTCTCGATCCCTACTATCCCGGTATCTGTCCAGTCACCCCCTTCATCATAAGGTCCCATAAACATGACGTATGACCTGAACACATCCGCCCCGTACATTTCAATATATTCATCCGGTGAAACCGTATTCCCCTTTGATTTGGACATTTTTGCGCCATCCCGCGTAATAGTGCCCTGGTGAAATAAATTTATGAAGGGTTCACTAAAATGCAGGTATCCCCCGTCTCTCAAGGCTTTAGTGATAAAGCGCGCATATAACAAGTGCATCGTTGCATGTTCAGAGCCTCCGATGTATTGATCAACGGGCAGCCATCCAAGTCGATCAGGATTAAAGGGGCCTTCGTTATAATGTGAATCCGGATATCTTAAATAGTACCACGAAGAACATACAAATGTGTCCATTGTGTCGGCGTCCCGTTTTGAGGGTTGTCCGCAAACCGGACAGTCTGCGTTGATAAATCCTTCATGAGTTGCCAATGGAGACAGGTCTTTACCGTATGTTTCAGAGAGGTTGATATCTTCCGGTAATTGTACTGGAAGCTGGTCATACGGGACCGGTACGGCACCGCATTTCTCACAATGGATCACCGGTATCGGAGCGCCCCAATATCGTTGACGACTGATTAGCCAATCATGCAATTTAAATTGGATCCGTAACCCCCCCATCCCCAATGAATCCAGGTAGCGATTAATCTCATTGCAAGCATTTTCCGAAGTCATACCCGTATAATTTCCGGAATTGACGAGAATCCCGTAATTGCTGAAGCAGTGGTCAGTTCCATGTAATTTTCCATCTGGTGAAACCACCTCGACAATTGGGAGATTAAATTTTGTTGCAAATTGAAAATCTCTTTCATCGCCGGAAGGTACTGCCATGATTGCGCCTGCGCCATAGGAGGCTATGACATAATCGCTGATCCAGACAGGAATCTGTTTTCGAGTCAGCGGATTGATCGCATATGCGCCGGTAAACACGCCCGTTTTATCCCGACTCAACGATGTTCTGTCAATCTCGGAAAGTTTTTTGCTCCATTCAATATACTCGGTCACCGTACTTTTTAATTCGCCGGCCGTTATTTGTTCGATTAATGGATGTTCAGGTGCCAGCACTATGTATGTAGCCCCAAAAATGGTATCCGACCGTGTTGTGAAAACCTCGATCGTCCTGGAATGTCCCACAAGAGAAAAATGAATCGAAGAACCAACGCTTTTGCCGATCCAGTGCTGCTGCATATGCTTGGTTTTTTCCGGCCAGTTCAGTTCATCAAGACCGTTTAAAAGTTCTTCAGCATAGTGGGTAATTTTAAAAAACCACTGTTGTAAAAGTCGCTTTGTTACTTCGGAATGACATCGATCACAGTATCCATCCTTAACCTGTTCGTTTGCCAGGACTGTGGTGCAACTGGGGCACCAGTTCACCGGGGATTTTTTCTGATATGCCAGTCCCATCTCCATCAATTTTAAAAAAAGCCATTGGGTCCACTTATAGTATTCTGGTGAACTGGTATTGATCTCGTTCCTCCAGTCGAACATTGCCCCCATAGCAAAAAGTTGTTCACGCATCCGGTTAATATTCTGGCGGGTGCTGACGGCCGGATGTATCCCATGTTTAATGGCATAGTTTTCCGCGGGCAGACCAAAGGCATCAAACCCCTGTGGCTGGAAAACATGGTATCCCCTCATTTTTTTATACCTTGTAAATGTATCTGCAGGGGCAAAATTATACCAGTGACCCACATGGAGTTTATCGCCTGAAGGATAACTAAACATCGTCAAATTATAAAATTTATTTCCCGGATGTTCCATATCCGGTTCGTGGCAATGATTAATCTGCCAGTAATGCTGCCATTTTTCCTCAATTGATTTAAAATCGTAGTCTATCATTATTTCCAGGATAACGAGTTTTAATACACGCTGTATTTTATTGGATAGTATTTTGCGATAATTGAATTTACAAAGATTGTTTTTTGGTCGGGGCGAATGGATTTGAACCATCGACCTCGTCGTCCCGAACGACGCGCGCTAACCGGGCTGCGCTACGCCCCGAATAAAGTAACAATTTTGAAGGAGCAAATTTAGAAAATATCCTCACCACACCACTAACCAATTATACACGACTTATAAAAGATATTTCAGCATAAAAAAACTTCCTAATAGTAATATTGTGAATATAATTGCCAATAAATTAAAGTACTTATCAATCAAAACCTTTATCGGGGCGCCAAATTTCCAGATCAATGCCGAAATGATGAAAAATCGTGTGCTCCGGCTTACTATAGATGCGAGCATAAACAGTGGAAAATTTATCGCATATGCACCGGCAGTTAGTGTAAAAACCTTATATGGTAAAGGAGTCAGTCCTGCTGTAAATATAATATAAAAATTATAAATTTTATACAGATCACTAATTTTCTCAAAGCCTGCGATCGTAACACCGGGGATATGATCAAAAAAGAACAGTGCAAATTGAGAAAATTTGCCCGGCGTACTCCACCATGCATGATAGCCGATAGTATATCCTATGGCGGCGCCGGTGATTGACCCCGCTACACATAATAAAGCAAACAGAAAGGCTTTTCGTCTTGAGCCAATCGCTAATGCAATGAGAAGTACATCGGGAGGCACCGGAAAAAAAATGGATTCAGCCATAGACAAAATAACCAGTGCGGCTGGACCGGATTTATGGTTCGATAACTCAAGCACCCATTCATATAACGCTCTTAAAAATTTCATTTGAATATACTTTTAATCATTAACTGGATAAACTGAACTGTATCGTAAACATTGCGGATATGGCTTTTTTCATTGTTATACACGGTTTCTATCGGAATCTCTACCAATTGTCCCTGTTTGTTTTTGAACATTTTAACGATAACCTCACTTTCGAACATAAATCCGTCTTCTTCTAAAATAAGTCCGTTCAGGGTCCCGATCCGGTACCGCCGGTACCCACACTGAGAATCTCTGAATTTCCGATGACACAGGCACGACAATATAAGTGAGGTCAAAGTATTGGATATTCTTCTGTTCACCGGCATCATCACATCAAAATGCCGAACTCCGATGACCAAATCGACCCCGTCTTTCACAGCCAGAAGTTTGGGAATGTATTTTACCGGATGTTGTAAATCGGCATCTAATGTAACGACATGACTGTACCCGGAGGATTGGGAATATCTCAATCCGGTTCTGATCGCATATCCCTTTCCCATATTCTTCTCAATTCGATGAATAATTACATTGCTGTCACTAATATAATTTGACACAGGTATATTAGATCCATCGTCGATGATCATAATTGGGATGGTGGTAGTCTTTTGAATTTGTTCCACCAATGACGCTATTGTATTATCCGCATTAAAAGCAGGGATTACAATGATACATTTCATTTGATGGTTGAATCAGGCTTCCTGCCTGACCCCCGATTATATTTTTGCCAGTTCCGGATCAGAAGTATGATTAGAAGTACGGCGAAAACCGATAGAACGCCGGCATGAAATATTTTCCCATAAATGCAAAATCCTGTACTAAATAATATTGAATATACGGCTAGACTACCTAGTATCATATTCAGGATCCCCCCAAAAATACTATTTTTCAAGTCCGTTTTCGGTAAAGTAATCGATTTTTGTTCTGCAAATTTTATGACGGCATCCCAGCCCGGACCTCCCGGGGTTGCCAGAGTATAAAATTCGATCAGTTTGGTCATATTTGTCTTTGGGGTGACCAGAGTGATGAATATCCAACTGACAGTGGTAATTCCCACACCGAGCGCCATGGATACCGGAGGTGATATTGGTGAAAATCCCAATCGAGCGTGTAGAATATTAAAATAAATGGCTACGAGAAATGAAATGATCATTGCAGAAATTTCACTGAAAGCATTTATCCTCCACCAAAACCAACGAAGGATAAATATCAGTCCTGTCCCAGCACCAACCATAATCAATATATGAAATGCCTGAAGTGCATTTTCTAGAAAGAGTGCTAAAATACCCGCAAGTATCATTAACAGAACAGTCATCATTCTGCCGTATCTGACTTTTTGCATTTCACTCGCTTCCGGATTAACAAACCGTCCATAGACGTCATGAACAAGATAGGAAGCTCCCCAATTTAAGTGAGTTGAGATGGTCGACATAAATGCTGCAATCAAGGATGCGAGTACTATTCCCAGTAGTCCAGATGGTAAAAATGTCATCATCGCAGGATATGCAAGGTCATTTTTGACGACGGAGGGATCAATGTTTGGAAATGCGGCCTGCAGTGAGGGCAAATCCGGATATACAATCAACGAAGCGAGTCCCACCAATATCCATGGCCAGGGACGGATTGCATAATGCGCCACATTAAACAGAAGTGTTGCTGTGACAGCTTGATTTTCGCTTTTCGCGGACAGCATTCTCTGGGCGATATATCCCCCACCTCCGGGCTCAGCGCCCGGGTACCAGACACTCCACCACTGAATGCACAGCGGAATTATGATCAGATATAAGAGTGCACTTTTATCAGAAAAAGCAGGGAAAAAATCCAGTTTGGGGAAAATCACGGGATGCTCAAGTAAAGCATGAAGTCCACCGACTTGTGGAAGATTGATAACGACGATGGCAGCAGCAATAGAACCGGTGATCGCAATGAGAAACTGAAAAAAATCCGTTACAATGACTCCCTTTAATCCTCCGATACTGCTGTAGAACACGGTGATCAGAGAAATAATAGCCAGTGTCTGAACAGGCGACCATCGCAGAATAACCCCACAGATCTTGACAAATGCCAGGGATACCGTAGCCATAATCATGACATTTAAAAATAGTCCAAGATAAACGGCTCTAAAACCTCGCAAAAAGGCAGCGGGTTTCCCTGAGTATCGGATCTCATAGAACTCCAGGTCCGTCAACACCGCTGATCGTCGCCATAGTTTTGCAAAAACGAAGACGGTTAACATACCTGTAAGTAAAAATCCCCACCATACCCAGTTGCCGGCAACTCCGTTCTGCCGGACGATATCCGTCACTAAATTAGGTGTATCTGCAGAAAACGTGGTTGCAACCATTGATACACCCAGAAGCCACCAGGGCATATTTCGTCCAGATAGAAAATATTCCGAGGTATTCCGCCCGGCTTTTTTGGTAAGAAAAATCCCAATGGATATTGTGATAAAAAAATAAACAAATATTATAACCCAGTCGATGGTATGTAATATCATAATAGTTTCTTTTTAATTGTGTGATTTTAACTGAAAATTTAAACAAATCACTTCATTTGTTTCTTGAAAAATCAGGTTCAATAAAAATAATCCTCAACAGAGAACCGTTGAGGATTATATGTCGGAGCGAATGGATTTGAACCATCGACCCCCTGAACCCCATTCAGGTGCGCTACCGGACTACGCCACGCCCCGATGTGTAAAATTACAACCTGTACCAAATACGAATAAAATCAAAACTGATCAAATTGATCATCTTATTTTGATCCTTTATCCTTTGCATTTCTGACCTCGTCCAGCAGATCGTCCAATCCTTTCTTCAGATCAAGCAGAACTTTTTGATCGATTAATGTTTGTCCCGATTGTTTCTCCCGGGGTCTGTTTGATTTTTCGGTGTTCCTGGGTTCATCTTTCAGATATTGAATCGCTCCGGCTATTGTAAATTTTTTATCATACAAAAGGTGCTTAATCTTTTTTATCAATTCGATATCATGCGATTTATAGATCCGGTTGCCAGCTCGGTTCTTCTTCGGTTTAAGCTGCGGAAACTCTGTCTCCCAATACCGGAGTACATATTGTTCAAGTTCAAGCGTCTGACTGACTTCGCTGATTGAATAGTATAATTTAGGTTCTGTACCAGCCATAATTTTGTCATTTCTTTTTAAAGTATAACTTTAAATTAAAATATTAAAATTACACAATCAAATTAATTCTTTCACACCGATGGTTGCATTTGAGCAGAAATGAATAATATTCTCTTTGTACAAATCTACCCTTGATCGGTTCTCAATTTTCTTTAAGACGGTTTTAAATTTATCAATACTATAAATAAAACGCCGTTCAAAAACAGTGAGTGAAGTATTGTATTTTACATTGGAAATTGATTTTTGAACGAATATGTTACGATAACCCAGTTCTTCCCCAATGGAATAAACGACAGGCGTCATCAGATTAAATGGTGCGGTGAAGCTTTGGACAGGCCTGCCGGTTAACTGTTCCAGTATCTCCTTTGATACTGCCATATCTGCATAGATTTCGCTGTATTTTAAGCCGGAATATGAGATGTGATGACACCCATGGCATGCAATTTCCCATCCGTCGTCAGATAAGGCTCTCAGCATTTTCGCCGATAAATGAGTATGTGTATTGAATTTGAAGTTGATATCCCATGAATTATTTTTACCAATATAATCCGCTATAGCAAATACAATCCCCTTGAAATTATAATTATTACAAATGGGATAGGCGAGATCGAAGATGCATTCATATCCGTCGTCAAAGGTGATCAGAACACTGTTATTATCCAGCGAATCAAATGTTGTTTTACCGGTTAGTCCAAGTTTTGCAAGTCCACCGATATGTGATTTAAACCTAGAAGGCGCTATTCCATTCAAACCAATCTGAAAACCGGAAGATATGCAATGATATGCCAGAGCCGGAACTTGCATCACCCAGGGTCAATTTAACACGGAAAGTGCATCATGATAGTCTAAATTAAACGCTTCTGACACTCCTTTGTGTGTCACTTTTCCCTTGAAAATATTTAACCCTGATCTAAATTCACTGCTGGATTTCAAAAAGGGGATACATCCCTGATTGGCAATTTTATAGATGTAAGGAAAGGTCACATTCGCCAGTGCCAGAGTGGAGGTGTAGGGGACCGCTCCCGGCATATTTGCGACACAATAGTGAATAATTCCATTTACATTGAATGTCGGATATGCATGGGTCGTAGGACGACAGGTCTCAATGCACCCCCCCTGGTCCACCGCCACATCCACAATGACGGATCCGGGCTGCATATCTTTTAACATGTCGCGGGTGATCAGTTTTGGCGCTCTTGCTCCAACAATGAGAACTGCTCCGATGATAAGGTCGGTTCTGGGGAGTAATTCCATCAGGTTCATTGAATTTGAGTAGAGCGTGATCACATTCGGGGGCATGATCTCGTTTAAGTATTTTAAGCGGTCCGGATTTACATCTAAAATGTACACCTGAGCTCCAAGGCCGGCGGCTAATTTTGCGGCGTTCATTCCGACGATTCCACCCCCTAAAATAGTTACCGTGGCGGGGGCGACACCAGGTACCCCACTAATGAGCAAACCTTTCCCTCCCATATTTTCTTCCAGACATTTCGCCCCTTCATATACGGCCATTCGTCCTGCGACCTCGCTCATTGGAATGAGCAAAGGAAGACTGCCATTACCGGATTGCACAGTTTCGTAGGCGATTGCAATTGAGTTCGTGTCAATTATGCCTTTCGTCAGTTGCTCGTCTGCTGCAAAGTGAAAATAGGTAAATACGATTTGATTTTCTCGAATCATGGCAATCTCAGATGGCTGAGGCTCTTTAACCTTTACAATCATGTCCGATGATTCAAAAATATCTGCCGGAGCATTCATTATATTTGCGCCTGCCAACTGATAGTCAGAATCAGAGAAGCCACTGCCCTTTCCGGCAGCGGCTTCAACGTTCACTTTATGTCCAGCTCTGCATAAAGCTTCAACAGCAAAGGGAACCATCGAAACCCGATTCTCGTGGTTCTTTATTTCCTTTGGAATTCCTATAATCATATCTTCTCCTGGCTGTGGAGTGGGTTATTTTATTATCTGTTCCTGCGAAATCCGGGATTCCGTTTCGGTGGTCGAGGCGGTGGTTCAGTGTAATTGTCAGGTTTCTGACTTAACTGTTTAATACTAAAGTTGAGCCGTCCAGCATCATCTATATTGATCAGTTTTACCTTGATCTTCTCACCAATTTTGAGTATATCCTCAACTTTATTTACCCGTTCCCATTTCAATTCGGAAATGTGTACCATCCCGGATATGCCGGGCCCGATTTCAACAAAAGCGCCAAAATCTAAAATTCTGACGACCTCTCCGTCATAGGACTTACCGGCTTCCGGAACGATATTATATTTTTCAATTTCGTTCTTTGCCTTTGAGATCACTTCGACATCCTGGCCAAATATTCTCACGCTGCCATCATCTTCAATACTGATTTCGCAACTATATTTTTCACAGAGCGCTTTAATGTTCTTGCCACCCGGACCAATTAAAGTGCCAATTTTATCAATCGGGATCGTTGTTAATTGGATTTGGGGTGCATATTTCGACAATTGTGGACGTGGTTTATCAAGCACCGCTTCCATTTTATCCAAAATATGAATTCTGGCCTGTAGGGCCTGATCAAGCGCTTTGCGCAACAAATCAATCGGAAGACCTTCAATTTTTAAGTCCATTTGAATTGCAGTGATCCCTTCACGGGTACCAGCAACTTTAAAATCCATATCACCTATATGGTCTTCAGTTCCCAAAATATCTGTCAGAATCGCATATTTGGATTCATCCTCAAGAATGAGTCCCATGGCGACGCCGGCAACCGGAGTTTTAATGGGGATACCCGCATCCATCAGGGAGAGGATCCCGCCACAAACTGTGGCCATGGAAGATGAACCGTTGGATTCAAGAATATCCGACACAATTCTGATAGTATAAGGAAAGGTTTCCTGATCGGGTAATACTTTGTTAATCGCCCGCTCGGCTAAATTACCATGACCGATTTCTCTACGGGAGGTCCCTCGGTTCGGTCTCGCTTCTCCGACTGAAAAGGGTGGAAAATTATAGTGCAGCATAAACCGCTTATAGCTTACACCATCGATGTTATCCAGCATCTGTTCGTCTTTTTTACTCCCCAGAGTAGTGACGACCAGCGCCTGTGTTTCACCCCTGGAAAAGAGCGCCGAACCATGTGTCCGGGGAAGCAGCCCTAATTCGATTGAGATATCCCGCACATCGGTCAAACTTCGGCCATCAGCCCGTAATCCGGATAAGGTTTTACTCCTCAAATCCTGACGGATCATTTCGTCGAGGTAGGCGGTTATATATCCTTCTTCATCAGGGTAGTCTTCACTAAGATCAACGACCAGATTTTCTGAAAATACTCTGATTTCTTCATAACGGGTCAGTTTATCTTTCGGTTGATTTAATCCTGAAATTTTATTTTTAATTTTTGAATCAATTCTCGTATAAAGGTCTGTCCTTTCTACAGGTTTATCGATTTTTCGTTTTTCTTTTCCACATTCCTGAACAAACTGATCCTGGATCGCAATAATATCCTTTATGGCTTCGTGCGCATAGATGATCGCGGATAAGAAAACCTCCTCCGTGATAAAGTTGGCTTCACCTTCCACCATTACAATTGAATCTCTGGTCCCTGATACAATGATATCCATTTCGCTGTCTATCATTTCAGAAGTGAGCGGATTAACGATATATTTACCATTAATTCGACCAATATGAACCGAAGCCACAGGTCCGTTGAAAGGGATATCGGATATCGCCAATGCGGTCGATGCACCGATCGTTCCCAATACGTCAGGTTCATTCTCTCCATCATAGGAAAGAACGTTGATCATAATCTGTACCTCGTTATAAAAGCCCTTCGGGAAAAGGGGTCTCAACGGCCTGTCGGTTAATCTCGCAGCAATGACTTCTGCTTCAGTGGGTCTGGCCTCCCGTTTAAAAAAACCGCCGGGGATTTTGCCAGATGCGTAAAATTTTTCCCGGTAGTCGACTGAAAGTGGGAAAAACCCGCGGTCGGGCTCTACGCCATGATTTGCAGTAGCGGTGACTAATACAACGGTTTCACCCGAAGTTATTAGGACACTTCCACTTGCCTGTTTTGCAAGATTTCCAGTTTGAATTGTTAATTCACGCCCAGTTATCTCGAGCGATTTTGTTATCATTATTTTCCTTTTTTCTATTTAATTTATCTTATATTATCTTATTTTCTTATTCCAAGTTTTTGGATGAGTTCCTGGTAATCATTAAAGCTGTGTTTCTTTATATAATCCAACAGCCGTCTTCTCAATGAAACCATTTTTAATAACCCTCTTCTACCCGAATGATCTTTTTTATTTATTTTCAAATGTTCGGTGATTCGGTTTATTCTTTCGGTTAATATAGCAACCTGAACAGCAGATGAACCGGAATCTTTAATATTCTTTCCATATGTTTCAACCAGTTCTGCAGTGTTCTCTTTAGTTATTGACATTCTTTCTTTACTCCTTTACTTTTCGTGCAAATTTAAACAAAATTCCCGGTCAAATATTAATTGTTTGACCAGTTGGTCCGGGGACTCAAATTTTAATTCATCACGGACAAATTTAATAAATTGAACTGTTAATATACGCCCATACAGATCATTAATAGTGGATTCAAATATATTAATTTCAATCAGCGGATGTGAAAGGTGTTCATTAAACGTCGGACGGTACCCGATATTACAAGCCCCGTTCAACTTCATATCATCCAATTCCACTCTAACGCAATACACACCTACTGCCGGTTTGAGTATCGTCTTATCAATAATCTGTATGTTTGCAGTGGGAAAATTCAGTTTCTTACCTCTGCCTTTACCGGGAACAACAATCCCGGACAATTCAAAGTTATACCCTAAAAACCGGTTTGCAGTATCGAAATCTCTCAGTTCTACCGCACGCCTTATGGCGGAACTGCTGATGGTGGTGGTTCCATCGCATACCGGCGGGATGACTTCTAGTTCAAAGTGGTGCTGCTGTGATTTTGCAAACAGGAATTTTTTATCCCCTTCACGTTTATGCCCAAAGTGATGGTCGTACCCGATGATGATCTTTGCGGGATTAAATTTCCGGAGAATAACCTCGTTAAAAAAATCCTCTGCAGAAATTCCGGCTAACTGTCGATCAAACGGTAATATGAGCACGAAGTCAATCCCCAGTTTCCGGATGAGCCGTATCTTATAATCAAGCGGTGTGATAATCAGCTTAACGGGATGATTGGCTTTCCGGAGGATATGTTGAGGGTGGGGATCGAATGTAATCAACACACTGGGGCATTTGCACTGCTTCGCACTCCGGACGGTTCTGGAAATGATCTCCTGATGACCCCGGTGGATCCCGTCGAACGTACCAATAGTGAGTACGGACGATGAGATATCCTCCAGGTCGTCTATTCTATGGTAGATAACCATTGCGGAATATTTTTCAATTTTACAGACTGGGATTCATCATATTCCCCAACCTGTGTTCGGACGAGTTTTGTCAAATAGCCCACAGTTCCCAGCGCTTTTGAAATATCATTTGCCAGAGAGTGAATATACGTTCCTCTCCCACATTCAACTTTAATCGTTAATATATCCCGGGAAAAGGCGATCAGTTGGCTTTTATAAATTTGCACTTTTCTGGGAAGAGGTGTTATAAACCTCCCTTTACGAGCCAGCTTATAAAACGGAACCCCTTTTTTTTTCAAAGCTGAAAACATAGGTGGGATCTGGCAAATTTCACCGGTAAATTCCGAAAGGACCGTCTCAATTTTATCCCCGGTTATTTCAGGGATCGGGCAGGTTTTAAGTATTTTCCCTTCGGGGTCCAGGGTATCGGTTGTTTTTCCCAACTGAATAGTACCTACATATGTTTTCTTCAAATTCATTAAATTTTCAACCTGGGATGTCGCTTTGCCGAAACAAATAATAAGTACCCCTTCTGCGAAGGGGTCAAGGGTGCCGGTGTGTCCCATTTTGACATGATTTAAGAAAACTTTCAGAGTACGAATGACATCGAAAGAAGTTAGACCTACGGGCTTCCAAAATCCTTCCACAAGATTCATATTTCAGTTATCCGTATCTTTAAGTTTATGGATAAGCTCATCAATATGCTCGGCATAAGCGAGAGTGTCATCATAATAAAACTTCAGATCAGGTACATATTTGGCTTTAATCCGGTTACCCAAATTATAGCGTATTACATTTTTTTGATTTTTCAATTCTTCAATCAATTCCTCATGTGTTTTTTTCTTATCCAGAAAGCTGACAAACACTTTTGCGTGCCGTAGATCAGAAGACAGCTTAACATTTGTTACAGTCAACATACTAACGCCATGTAAATGAACATGGGTAATAAACAATTCACCCAGAATTTGCTTGATCTGGTCTGCTAACCGGTCTGTCCGTTTAAAGGGCCGATTTTGAGCAAATAGACTTATGACAGTTTCCTTTTGACTTCTTTGAATTCATAAAACTCAATCATATCACCTTCGATAAAATCTGTAAAGTTATCCATCGAAATTCCGCATTCGAAACCCTCTTTAACCTCGTTGACGTTTTCTTTGAACCGTTTCAGATTTGAAAGCCGTCCGGCGAATACGGCCTCGTTATTCCGGATAATTCTCAATAAGCTGCCTCTAGTCACCTTACCGGACCTAACGTAACAGCCAGCGATCGCATTTTTACGACCAATTTTAAATAACGCACGGACTTCGGCGGTGCCAAATATTTCTTCTATCCTGTCAGGTGATAGAAGCCCCTCCAGAGCCATTTTAATCTCGTTCACTGCGTCATAAATAACCGAATAATGC
>CAYPCW010000055.1:0-11907 GCA_964409335.1 uncultured bacterium
GGCTGGGATACCGCGAGCGGAATCTGTTTGGTGAAGCGATCAATGATATGGTTGCGTCAGGCGAATTGTCAGCGCCTGTGGTCATTGGCAGAGACCACCTTGACGCCGGGTCTGTGGCGTCTCCCAATCGGGAAACGGAAGCCATGAAAGATGGCTCAGATGCCGTGGCGGACTGGCCCATCCTGAATGCACTCCTGAGTACAGCCGGCGGTACCAGTTGGACATCTGTACATCATGGCGGCGGCGTGGGGATGGGGTTATCAATTCATGCCGGTGTCGTTATTGTCGCTGACGGAACGCCTGAAATGCGGGAAAGGATCAACCGTGTTTTAACCAACGATCCGGGATTAGGCGTTGCCCGGCATGCAGATGCCGGATATGAACGCGCTATCGAAGTGGCAAAATCCAGGAAACTGAAACTCCCCATGATCACATCCTAAGGAAATCACAGATCAGGCGATTCGTTAATGAAAACTAAAATCACAAATATCGGGTCCATAGTAATATGGGATGAGATCGAACACCGGCTTGTTGAAAAGAATAAGATGGATATCCTGATTGATAACGGTATAATTTCTGAAATCCGTCCGGCGTGTTTAGATGCGGATGAAGAGATAGATGCTGATGGAGCGCTGATCACTCCGGGATTTGTTGATCCGCACACTCATCCCATTTTTATTGGAAATCGCGCTCATGAGTTCTCTCAGAGGACACAGGGAAAATCCTATGCAGAAATTTCCAGGACAGGCGGGGGTATTCTCTCCTCCATCCGGGGTGTTCGGGATGCCTCAGAAGATGAGCTTTTTGATGAATGCCTTGAAAAACTGGATATCTTTTTATTGCACGGAACGACGACCATTGAGGCAAAATCAGGCTATGGACTTGATGTGGAAAACGAATTGAAATCACTTCGGGTGATTAAACGGCTGCAGAAAGAGACCCTCCTGGAGATCGTTCCGACCTTTTTAGGCGCTCATGCCGTTCCCCCGGAATATCAGGGAAAAAAAGAGGCGTATGTGGATCTCATTTGCAATGAGATGATCCCTGCAATCACAACTGAACGACTGGCAGTATTCTGTGATGTCTTTTGTGAAAATGGATATTTTAATGTTCGACAATCAAGAAAAATTCTGATCGCCGCAAAAGAAAATGGATTAATCCCCCGGCTACATGCGGACGAGTTTGAAAATTCGGGAGCGGCAATACTGGCAGCAGAGGTCGGCGCCATTTCCGCAGATCATCTCATGGCCGCTTCCACGAAAGGACTCAGAGCCATGGCTCATTCAAATGTCATTGCGACGATCCTGCCGGGAACTACTTTTTTCCTGGGCAGTACCCGATACGTAAATGCGCGAAAACTGTATAAATACGGTTGCGAAATTGCCCTCGCTACCGATTTCAATCCCGGTTCCTGCACCATCCAATCAATGTCGCTGATCATCACACTTGCAGTTTTACAGTGTAAAATGACGGTTCAGGAAGCGATACTGGCTGCCACATTCACGGCCGCAAAATCCCTAAACCTGCATCATCGCATCGGACTGTTAAAACCGGGATACCAGGCTGATTTATTGATCTGGGAAGTGGATTCGATTCACGAATTACCCTATTGGCTGGGAAGTGACCGGCTGTTATCGGTCATGAAAAAAGGAAAATTATTAGACTGAAATTATATCATTAATTGGTTAAAAGATTATCATATTGATCAATTGAACAATATCAAGAACATCAACGCTGTTATCGTGATTCAGATCACCGCATTCAAAACACATATCCTGCCCATCTTCCGATAAAATACAGGAAGAGATAATAATAATAATGTCAATAACGTTGCTCGATCCGTCTGCATTGCAATCGCCAATAGAATACTGACCTCCCTCCTGATGAAAATATACCGCCCCGATATCAACAATTGTATTATCCGGATCAAACTCTGAGGGATCTCCCGAGTCAATACATTCGGATGTATTTTGGAGGGAAAAAATCAGATTATCAGTGTTCAGAAACTGGGGGTCTGATAAAATATTACCGGTTCCGGGCTGGGGCACCAACGGTGTCCATATATTGCCTCAGCCAGGGCAGTTTTCCATATAATCTTCTCCGTTATTCCATGCATTGCAATAAGAAATGCTCACCGTGGGATTGGTACTGTAAATGGCTAATCCATAAATCCCGTTATCGACAAGGTTACAGTTTTTTATCTCAACGACGGCGTAATCAAATGCCTGAAAACCCATTCCGCTGTTTATCAGGTTACAATTTCGGACGGTACCAGTGGAGTACCCGGCAAAATTAACCCCGTAATACGCGCCATTTATCACGGTGCAGCGATCAATCGTCAGATTGACCGGTGTGAACTGGTCTGCATACACCCAGATCCCGCCGCCCGACTCCAGGTCAATGACCGCTCCGTTTCCCTGAATGAACACAGACCCCTCAAACACACCTAGACCGCCGGTATAAAGGGTGTCAGGCGACAACATCACATAATGATCATATCCTTCTGAAGGTTGAGAATTCTGATATGCGTGGTAAAGTGTCTCACTGTAAAGCGGTAAAACCAAAAGGGATATAACGAATGGGACCATTTTTTTCATAGATTTACCCTGGTCAGTATCCTATATCGATTTTTTAAAATTTCATTAGAAAATCACAGACTAATACTTGGATACCTGTTTAAGCGGACGGCGGTAGTATTCAAAAGGAGTCGACAGCCCATACCAATTATTAAATGTCTTTACAATGCAGGTGCCCTTTGAAAAATGGGACGAGATTCCCTGCTTAACATGTCCGGAAATAAAATCGAATCCGCGTTTTTTCGCCCAGTTGACATAAATCTTTTTTAGGGTTTTGGCATACCCGCCTTTCCCCCGCAGCTTCTCCTTAACCACAAAGGCGTAGGTATAGAGGGTATTTTCTTTCCCTAGATTGACATCGATATGAGACCATGATTCATTTTTAAAATACTCAAGCGGAACCCCGATGATGTAACCAATAATCTGACCATTCACCCGGGCGATAAATGGGAGGGTATTCTCATTAAAGTATTTATGAATATTTGATCGGGTTAACCGGGCTTGAGGACCAAATACAGCAACCATTTCTTCTGACAGTTCAAAAAGTTGTGCAAAATCATCTTTCCCCGCATGCTCTACCAATTCTACCCTAAAGCCATACGTTGAGGATGCGATGACCCTGACTTTTGATTTTTCGATGATACCGAGTGTAAGCTGTTCCATATTTGATTGAAAATTTAACGATTATCGCCTGATCCTACCTATTCCATTTGGGACAAGGGTAAAAAAAGTGCCCGTCTCCATCAGGATGAATAAAGTAAATTTTCATCAATGGATAATGCCTTTAATATCAATTTAAGAGACGTATGTCAAACCAAAAAAAGTGTTCTCTGCATAGGCTTGGATGTAGAGGCCAGTCGTCTGCCCCGCCATTTATCCGCTACTCTCCCTGAACTTGAACAATTTTCGAAAGATGTGGTGGATTGTACCATCGACTTTTGCCCGGTTTATAAGATAAATTTAGGGTTTTTTGAACGTTACGGATCGAAAGGGTTTTCCTGGATGGAACGGCTTCTGGGTCATATCAACCACCAAGCGATTACCATTGCCGACGGAAAGCGCGGAGATATTGGCAATTCGGCTGCTCAATATGCGACCTCATTATTTGATACATTCGGGTTTGATGCTGCCACGGTGAATCCTTACATGGGAAGAGACTCTATACTCCCATTTACCGATCGTTATGAGAAAGGTGCTTTCGTCCTGTGTCTGACCTCCAATCCCGGGTCAGGGGATGTGCAGCAGTTACCGTCGAACGGACGGTTTATCTACCAAGTCATTGCCGAAATGGTGATGGAGCTGAATACTAACAATAACCTGGGTCTGGTTGTCGGGGCAACTCATCCCGAAGACATGGCAGGATTGCGGACACAATCGAACGGATTGAGCTGGCTCATCCCGGGAGTCGGCGCTCAGGGGGGTGAATTAGAAGCATCCGTCAAACTCGGTAATGACGGGGGTGTCGGCATCATCAACATCAGCAGAGGTGTTCTCTACGCCGGAGATTCCCGGCAGGACCAAATCAGAGTGGCGGCATTAACCTATAACCACATTATTCAAAAGGCTCTATGATCCCCGAAACTGATTTGTTATCGGTTTTAAAAGAGACAGGTGCGATACTGGAGGGACATTTTCTTCTCACATCCGGGAATCACAGTAACGTGTATATCGAAAAATTTAGAGTATTAGAAAATCCTGCTGCATTGGAACAGGTATGCGAAGCCATGTTTGAAAATTTAAGACAATTAAACATTGAGCTGGTAATCGGTGCGGCTGTTGGCGGAATTTTACTTGCAGGCGGAGTAGGCAGGCTGCTGGGTGTCAGACACATTTTCTCCGAACGGGTTGATGGCAAAATGGTATTTCGACGTGGATTTATCATTTCTCCGGATACTCGTGTGGCGATCGTGGAAGATGTGGTTACCACCGGAGGGTCCGTGGATGAACTGATCGACCTCGTGGTGGGAAAAGGAGCAATCATCCCGGCAGTTATCGCTATGGTGGATAGGAGTGCCACCGGGATCAGATTTAAAGTGCCGACCTTTTCACTGCTAACATTGCCCAGCCAAACCTGGACACCCACGGAATGTCCACTGTGTAAGAGATCAGTTCCATTGACCAGCAGGGGGCGTTCCGGAAAATAATTCATGAACAGGTCCGGTAATGGATCGGAACTCCTATAGGTAAAACTCGTTGGAAAAATTTTAATAAATTAATCGGAGAAACTTTGAAAAATATTATATTCATTACAATACTATTTACGATCATCTTATCACAGGATACTACCAAAACCAATATGAAACACCCCAAAGCATTTGACTTAAAAAAAGGCATCAACCTTGGAAATATCGTCCCCAATCCGCAGGAGATGGATCCATTTTACACACCGCTCACCGCTGAACAGATTGAAGAAGTGATAAAGACTGCCAGTGATTATACACCTTCGCCGGTGTCTACAAACGATATTGTCACTCTTGAAACCACAATGGGGGTGTTTAAAATGAGGCTCTTTCCGAAGGTCGCTCCGAAACATTGTGAAAATTTTAAAAAACTTGCAAACAGCGGATTTTATGATGGGACAACCTTCCACAGGGTCATCCCCGGATTCATGATTCAGGGAGGTGATATTTTATCTCGCGATACCGATCGTGGGAACGACGGAACCGGGGGTCCCGGTTGGACAATTTCTGCTGAATTCAATAAAACGCCTCACAAACGTGGAACTTTATCCATGGCACGAGGTCAATCAGCCAATTCTGCGGGGAGTCAATTTTTTATTTGTGTGGCGGATGCATCGTATCTGGATAATAATTATACCGTGTTTGGTGAAGTTATTGAAAATATCGAGGTCATCGACCGCATCGTCAATACCGCCACGGATCACACCATGGCAATGGCATATTTCAAAAACCAACTTCCAAAAGGTGCTGATCCGGAGAAGTGGATCACGGTTCAGGATCCAAAAACCCGGCAATATCTTTATGCTCCAATCCCGGGGGGTGAATCGAAATCATCATTTACATGGGAGATGCAAAAAAAACTTCAAAGTGATAATCCGGTGATGCCTGTCCGAATGATCAAAGTCAGGGTCGAAAGTGTGGACTGATTGCAGAATTCAGCGGATCGACCACAACCGCATACATTCATGAGAAAAAAGCATGCGATCACCGGATTAGCTCTGGGAGCCGGAGGCGCGAGAGGACTCGTCCACATCGGTGTGATAAAAGCGCTGACCGATCAGGGTATATCCATTGACATGATCACAGGCAGTTCCGTAGGGTCGGTGATCGGAGCAATGTATGCTGCGATGCTTGATCCCGGATGGGTAGAGGACAGATTTCACGAATTCATCCGCAGTGACCTATATGAATCTCTGGGACTGAACCGGTTAAAACCCAGCAACGGCGATAGTGTGGGGGAGTCGTTTTTCCAATCGATTACCCGCCCCGTTAAAGAAATGATCTCCTTTAAAATCGTGAATGACCGATTGGGTCTGCTGAAAACCAAACGACTGGAAACTGTGATTCGTTATCTGGTGCCTGTTGAAGATTTTCAGGAATTAAAAATCCCCTTCAGATGTGTAGCGGTTGATCTTCACACCGGCAAGGATGTGATATTTCAAAATGGGAATTTAATCCAGGCACTGACGGCATCCAGCGCGATACCCGGATATATGCAGCCGGTGCCTCAAAATGGGAAACTCCTCGTGGATGGCGGAATCTCCATGCCCTGTCCGATTACGGTTTTAAAAGACATGGGGGCGGAGCTTACGATTGCAATTGATGTAAACATTCATCATTTTCCCATGCTTACATCACCCAATTTGCTTAAAATAATGAGCCGGGTCGAACAAGTAACCTCAAACCGTATCGCGGAAATGATGAAAGATGAAGCCGATTTTTCAATCCGGCCAAAAACCATGGATTTATTTTGGGCCGAATTTGAAAGAATTGATGAACTGGTCACAAACGGTTACGATTCCGTGTGTAACGACATCGAAAAAATAAAATCCAAATACAACAATCCAAAGCGAATGATTAAAATGTTCAAAAAAATAATTAAAAGTAAATAAGCAGATGATTATCAAATCTTATATGATCATTCTTTTATTATCCATCGGACTGTCTGCAGGCGGGATATCGGATGGAATGAACTCCGTGTCGTTTAAAGTTACGCCGGTACCAACCGATGTCCGGCCTCTTGAAACCTTGAACCTGAATATCCTTGTACAGATCGAAAAGGGATACCATATTTATGCGGCTCATCCGGACATGAGTCTAAATCCTACGGAAATATCTTACGATGATACGACACTTTTTGAGCAGATCGGCATCCTGTCCGAACCCGAACCCCAAACCCAATACGATAAAAACTTCGATATGCTGATCGGGTTTCACGAAGGAAATTTCACATTATCACAAAAATTAAAAATTTCTTCTGTCTCGGCTCCGGGAAATACCGCAATCAGTGGGACATTCGACTATTTAGCCTGCGATGAAACCCGGTGTATTCCTGTCCGGGACCCATTTCGTTTTGCACTCAACATTACCGACGGTCCCGCCCGGGCAGACCATATCTTTGATGTTCAAACGGAGTATCCGGCAAAGACAATTCCGGACGGAGGAGAGCAGACGGCTCAAATGGATGTTGTACATGAGGCGATTGGCAAAGGGCTGATCCCGTTCCTATTGCTTGCATTGTCGATGGGTTTCCTGGCGCTTCTCACACCCTGTGTCTTTCCCATGATTCCAATCACCGTTTCTTATTTTACAAAACAGGGTGAACAAAAAGGAAGTAAACCGTTCAAGGATGCGTTTATTTATGCCGTCGGCATTATTCTGATATTCACATTTCTTGGGCTGATATTGGCTGTTACACTGGGCGCAACAGGTGCGAATCAGTTAGCCGCGAGTCCTTGGATGAACCTGTTTATTGCGATCCTGTTTGTGGTATTTGCCTTTAGTCTGTTTGGTCATTTTGAACTCCAACTCCCGTCAAAAGTAAGGCAATTCAGCCTTGCACAGGAGTCCAGGGGCGGCAGGATCGGAATCATTTTTATGGCATTTACCTTTACGATTACCTCTTTCACCTGTACGGTTCAGTTTGTAGGGCTGCTTCTTGTTGCGGCAAGTCAGGGTAGTTTTCTCTGGCCGATCATCGGGTTAGTCGCCTTTTCTGCGGCATTTGCGTTCCCCTTTTTCTTTTTAGCGCTATTCCCCGAATATCTTGCCAGGCTCCCCAAAAGCGGCGGCTGGCTGAACTCGGTGAAAGTGACCATGGGATTTTTGGAACTGGGCGCAGCGATGAAATTTATCAGCAATGCCGATCTCGTATGGCAATGGGGGATCTTTACCAATCAGGTAGTGCTGTCCGTATGGGTGGTCTTGTCTTTTATGATGGGATTTTACCTTCTGGGGAAAATAAAATTACCCCATGATTCCGAGGTAGACCGGATTTCGGTTCCCAGACTGATGGTTTCAATTATTTTTATCACCTTCGGACTGTACCTGTCCGGTGGCTTGTTTGGAAAACCCCTTCATGGGCTAATTGATTCTTATTTACCGCCGGTCTTGGATGTGTCTCGTGAAAATATCGTGGTTACGCCCTCAACTGACTCATTGGTTTGGGTTGACAATCTCGACGAAGGTCTCGTGATCGCCAAAGTAAAAAATAAACCGGTGTTTATTGATTTTACGGGTTACACATGCACAAATTGCCGGTGGATGGAAACCAATGTATTTAAAGATACCCGGGTAAGTCGTAAATTCGACAAATTCATTTTGGTTCGATTGTTTACAGATGGAGGGGATCATCACCGGGAAAATCAAAAGATGGAAGTTGATCGGTTTGGCACTGCCGCATTACCATTCTATGTCATTTTATCACCGGACAATTACGAAATCGCACGGTTCCATGGTTTGGACCCGGATGTTGGGAAATTTTTAGAATTCCTGGAGAAGGGAATCCAAAAACAGAAATCAGGAGAAAATTATGAGTCTTAAACAAATTATTATTTTTATCAGCGGCATACTGGTCATCGGTATCATGGGTCTTCTTGCACAGGGGAAAGGACAAATATCCGATTCACAAAAAAAGGCCATCGATAAAATGACGAGATCAATCAATCTTGCTCCGGATTTTTCGCTTCAGGATATTAACGGAGATATCATTACCCTCAGTGACCTCCGGGGGAAGGTTGTCGTTGTGAATTTTTGGGCAACCTGGTGTGGACCCTGTCGAATGGAAATTCCTGAATTTAACGATTTGGTAAAAAAATACGCCGATGGCAATCTGATGATTTTGGGATTGAGTATCTCTGATAACGAAAAAGCCCTGAAAAATTTTGCAAAATCCTATCAAATTAATTATCCTTTACTTTTCGGATCTACCAAAGAAATTGATAAAATCTCGCGGGAGTATGGTGGAATTTACTCGGTACCCACGACCTTTTTAATCGCCAAAGATGGCAGTATTCGCACTACCTATCCAGGCGCAATCATTAAAGGCTACCCGATACACAATCAGTTTATGTCTGATATTAATCGTGCGCTGGCAGAAAATTTTAATTGATTCGCCAATTACAACAACATGATCCCAATGCGGTCAATGTCGGATGATCCGGAGACCCGAAAAATATTACCCTGATTTTAATCGACTTTACCGGTATGTCAGTTTTATCCTGCCGGTAGTATTCTTCGCCACTTTTTGGAGTTGTACATCCCGTCCCGAACCCCTCCCGGAGTGGAGCCATCATTCCCCCGGAAATCCAAATTACTGGTATGGCCTGGGAATTGGCAGCACGAGAGACGATGCAAGACTGGCCGCCATCAATGAAATTGCCTCGCAAATTTCAATTACCATTTCGTCAAATTTATCCGGGATCAAAACAGAACATAACTTTAACCTGAATGAGTTCACCAGACAAGTGACCGAAATCCGGGTGAACAACAGCTTAAATAATATCGAACTGATGAACTCACATCAAGCCGGAAGCACCTATTATATCCTTGCAAGATTATCAAAACAAAAATATTACGACGAGATTGAACAAAAAAAGAATGATGCCATCCTGCAGGCTCTCAACCATCTGGATTGGGCTCAGGCGAATGGATTTTCGCTGCAGTCTTTTCGATTTTTAGATGATGCGTTGAATGAAATTGAACCCTATCAGGATTACCCGCTTTTGGTGGAGTATCCCCAAAATAGTGGAAAATTGGTCAGGCTTCGTCCGATGCTGTCTGAAATGGTGCGATCATATTCCGATCGGGTGAAGTGTACTTTTAGTAAGACCGAAATCACAATGTATTATGGGATTCCAAATCCACAGCGGTTATTCGTGGATTGTGCGGATAAAACGACAAATGAACGGATGGCAGGGATTCCCATCAGCCTGAAATTTACTGACAATGAATTTACCGATGAAGTCCTCACAAATTCAGAAGGATTTGCCGGGATCATCATCCAACAGGTGTTCAGCAAAGCCTTGGTTCAATACCTACAGGGTGAAGTGAATTACACTGCCCTGTTAACGCATTTCCCTGAAAAATTTTATTCTCCCATCACTACTCCGGTGAGAGTAGTCGTGTCCGGTGTGAACATCTATTTTTCGGGGATGGAATCGAATTTAGGTGATCCGGCAGTAAATCCCGTTATCGGTCCTGAAATAAAACGGATATGCTTCGATCAACTGATGGCGGAATCATCCCTCCGGTCGGACTCCAACATTATCGCGGAATATACGGTCAACACTGTGAAAAGATCTAACCAACCGGAGATCATATCCAACCGAAAAGTCTATCAGACATATGCAAATATGACCATTACCTTCAACGATGCCGGCACCGGAAAGGAGATATTTCAAGAGACAATGGAGAACGTGAAAGGCGTGAGTTTCAATTCCTTCGAAGACGCCGGTCTGGATGCCTTAAAAAAATTAAAGCTGAAACTGAATTCGGAAGGAATTATAGATCCGGACCGGATCCATTTCGATCGTTGATCCGGAAGACCGAATGTTTTGTCCACATACTGAAATCCGACCGCCGGACCGGTATCCACCCATTGTTTTTCAGCGATTCATGAATCGCCTGGCAAAAAAAATAGTTCGAAATTAAAGTTTCCTTTTCATCTGTGCATTGGCGTGTCTGTCGATAGATCATGTGACAATGTAATTCAGATTCAACTTTCATTTCAATTTTATTAAATAGTAGATTAACATTATAAATAGACTACAAAACCATGAAAAAAGCAAGGACCTCCACATTACTATTCATCCTGTTCATCCTGCATATCCTGTACTCTCAATCCATCACCAATATTCAGCAGAAAACGGAGAACGGCAGAATCGTGATCACCTATGATTTTCAGGGCGGATCAGGTGAAGTGTATAATGTGTATAATATTATACTGAGGGCAGAGAAGGAAGGTACGACGATTCATCCGAGAGTTGCTGTGGGCGACGTGAGAGATGTATCGCCGGGTAAGGACAAGGAGATCTGGTGGGAACCGGTCCTTGAGGGCAGGACCCTGGCAGGCTGGCAGGTCAGCCTCAAGGCGGAGAAATCGTTATTTAGCATGATTTGGGTACCGGGCGGTGCTTTTGAGATGGGTTGCGGGTCCTGGACCAGCGAATGCGATAGTGATGAGAAACCGGTACATACCGTGACCGTCAATAGTTTTTATATGAGCGCCACGGAAGTTACCCAGGCTTAGTGGAAGGCGGTGATGGAGAACAACCTATCATATTTCAAGGGCGATAACCTGCCGGTGGAGAATGTCTCCTGGTATGATGTACAGGACTTTTTGACAAAGTTAAATCGGGAGACGGGTAATAACTACCGGCTGCCCACGGAGGCGGAATGGGAATATGCCGCCCGCAGCGGCGGCAAAAATGAGAAATATACCGGTGTGTCCGGCAATGACCCTGATGATTATGCCTGGTATGGTGCAAACAGCGGCGGCAGAACTCATCCGGCAGGGTCCAAACAACCGAATGGATTGGGATTGTATGATATGAGCGGTAATGAATGGGAATGTTGCAGTGACTGGTACGGTTCAGACTATTATAAAGGGTCCCCCGGGGACAGGAAAGAGGGAAACGCCGTGTATTATGCGGTAGGTCCTGGTACAGCCCCCTCGTTAATTGCCGGTCTTCGAACCGTAGCATGAATTCTACTGACTACCGGGCTGGCGGTAACGGTTTTCGTCTTTCCCGAGACCTATGATATATAACATTTTGATACTTTGTTGCTTTGGAGTAGATTGACCGTGTCAATCCGATTACATCAACATGGTTGATGCAGTCCAAAAAATAAAGGGAGGATTACATCAACAT
>CAYPCW010000056.1:0-11893 GCA_964409335.1 uncultured bacterium
AAGCAAGCGTCTTCTCCATCTCGCTTTGGTTGGGAAAGCACAGTTCCAGCCATTCGGTATGACGACGGTTTCCCACCATCGGGTGCTGCGAGAAATTTCGTCAGTTCAAGTCGAGTTACCCCCTTCATCCTGGCCGTAAGCGGAAGATGTGTTTGGGCATAATACTTCTCGAATGTCTCGGGGTTAGTTGGATGCCCGTAAAGCACTGTGATTTTAACCATGGTAGGTTTTCCTTATGATGTGTGAATGATGGAAAATGATTCATTGAGGAGAGAGACAATTCCCGGCGTGCCAAAAAGGCGAAAGTTTAATTTTTGTGGGCGATGAGGGACTCGAACCCCCGACTTTCTGCTTGTAAGGCAGACACTCTGAACCAACTGAGTTAATCGCCCTGAAAATTTATTTCGGCTGGGAAGAAACCGGGTCTAAACCGAGGGCAAATTTTAGAACTTCCATTACATCGGAAACAAAGGTAATTTTCAGGTCCTTTTTCACTTTCACGGGGATATCTTCAAGGTCTTTTTTATTTAGATTAGGCACGATAATATGGGTTAATCCCGCGCGATGGGCTGCGGTGGCTTTCTCCTTTAAACCCCCGATGGGCAGCACATTTCCGCGAAGAGATATCTCACCCGTCATTCCAACCCCTTGTTTGACGGGGATATCCAGAAGCAGAGAGGAAATTGACGTTAGCATGGTTATGCCGGCAGATGGTCCGTCCTTTGGGATAGCCCCTGCGGGGACGTGTACGTGGATATCGTACTCCTTGTAAAAATTAGGGTCAATTCCCAACATTGCTGCATTTGATCTGACATAACTAAATGCGGCCTGTACGGATTCTTTCATGACATCACCAAGTTGTCCGGTTAATTTCAACTCTCCTTTGCCCGGCATTTTTGTGGCTTCAACAAACAGAATATCGCCTCCAAAGGCGGTCCAGGCGAGACCCACAACCACGCCCGGTTTTTCACACCGTTCAGCCACTTCTGAGAAAAATTTCCGGGCGCCTAAAAATTCTTCGACTTTATCGGCGGTAATCACAATTTTCTTTTTATTGCCGGTAGCAAATTTCATTGCTGCTTTCCGGCAAATATTCGCAATCTGACGCTCAAGATTTCGTACCCCCGCTTCACGGGTATATGCATCGATGATCTTCACAATACCTTCATCGGTAAACTCAATTTCATTGTCTTTTAATCCATGCTCCAGGATTTGTTTTTCAAGCAGGTGGCCTTTGGCAATATTTAGTTTTTCGTCGAGGATGTACCCGCTGAATTCTAATACTTCCATCCTGTCCCGAAGCGGTCCGGGGACCTGATCTACCCGATTTGCCGTAGTGATAAAGATCACATTTGAGAGATCAAAATCCACTTCTAAATAATGATCGTTGAAAGCAAAATTTTGTTCAGGATCTAATACTTCCAGCAATGCGCTTGATGGATCTCCCCGAAAATCCATACCCAGTTTGTCGATTTCATCCAGCATGAAGATGGGATTATTGGTCCCGCATTTTTTTAAATTGGCGATGATCCGTCCGGGGAGTGCGCCAATATAGGTTCGTCGATGCCCGCGGATCTCTGCTTCGTCTCTCACTCCCCCCAGAGATATACGCACGAATTTTCGATCCATTGATCTTGCTATGGATTTACCGAGTGACGTTTTTCCGGTTCCGGGAGGACCGCCAAAACAAAGGATGGGACTTTTAAGACGATCGCCTTTTTTACTTCGTGACCGCTTGAGCTTTCGGACTGCTAGATGTTCTAAAACCCGTTCTTTTATTTTTTGAAGACCATAATGGTCAGCATCCAAAATTTCACGGGCGCGTTCAACATCTTCATTGTCATTGGTCGCGACACTCCAGGGCAGATCAACCAGCCACTCCAAATAGGTTCTGGCAACCGTGTATTCGGGAGATTGGGACGGTATTCGCTTCAAACGTTCCAGTTCCTTTTTGGCGACTTTATCGATGTCCTTTGGCATTTTCGCATCGGATATTTTCTTCTCCATTTCTACCAGTTCAACAGCCGGTTCATCCTCACCAAGTTCCTTTCGGATCGCCTTCATTTGTTCGCGTAGGTAATATTCCCGCTGGGATTTCGAAATCTCATCCTGAACGTTGGATTGTATTTTCTCGCTTAGTTCGATCCGTTGCAATTCCCGGTTGATCACCACGGTCGCTTGTTCCAACCGATCACGAATATTGATATTTTCCAGTATCTTTTGTTTTTCTTCCGTGGAAATATTCATCACGGAAACCGCGCGGTCTGCGTATTTCCCGGGATGGGTAATGCTGGTCACCTGTTTATATTGCTCGTTGGAGAGATATGGCGCCACATCAACCAATTTTTGGTAGATGCTGTGAAGGTTTGTCATCATGGCTTCCAGTTCAACCGAGTGATCTTCCGGATCATCAAACCGGATGCCCGTGCCAATGAAATACGGTGTGCTTTGATAATATTTGGTAATTTTTATCCGGGCAATACCCTGAACGATAGCGGACTTTTGCTTATCGGGCATGTTAAACACCCGCATGACCAGGGCAAGGGTTCCCCATTCAAACAGGTCTTCAGACTTGGGATTTTCTATGGAGCCGTCCCGTTGAGCGACTACAATTATTTTTTTATCCCCATTTTCCGGGAGATCATCTATCAATTTCAGAGATTGGTCTCTACCGATGTAGATCGGGATGATCTGTTGGGGAAATAATACGGTATTTCTCAACGGTAATATGGGATTGGATTCTTCGCTGGATTTAATTAAATCTGTCATCAATTTTTTCTTTCTGTCATTTTTCCAATGAACCGGCAAAAGTGATGCCGGGAGGTCTTTATAATAATTCCGGTAAGTAAAATTCCTGGATCATGCACTTCTGGCAGAAGTTACTTTTGAAACTTCAATTTTTTATACACAGACAATGCACGAAGGGTCACCCACTCATCCCCGATAGGCATTTTATTCACCTCTCTGGGGAAATATCCATCGTCAAGCTGAATGCTTTTCAGCCATTTTACCCATTTTTGGATCTGATGATCGGACATGTTGTAATGACACCCTGCGAGAATTTCCATTAATTTCAACGTTCCTCCGGTAAACATGGACGTTTCTCCGGTTCCGATCGATAAAATATTCCACGCATTCTTTTGATGTTGAAATGACGTATAATTATCCTGTTCAATGTGGCTTATTAAAAATTTGCAGGCGTTGCTGACGTCAATTTTTTTCAGCATGGGCGGACGTTTGATCAGCATATTCATCACTTCCATCGTTGTCCATATACAAGACGGCATAGTGTCGGGATCCTCTCCCGGTGGAACCATGCTCCGGTGCAGCCATCCCCCGTCTTTACGCTGCCTTTTTACGAGCCAGTAAATGGATTTTTCCAACACCCGGTTGCCACCGATGCCCAGCTTAAGGAGGATCCAACAGGCGTGTGCGTGATGATGATATAGTAGGGGAAACCGACCGTCATCTTTAATATACCCCATTAATTTTACGATGTCATCCTGAATTAAAGGATGCATCTTGTTCAGTTGAAATTTTACCAGTGTATTCATCCTCACAAGATGGGCGAGGAATTCCAGCCCGACCATCATTTCCCCCGCAGGCGGTTCATCCGAAGGGTTTGATGTGTGGTTCAACATCCTGAGGGCTTTGGGATTTGTGTTTACTTTTTCCATACTATCTATCATCATCGGCTGCCCCTTGTCAAGCCCGAGCAGATCCCAGTATACATCGAAGATCACCGCGGGATCTCCACCGGCTAACAACCGCGGTATCGGATTTTTTCTGAAATCCCTAACCCAGCCCGGCAGGTAGGGTCTGTTGCTAACTGGTTTTTTTCCGGGGGAAAATCGCATGCCATCCCCTGTCTTTCGAATCGGTCTTTTTTGAATCAATCTGTCCACTAGGTCCGCTTCGGTTTATGGCATGACCCACAATCAGAACGAATTTCATGTTTGATTTTCGGAGCAATTCCCAGTCCGGGGATTTCTACACCCTGCCGGTGGCATTTCAGACAACTGTCTTCCGATATAAATTTCTGATGGGGTCCGTCTGGACGATCGGGCAGCAGATCGGTCAACTGTGGGGGATCAATATTGTCTATCGCCGACGTAATCGGGTCCCGGACCGGAGTATTTGTTTTTCCAGCCCATGACAAAAAACGGTCACCATACACTGAAAAAACCAGCAATACTCCGAATATGCAAACGATGGCAAAAACCAGTGTTTCTTTTTTAGTGTTCATTGTTTTCCTTATTTCGGTATACCAAATGGTCAATTTGTTCATCCGCATGATAAGACGATCTCACCAATGGGGCGGATTCAACAACCTTAAATCCAAACTCAAATCCCTTCAGTTTATAATACGCAAACATGTCGGGATGCACATATCTGTGGACTTTTTGATGGATCGGTGTGGGCTGAAGGTATTGACCGATATTAAAAATATCCACACCGACACCGGCAATTTCCTTCATTGTTTCGACGACCTCTGTGTCTGTTTCACCCAGCCCGACCATGATTCCGGTTTTAGTGACCAGTCCCTTTTTTATGGATTCAACTAATACTTTTAGAGATATTTCCCATACGGCCTGTGGTCGAATTTCCCGTGAAATTCGGGGGACGCACTCGATGTTGTGGGAAAAAATCTCCGGTTTAGCATCGAAAAGGGTGTGAATTGCGGGGAGATAACCTTTGAAATCCGGGGTGAGAACTTCAACCGAACATCCCGGTGCATGATCATGAATCGCCCGGACTGTCTCCGCCCAGATGGTACTGCCGTAATCGTGCTTCAGATCGTCGCGATCAACGGAGGTGATAACGACGTGACGCAGCCCCATCTTCTTCACGGCGTCCGCTGTCCGGGCGGGTTCGTCTTTGTCAACCGCTCCCGGTCTGCCCGTTTTCACCGAACAAAACCCGCATGACCGGGTGCAGGTATCCCCGAGGATCATGATCGTGGCGGTTTTCCGGTTCCAACATTCGTAGATGTTCGGACACCGGGCTTCTTCACAAACGGTATTGAGGCGCCCGTCCCGGATCAACATCCGGGTCTCTGCAAATCCATTGCCGGTTTTTAACCTGATTTTCAGCCAGTCGGGTCTCCTTGCCGGAGCGAAAATATCGATGAGTTCAGACATGTTATCCGATATTCGCTTTTTCAAATGTTTCCAGCAATTCGCATATCCGCGAAAGGAACCGAGTGCCGTATGCACCGTCGATCAGGCGGTGATCATAACTCAGGGTGAGATAAACCATTGTTCGCACCACAATTGTATCTCCGTATTTGGTCTCTTTCACAACCGGGCGTTTTTGAAAAGTACCGACACTGAGAATTCCCACATTCGGCTGATTGATGATCGCCATTCCGCTCAAGCCGCCAAATACGCCCGGGTTGGTTATTGTGAATGTGGACCCGAATACATCCTCCGGCGAAAGCTGACCGTTCCTCGCCTTTTCAGCGAATGCGGCAGATTGCCGCGCCATACCCAGAAAATTCAATTCCTCACATCTCCGGATCACCGGAACAATCAAATTATTGTCCGGCAGAGCCACTGCAAAACCCATATTTATATGTTTATGGGAGACCACCTCGTACCCGTCAATCGATGAATTCATGATGGGAAATTCCTTGATGGCTCGGGTAGCGGCATACATGATCATGGGTGAATATGTCAGGCTGATTCCCTGTTTCGCTCTAAACCAATCCATATACATGAGACGAATGTTTACCAAAGGGGTCACATCCGCTTCGGAGGTGGAATATACATGAGCAGATATTTGCTGAGATGCAATCATGTGGTCGGCAATCTTTCGGCGGATACGATCCATGGAATACCGCCGGTCGTTCAGTGTAGATCCGGATATTAAAGATTCCCCCTGATCCGCCGAACTATCTGATATAGTATCATCTGAAGTAACATCAGTCATTGATTGAGATACAGAACTATCTTTCAAGTGGTTCTTTTTGCGGTTTTCCAGAAATTGAATGATGTCCTTTTTGGTGATCCGGTTCTCATGACCATTGCCGGAAATCCTCGCCAGTTCTTCTGAAGTCACGCCTTCCTTCTCTGCAATAGACCGGACTAAGGGGGATATAAAACCCATCGTGCCTGACAAAGGCGATGTTTTTAATCTTTCTGTTTTATGACTTGATACGCGGTCGGTCATGATGCCGGGATGCAATTCGGTTATCGGTGTGTCCTTAGTCTCTGAAACGGCGGGGTCTGCAGAAATTTGCTCACCGGATTTTCGGATCCGGGCAATTACCTCCCCCACCTCAACGACGTCACTGACTCCGAACAATAATTCCGCGATCACTCCTGCCGCCGGTGAGGGTATTTCGGAATCTACCTTATCCGTGGATATTTCAAGGAGCATCTCATCTAACTCCACCGAATCCCCCACTTTTTTCTTCCACTCCAGGATCGTTCCCTCGGTTATGGATTCGCCCATTTTGGGCATGATGACGTCAATCATTTATTCTCCTCGTTTCAGGAAATTCAAATTATCAGGTTACTCTTCATATGATCTGAGGTATAAAATCCATCCTGATCTCGCTTGATGGATACATCCCGCTGAGCTCTCTTCGGATGTCCTTTTCCAACTGTGCTTTATCCGTAAAATTGACCGATACCGGGATTTGAAATAAAATGGACTCTACTTCATTATCCTCCACAAAACGAAGATCCTGCACCACACCGGGAATATTATGAGATTCCATCTGCTGATGGATGATCTCCCGGATATTTTCCACAGTTTCTCCATTTACGATAACCGGATCAACATGAGTAACCACTTCAGCCGTTAGCTTATGGGCGATTCTTTTCTCAACTCTATCGGCGACGGAGTGCATTGCTTCTGAATTTAACCGTTCATCCACCTCAACATGTAGTGAAATAAAATGATGGCTGCCATACCGGTGGACGATGATATCATGTACGTTGTACACCCGCTGAACCGATAGCGCCAACTGCCGGATTTGATCCAGAGCTTCCGGGGATACCGGCGTCCCCAGCAAATCGTCGATCGCATTTCTGGCGATAGAATATCCGGATTTCAGCATGAACCCGGCAACCCCAATCGCCATCAGCCCGTCTACCAGCGTGTAACCAAATCGCACGGAGATCAGCGAGATCAGGACCAGCACAGACGATAATGCATCACTTCTATGGTGCAATGCGTCTGCCCGCAGGGTATCGGAATCGATGATATCCCCCAAATGAAACGCCAGTTTTGCCATCCATTCTTTTGCGAAAATGGTAATCACAACTGCGCTTATCAGATACCAGTTGACGTGAATTTCAACGGGATTTAATATCCTCCCTGCACCGGTTTTTAGAAACTCAAACCCTACAAACCCCAGTAATAGCGCAATGGTCAGGGTGGCAATGGTTTCCGCTCTGCCGTGACCAAAGGGATGTTCTTTGTCGGCAGGTTTTTGCGAAAATTGAAATCCGAAAATAACCACACCGCTGGTCAACACATCGGATAATGTGTGAAGAGCATCAGCGATCAGGGCAATACTGCCCGAAAACCATCCTAAAATAAATTTGATGGCAAATAATAGCGCATTCCCAAAAATTGATATCCACCCTTGAAGCATTCCGATTTTGCTGCGATTTTCCAAAGATTTTGGATCCTCTTTCGCAGGAATTTTCCGACCGGCCAGGTATAATGCCAACTTTTTCATTCTTCTCTACCGGATCGCCGATACTCCGGTAATATCCTCGCCCATAATAAGGGTGTGCATATCGTGGGTGCCTTCGTAGGTATATACGCTTTCAATGTTCATCAGGTGCCGCATCACCGGATATTCCCCGGATATTCCATTCGCGCCGAGGATCTCCCTGGCAAGTCTGGCGCACTCTCTGGCAACCCATACATTGTTCCGCTTGAGCATAGATACCTGTTGATGCCGTAATGAACCTGCGTCCTTATGTTTGCCGACCTGAAGCGCCAGTAATTGGCTCTTGGTGATCTCTGTCAGCATCCACACCAGTTTTTCCTGAACCATCTGAAACCCTGCGATGGGTCTGTCGAATTGAATCCGTGTTTTGGCATATGATAAAGCCGTTTCGTAGAGCATCATGGCGGCACCCAATGCCCCCCATCCAATGCCATACCGAGCCTGGTTGAGACAGCTCAGGGGACCTTTCAGCCCGCTGACACCGGGCAGAACATTTTCTTCAGGAACGACCACGTTGCTGAAAATTAATTCGGAGGTGACGGAGGCGCGAAGGGACCATTTGTTTTTCATCTCGGGTGCTGAGAATCCTTCGGAAAACGTGTCTACCAGAAACCCCCGAACCTGATCACGATCATCCTTTGCCCACACCACGGCCACGTGGGCGATGGATCCGTTAGTGATCCACATTTTTGCACCGTTAAGAATATATCCGCCATCAGTCCTGACTGCCCGGGTTGCCATTCCCGCAGGATTTGACCCGAAGTCCGGTTCCGTGAGGCCAAAACAGCCGATCATCTCACCGGATGCCAATGGAGGCAGATACTTTCTTTTCTGATCTTCGGACCCGAATGTAAAAATGGGATACATGACCAATGATCCCTGAACCGATACAAATGATCGTATCCCGGAATCGCAGCGTTCCAACTCCTGACACGCCAATCCGTATGCCAGGTTAGACATCCCGGCGCCACCATACTCCGTGGGGAGGTTGATTCCCAGCAAGCCCAATTCTCCAAACTTTCTCACAAACTGTACCGGAAAACAGCCATCTTTGAAGTATTCGTCAATCACCGGAATCAGTTCGGTATCTGCAAACTCACGGACGGTTTTTTGCACCATCAATTCTTCTTCTGTGAATTCATTCGAAATTTGAGTATAATCTATGCCAATCAGTTTCATCGTACCGGGTCCAGTTAATAATTAATATGTTATGAGTTCATGAATTGCATCAATGATCCAGTCTGTCTGTACCAGAATCGCATTTTCCAGCGCCGGTGCATAGGCAACGGGCAGGTCTTTTGAGGCGATGCGTTTCACCGGTGCATCCAGAAACTCGAATCCTTCCGCTGCGATACGGGCGGCAATTTCTGCTCCGAATCCCCCGGTCAAATTATCTTCATGAACAATCAGAATGCGATTGTTTTTTTTCAGCGATTCAAGAATGGTCACCATGTCCAGGGGATTTAACGTTCTCATATCAATAATATCCGCAGACATCCCCGTTTTTCTCACAGCCTCTATACATTTTTGCACGCAGGCTCCCCAGGTCACCAGGGTCAGGTCATCCCCTTTTAAGGCATAATTTGCTTTACCGAATGGGAGCAAATAGTCATCAGATGGCTCTGTGGCAGCGGCGTATCCCTGTCGATACAATCCTTTATGTTCGAGGAAAAGAACCGGATCGTCCATCCGGCATGCCATTTTCAACAAGCCCTTGGCGTCGGCTGCATTTGATGGATAAGCGATGAAAATCCCTGGCAGATGTGTAAAATATCCGTCGATGCTCTGACTGTGACACAACCCGCCATGGATGTATCCACCCACCGGTACTCTGATCACCATGGGGCAGGACCATACGCCGTTGGAACGGTACCGGATCGTAGCGACTTCATTCCGTAATTGCATCATCGCAGTCCAGATATAATCTCCAAACTGAATTTCCACAACGGGTTTCATTCCGCACAGTGCTGCGCCGACTGCCGTCCCAATAATAGAAGATTCCGCTAACGGAGAGTTGAATACCCGGTGTTTTCCAAATTTCCCGGTCAACCCGCGGGTGGCGGTAAATACACCCCCTTTTTTCCCCGCAACATCCTGACCGTAAATCACCATTTTATCGTTAAACGCAAGTTCTTCATCCAGTGCATGATTGATCGCATCAACCAACACCGTCTTGCGGTTTCCGTTGCCGGTTTTCGTCACGGTGATCCCTGCCGGTGGTGTGTTTGCAGAATACAGGTGGAGGGCGATCGTACCCGGGTCGGGTGCATCCTGTGATTCTGCCCAAACCGCATCCTCATTCACCCGGACTTTCACATTCTCATAAATGGATTCAAAATCGTTATCGGTACAAATCCCTGCATCAATACACCTCTTCTGAAACAGGTGCAGCGGGTCCATCCGCCGATCCGCCTCCAGTTCTTCATTAGACCGGTATTTCCGCTGGTCGTCAGACGATGAATGAGGGAACAGACGAACCACATTCGATACGATGATACCGGGACCTTTCCCCCGACGCGCCCGCTCAACCGCCTTCATGAAAGCCATTCGGGTTTCAAACAAGTCGGTCCCGTTCACATTAAACCGCGCAAGAGATTCATACCCTGCAGCAATTTTATAAATTGAGCCGCCCGCAGTCTGCTCTTCCACGGGAACGGAGATGGCGTACCCATTGTTTTCAATATGGAAGATCACCGGCGCTTTTGCTCTGCTTGCCCAATTGAGCGCTTCATGAAAATCGCCCTGACTCGTGGTTCCTTCACCGGATGACACATATACGACTGCATTGTTCCCTGCCCGTTTACAGGCAAATGCCGCCCCCACCGCCTGCAAATATTGCGTTCCTGTGGGACTTGACTGGGTGACAATGCGCAAAGCATGGTGACTATAATGCTGAGGCATCTGTCTGCCGCCGGAATTCGGATCATCTTTCCGGGACATGAAGCTGAGAAAAATTTCGCGGGACGTCATCCCCCACTGGAGGCAGAGTCCCTGATCGCGATAGTATGGGAATGCATAATCCTGACCGGGGATAAAACATGACCCTGCGGCGACCTGTGCAGCCTCATGCCCCGCAGCACCAATATGAAAGAACCCTTTTCCCTGTTTTAACAGGGTTAGCTGTTTTTCATCTAATTGCCGTGACAATGCCATGGTGCTGAAAAAGCCTAACAGTTCTTTTTTCGTAAATCCGTACAATTTCATTCGATTACATTACCTCGGGTTTCATTGGGGTCGGTTGAAATACTGTCCTGAATTCCTGTATAAATGTTTCCACCAAAATGGACATGCTGATTTTCTGATCTGTCTGTTTTTCCAATGATGTCACTCCGCATTCGAATATTCCACACGGGATGATCCCGGTAAAATAGTCTAAATCGGTATTCAAATTCAACGCCAGACCGTGCATACTTACCCACCGGGACAACCGAACTCCCATGGCACATATCTTTTCATCATCGATCCAGACACCGGTCATCCCTTCCCGGGTCTGAGAAAATACACCGAACGTCCTGAGAGTTCGGATTACTACTTCTTCCAAACTACGCATATACCAGGATACACTTGTGCGGTACCCCCGCAGATTCAGGATCGGGTAAACGACCATCTGCCCGGGACCGTGAAACGTGATGTCTCCCCCACGGTCAATGGATATGACGTCCGCATCCTTTCGATAGGATGGAAGCAGGTGGTCTTTATTGGCGTTTTTCCCAAATGTGTACACGGGATGATGTTCCAGTAATAGCACAACATCGTTGATCTGTCCCTCTATTCGTGCTGTATGGATAAGTTTCTGCACATCCCATATGAATTGAAAGGGCTGTTTCCCCAGCCAGAAAAAATTCACCGGATCAGGACATAAATCTAAAATAATACGAAACATATGTGATGGTTCGACCTGTGGCTCGGATGCGAATATGTGAACGCAGGAAGAATTTTTTAAGATAGGTTCACTTAACATAACGGGCAAACTCATCAGATATGAATCGCATCACCAAATGCATCAGCGGTAGCTTCCATGAGCGCTTCTGAAAATGTGGGATGGGGATGAATCGTTTGAAGGATCTCATGCCAGGTGGTTTCCAGACGCCGTGCAACTCCCATTTCCGTGATGATATCCGTTGCATCATGGCCGATGATATGACATCCCAGTAACTCGCCGTATTTTCGATCATAGATCACCTTTACGAAACCATCGGTTTC
>CAYPCW010000057.1:0-11806 GCA_964409335.1 uncultured bacterium
GATAGCCGGCCAGGATCAGACAGAGGGAGCGGATAATAAGTCCTGACAGGATTTTTATGAGTATCGCTCTCTGAATGCGATCGGCTGAAAGTCCTCCGGGTCAGGAGGGGTCGGGGAATGATAATATTTCAGTCAGCTGCGGTGATTATATTCAAAAGAGTGACCACATCCAGAATATTGACTTCGGTGTCTTCATTGAGATCAGATGCCCATACCGTACATTCATCGGGATTGGTCAGATCGCCCACAATGATCGTGACCAACATCACAATATCCAGCACATTTAAATCCGAATCATTATTCACATCACCGGTTTGCCAGTCCTGACAAAATGAGCCGGTCACCATCATGATCACCGGCAGGGTTACGGCGGGGTGTGCAAAATCGTTGGTGATAAAAACGATGGGGGCAAAATACGACCCGTCATAAAAGCCTGTGGCGTCGATAGAAACCGTCAGCTCTTCCGCATCACCGGATAAAACAACGCCTTCGGTGGGGCTGATTGTAACCCATTCTGCCGGTGGAGAGATCTGAAATGTAAAATTAGTGATGATCAGATCAATGTCATAAGAAACCAACAGTGCATTTTCTCCGAAGGCATCCTGAACTCCGATCGTTGCAGAGTTCACATCACCTTCCATTGCCCGGTAATTCATCCGGATCAGACCGGATGGATAAAGTACCATCTGAAAATCGTATGTACCAGAAATACTCCCGCCACCGATCCAGTGAACGACGGAGTCAAACCACACGACCATGCGTTCAGGTGAAGAATTGACTCTCACATATCCGGCCATATCCGAACTGTTTCCATCATTGACAGGATTCAGATCATCCCAAAACCCAAAGATTGCGGGCGCCGGAGCATCAGGATTGGGTAATCCTGTATTTTGCCACGCATAATTGTCATCTCCGAAGCCAATCCATCCGTTGGCGTTTACGATGCATGTCGAATAGGCTTCGCCATAAAATGGAAATTCGAATCCGATGTTAAAAGATGGCGCTGCATGGTCGTTATGGGAGAAGACCAGCGTCGTATTGTCCTGAGAGATATCGATCCAATCATAGTCAGTATATTCAGATTGTGAATCTACGGAATAATACCTTGTGGTGTCCACAGAAAACATGAGATCTTCATCTCCTGTATTTAAAATAAACACGGGCGATTGATCGGTTTGACCCGTGGACACATCGAAGGATAAAGACTCCAAATCCAAAATAAAATTGGGATGACTGAGTGAATATGATACGGCCGAGAAGGCATTTAACCGCCCATATCCGGTTTCAGAATCCCAGCCGGGGATATCCAGGTTATCGCATGTCGCCTGCATCACATTGCGAATGCTTTGTGGATTGAGATCCGGTGAAGCTGCAAGGATTAATCCGGCGATACCTGCCGCATGGGGGCATGCGGATGAAGTACCGTTAAATGAAGATGTATATCCGCCGCTCATGGTCGTTGTGTGAATTCGAACGCCGGGGGAGAGAAAGTCCAGCCCGACTCCGTAATTACTGCCCCAAAAATTTTCACCATCACATGAACCGGGATTCTTCCGCTCATTGCAGGGAGATAGTGCCCCGACAGAAATGCAATTATCATATGCAGACGGGTAACTAATTGTACTGGAATTATCGTTTCCTGCGGCGGCAAATACCACGGTGCTGTTATCCACGGCGTAGTTTATGGCGTTGTCCAGATAATTAGTATAACCGCCTCCGCCCAAACTCATACTGATCACGTTGGCGCCATTGTCGGAGGCCCAGATGATCGCATCGGCAATATCGGTATCGTTACCCGATCCGTCAGAGCCCAGAACTTTCATCGGCATGATGAAGGAACCCCAGGCAACCCCGGCAATTCCGATGCCATTATTCCCGGCGCCGGCAGCGATCCCGGAGCAGGACGTACCATGTCCGTTATCGTCGGATGGATCATTATCATTATTTACAAAATCGTAACCCGGAACCATCCTTCCTGCGAATTCTTCGTGATTCCCGTTTACCCCCGTGTCGATGATAGCGATTATGACATCACTGCCGCCGGTGGTGATATCCCATGCCTCTTCGGTGTCTGTGTCGCAGTCCGGCGTTCCTACATTATTGCCGTTGTAGGATATAGCCTGACCCGAATTATTGTGTGCCCATTGCAACGGGTAAAGGGGATCGTTCGGAACGAGATTGGCATCCACCCGGTAGTCAGGTTCAGCGGACACAATATTCGGAATCGAAAGCAGGTCCCGGATCACGGATGAAATATCCACCGGATTGACAAAATCGAGAACATAAAATTGATGAAGACCATGGCGGTAGTGCATCTCACCAAATCCGTCTGTGAACGTGATCAGTGGATGAAAATCAAATTCCGAAGTTCTGTCTGAAAGGGTAAAAAATTCCGGGAAGGCTGCCCTCCTCAGGGGAGGCTCTGCTCCAAGGCGGGGAGCGAAGGAGGACTCCACTTCGATCACGACTTTTTGAGAAGATACAATCTGACCGTTAAACTCCGTCCATGATGACTCGGTGCAAAAAACAACGGACAATATGGACAAGATCAATGCAGAATATTTATACATGATATTTACCTTAGTATATTGTGATTCTTACGGTCCGGACACTATGATGGGTCATCCCACTCAACTTGTCGGATTTTAGGTAAAAAGGGGATTACCCCCCTACGATCGCGTTTATAATCAGAATGATATCTAAAATATTAATAATATCGTCGTTATTAATATTGGCTGCCCATTCCTGACAATAATCCGGATCCTGCAATGTTCCGATGATCAGGTTAGCGACGATGACGATATCCAGAACATTGAGTTCGCCGTCTAAATTTGTATCTCCGGGGATATTATTGGTCCCGCAGTTCAACTCTACCGCCCGGTTAACGGCATTAAAGGCGTTGATCCGACCCCAGCCGGATTGCGAATCCCAGCCTTCGCCATATAGATCGAATGCGGTTGTTTGCATAATTTCACGGACTTCAACCGGCGTTAACGCGGGGTTAACCGCCAATACCAGCGCAGCGACACCCGCCGCAGATGGGCACGCGGATGACGTACCATTGAAATCAGACATATATCCACCGTAGTTATTGATGGTATAAATTCGAACTCCCGGAGATAGAAAATCCATGCCATTGCCATAATTACTGCCCCAGAAATTTTCACCATCGCACGAACTGTAACTTTTTCGGGTATTACACGGGGATAACGCACCGACTGCAATACAGTTAGGATACGCAGAGGGGTATCCGATGATTGAACTTTCTTCATTTCCGGTAGCGGCGAAGACGGTGGTTCCATTATCTGTCGCATAGTCGATCGCGTTACTACACGCATTATCCGGGGTGGTCCATCGCAGACTCATACTGATCACATCTGCGCCATTGTCAGACGCCCACTGAATACCATTCGCAAGCGTGCCTTGATCGCCATTCCCGCTGTCGCTCAATACTTTAACCGGTAAAATGTACGACTGCCAGGAAACGCCAGCGACGAACGAGTTATTGTCGCCCTGTGCACCGATAATTCCCGCACACATCGTACCATGACCGAAGTTGTCTGTAGTATTTCCATTGCCATTGTAAAAATTCCACCCCTCCAACAGTCTGTCACCAAATTCGGCATGGTTGCTGACGCCGGTATCCAACACCGCTACGATCACGTCTCCGCTGCCTGTGGTAATATCCCATGCTTCATCTGTATCCATATCACAATCGGGCGTACCCACCTGACCGCCGCCATAACTCTGAACCTGCCCGGTGTTGTTATGCGCCCATTGATTGGAGTAATACTGATCATTCGGGACATAAGTCGTCTCTACCTTAAAGCAAAAATCCACCAATTCAACTTCAGCAAGATTCAGCAGTGATGACCGGACTTCTGCCGGATTAACCGCTTCGGAAAACTCAATGGTATAGTACTGATGAAGACTATGATTCCAATGCTTTGTTGAAAAAATATTATAATTCACAAACGTAGGTTCAAATTGACTAACAGGATAGGGTGCAATGGCGTCGGCAAGGGCGGCTCGTGACGAAAGTGTGATGGGGGTTTCCGATCCAAGTAATGGGGCAAAATCAAATTTAAACTTGACAATGATCTTGTTGGCAGATACGGTTGTACCCTCAAAGTCAACCCAGATGTTATCGAAAGCAAAAATAAATGATACGCCTAAAATAAGCGCAATAATGGACTTGAGCATGGGAAATTATTCTCCTTTATAATTGGCGAAAATAGAGATTTTTTATCCATTCAAATTACGCTGGAACACCAAAAAAACAGTGTAACAGATTGTAGAGTAATGCCCGGGGAACGACAGCCTGTGACGGGGAATTTCAGATAAATGGTGCCGAATGAAAAAGACTATCCGGAAACGATTTATAACTTCAACCCCTTGCGTCATGACTTGCCGGATGTACCAATGCGCCCAGTTTTTCCCGCATGGGTTCGGGAATGCTTGATGATTTGAAATCCCCGTCAACAAATACATTTTTAATTCTCCCGGTGACGCGGAGGGTGCCGTCCGCACCGGTAATGTGATATTTCATCGTATAGGATCTGGTTCCAATGGATTCAACCGCCACATGAACGTCGAGGGTTTCCCCGACTTTCATGGCTCGTTTATAATCTGCTTCTACATGAACGACCGGTAATGCCGTACCGGCCTGAATGAACTGCTGGTGGAGGTCCAGACCAATGGAGGCCATAAAATCTTCATATGCCATGTGAAAATACTCTAAAGCCCGGGTAAAAAACACCACACCCGCTGCATCTACTTCGCTGAACCGGACTTTCTTTTTATAAATAAACATAATTCCCTTTCAAAAAATAATCCAAAATCAATGGAAGTATTGAGATCAACCCCTCCGGTCACGCCTGTCTAAATCCCTTTTCTACATCCTGCTGGCAGTGATAATTTAGCCCGAAATATTCATGAACTCATGAATGAATCAGGATTGAAAATGGACGAACGAATCAAACGGATCAGAGATGAAATTGACAGTATTGATGAGAAGATCATCGATTTATTAAAACGGCGCATGGCACTCGCACGGGAGGTGGGTTCATTAAAAAAAGTACTGAATATCCCTGTGGAAGACCTGTCACGGGAGAAGGAAATCATTGACCGGCTAACCCGGTCGGCCGGTGGGACACTGACAGAGGAACAATTGATCCGCATATTTAAAGCGGTATTCCGGTCTGCAAAACAAGTACAGAAATCCCCGTGACGACTGCTCATTCTCCGCTCGGACATTCCAATTTACCAAGGCTCTGGTGGGCGTTCTGGATCAACCTGATATTTTTGATCGTGGAACTCGGAGGTGGTATCTGGACCCACAGTCTGGCGCTTCTTTCCGATGCCGGACATATGGCGATGGATGTACTGGCGCTGGGTCTGGCTATCTTTGTCTCAAAACTCGCCGAACGGCCGGCAGACAGTCAATGGACCTACGGATATGTAAGGGCGGAAGTCATTGGCGCATTCATTAACGGGGGCACGCTGGTTTTTATTTGCGGGTTCATCCTTTTTGAGGCCGTGAAACGGATCGGAGCTTCTCCATCGATTTCTGGCAAACCCATGTTGATCGTCGCAGTTCTCGGGCTGGGGGCCAACGGGATCAGTACCTGGATCTTAGCGGCGTGTCAAAAGGAAAATCTAAACACCCGCGGCGCATATCTCCATTTATTGACGGATACCCTCGGTTCTGTCTTTGTCATCATTTCCGCTGTGATCATCTGGATTTGGAACTTTACGCTTATCGATGTGATTGCAAGTATGGTAATTGCGGTGTTGATCCTGGCAAGTACGAAATCACTGCTGAAAGAGAGCGTCCGGCTGCTCATGGATACCGTACCTGAAAATCTGGATTATGCAACCATCAAAAAAGCCATTTTAGATCAACCCCATGTGGAGGACGTCCATGATCTGCATATCTGGTCTATTTCCCAGCACCGACCCGGACTCAGCGCCCATATTAAAGTCTCGGCAGAGTGTATTGACGCTCAATACTGGACAGATTGTCTTAATCAAACCCAGGTTCTCCTTCGCAATCGGTTTAGGATAGATCACACCACACTCCAGATTGAACCGGGGAATTTTACAGAAAAAACACATTGCGGATGATCGCCGAACCCATATCAGACCCTCGTCCTTTAGCCGGTATCATCGGATATGGCCGGTTCGGGAAAATTCTCACTAAAATTCTGGCGCCCGGGTTTACACTGAAAGTATACGACCCCTTTTTACAGGAAATCCCGAAGGAATTTCACTGTGACACACTCCCGGATGCACTGCAGGGGTCTATGGTGTTCGTGGCCGTACCCATTCGGAGTTTCCAGACTGCCATCACACAAATTGCCCCGTTTTTGGGCAAACAGACCACGGTTATCGATGTCTGTTCGGTAAAATCGTACCCTGCGCAGGTGATGAAATCATGCCTTCCGGCGTTTACGGGGATCATCTGCAGCCACCCCATGTTTGGTCCCGATTCTTACAGCCCCTACCGGGAATTGAAGATGGTGATGCATCCGCTTCGGGATCTGTATCACCAGTATGAGCCGTTGAAATTGTATTTTACGGGTCATTCTATCCGAATCGTGGAAATGACGCCGGATGACCACGATCGTTTCGCGGCAGTGAGTCAGGGGATCACCCATTTTATCGGCAGGGCGCTTGAAAAGACGGGTGTCCGGTCCACCCCGATCAATACCCTGGGATTCAATGATTTATTGGGGGTCATTGAACAAACGTGTAATGACAGCCTGGAATTATTCAAAGACCTGCAACGGTTTAATCCGTACACAACAGAGACGATCCTGCGGTTAGAAGACGCCATACGGGAGACACACGCCATTTTTAACTCTCAGGGAGGTTCCCATGAAACTGAAAGGTAGTGTTGCGCTTCCGGGGGATAAATCCCTCTCACATCGTGCCCTCATGCTGGCGTCCCTATCCCGGGAAAGGAGTGTCATCGAAAATTTATCCTCAGGACAAGACATCATTTCCACCCGGGATTGTCTGGAAAATTGTGGAATGGAATATCGGCAGGATAGCCAGTGGTTGAATATCCGAGGCGGACACCTTAAATCCCCATTCGTCCCCCTTTTCTGTGGTAATTCCGGGACGACTGCCCGAATGTTACCTGGGTTTATTGCCGGACAAAAAATTTTCGCCACCCTCACCGGCGATCCTTCGCTGTCATCCCGGCCGATGAACCGGGTAGTGGAGCCCCTTCGGGAAATGGGTGCAGATATTTCATCTTTACAGGGCAAATTACCGGTGAGTATCCATCCGGCGGCGCTGCATGGGATAGAATACACGATGCCCGTCGCCAGTGCACAGGTCAAATCAGCCCTTCTGTTCGCCGGAATTCATGCTTCAGGAAAAACTACCGTTCACCAACCTATTCTCTCCCGCGATCATACGGAAATACTCATGTCGGCGCTGGGCTATGCGATCACCCTAAGTGGTTCAACCGTCACCGTGAGCCAATCGGATACTCCGCCCGCAGGTTTTCATTTTCGCGTCCCTGCGGATCCCTCGTCTGCTGCTTTTTTTGCCGCTGGCGCTGCGATGGTTCACGAATCTGATGTAATATTTAAACATCTCGCTGTCAATCCTACCCGGTTCGGTTTCTTCAGTTGCCTGGAACAAATGGGGGTGCGGGTGGAAATTCTCGACCGCTGGTCTGAACTCCGGGAACCGGTCGCAGACATACGAATACGGCCGGATCATTTACACGCTGTCCACATCCTGCCGGAAACCGTCCCTGCGTTGATCGATGAACTACCTCTCGTTGCGATTTTAGCGACCCAGGCTGAAGGCACCACCATTGTGGAAGGCGCTGGAGAACTGCGAGTAAAAGAATCTGACAGATTACACGCCATTACAACCAATCTGGAAAAAATGGGAGCTCGGATCACCGAATTTCAAGAAGGGTTCCGTATTACCGGACCTACTCCGCTGAAAGGAATCCACGTTGAAACTTACCATGATCACCGGATCGCCATGGCGTTCAAAATTGCCGGATTGATCTCCGATGGCAGGACCACTCTGGATGACTCAGAGTGTGCGGCAATATCGTTCCCCGAATTTCAAAACGTGCTGAACTACCTGATCCAGAATTAATGGCGGTTCACAGACAATTGAAGTTTGCCCTTATCGGTGATCCGGTGGAGCACAGCCTCAGTCCGCAGCTACATCGTGGGATATATGAACAGTTGCACCTGAACGCGGGATATTCAAAGGTACGGTGTGCCTCCGAAGAATTACCCCGGCTGATAGATCGGTTCCGTAAGGGGGAATGGAACGGGCTGAATGTTACCCTGCCGCATAAACAGAGTGTCATTCCTTACCTCGATGACCTGAACCCCCGGGCACATACTATCGGATCTGTGAATTGTATTGCGAGTGTGGGGGGCAGGCTGGTGGGGTTTAACACAGACTGGTTTGGATTCGGCATGTCTCTAAAGGTCAACGGGATATCCGTCCGCGGCAAACCCTGTGTGGTCCTCGGTGCGGGAGGGGCGGCTTCCGGGATTGTCTATGCCCTGTTACATGACGGAGCATCATCCATCTCTGTTGCGAACCGGACCCCGGCGCACGCCGAACATCTGGTGGAAAAATTATCCCCGGTCGGCGGTGGAGGCTCCCTGAAGGCGATCTCGTTTGAAGAATTAATCACGGAGCTGAAGCATGAGGCCGTCATCGTAAACTCCACACCGGTGGGCATGAACTTCGAATCGTGTGAACTTCCGGTCCCATGGGCATTGATCACATCTTCACACACTCTCGTGGATATTATTTACCGTCCTGTAAAAACAGAATTTCTTAAATTTGGTGAAAAGCTGGGAGCAAAAACGATGAATGGAATGGACATGTTCATCTATCAGGGATTGGCGTCCCTGGATATCTGGATGAATGATCGGGTATCCTCTGCGATTGACGTGAGCGCTTTGAAAAAAAATCTGGAATTATTCGGATAATGCAAAAAATACAATTTCTCACCGCCGGTGAATCCCACGGCAAAGGTCTACTGGGGATACTCGAAGGCATCCCCGCCGGCCTCGACATTGATGAGGAACGGATCACCCGCCAATTATCGAGACGACAATTGGGGTATGGCCGGGGAAAACGGATGAAGATCGAACTTGACCGGGTAGAGATCTATTGCGGTGTCCGTCATGGCAAGACGCTTGGTTCCCCTATCGGATTGATCCTGCCGAACTTGGATTGGGCGAACTGGGAAAATACAATGTCGGTCTCTCCTGGCGAACGCGCCGGGAAACCGGTTACCCTGCCACGGCCGGGACACGCGGATCTGGCAGGAGTTCAAAAGTTTGGATTTACCGATATCCGGAATGTGCTGGAGCGGTCATCTGCGAGAGAAACGGCAATGCGGGTGGCATTGTCTGCCATTTGCCGACAACTGCTGGAGACATTTTATATTCATATTGCCAGCCGGGTCACCCGGATTCAGACCTCGACGGATCTGACGCTGGTATCCGGTAACCTTTCGCTGGCGGAACTGAACTTGATTGCAGATCAATCCCCCGTTCGATGCCTTGACGCCGCCGCCGGAATTCAGATGATACATGCCATTGATACAGCCATTCAACAGGGTGATTCCGTGGGCGGGGAAATTCAGATCCTGGCCTCCGGACTGCCGTATGGTCTGGGAACATACACACACTGGGATAAAAAACTTCAGGCGCGGATCGCCGAAGCCATGATGTCTGTCAATGCGCTAAAAAGTATTGAATTTGGTCCGGCTATAGAATTCAGCAAAAAATCAGGCAGCGAAACGCATGATAATATCGAATGGGATGGAAAAACATACACCCGTCCCACCAATCATGCAGGGGGAATTGAAGGAGGGATGAGCAATACCCAACGGCTGGATATTCGGGTGGTCATGAAACCCATCCCCACGCTCATTAAACCGTTGTCATCGGTGGATATCCTTACGAAAGAATCAAAATTAGCTCACAAGGAACGGACGGATACCTGTGCGGTGCCGGCAGCCTCTATCGTTGCCGAAGGGATGTTAGCGTTGGTGTTAGCCGATGCGCTTCTTGAAAAATTTGGCGGTGACTCTATGGATCAACTATCAGAACACATCAATATCTCAGCAAAATGGTAATCAACAGCGAAAAATCCATCTACCTGATCGGGGTGATGGGCGCCTGGAAAACCACCGTGGGAAGATTACTTGCAAAAAACCTGGGAAGGCAGTTCATCGATACAGATGCCCGATTAACCCAATTGACCGGAATACCACCATCAGAATTGTTCAAACTGCGTGGTGAGGATTATTTCAGAGACCGGGAAGCGCGACTGTTAAAGGGATTATCCGGGATTCAAAACCAGGTGGTATCCACCGGTGGAGGGATCATTTTGAGAAAGTCTAACCGGACATTAATGCGTTCTACGGGGATTGTCATTCTGCTCTACGCCCATCCCCGAATTTTGGCGGAACGCATAAAAAACATGAAAAGCCGTCCGTTACTATCCGGTTCGCCGGAACCGGAATTTGTTCTGACAAAATTATGGTACGAACGAAAAGCCCTCTATCAATCCACAGCCCATTTTGAAATTAACACCGAAGCGCTGACCTCCCGTGAAGTATGCGAGGCGATCCTTCAGTTACTTGATCTGCAGCATGACCCGAATTAATATCAGTTCACGAATGGGTGACTATCCGGTCATCATTGAACCGGGACTTTTCACCCGCCTTCACAGGACCTTTGCATCCGTCCATCAGGGACAATCATGGGTCGTGCTGACCCACCCGTTGATTTGGGAACTCTACGGCATACCCCTATCCGCTGCCCTTGATCAGGCCGGGATAAACCCTATCGTCATTCAGGTTCCTGAGGGCGAAAGTACAAAATCACTCCTGCATGCAGGCCGGGTCATATCCACAATGCTTGATCATCATTGTGACCGCAGCACATGGCTGGTGACATTTGGTGGCGGCGTTATCGGCGACCTGGGCGGGTTCGTAGCCTCCGTTTTTATGCGGGGGATTTCGTATCTGCAGTTACCCACCACCCTTCTGGCGATGGTGGACTCATCCATAGGGGGTAAAACCGGCGTGAATACCGATCAGGGGAAGAATCTCATTGGTTCAATTTATCCCCCTCAATTTGTCTTGTCCTATCCGGAAATTCTGAAAACTTTACCTGCACGTCAGATATTCTCTGCGGCTGCAGAAATCGTAAAAACAGCAGCCATCAGTGATCCGGTCTTTTTATGGCAATTTTCGCAACAACTTTCAAAATACCGGGATGACCCGGCGGGATCAGATTTTTCGGATGCCATCGTGAATACCTGCCGATTCAAAGGCGATATTGTCTCCCGGGATGAACGTGAAACGGGATTACGAAAGATCCTGAATTTCGGACATACGGTGGGTCATGCATTGGAAACATTCTATGGTAACGAATATCTGACCCATGGTGAGTCTGTGGCCTACGGCATGCAATGTGCTGGATTTATTTCATGCAGGTTCGGGCGAGAGGCCGGGATGGAAGAATCAATGCCACTGAATGACTGGGAGACGTTGAGAGATGCCATTCACGGGATTCCCCTTCCGCCATTGAACCGTCTGGATCCTGATTCGGTGCTTACCATTATGAAACAGGATAAAAAGAATGTGTCCGGTAACCATAATTTTATCCTTCTGCAATCATTGGGAAAGCCGGTGATATCCCGGCACGTTACAGATGAACTCATAAAAATTTCTTTGGAGCAATTATGAATATTTTAGTGATCAACGGACCGAACCTGAATTTATTGGGTG
>CAYPCW010000058.1:0-10782 GCA_964409335.1 uncultured bacterium
AATAAATAAATGAGTGAAATTAAAAGAAAGATCACCGAATTAACAGATGTGACTATCCGGTTTGCAGGAGATTCAGGTGATGGCATGCAGTTAACCGGAACTCAATTTTCAGACAACACCGCAATTTTTGGCAATGATCTGGCTACATTTCCCGATTATCCGGCAGAAATTCGCGCACCGGCCGGATCGCTGGCAGGGGTCAGTTCCTTTCAGATCCAGTTCAGTAAACGGGATATCCACACACCCGGCGATGAATTGGACGTGCTTGTGGCGATGAATCCCGCCGCCTTAAAGGTTCATATGGGCGATGTAAAAGTACATGGCATGATTATCATCAACGATGCCAACTTTACCAAAAGAAACCTTCAATTGGCAGGATATAATTCAAATCCGGTAGAAGACGGAACACTGAATAATTACCGGGTCATCAATGTGGATATGACGAGACTGGTAACCTTTGCGACAGAGGATATCGATTTAACATCAAAGCTCGTTGCACGAAGTTCAAACATGTTTGCATTGGGTCTCGTGTACTGGCTGTATGGCAGAAAATTTGATAATACTGTGAAATTTATCAAAAAGAAATTCTCAAAAAATCCGGATATTGCCGAAGCAAATGTTCGTGCGCTGATTGCGGGATTCAATTATGGTGAAACGCTGGAAGTTATCAAAACGTCATACCATGTATCAAAAGCCACCTTTGAACCAGGAACCTACCGAAATATTATGGGAAACATGGCAGTCGCCTTTGGATTTTTAACCGCCTCACAAAACTCCGGTCTTGAACTATTCTATGGAGGATATCCCATTACGCCGGCGAGTGATATCTTACATTACCTTTCCAGTTATAAAAACTTCCATGTAAAAACCTTCCAGGCTGAAGATGAAATTGCCGGCGTTGTGAGCGCAATCGGCGCTGCATATGCAGGAAATCTGGCTGTCACGGCAACCAGTGGACCAGGTATGGCATTAAAAACAGAGGCAATCGGATTGGCAGTGATAACCGAACTCCCGATTGTCATCGTGAATGTTCAAAGAGGGGGACCGTCAACCGGGCTCCCCACGAAAACAGAACAATCCGATCTGTTACAGGCGATGTGGGGAAGACACGGCGAAGCACCTTGTGTCGTGATGGCTGCCAACAGCCCTGCAGATTGTTTCGAGGCATCGTATGAAGCGTGCAGAATTGCCGTGAAATACATGATCCCGGTAATTCTTCTGACGGACGGATACATCGCCAATGGATCAGAACCCTGGCGAATTCCCGATGTGAATTCACTTAAAAAAATCACAACCACCCGGGTCACAAAATCTGATGGATTCGAACCTTATGATCATTCATCGGATGTTCTTGCCCGCCCCTGGGCGATACCCGGTACTCCCGGTCTTGAACACCGGGTCGGCGGTTTGGAAAAATCAGATGGTTCCGGTAATGTGAGTCACAACCCGCAGAACCACCACTATATGGTACAACTTCGGCAAAATAAGGTAGATATTATCGCAAAAGACATCCCCAACGAGGTTCCGTATGGAGATACATCAGGAGACCTATTGGTCCTCGGATGGGGTGGAACGAAGGGTGCACTTCGGTCAGCAGTCAACCGTGCAAGGGAAAACGGAAAATCCGTATCCCACATCCATTTGCGATATCTGAATCCGTTACCGAATAATCTGGGTGAATTATTACTGAAATTCAAAAAAGTTCTGATCCCTGAACTGAATATGGGACAATTGGCAACGATCATCCGAGCAAAATACCTTGTAGAAACAATTAGTTTTAGCAAGTTGCAGGGGAAGCCGTTTACGACCACTGAAGTATATCAACGAATCATTACCGAAATCGGAGGTTAATTCCATGATTGACGTATCTACACAGACCGCACCATTAACACGGAAAGACTTCGTATCCGATCAGGAGGTTCGCTGGTGTCCCGGGTGTGGTGATTACGCCATTTTAGCCCAGGTACAAAAAATCCTTCCCTCACTGGGGATACCCAAAGAAAATATTCTTTTTATATCCGGCATCGGTTGTTCAAGCCGGTTCCCCTATTACATGAATACCTACGGGTTCCATTCCATTCATGGGCGGGCGTCTGCACTCGCGTCCGGTGCAAAGATCGCAAATCCAAATTTATCCGTTTGGGTCGTAACCGGTGATGGCGATTCCATGAGTATTGGAGGGAATCATTTTATTCACGTGCTGAGACGGAATATCGACTTGAATATTCTCATGTTTAACAACCGGATTTATGGATTGACCAAAGGTCAGTATTCTCCCACTTCCGAATTAGGTAAAATCACAAAATCTACGCCCATGGGTTCGCTGGACTATCCCTTTAATCCACCGGCGCTGGCATTGGGTGCAGGCGGGACGTTTATCGCGAGGGCAATAGACCGGGATCAGCATGCGTCTTCTGAAATCCTGCAACGTGCAGCCTCTCATAAAGGAACCTCCTTTGTTGAATATTATCAAAATTGTCTCATTTTTAACGATGGTGCGTTTGCTTCGCTCACTGAAAAGGATTCTAAAGATGATACCGTACTTCACCTGGTTCATCAGCAGCCGATGGTGTTTGGAAAAGAGAATAACAAAGGGCTCAGGCTCGTGGGTTCACAATTTGAAATCATTGAACTGGGTTCCGAATTTGGGATAAATGATGTCCTTGTTCACGATGAAAATAATAAAAACCTTGCAATATTGTTAAGTGAATTAACCTATAACCCGGTACTTCCTACGCCTGTGGGGATCTTTTACGTTAAAAACACATCCACGTATGAAAATATGGTGACAGAACAAATAGAGCAGGCTATCAAAATCAAAGGTGAAGGCGATCTAAACAGCCTTTTCAATTCCGGTGGAACCTGGGTCGTTGAATAAATAAGGAGAATATATGTTTGACATACTTTCGGATGAATTTGATCAAATGGAAGAACGATCGAAAGATAGAAGAAAATCGATTGAAAAAGCCATTTCCCTTGATGAGCCAATCAGTTCGTTATCTTTGGGAGAATTTTCAGTTCTTTCCCAGGATGAAACATTATCCCGAATTATCAAAATTCTCCAGGATAAACATTTGGCATGTGTCATTCTGGAAAAAGATGATAAAATTTCCGGTATCTTTACAGAACGGGACATCTTAAATAAAGTGGTGGGATTTCGTTTGGAATTGGATAAGGAACCTGGCTATAAATATATGACCTCGAATCCTGAAACATTGTGCATGGAAGACCTCGTCGCTTTCGCGTTAAATAAAATGACGGCAGGTGGATTCCGCCACGTCCCCATCGTGGATGCAAACCGTAAGGTCGTCGCCGTTGTCAGCATGACAGACATCATTAACCACCTTGGGGAGTTCTATTTCAATGAAGTTTTCAATCTGCCACCCAAACCACTCCGAAGACAGAATGAGGTCGAAGGCGCATAATGCAATAATCCGACCGTACTTTGAAGCAGCAGATAAATAATAACATATATATATAAAGGAATAAAAATGCGAACCGAAATTGATTCAATGGGGAAAATGGTTGTACCTGATGAAGCCTATTATGGTGCACAAACTCAACGGGCTGTAGAGAATTTTCAGATCAGTGGGATTCATATTCCAAATGCCCTGATTCGGGCTTTGGGGATGATCAAGCGATCTGCTGCAGTCGTCAACTTTAATCTTGGGTTGTTGGATGAACCCCGTAAAAATGCCATCGTAGAAGCCTCTGATGAGGTGATTGATGGAAAATTTAATGATCAATTCCCAATCGATATTTTCCAGACCGGCTCTGGTACATCCAGTAATATGAACGCCAATGAGATCATTGCCAATCGCGCCAGTGAATTGATGGGGGGAAAGATCGGCACGAGAGAACCCGTTCATCCCAATGATCATGTAAACAAAGGGCAATCCAGCAACGATGTTATTCCCACGGCGATTCATCTGGCTGCAAATGTCGAAATCGAAAAGGATTTGATTCCCGCCTTGGTTGAATTAAAAAATGGGCTGGCGGAAAAAGCATCAAAATGGGATTCAATCGTGAAGATCGGAAGAACCCACCTTCAGGATGCAACTCCAATCCGGTTAGGCCAGGAGTTTTCAGGCTATGCCGCCATGGTCGATAATGGGATCAAAAGACTTTTGAATGCCCAGCAATTGTTATCCGAACTCGCACAGGGTGGAACCGCAGTCGGTACGGGCATCAATACACATGTTGAATTTGGTGCACGATTTGCCAAAGAATTATCGTCACTTACCGGTGTAACATTTAAGGAGGCAATAAATCATTATGAAGCACAGGCAGCACAGGATGCAAGCGTAGAAGCGTCCGGCGCACTTAAAACCGTAGCTGTATCTCTGTTTAAAATTGCCAATGATATCCGATGGCTGGGTTCGGGTCCCAGGTGTGGTCTGGGAGAACTACTGCTTCCTGCAGTTCAGCCGGGGTCATCCATTATGCCGGGTAAGGTAAATCCGGTGATCTGTGAAGCACTTATCCAGGTCAGCGCTCACGTGGTTGGGAACGATACTGCAATTACGCTTGGAGGTATGGGCGGTGTTTTTGAGCTGAATCTGATGCTGCCCTTAATTGCGCATAATCTGCTGCAATCCATTGAGATACTGAGTAATGCAGTGCGAATGTTTAAAGTGAAACTTCTGGATACCCTTGAAGTTGACGTGCAGAAATGTACCAACTACATTGAAGGCAGTCTGGCAATGTGTACATCTCTAACGCCAGTCATCGGATATGACCGTGCCGCCAAAGTTGCTCATGATGCACATGAATCCGGCAAAACCGTTCGGCAGATCGCCCTTGAACAGGGTATCCTTGATGAAGATACACTGAATAAATTGCTGGACCCCATGTCCATGACCATTCCGAATAAATAGGGAACGGAACCTGAAAAAAAAGCGAACATATCAACGACAATCATGGGGAAAGGTGTTTTTAAACACCTTTCTTCTTTTATTGGCAGGCGGAATCATCTCGCTCATTTACCTCGCTGTCTTATCTCGTGATCTGCCATCATTGAACGAATTACAACAATTTAATCCCGATACCGTCTCTAAGATCATGTCTGCGGATGGAAAGTTGATCAAAGAATTATACATCCATAAACGGGACATTATTAAAATCGGTGAAGTCCCCAGAGACCTGATCAACGCACTGATCTCCATGGAGGATCATCGGTTTTATGAACATTCTGGAATCAGCATCAGAGGTATTGCCCGGGCGCTGATCGTGGATATCCTGACCATGAGTACGAGGCAGGGGGCGAGTACCATCACTCAACAGCTTGCCCGGAATATGTATAATACCATCGGTTTTAAAAAAACAGTCACGCGAAAACTCCGCGAATTTCTGACGGCGATTCAAATTGAAAAAACATATACCAAAGCTGAAATCATGGAGTTGTATCTGAACTCCGTTCATTTTGGACATGGAAGTTACGGGGTCAAGACCGCTGCAGATATTTACTTCGGGAAAGCCGTAATTGATCTGACTCTGGATGAATGTGCGATTCTGATCGGCCTGTTGCCCGCACCGGCACGGTTTTCTCCTAAAAATCACCCGAATAAAGCCCGTGAACGGCGGAATCTGGTTTTGTCTGTCATGAAAAACCGCGGGTATATCAATAAAGAAGAATACCAGGAAAATATCGAAAAACCGTTGGTTGGTGGGGAGTCTTATCCCGATTCAGGTTGGGCGCCCTATTTTGCGGAATATGTCCGCCGTGAACTTGAAAAAATTGATGAAGAACTTGATATCAACCTGTATCGGGATGGTCTGGTTATTTATACCACCCTTGACAGCGATATTCAACACATTCTGGAGTCTGAATTTAATGACGGAATAACCGCCAACCAGGCGGTATTGAATAAAGAATATTTGAACAGCGATCGAAAACTATCCGATGGATTGGATTTGGCCAAAAGCACCCTTTCTGCAGATTCTGTGAAGAAAATCATTAAATCAAAAATGATCATTCCCAAAGAATTGAGAGAACAATTTCTGGTTCAGGGTGCCGCTGTTGTCATCGAACCCGGTACCGGTCACATCCTCGGCATGATCGGTGGCAGACAGGAAGATGAATACGTTGATCATTTTAACCGGTCAACCCAGGCAAAGCGGCAGCCGGGGTCGGTTTTTAAACCCTTTATTTACTTGACGGCGCTTGAAAATGGATATAAACCGACGACGAGATTACTGAATCAACCGATTGAAGTTTGCCTGGATGAAGGATGCGTCAACCGTTGGAATCCCCAAAATCACGATGGGTCTACCGGTTTGCTGACAACACTCAGAGATGGTCTGAAACGCTCTTTAAACCTTATTTCTGTCAGAGTGGTTCAGGAATTAATTAGTCCGGTCCAGGTAAAAAAAACAGCCATAGCACTCGGTATTTCAACACCGATCCCGGAGGTGGATGCCATTGCACTGGGTGTCTCAGAAGTGATCCCCCTCGAAGTTGCCACAGCCTATGCAGCGATTGCCAATAATGGAATCCTGACTGAACCCGTCGCGATTTCAAGAATCGAAGACCGATATGGCCGCGTCATTAAGGAATTCGGCACTCAATCCCGTGAAGTAAAAGATGAAAACCTCATTTATGTATTACGGGATATGATGCGATCGGTCATCGATGAAGGAACTGGTGCGTCACTTCGGTGGAAGTACAAATTTTACAGACCCGCGGCCGGTAAAACCGGGACAACAAACAGTAAAGCCGATGCCTGGTTCTGTGGTTTTACGCCACAATTATCCATTGCGGTTTGGGTGGGAATGGATGACCCGGGAGTTTCACTGGGTGCAAATCAGTTCGGTTCACAGGCTGCATTGCCCATTTTTGGGAATACAATCCGGGAGATTTACGGTGCGAAGGCGTATCCGATTGCAGACTGGGACATGCCAGACGGTGTAGTAAAATTACAGATTTGCAACGATTCCTATGACCTAGCGTCCCAATGGTGTCCCCCGGAATCCAGAAAATCAGAAATTTTCGTGAAACCATACGTTCCCCGAAAAGAATGTGAAATCCATTCGAATCCCTTCCAGCGGTTCAGAGAAAAATAGTGCGGAAGTTTTATAGCGGTTGGATGATCTCTTGAGTAAAATCAATAGAAAATCACACAAAGTAGAATGTTCTTATAAGAATTTAGCGCCGAAAGTGTAACTCCATACCGTTAAAAAAAATCTACACTTTTAAATTAGATATGTTTAATCCTCAATGATCAAGGGGGGTGAGTCAATAGCGTAATCGTCAATGACTATCGCCTCCGACAGCATCTCGACAGCCCGCCACAGTTTTGAATCCGAATTGCAATACGCAGTACCGATCACATCGCCGGTTTTAACCTGTGCGCCGATTTTTGAATGAAAGGTAATCCCCGCGGAATGATCCAGTGAATCCGTTTGAATGATCCGTCCACCGCCCATCTCAACAATGGACATACCGATTTTATAGGTGTCCATTTGAGTGATCCAACCATCATGTTGAGCAAAAATTTCTCTGGTATATAGCGGTGGATGAATCTCTAAACCGGTCAGCGTATCAAGGTACCCGCCATGAGCATGAACCATATCTTCGAATTTTGCCATTGCACTGCCATCGGAAAGGGCAGCTTCCAGTATGAAGCGGTGATCTCCCGGTACTCCAGCCATTTCAAGCGCCCGTTGCCCCAAAATCAATGTGACTTCCTTCACGTCAGATGGACCCCCACCCTGCAGCAGATGAATACTCTCCCGGACCTCACACCAGACACCGGCATGATCTCCTAAAGGCTGGTTCATATCGGTGATTACCGACGCCATTTTTAATCCATATTCGTGCCCTACTTCCGTCAACAGACCGGCTAGTTTTCGGGCACTATGCGGGCTGGTCATGAACGCGCCGTTCCCGCATTTTACGTCTAACACCAATCCCTGAATTCCTTCAGCAATTTTTTTACTCATAATACTTCCACAGATCAGCGGAAGGGATGCAACGGTGGACGTCACATCCCGAAGGGCATAAATCTTTTTATCTGCAGGACAAATATCTGCCGTTTGCCCCATAATAGAAATACCGGTTTTTTCAACGATGCGCTTAAATTCCGAAAGAGACAGTTGAGTCCGGTATCCAGGTATGGCTTCCAGTTTGTCCAGGGTACCCCCGGTGTGTCCCAGCCCTCTGCCGGATATCATCGGAACATACAACCCACACGCAGCCAACAGGGGACCCAAAATAAGAGATACCTTATCCCCAATACCTCCAGTACTGTGCTTATCGATGACGAAACCAGGTAAATATGAGAAATCCAATTTTTTACCGCTGTTCACCATTCCACGGGTGTAGTATCTGGTTTCCAACTCGGACATACCGTTAAAATAAACAGCCATCAGCCAGGCGGACATTTGATAATCAGGAATGACGCCATCCGTAAATCCGTTTATCATGTACTGGATTTCATCCTCTGAATGATCCAGGTGGTCTTGTTTATTTCGGATAATCTGAAAGGGGGAGATCATAAAAATAACTCTAAAACCTTAATTTAACCGTAGAGACATGGGATAAAAGATATTAATTAAATTAAATAAATATGAAGAATATAATTATTTATTTTTATAAAGGTTTGCGAAATCGATATATTGTTGTGCGCTGGCGATGTTTTCCTGATATTCGGTATCGGATACGCTTCTTATGATCCGTGCCGGGATTCCCAGGCATAATGACCTTGGCGGCACCACCATTTTTGGTGGAACCAGGGCGCCGGCTCCAATAATACTGCCTTCACCAATGATTGCATCGTCTAAAAGAATTGCCCCCATGCCGATGAGACAGCAGTTTTCTACCGTACATCCATGGATCATAGCATTATGTCCGACTGTCACCTCATCTCCGAGGATCGTGGGAGAAACATCTGTCGTGACGTGGATTGTACAATTATCCTGAATATTCGTCCGGGCGCCGATCCTGATATAATGCATATCCCCCCGAATCACCGCTCCAAACCAGATATTGACTTCATCTCCAAGGATGACATCACCGATAATGTTCACGTTTTCTGATATATAACATGATGCCGGGATAAGCGGTTTTTTACCCCGAAATGACAATATCATAGTTTTTTTTCCTTCTATTTAATTTAAGAAATGATATCCAATCGAGATTGATAAATCGTTGTTCTTTTGAAGTTTTATAGCATAAAAACAGGCCGGTTATGCCCAGAAGGATATTCGGCAACCACATGGACATGAATGGGGATAAATATCCCCGGTCTGCCAACTCTTCACCGGCAATCAGGAATGCCCAATAGATAATAAAAAATCCGAGACTGAATGCCATGCTGACTGCGAATCCCCCTTTTTTCGCCATAATTCCAAGAGGAGCCCCAATGAGGATAAATACGACACTCGCAACCGGGATAGAAAATTTTTTATGCAATTCTACCTGGTACTTATTTATTGAATTTTGATAGGATTCGATCAACCTCAGATCGCTGGCGATCCCGCGCTTCAGATTTTTATATCGACGGTTAAATTTTTCCAATATGCCAGGAATATTCTCTGCAGTCAATGAGTCGGTCATCATGAATTCATAATCATCCAGAAGGAGGTGTATCACTTCAGGCGAGTGCTGTCTCAATACATTTAGTTTTAGTTCAGTGTTCATCCTTTGATCAATACGATCCCATACATTGTTAATTTTTGAATAATAACCATCTATTTTATCATTCATCATTTCGTAGGTCATCTCACGATCACCACGGATTTCGCTATTGTTTCGGGTGAGGGATAAATTATCCACCGGGATTACCACCTGATACTTGTCAAAGTAAATTTCCCGATATTCATCCGGATTCTCGGATAACTCATGTATCACACCATCATTCAGATCGAGGAGTACGCCATCATTCAGGGTTTTCACAGTGCCATACGCTGCGAGGATGGTTCTTTGGGATAAGTTGTTTTCTGTGTCAAAGATGGTGATGTCTGTAAATCCTTTTTCGCTTTTTCCACCAATAAGAATAGTATGACCGGGTAATGCATCAATAAAATATCCGATATCAAATTGCATATCTGGTCTTTTCCGGCTGATATCGGAGGATAATTTTCTGGCATTATGATTCATATCCGGTAGAATCCAATTATTAAAATAGATCATGTATCCGGTAACGAGCAGACCAAATAACATAGATGGGAATAGTAATGATCTATATCCGATCCCCGATGAGCGCATCGCGGTAATCTCATTATCTGAAGATAGTCTTCCGAACGCCATGAGACAGGCGACCAAAACAGCCATGGGTACTGCAAGGGCAAGTATCCAGGCGAGATTCAGAAAAACGAACTCGATCAAAACGCGTATATCCAAACCTTTGCCAAGAAATTTATCGATGGATTTTAATAGAAAATTCGCAAGCAGTACAAAAACGAGTACCAACAGTGCGAAAACAAAGGGAAGGAGGTGTTCTTTAAATATGTACCGGTAGACCAGTTTCATGATGATCAATTTACGTGCAAACCCCTGTTTCGGATCAAGACATTTGCTTGTTTTGCAAGTTCACATTCCTGTAATATTTCCCGCTGATTTGACATGAAAATTAGAAGTGTCGTTCCGGCATTTGCAGTCGGAATAGACTGCGTCCGGTCCGGGGGGAGGGTCGCCGAAATGCTGCGGGTTTGGATACTACATTTTTGTCATAATTGATTTTTCAACCGAGGTATAGCGCAGTCCGGTTAGGGGTCGCCGAAATGCTGCGGGTTTGGATACTACATTTTTGTCATAATTGATTTTTCAACCGAGGTATAGCG
>CAYPCW010000059.1:0-10702 GCA_964409335.1 uncultured bacterium
TTGGGTGGCGGCCAAACGTCAAAGTAGTTTGTGTCAGGTGCAAACAAGTAGATGTCTCCACCGGCGGAAATACCACCCGGATCCACAACCCCATTGCCGTTATAATCCAGCCAACCGTCGCCGGGCTGCCAGACACCGTCGTGTTCACCTTCATCTCCGGTATTGTTGATGCCATCCAGCCCATAATCACTAATACTCCAAAATCCAAAAATGTTTAAGGCGCTCTCACCTCGTTGATACTCACCGTCTCCTGCCAGATCATCAAAAGGGTCACCGGGAATGTTGTCCCTGCCATAGTCAAAAATGAAATTATCAAACAACAGTGTAAACTTATCTTCGTCATAAATATAATCTCCGCGCAGGTGATTATCTCCGCTATCCGGATCATACCAGGGATTAGGATTCCCATGATACGTCGGCGAACTACGACCATTGAATAATATAATGTTTTGATTTTCAATATTATCTGCCCAGGCGGGATATTCTAAGTTAGAGTTGCTGATTCTTTCATTTGTATCATCAACTCCACCAGTACCGTCATTGTCATAGCCATCATACCAGATATCGGATGAGAGGTCAATATTTTCATCGATTGTACCATTTCCTGTATTCCGGTCACCATCACTGTTCCAATCCTCAAAATCTTCACCGGGATCATAGACACCGTTATTATTCGAATCTGTAAATGGTTCTTCATTATCTATACCATCTGCAAAAAAATAATCTTCATCTACCAAACCATCACCATCGTCGTCAATACCGTTAAACCAGTCTTCGCCGGCAATTCCGTCACCATCCATGTCACCATGATTTGCTTCCCCATCGCCAATCATCAGAGTATCACCATTATTATTTATACCGAAGCGGGCGTTTGCAATCGTTCCTCCGGTTGACGGGATGCCTGATTTCCATGGATTGTTATCCTTTCCATCCTTTTGTCGACGGGGAAAACCGGTCCATGGATAACTATGCGCCTTGTATTCCCGTTCGGAGATGTATTCCCATTCATAGGCGTGAAGATAGGAACCGGATAGTTTCATACTGACATTACCAAAACTTTTAGACCATCTGCTATTAATTTGTCGCAGTTGTCGTTCGTCCGTACTTCCGGAAACATTAAAGTTTAATCCTTGAGAATCTGCGGGTGATTTGGAGGTAATATTGATAACACCGCTATGGGCATTTGCGCCATACAAAGCCGTGGCAGGTCCCAAAACGACTTCAATTTTCTCCACATCTTCTGAAGACTGGGGAATGGTTGAATAATTGATTACTCTTAACGCAGGGATATTGGCTACCCTGCCATCGGTCAGCGTAAGCAGTCGTGAGCTGAAACTACTGTTAAATCCCCTAATGGATACACTATAATTGTTAATTCCGCTTGCGGTGAAGTCAACGCCTTTCATCCCACCCAGATACGCCCCGAGGTTGGTTGTATTTTGACGGCGAATATCGCGGGTACTTAAAATTTCTACAGATGAAGGGGCTTTCGTGACCTTGTCCTGCCTTTTAATCCCGGTAACCTGAGCGCCTTCAACCCGAATGGCCTGAGGGACGAGCGAGAAATCCTGTATGGCGGATGAATTTCCGGCAGATAATGTAACGAGAGATGATTGTATCTCATAACCAATATAGTTTACAACCAATGTGTAGGTTCCATAGGGTACATCCGGGATTGAGAATCGTCCCTCCAAATCCGACGCACTCCCCATAATGGTTCCTTCAAGGATGACATTTGCACCAATCAACGGAGCGCCATTTGATCTGTCTGTGATCTTCCCGGATATTATAGCTCCGGCCGAAAACAGCCAGCTCACAATAGATGCCACTGAAAAAAATATCTTTGATTTTCTAAATTTTATCATACCCGGATTGTCCTGTAATATTCTGAATGAGATTTGATTTTAACAAATAAATCTACCTGAATTTACCCCATTTTACAACTAAAAATTAGGTGTGGCACATTTCCCACAAGGCAGGTAATACAACGACAGATTTGTCTCGATTTTCATCTTATAATAATAAAAAAGAGGCGGGTAATTCCTTATCCGCCTCTTTCATTGAATTATACTGATCCCGATTTATTTAAGCAGAATCAGTTTTTGGGTCACTACTTCAGATTTATATATTGTTTTGGCAAAATACAATCCGCTTGGAATTTCAGCAGCATTCCAAACGATGTCATATACACCGGCTTCCTGATACCCGTTCATCAGTGTGGTAATTACCTGTCCGCGTAGATTGTATATCTGCACGGTTACATTCCCACCGGCGTTCAATGAAAGGCTAATCGTGGTTGCGGGATTAAATGGATTCGGATATGCCGCACTCAGCGAGAACTCTTTTGGAGAAATCAGGTTTACATCAATGTATTCAGACCCTGATGCCGCCAAAGCAGATTCAATCTCAAAGTCACTGTTCGTTGTAAACAGTTCATTCCCCTCGGGAGCGACAATGATAACATGGGTGGTATTTCCTTCCGTGTGATAATCAGCGACCATCGCATGGTTGTTTAAATGAATCACGAAATCATCCCCGTGAGATAGCGTTAAATCAACCGCGCCGACGAACCCATCTGATGTGAAATGAACGGAATGCCCCAGAGGTTTGATATCCATCGTAGTTGCATTATCTGCCCGCCCGGGGTTCAGGATCAACTGAACCATCATGACGATATCAAGAACGGTGAGCGCCTGGTCGGAATTCATATCTGCTTCACAAAATTCGGCTTCAGTTAATCCCTCAGGATTGGTTCCCAATATCTCACCCACGAGACGAACGATATCACCAACGTCTAATGCGCCATTCCCATCAATATCGCCCGTGTGCTGGCAATTTAAATTCAGGTCTCGCATTTCCACCATGACGAGTCTTGCTTCATATTCCGGCAGGCAGGTGGGGTTGAAATGCATGACTATTCGTCCGCTGCTACCGTTGAAATCATGATCACTGTCATCCGCCAATAATCCGGGTGATGTATTTTGAATGTAAGCGATACAGTCATCATAAGACATACCGCCTGCCATGCAACCTTCGAGAGTAGCGCTGAAAACTACACCATTATAAGTTAAAAAGTTGCCCCAGGTTGCAAACTGTGCATCCATCAGGTATACATCGTTGGCAACGGATACGGCGTCAACACAGGCTCCCATTCCCAGACTTTCAAATACACCGGATACATCGCCTGCAATGGCATAATTAAATCCACAGGTGGGATTCATCTGCGTAGCAGTAATGTAGGGTAAACCGAATATTCGGTCATAATCTCCGGTAATACCGTCTTCATCTATACCCACATATTCACCGAGACCGCTTTCGGAGACAGGACCATCAACCGCATGCCATTCAAAATACATATCCGGGTACACACCCATTGCCTGATTTGTTGACGACATAGATACCAACCCGGATTGCTTAAAAATAAATCCACCTGCAACGCCGGGAAGGTCGGTTCCTGCCGGTACGATCAGGTCCATATTTCCATCGCTATCAAAATCGATGAAATACGTTGAGGGTAATTGAACATTCGTGGGGGTTGCGGGGAAATAATCCAAAACGAAACCGGTTGAAAGCGAAATACTACCTGATGTTTGTCCGCCATACATACTCTCGGTGGGATACCCGACGACATCAACCGACGGGACGGTTATTTGACTGTTCAGATCGGAGGAATATTCCATGATATCTGTAATGGGTAAAACCTGAACGGACGTAATGCAGTCAACTGCATTAACGTCAGGGTAGTAACTCCCTTCCACAATCTCTGCAATTCCATCAGCGCCGAAATTTACATTCAGGTTGATACCAACTGCAGTCAATGCGGCTTCGCTATGGGGACCGTTGTAGGTGTGATAAAATAAATACCCTTCAGGCATGGTTGATATGGGAATCGTAATACCAATTCCGTAAATATCGGTAACCAATAGATCAGTATCGGCTCTTACAATATCATGGTATACAACATACAACCCATTCATTTTGTACTCACCAGCGATATCCTGTGCCATGACTGAAGTCATTCCCAAAATTGTAATACACACCAGAATCAAGTGTATTTTGTGTCTCATTATTGTTTCTCCTTGTTAAGTAATTATTTATTTTATTGAAAAAATTTCAATGAATTAAATTCTTTTATCAAATTGTTATAACGACAAGCTACATCTTTTTCAGAATTTATTCAAGAATTAATTTTACATTTTAAGCCGGCTATTCACGAGTTCGGCGATGTCTAAGATTTCGATATCCTTCTCCTTCCCCTGGACTCGCATTGCATCATCCATCATAATCAGACAAAATGAACATGCTGTGGCAATAGTATGGGCGCCGGTTGACGCTGCCTCATCAAACCGATTGACATTGATTCTGTGGCCTTCATTTATTTCATACCACATATTGCCACCGCCGGCTCCACAGCAAAAACTATTTTGCCGGTGTCGCGGCATTTCTATCATCGATTCCCCGCCGGTTGAATTTTGGATTACCGACCGGGGGGCGTCATATATTTGGTTATGTCTCCCAAGGTAACAAGGGTCATGATAGGTAACTGATAGCGAATCACCTGTTGTTGGGGGTAATTTATCGGTTTTCATCAATTCGTCGATGAATTCACTATGATGAATAACCTGAAAATTGGCTCCAAAATCCTGATAATCATTCTTTAGGGTATGGAAACAATGAGGGCATTGAGTTACGATTTTATTGAATGAGTATTTACTCAATGTTTCAATATTTTGCAAAGCCATGGTTTCAAATATGTATTCCTCTCCAAGACGTCTCGCAGAATCACCGGTACAACTTTCTTCAGCACCCAATACCGCAAAATCAACCCCTGCGAGTTGAAAGATGTTGATCATGGCTTTTGATACCTCCTGATTTCTGGGATCATAGGACCCTGCACAACCGACCCAATACAGGACGTCCGCCGATTTTTTTCCCGAAAAAACAGGTAAGGTTAATTCTGCATCTTCCGCCCACTTCAATCGTTTGGATTTTGGAAATCCCCAGGGATTTCCGGTTTGGGTAGTTTTTTCAAGGCTATCTCCGGCCTGGTCGGGAGGTGCGCCCTCTGATAAAACCAAATATCGCCTGAAATCTGTAAATGTGGGCACGTGATCAATGAGAACCGGACAGATCTCCATACACGCTCCGCAGGTAGTACAGGACCATAATTCATTTTCAGTGATCAAACCGCCAACCAGTTTTTCTCCTTCCTGTCTGTCTGCGACCTGCGTCAATACATGGCGAATATCCGTAATGATTTTCATGGGTGATAATGGCTTACCGGTCTGAGACGCCGGACAGAGCGAAGTACATCTTGCACATTCCGTACAGGACACACTATCCAGAAGTTGTTTCCATGTCAGGTCGTGGATATTCGAAGCTCCTAAGGAAATATTGTCGATATCGGTATCAGGATTTGATAGTAATTCGGATACGTGCATGGGTCGAAGATGTCCTTTTTTATCCTGATCTGTCAGGGCAACATTTAAGAATATGACAAAGGCATGAAACATTTTTGTCAACGGAAAAACTGCGATGAATAATAAGGATGTAATGGCATGAAACCACCAAAGGACGGGTTTTATAGCGATCCATCCGGATGCTGACATAAGTTTAGATATGGGGAAGCCGATCCAGGAATACTCCGGGTTCACGGGCTGGTCTGCGCCTAAGCGGGCAGCTTCAGAGAGGAATCCTCCTATGACCAGCAGAATCAGAAAGATCAGAATTCCCATATCGCCAAACAGGTTTCCTCTCCCTGCAAATGCATTATGCGGTAACTTCTCAGGAAGATTGGCAGTCCGCCTGAATATGGCAAATACCAGACCTAAAAGAAGCATTAATCCACCCAAGTCATTGATGAATGCAAACCACGGGGTATCCAAGGTTGGGAGGTAATTGACCAAAAAACCCCGTGCAGTAAAAAAATCAACGGTTGTTGCAAAGAATAACTCGAAGAATCCCCAGGCGAGAAAAAAGTGCATTACACCCGCAAATGCAAACCGTTTAGAGTACAATTTCCTTTGTAAAAGTCCAAATTGGATGATCTGAACGAACTGTTTCCAGAAACGGTGAGGGCGTTTCATTTCAGGCTTCCCCGAAAAAACGGTAACCAGGCGCCGGGAATTATAAATGGTATATCCGAGAGACAAAAACACAAGAATATAAAAAGCGATTGGGATATGGTGACTTTGGGTCATAAACAGCAATCCTCTCAAATGTATATGCTGAAAATTACATGAGAATTATTCACGAATAAAAGAACGTGCTGCCTGAAATTGAATTAATAAAGCAGTTTGAGTTGTGGTAACTACCTTTTGAACGCCCTGATTTTTTCAGTAATTTTTGGAACGATGTCGAATAAATCTGCGATAACGCCAATATCTGCAATTTCAAAAATAGGCGCATTACTATCTTTATTAATGGCGATAATATTGGCTGAACTCTTCATGCCAACCTGATGCTGGATAGCGCCTGATATCCCTAATGCAAGGTATAATTTCGGTGCAACCGTCTGACCGGATGAACCCACCTGATGTTCGTGGGGCAGCCACCCGTAATCCACAACCGGACGGGATGAACCCAACTCTGCATCCATAACATCAGCCAGAGCCTTAGCAATCGACATATTTTCTTCTTTTCCAATTCCCCTGCCAATAGAAACGATGACTTTTGCCCGGCTTAAATCCACCGATCCTTTTGATTCCTGGAATTTTTCTCCGGGACGAACAGTACATATAACCTGGCTTAAATCGACACTGACATTTTGTAAGTCTGCTTTGCCGGCGACCAAAGAATCCAGCCGGAATGCCCCGGATTGAACGGATGCCAGAACCGGTCCGGCGATCGATAAATCCGTATTGATTTTTCCTTGATGTATTTGACGGGTCAGAACCAGACCGTCAGAATGTTGAATAGCAATACAATCAGATACGAAAGGAATATTCAGTCTTGCACTCAGCCGGGGTACCCAGTCCCGGGTTTGGTAGGTGTGCCCGAATAAGATCAGTTCAGGGTGAATCCGGGAAATGATCTGCGCGGCAGCTTCACAAAATAAAAGAGGATTGTAAGACTCAAGTTTCTGGTCATGAACACAAAGTACCTGGTGGATGTCATATCCGGCGATCACCTCATGGGGATCTCCAAAGCAGACAGCGGTCACCTGTCCATTTATAGATTTTGCAATCTGTTGAGCGCCGGTAAGCGCTTCCAGTGAATTGCGGTTCAGCGTATGATTGTCTCTTTGAATAAATACTAGAATTTCCATTGTTACCTCTAAAACACTTTTATTTCATTGATCATGATATCAACCAACTTATCGGCAATCTCATCGGGGGTTCCTTCGATGAACGTCGTTTCTTTGATCTTATTGGGGATATACATTTTTTCCAGAAAGATCTTGTTTTCAATGGCTGTCCGGTCAATTCTGGATTTGTCAAAAATTTCGATGGGTTTCTTTTTCATCATCATAATACCGCGTAAAGAGGCATATCTTGGTTTATTCAATCCTGATTGAATGGTGATCGAGGAAGGGAGATCAAGTTCTGTCCACTGAAACCAACCGCCTTCCAATTCCTGTTTGACTCTGATCTGGTTTTCATTTACGATTTCGGTCCCCATCACCAAAGCTGCATGGGACATTTGCAACATTTCTGCCAGGAGCAGACCCAGTTGAGAATTTCCGGAGTCATTGGATTGTAATCCTGACAGAATTAAGTGGAAATTTTCGTCTTTTAAGATCTGGGAAAATATTTTGGCTGTCGCTAAGATATCATAATTATCCAACCCGTCATCGGGTATATACAAGCCGCGATCAGCGCCTTTTGCGAGTGCATCTTTAATGACCTGCTGAGAAGATTCTCTACCGAGTGTACATGCAACAACCTCACCGCCTTGGGCTTCCTTAATCAGTAGGGCTTCTTCAAGGGCATAGGTATCACTTTCGTTGGTGCACCATGTGATATCGTCCAATTTTATCCCTGAACCGTCATTGGATAAAACAATCGCTGAATCGTTATCGGGTACCTGTTTCATCAGTACGCATATTTTCATTTATGATCTCCTAATTGTAACCGGCCTTTTTGAATAAAAGGATTTATATCAATAAAAATGTGTGAGAAATGGACGCTAAACTTACACAGATATGAATTTATTAGGAGATGAAAATCCAAATATGCTGATCACATAATTTTGTTTCCTAATCATTTCACTGTAAAATTCGTTCGTTCTGCCAAACCGGCGACCAAAGACGTAAGTTTATTTATATACAAAGCACCCGGTGAAGGATTATTATTGGACGATGTGTTACTATTCTTTACAAAATATAATAAGAATATAGTATTTAAATTACCTGTTACTCTGTGAAAAATATAATCAATATTCAAACATTACTCATGATTTTTTCGTTGTTCCTGCTGGGCGGTAACAAAGAAATATTTTCCTCAATGATGACTCAGAACAGTTTAAATTTCGTGCTGAATTTTAAAAAAATAGCATATGCTACAAGAATACATAATTCACCCAGCATTGATGGTATCCTGTCGGAAAAAATTTGGGATATTACCGCACCGATCAACAGTTTTGTTCAGGACTACCCGAATAATCTCCATGCGCCAACGGAAAAAACCGAAGTCAAATTGCTTTTTAATAATGATGCGCTTTATGTGGGTGTGCGTTTATTCGATTCCGAACCGTCAAAAATATCAGAGAGACTCGCCCGCAGGGATGACTGGATGGCGGGGTTCGAAGGAATTGCCGACTGGTTCACTATTGAACTGGATACCCGATTCGACCACCAAACCGCTTTTATGTTTGCCGTGAATGCTTCCGGGATTCAGGTAGATGCTACTATTTTTGATGATTCGGATTATGACGAAGAGTGGAATGCCGTTTGGCAGTCGGCAGTATCAAGGAATATGGATGGTTGGAGCATCGAGATTGAAATCCCATTTTCGATACTTCGATATACAGAAGTAGATTCTATGGTCTGGGGGATGGACATGGCACGATATATCCATCGGAAAAACGAACATATCACCTGGATACCCCATCCCCGGGGAGCCAAAGGTATCGTATCCCGCTATGGAAGGTTGAAAGGACTCGATCATATCCCTGTGTCGAAGCAGATTGAAATCCTGCCTTATGTCCTATCCGGAGGATACGTATTAAACGGTGAAGAATTGTCCTTTCCAGATACAGAACCACTAATTTTTACCCCAATCCAGGAAGTTGACGGAAACATAGATGGCGGCGTCGATATAAAATATGGCATTGGCTCCAATTCAACAATTGATCTAACGATAAATCCTGATTTTGGATGGATAGAGGCTGACCCTGCTAATATCAACCTTACATATTATGAGACTTATTATGAAGAAAAACGTCCGTTTTTTATGGAAAATTCTATGATTTTCGATACGCCGATTGAAATGTTTTATTCACGACGTATCGGTAAAATGGAATCACGTATTTTATCAGCAGGGAAGCTATCCGGTAAATCATCCGAAGGCTTAACATACTGTATATTGGGTGCATTGACGAGCAACCACCAGGGTGGATCTTGGAAAAATGATTGGACGGACACAAGACTGAATTATTATCTGACCAGCCGGATAGTTCAGGACGTTATGATGGGGAATTCTTATATCGGCCTGATGCTGACTTTTGCACAGTTGGATGCGTACTCTGCGCATACGATTTCTGCAGATCATTTTTTCTCATTCTGGAATAATCGCCTGATCATTGATGAACAAATTGCCATTAGTGATGTAGAAGGAAATAGCGGTATAGGCTATGTGGGTGAGGTGGTGTACGATAATGAATCTTTTCTGGATACATATCTTTCCGTTGACTACTTCGATCAGAATTTTAATAACAATGACCTGGGATTTCTTAGAAGAAACGACCTGATGAGTCTGAATACCGGATTCACACTTAGAATGCAGGAACCCGGTCTGATCGCCCGGTACATGTACGCCGGAATTGACGTGAATCATCAGACGAATCTGGATGGATTGATCATCGGCAACTTAATCAGTTTAGACGGTGGAATTACATTTAATAATTATTGGCGAATTGCTGCAGGCGTGAACCGTTCACTCGGTCACTTCGATGATAGATTGACATATGATTATGAAACTAAGGAATTAGGTCCACCCGCAAAAATCCCGCAAACGGATGGTGTGTATTTTTCGATTAGCAGCGATCGGACGCTTCCCATCCAAATTAGCAGTACGGCTGGAAAAGGCTGGAGTACCATCGGTGACAGCGGGAGACAATTTTCGACCTTGTTCTCCTTCCGCCCAACCAGCGCTATTGAAACCAGCCTGAACTTTTCACGGAACAGGTCATTCGAAAAATTCCATTGGCTGGAAACTGTCTCTGAAGAAATATCTTCAAATGGATTCACGGATAGTGTGGTTCACTTCATGTTTGCCGAATCCAATAATCGTATTGATATTCTCACCTTGCGAATATCAGCGGGGTTAGCTATGAATAAAAGTATTGAGTTTTACTCCGAGTATTTTCAAAGTATCAACCGTTTCAATGATGACCACTATTCCGAACTATTGGAAACCAATCCCTACCCTGTACAAACGGGCTATCAGCCGTATTCTGATTCCCCGGACGATTATACGCTTTTAGACCCCAACTTATATAGTGAATTTTATACAAAATTTTCCAGTTTGAATCTGAATTTTGT
>CAYPCW010000060.1:0-10481 GCA_964409335.1 uncultured bacterium
GGTCACAAAGGTTCCGTCGCAGACGCCGGCACAGTCCATAGCGCCGTTGAAGTCTTCAGGATCGACACAGTCGTCGCACTCGTCGGTCACATAGGGGCCGTTGATTACGCCGGAGCAATCGGTAGTTTGAACTGTGAGTTGACCAATATTAATCAATGCAAGATTTACCCATTCCAGCCCGGATTGGGCATCAGAGATGGTCACATTTGTGTAAATAAGATCTGACGAGGCTTGGTAGACTCTAAACACCGGGATATTACCGGGAGTCATATAACCCTGTGTCCAGGATTGACCGTCATCTCCCATTGCCGGAACCGGAGTATAGGGACCTGCCCACTGGATTGCGCCTACACATATATTTCCATTAAATGCAGCAATCCAATCACTTGAGGTCAAGTCATTCCCGTCTATCGTAGCAGACGCTATAAAATAAAATGCTTGCAGCGAGGATTGACTAAACTGAAATTCCAGCGGAGAAGTGAGTCCGACCAGCAGGCCAATATTAATGGCAGAGTTTACATGCCATTCCAGGTTCGGATTAACCTCCTCGGCAGCGACCGTCTGAATCACCATGTTTTCGGAAGAATCGTAGATTTTAAATGTGGGAATATCGCCTTCGTTAAGATAGCCGATGGTCCATGGCTCACCTTCATCCCCCATTGCCGAGATCGTGGTAAGCTCTCCTGTCCACCGTCCGCTACCAACACAGATATCCTCCTTAAATAATCCAATCCAGTCATCGGTCCCCAGGTCAACGCCATCAATAGTTGCGGCCTCAATAAAATAAAATGCCTGTAAAGATGATTGATTGAATAGAAAATCTGATGGGATACTTTGCCCGTCAATTGAGGTAATTGAGATCAACCCGTTAGAGTGCCATTCCAAACTCGGGGTCACTTCACCAATGGTCACATTTTGAATGACCAATAATTCGGATTCATCAAATAGTTTAAATGATGGGATATCTCCTTCAGTCAAATATCCGGTTGTCCAAGTATCGCCATCATCTCCCATTGCCGGAACCGAAGAATAGGGACCTGCCCACTGGATTGCGCCTACACATATATTTCCATTAAATATACCAATCCAATCACTTGAGGTCAATTCATTCCCATCTATTGTAGCAGACTCTATAAAATAAAATGCTTGCAGTGTAGATTGTTGAAACTGGAATTCAGCAGGGGGCTCATCCTGGGCAATAATATAGCCAACGGAAATGACGCCGATGCCAATGACTGCGATTAATTTCCTGATAAATGTTGACATAACTGAAATCTCCTTCACTGGGAATTTGTTAATGATTTTTAGGCGTTATTAGATAATAATAAAGTACTACTTTATCTTTACCTATCCAAATGTTAAGTTGTAAATAATTGAAAAAAACAACGCGGTTATCCACGTTTCTATCTGGATTTACAAGATAGAAAAATAATATCGAAAAAAATATTTTCAACCTCTTAAAATAGTTAATCTGATCTTTCAATAATATTAGCCTGTTTAAAGACATATTAATATTTTTTTACCCACCATCAATCCGGAAGTGCTTTTTCCAAAGCAACACTACTCGCAATAAACTGATAATAATCTTTATTCACAGTATTTCCATGTTCGTCAGTGTCTTCGTAATTGCCTTTGGTAAAAATTCCCTGAATGACGGCTTTCCTTCCGGCTCCATCTTTCGGAACAAAAAATGCATAATCTTTAAATCTCACGGTCACCATATTATCACCATCCTTCAAATCCATCCAGCACCCTTTTTTCTGGCAAACTTCTGCCACAACACCTTCGACTTTGAATTCTTTACCGATATTTTCGTCTTTTTTATCCAAAATAGTTGAAAGTGCGGTCGTACTATCTAATGATATTGCATCTCCAAAAAGGTTGGTTGCATGATTTACAGATGATTCCCTATTACATCCGATCAAACACAATGATAACATTAAAACAAAATTAAACTTCATTTAAGCTTTCCTTATTTCTATTTATTTTTCCGGATTTGGTAAGAATGAGAAACATATAAATGCCGCTTACACTATATACAATCAATGCGACGGAAATCAGGTCGTAATAAATCCATGTCCAGTTTCCAAAGAATTCACCGGAGTGCAAATCATACATTAGCCAGGAAAGGGGTACGGAATCAGCGTCCTTTTCAAATTTCGAACTGATCCCCTGAGCCGCTCTCATAGTCTCAAGCCTGTGTTGGTATTGGGGAGGGAGAATCGAGGTATCTATTCTTGTTTGTGAGAAAAACTGTGTATTGTGTTCATGAATTAATACTATACCTGTTATAGATATAATTATGAGTATAATACTGGTGATCACCATAAACCATTTCCATGATCCGAATGAATATCTGTGGATGAGTCGCCAGGTTCGGTATTTCATTGTATGTTGTGCATAATTCGTTTCTCAGTAAAAATACTGAACTAAAATTTATCATGTTTGTCATCAAACTGATGAGTATTAATTTAGCTAACTTCAGCCAAAAGAAGTGTCAGCGGGTGCGCTGCAATCTGTGGGTTTTGAGCTCCGGTTTGATTTTCCAAACGAAAATTTCGTGGTTAATAGTCTTTCTGCACCCTTATTATCACAATATTTACATGGGATAGCGGAATCAGGGGAGTAATAAGACGGAACCAAAGTATTAAATACCTTGTCGCAGGATTTACATTTATACGCATAGATAGGCAATTGATGTTGTCCTTTTTTCTTGTAATATATTTTTTATAATAATAAGAACTTATAAATGCAATTAGATACTATCAATAGATTTTCGTAACAATTCATTGATGTCACCCGCGAACTCTCGAAGTGCATTATTTTCTACAATATTCATCATTTTTTCAACATCAATCGCCCCGACGCGGATGGACCCTTTTTGATCATCTTCAATGATAATATTACACGGTAATAGTAGTCCGATATCGGGTTCATCAGTAAGTGCCCTGTGGGCGTATGATGGATTACATGCACCCAGGATTTTATAGGGCTTAATATCGATATCCAGTTTATTCTTAATTGTTTGACGTACATCAATTTCTGTGATAACCCCAAATCCGTTTTCGGAAAGTTCTTCTCTTATCCGGTTTTCGACTGCATCAAATTCACCCTTGATGATCCTGAAATAACCATAAGACATTTTGCACTCCAGTCAGAATTTAATTCATTAATTTGATTTATATTTAACGATAATTACATAATTTTAAATGCCAATCACACGCTTTGAATGATCAGATTTTAAAACCCATTTCCGTGAGAATTTACGGATATTAGTCGTAATTATAAGAAAATTGTTACATTGAAATGATAAAAGGGGAGCGGGGGATTTATTAAGGAAGGCAGGAGAAAAAAAATGCCCATTATAGCAGCCAAAACCGGAAGTTTAAGTCCGCAAAGCCGGTTTTGGCTGCTAATGATGGGATTCGGTAACTATTACTTACTTGGAGTACAGTCCCGAACGCAATTGACGATTCCTGCGAGAATATCAGAATTTGTCCGGTAGTAAATGTAATTTCTCTCCCGGCGTTTGTTTACAAGATTGTGTACCAATAACAATTTGAGGTGTTGACTGGTAACAGCTTGTTGCAATCTGATATGTTTTTGGATTGAACTTACGTTCTGTTCTCCACCACCCAGAAAATCAACAATCTTCATTCGTACTGGATGAGCCAGTACCCTAAGCGTTTTCGCCGCCAACGTGAGTTTATCTAGTGTTAGCTCCTTAGCCATAATGATAAATATAAGAATGTCTAAATAAAGAATAAAAGCAGAATCCTCGTGAATTTTATATACCATCGTATTTTTTTAGATTTTTCGCTTTCATAATAAAAGCCGGAAGGTCGTTGAGGATTAGTTGTATTCGTGCAAATTTCTGATATTGACTAATTTTTTGAAAAGTAAATAATTCAACCCAATTATTTTATTTGAATATCAAAATGAGTGATCATTCATCATCGTATAACTTTCGACGTAGAATTGCAAATTCACCGGGATTGACAGGGTAATTGATACCACATCTGCCAGCGCCTCCGTGGCCTGCATTAAGTATATTATTTTTCTCATCGTATAACTTCTGAATCAGAAATAACTCCGTACCGGTGGGCGTGATGACTTCTATCTCTGTCCCGGAACATATTTTGTTTTTCGTCTCAAATGTCAGAATATCCGTTTCAATGTGATACCGGCAGTCTATTCCCACAACCTTATGGGTTCTTTCCAACGAGCGTGCGTCCTCATAGTTTTCACCAAACTCCCTTGGATTACGAGTATAAAACCCGGTGGTATAACCACGATTGGAAAGCGCATTTAAATCATTGATATGCTTTTGATTGAACGGTTTCCCCTTCATCATATCATCAATTGCACTCCGATAGGTCCGGGTGACCATGGCAGCATAGTATTCAGATTTTGTCCTGCCCTCAATCTTAAAACTGATCACGCCCGAATCATTCAGGTCTTTAAGCAACTCAATGGCGCACAAATCCTTTGAGTTAAACATATATGTTCCAAATTCATCCTCCCGGAGTGAAAATTTCTCTTCCGGTCGATGTTCTTCTCTGACGGTGATATTTTCTGGCACAGGTCTCCCGGAGGAATATGCAGAAATTTGTGAATTTTCATGCTCCAGCAAACTTCCTGTATCTTCTTCAACGGTATACTGCCATCTGCATGAATTTGTACAGGTTCCCTGGTTGGCATCGCGATGGTTCATATAATTCGTGATTAAACAACGCCCGGAATAGGCGATACATATAGCGCCATGTACAAAGCATTCCAACTCAATATCAGGGACGTTTTCATGAATCTCCCTGATCTCTTTTATGCTGAGCTCTCTTGATAAAATAATCCGTTTGACACCCAGATCACGCCAAAACATAACGGTTGTCCAATTCGTCACGTTTGCCTGCGTTGACAAGTGAATTGGAATTTCAGGATACTTTTTCAGGGCAATGTTTACCAGTCCGGGGTCTGCCATGATTAATCCATCAGGATGCCATTGTATGACCTTTTCCAACTCTTTGAGAAATGAATTTATTTTTGTATTATGGGCAAAAATATTTAACGTAAGATAAATTTTTTTATTTAATTTATGTGCATATTCAATACCCGACTGTAATGATTTTTCATTGAAGTCATTTTCACGAGTACGTAGCGAAAATTTAGGAACACCTGCATAAACTGCATCTGCTCCATATGCAAAAGCATATTTTAACTTTTGAAAATTACCTGCAGGAGACAATAATTCAGGTATGTTTTTGTTTTTCATCGAGTAAAATTACGAATTCCTTTCCAAACAAACCGGTGATGAATTCTGAAATATTACCATATGAAATTCCCCCATTACAAAATATACCGTTATCAACCAAAGGAGGGTTATTTTTAGATTAAGTCATGAATAAACCGTTAAAACAAGTGGAGATTTTCACCGATGGCGCATGTAAAGGGAATCCCGGTCCCGGTGGATGGGGTGCTATTTTGCGTTTTGATGGACGATCCAAAGAAATTCATGGCGGCGCTAGTCTGACTACGAATAATATCATGGAATTGACCGCCGTGATTGAGGCACTCGCCAGGCTTAACGAACCCTGTAAAGTCATCGTAACCACAGATTCTGTTTATGTAAGGAATGGAATCACCCAATGGATCCATACCTGGAAGAAAAACGGTTGGATAACCAGTAATAAAAAACCGGTTAAAAACAAAGAACTATGGATACTGCTGGATAAAAAGTCCCGGGTACATGAAATCTCATGGAATTGGGTACGTGGTCACACAGGGCATCCTGAAAATGAACGGGCGGATCAGCTCGCAAATTTGGGTATCCCCGCCTAATTTGACCTAGTAAACCGGTAAGGACGGGTCTATCTCTCTCGCCCATGCATTAATCCCGCCTTTCAAATTTTTCACATCCTTGAAATTGTGATTTGTTAAAAATTCACAGATCTGTTCAGACCGAACACCTGTCCGGCAGAATACAATGATCTCTTCCTGTGGATTAAAATCGCCCAACCTCGATGGGAATGCGTGTGTGGGAATGTGGATCGCACCCGGTAACCGTGAAATATTCAGTTCGAAATCTTCCCGTACATCGACCAATCTGAAAGGTAATTTTGATTTATATTTATTAACTAAATCTCTCACAGATATATCAGAATAATCGTTTTTCTTACGCCCCCCGGGTACGCCGCAAAAATCGACATAATCTATGAGTTCGTGAATTTCCGGATGATCTCCGCATACCCGGCACTCCAGATTTCGCCGAACCCGCAATTCAGTAAACTGAGAATCCAACGCTTCAAAGATCAAAATCTTGCCCGATAACGGGTTGCCTATCCCAAGAACAAGCTTCAACGCCTCGTTCGCCTGGAGCGTCCCAATAATCCCGGGAAGGACGCCCAGCACCCCGCCCTCCGCACAAGATGGCACCAGATGGGGCGGCGGCGGTTCCGAATACAAACACCGATAGCATGGACCGCCCTCATAATTAAACACGGATACCTGACCGTCAAACCGGTAAATACTGCCATAAACATACGGTTTGTGCAATAATATACAGGCATCGTTTACCAGATACCGGGTCGGAAAATTATCCGTACCATCTACAACGAGGTCATATTGACCAATTACCTCTAGCGCATTATCTGAATTCAATTGAAAATCATGCACCCGAATTTCCACGTGTGGATTCATTCCCGCAAGCCGGTCACGGGCAGATTTGGCCTTGGATTTCCCTTCGTCGCTCATCCCAAAGATCACCTGACGCTGAAGATTGGAAATGTCCACCACATCAAAGTCAACGAGTCCGATGGTACCGATTCCCGCCGCAGCAAGGTAAAGAGCGACCGGACTTCCAAGCCCTCCCGTACCAACCACCAGAATTTTAGCCGCTTTAAGTTTCTGCTGACCCAGAACTCCGACTTCCGGGAGGTGCAAATGCCGGCTGTAACGGATAAATTCTTCTGCTTCTAATGGCGGATAGGGTAATTCGCTCCCACCAGCGATCGCAGGGATGATCCGAACATCTGAACCCGGCGCCAATACCGTTTGAAGTCCATCCAGTTGATTGATATTGTCACCGTTCACATACACGTTCACAAAATTCCGGAGTTCGCCTTCAGATGACATAAGATGAGGTTTTAGTTCCGGATATTTGTCAAATAGAATGTCAAGCGCGTTTTGAACGGTTACCGCCTGCACTTCGATGCTTGAAGCTCCTCCGGTGAATCGTCTGAGCGGAGAGGGAATTTTTATCCCGATCATAGCGCTTTTACGGTTATTTGATAGTACATGGTATTTCCTTTATATCTATTTTTACATAATTTACGACGGTATTCATGGACAATTTAAACGGTAACCAATTCCATATCCCCAATGGATTCAGGATCAAAGGCGGATCGATCGTTCCGTAATTGCCAGGATCGATATCCTGAAATCTTACCGTCCATTACAGAGATGATCACATAACTGAATCCGGGAAAGGCATGCAACCGGTCAAATTCGCTGGGAATATCGGGGTGATCCGGATGGGAATGGAGGATTCCGATAATCGACATATTTTTGGCTTCTGCTTTGTCCTCCGCATTTTGATAGTCCAGGGGATCAATAAGAAAGCGTCGTTCCCGGTTTGTCGATTTTGTATTGATTCCGGGCAGGTATTCTACGGTTGTACTGCCATTGTCATCAAACGTACCGATCAGAAATCCACAACATTCATGTGGGTATTCCCCCACAGCATGTTCGCTGAATTGGGCGATAATTTCTGAGGAAACCCGGATACTGTTCATGAATTTACTTCCATCGCTACGCTGCCGGTTCTTGCCGCTATCTCCCGGGGTTGAAAATAATCTTCCAAAGGATTGATGGATGCGACAGTATTGGGTTTCCATAATCCGGTGCTGAAATAGCGGTCTCCCAGGTCATTTAACAAAGTCACAATTCTGCCGGAGCGGATGTTTTCTGTTAATTTTGAGACGCCGGCCAAATATGCGCCGGAAGATTGTCCCACAAATAATCCCCGCATGGCCAACCTTTTGCACCATTCTTTCGCATCATCTGCTGTGACATCTACCCAATGATCAATGAGTGATTCATCAAAAATTTTAGGGATAATATCACCGGGTGATCCCATCGGCTTTAACCCTTCAATTCCGGGCCAGATTTCTGGTCTGACACCGATAATCTGAATTGTCGGAAATTTTTCCTTCAGTTTTCGTCCGATTCCGGTGATCGAGCCACCGGTACCGACACTCCCCACGAAATGAGTGATCTCACCCGCTGCCTGAACGATCATTTCTTCAGCCGTCGTCTCATAATGGGCTAACCAATTGTCGTTATTTGAGTATTGGTCACAGAAAAAATATTTCTCCGGATGATCTTTGTACAGTTGGTGGACGAATCGTAATGCTTCATCGTATCCTTCAAGGGGATCGGTCTCAATGATCTCTGCGCCATGTGACCGGATCCGCAGTTTGCGTTCGTTGCTGGCATTCCCCGGGATAACCAAGTGTACCCGGTATCCCAGAGTTGTTCCCAACATGGCGTACGCGATCCCTGCATTCCCGCTACTGGAGTCCAGAATGATCTTGTCCCGGGTCAATTGACCCGATTCTATCGCCCGGATGAGCATTCGTTTTACCGGACGGTCTTTTAACGATCCTCCGGGATTTCGCCACTCCGCTTTTGCCTGGATGATCAATCCGTTCATTCCGGGGAAAAGATCTGTCAGATCCAGCAACGGCGTATTACCGATAATATCCAAAATACTCATACGGCTTCCTTATAAAATAAAAAACCCCTCCTACCGTGACGGCAAGAGGGGTTTTTAAATGGGATAACATTTCACCTACACCGGCACGGCAACCTTGAGAAGCGTACAACAATGACACATACAATTATGTGGTGCGGCATTGAAGGTGATATTTAATTTACATTTCATGAGGGAAAAAAATAGATTAACCCAAAAACATGAAACAAGAGTAATTTTGTCGGATTTAATAATTTTTTTCTGAATTTATCAGACCATGCCACCCATTTACGGCGACCCTAAATCCCGTTAGATACTCAAAATATTTCTTCTTGGGCTAAAAGTGTAAACAGTCAACTATAATCGAAACATCAATTTTGAACATTCCCAAATTTGCACCTACAAAATAATTCCGGTCAGCAGAAGGATCGGATTCAGGATCAGAATGGGGCGCTGTCTGAATCCTCCCGGATCATTTCGGGGTATAAGGAATCGTACCAGCCGCTCTCTTCCAGCGACCAAACTTCAGAGCGTTCTCAGGACAGACTTCTATACACCTTCCGCAGGCATGACAGTCCGGACGGATGGTCTTCATATCCATGATTGCCTGTACCGTCGGACATTCTGTTTTTCTGATACAAATATTACAATTGGTACACGCGGGTTTATGGAAACGGATTTTGAAAATTGCCGCCTGTTCAACCATCCAGGTAATCAGCCCCATCGGACAAATAAAGTAGCAGAAGGGCCGGTAAATAAACAGGGACATAAGGAGAGTGACGATCATGACTCCCGCCAGATACAGATCAAATCCCCAGTGTAGAAATTCAAAGGGATTAAAATAATCATATAGGCTGATCCCTGCATAAAATGCCACGGGAAGGAAAACCACAGCAATGATGATCCGAATGGTATTTGTGACCTTAAACTGGATTTTCTTTTTTAGTTTTTTATTATTTTCCCTACCAAATGAAATTCCATTGATCACTTCCTGTAAAGCGCCCAGTGGACACACCCACCCGCAGAATAACTTCGAGCCGATGATGGACAGGATCAGGATGGAAACGATAATTGATATAAATCCAAGCGGAATTTCATGCCATAGAACCGGCTTTGTGAGAAGGCAGGATGGGCTGGGATGAAGCCCCAACCCTTGAGCGAAACTTCCCCAGGGCAGGATAGCGATGACGGAAAATACAAAAAAAGTGATACTCTGCCAGATAAGACGCGTGGTCCGGATTAGTCTGAATTTCATGAGGAGAATCATTCCGATGATCACAAATATTACACTCATCCACACACGGGAGAAGGACCAGAAATAGAAAAATCCCGGAGATTTCCCTTCAGCGCCTTCCTGTGCGAATATCGTAGATAGAAAAATCAGACTAAGCAGGGCTATTTTAATCATTGAAAATCTATGTAGAAATACGGGGGGTTTAATAATAGTCATATTGTATTATTTCCTAAATTGATATGTGTCATCGGATTTTGTATTAATAATTTACGGTTGATTAAAAATGGGATAAAAGTTCGGATTAGCGAAATTGATATTTACCGATATGCCGGTTTTTTTTCACCGCCAACCGATCTGAAACAAAGCACGTGGTACCCGGTGATCCGATTGAAATCTGAATCCATCCGACGTCCCGAATTGGGAATTAAAATTTCTATTCATCCATCCAGCCGGAATATCATCAATAGTAATTTTCCATTTTTTAATGATGTCACGCCCGGA
>CAYPCW010000061.1:0-10232 GCA_964409335.1 uncultured bacterium
AGGCGTTTGCTATCAGGCTGGGGGTGTACGGTGCAGGGCTTTCAGGACAAGTTCCAAAGGGTCCGTCATCATTATAGTAGCCTGTCGTGGATCCGATACACTCATCATTGGCGGTAAAGATCTCCAGTTTGGCATCATAATCCGTATTGGCGCTGCAAAGATCAACCGTAATAAAGGTGTCTGAATTTATGACTAACCCATAGGCATAGTCAGCTCCCTGACTACCCTGAACAGCCCAGTCATCGTCTTCGCCGATGTTGGTGCCCGTATCATTGAAGGGCAGCGCCGGGATCACTTCATCTGCACAGGGGGCATTCACACCTTCCTGCCATTCAAGATGCACCATCTCAGCGCCGGCGGTTGCGGTCAACGCTGAGGGGGGCAGGATCAACCACATCGCACATCGTTCCTGGGTGCCTGCGGAGGTGCCCAGATCATACATTGCATATACAACATAGCAATATAATACGTCATGGACAGCGGTGGCATCTGAGTATATCGTTTCAGACGTATTGTCAAAATAACTCCCGTCACGATAAATGTCATAACCGAGTACATCGTTTGAGACTGCCGCAGTCCATGTGAGTTCGATTGTGCCCTCCGTGCCAACGGCGACCAAACCGGTTGCCGGAGGTAATATCCATTGGGCACATGCTTCGTTTGAAGGAACTGACTCGCCGTCTTCATATTGCGCGCGGACGGTGTAACAGTACACTATATCATTAACCGTCTCGTAATCTATGTATTCAAACTCATCGGGTCCCACGGATCCGACCGGAGTTGCCTCACCATCACGATAGATGTTATACGCCAGAATCTGACGGTTTACATGGGTAACCGTGCGGGTGCTGATCAATTCGGGTTCACTGATCATAAGTCCCATCACATCGGCATCTGTGAGCGCTGTCCCCTTTTCATAAGGAACGGGCTGCAGATAGTAGGTTTGAGAAACCGTAACGAGAAAATCTTCCGTATTGAAGGTGACACTTTCACCGGTACCATAATCGCCGCCCGTTGCAAGCAGAGTGCCATTGAGTAGTAAATTATAATATCCTTCACCATAGGCACAGCAAATACCGTCTCCAAATGTATCATTGATGGTAAAGGTGTATGTGCCGGGTGTAATGACAAAATTCCAGGTATACAATGTTGCCTGACTTGTGAGCGTACCGGAAGTTATGCTTCCAATCACATTACCGCCGGCATCGGTGAGAGACCAGGAAATTTCTCCCGGATAATTATCTGTAAATATTTCAATGTCAAGACTGTAAGCCTCGTCCGGAGAGAACCAGTTCACCTGAATGGCATGGTCGTCATTCAATCCCTGTGCGGTGACACCCACCGGTGGATTCAGGAAGTATAATGCACAATCTTCGTTTGACGGGAATGATTCACCGGACACATACCGGGCGGTAACGGTGTAACAAAAGAGAACACCCGCCGGGAGTCCTGGATCATCATAGGATGTGGTGGTTGAAGACCCGATCCATTCGCCATCCCGATATACCTGATAATCAAGGACGGGATTCAGGAACGGCAGGGGTTCGTCCCATTCCAGATGCAGGATTCCCCCGCCGACATCTGAAGCGGTAAGATCAAGGGGCTGATATCCGGGAACGGGAGTCGCACATTCGGGATCTGAAGGTTCGGATTCGCCTTCGGTATAGACCCCTACCAATGTGTAGCAATATTCAATCATATTTTCGAGGGGCTCATCGCGATAGGAATACGTATCTGCTGAAACATTCGCAATGGGTGTCGGATCTCCATCTCTATAGATATTGAATGATTCCAGTATCCGTGAATTGGTGTTTACAAATGATGAAGGCGGCACAGCAATAGTCTGGTCGGTTAAATGCATTGACCCGTCATGTGCAGAATTTACCATAGCCATATCCGGCGCGGGATAGTTGGGAGACCCGTCGTCGTATGAAGACAAGGGAACAACGTCGCCGTACGCGGTGATGAGAGTAGAGATCATATAATCGCCGCCATAACCCAGAACATCGCCTGTCGCCCAGGCACCACCGTTCAGGGTGTACATATTATTGGGGTAATTCACACCGCCGTCAATACCAAATCCTTCAGGATCGCCACCGCCAGACCAATTGACGGTATGGCTGGCAACAACATAAAAAGCGCCGGACAATCCGGTGATATTGGGGTAAACGGTGGCAAAACCGGTTTCATCCGAAGTGGCTTCTTCATCAAACAGCAGGTTACCCGGCATACCGGCATTGTCATCAAAGATCATTACCCGGACCGGTCCGTGGGTCGAATTCGGCCATGGCCAGTAAGGATCGCCTTCAGACAGTATGTACAATGAGGCGGATAATACGTCAAAATCTGCGCCCACATTAAATTTCATACCGTGGGCATAACCGTTCTCATAAATATCATAGAAATAAAATGCATTTGCCAATGCGCCATCGTCGTAGCTCAGTACGACATCTTCGCCACCCAATGGCTCCTGCCACGTCAGATCAATATAACCATCCCCTTCCATTGCCGTTACATGAGAAGGCGGATACAAACTCCACATCGTGCATGATTCATTGGTAGACGGGGATTCCCCAATCCCATTATAAAATGCAGTGACGGTATAGCAGTATTCCACATCATGTTCAGTGGTGTGGTCTTCATACATGGGCTCAACTGAAGAATCAAGAAGTTCTCCGTCCCGGTAAATATTAAATCCATCCTGAGCATTGTCCGGGTGAGCAGACCATTCGAGGGTAATATAGTCGCCTGTTCCATGTGTGGACAGGTTGGACGGCTGCCCTAACTGCGGCTCGGCACATGCAGTATTGGAAAAACCGGAGGTCCCTTCATCATATACCGCTGTCACATTATAGCAATAGGTCTGAAGATACCACAATCCATCGGTATCAACGTAGCTGTTGGCGGTGGTGTAATCCAGAAGCTGGTTGTCCCGGTACACTTCATATCCCTGGAATTCTCTTGTATTATATGGGTTTGCAAAATCAGCCATAGTCCATGTGTCTGAATTATAGACAGAACCTGACTTGTTATTCTCATACTGATAAGAATCTTCTATAGACGGAGGTACACTGGCAAGTGTTCCGGTTTCTGAAACGGTAATACCATAATTACCGGTCTGACCGCCATATCCGTCAACGATGATGTAATATTGTCCCGGGGACAAGGACACCCCCAGCAGGGACGAATATAATCCGCTATAAGTGCATGTATAGTCATCGTTATAGTACCCGGTGGAAGTTTCATTGCATTCACCATCAGCGGTAAATATCTCAAGTTTAGTATCATAATTTGTCGCGGGATCGCACAGGGTAACATTAATGGTGATCGCTTCGGTCACTGTATAGAAATAGGCATAGTCAGCGCCCTGGCTCCCCTGAACCAGCCAATCATCGGTTTCACCCACCGTTGATCCGGTGGCGGTAAAAGGCAATGCGGTGATCACATCGTCTCCACATGCATTTACGCTCGGCGGAGGCGCCCAGGTAAGGGTAATTTCAAGACCATTTTCAGTAGCAGACAGATTCACGGGTTCTTCAAAATACTGTGCCAGCGTGGTCGCACAAACCTGTTCTGATTCCTCAGATACCACAAAATCATTGTAAGCCATGATCGTGTAGCAATATTCAACTTCGGTCTCAAGACCGGTATCTGCAAAGTTGGTCAGAGAAGCTTCACCCACGTTCACGCCGTCTCTGAGAATATAATAACCCACCACATTCCATGGTTCAGGATGTGTCCATGATAAGTTCACCATTTGGAAACTGGGGACGGCGGTCACATTTTCAGGTGCAAATAATGGGGGCGGAGGCGTACCATTCACATGAATGTTACCGGATACCGATTCAAATTCTACCGCTTCACCATTAGGATCAGATAAAATACTGGTAGACATATTGATTGATGTTGTAATGTCATTTTCATACTCATTGGTAGAGTGATATGTTACGGACAGGATCGGTCCGGCGCCCGGAAGACAGCCAACACCCGTCAGATCAAATCCAACGATGATCACGGACCCGTCGCCCTGTTCGTTAAATGTCACCATAAATGCAGCCGTTCTGTCTGTAGGAACAACATTTGTCACTTCAAGATAGTTGGGGAAATCATTCAATTGAAGCTGAAATCCGGGGATCGTTATTTCGGGGTTGGCCATGGAAATATCAGCATCTGTTTCACTAAATGCCTCTACAACTCCGTCACCCATGTACAGGGTGGTGACCGGGGGAATATCCTGATTGGTGAACATAATGGTTTCGGAAGCATCTGTATTTGTGTATTCAACATGGTCTATATCTGCGATCACAACGGTGAGTTCATGCTCGCCAAAAGGAACGCCTGCAATGGTAAAGGCGTCGGCATAAAACATTCCGGCAAGACTGCCATCAACATAAGCGTGATAATGGTCTCCTTCAACCAGATTTTCGGCAGAAACCTCCACCGTAATATCAGATCCCAGGATAGTTGATCCGTCAGTTGGTGAAATAATTGAAATTGATACGGGTAGAATTCCGCCGGTTACTTCAAAGGTACCGTCTTCGCTGGTGGCATTAATTGCGATGCCTATTGGATCGGAGAGAATAACCCCTGAAAACACTAAATCGGCGGTTCCACCGTTATTACCTGCCTGAAAGGTCAATACTGCGATTGGTCCTTCACCGGCAGCGATCACAGCTCCCGTCAATGAAAATCCCAGAACCAAACCGCTGGCATTTGTAGATAGGAGAAATCCTTCCGTCCGGGCGGTGGGGGTTGCACCGACAAGGGTAACTAAATCAGGAATATCCGTCAGAGAAAATTGAAAGCCGCCCACCTCCATGGTGTTTTCAAGGCTGATGTCAACGGTACCGGTTGACCCTGCCTCGGCAATACCCGCAGATACGGTAAAATTAGCCACATCGACCTGGGGAACATTCCCCCAATCATAGTAGCCGTTTTCCTGATTAAACTCAACGGTCAAAGCATTACCAACCGGGTCGGAAAAAATGATTCCGGCGATGGTGAGCTGAGAATAATCATCTACTATATTCGTAAGTGCGACAGTTGTTAACACCCCGTTCCCCGGCGGAATTGTGGACCCGGTCAGGCTAAAGCCTAAAACCAGCCCTGCGGGGTTTGTGGACATCAAAAAACCTGCTGTTTGCGCCAATCCTCCGGATGCTCCGGAGACATCAAAGGCATTTGGCGTGTCCGTCAGGTTAAACTGAAATCCACCCACACTTGCAGTGCTTTCAACATATACATCAACATAATTATCTCCTGAAGCTGATATATTAACATAAACATCAGCAGCCCAGAGATTCGCAGCAAGTAAAAATACTCCAATTACGCTCCACTTAAGAAAACGCATCATTTCGTTACTCCTTTTATTGTTAGTTGGAAATTTCTGAAGAAGTTAATTATTTGTACTCCAATCACAAAATTTTTAAATGATAAAGTAATAAAATCATCTCCGATGTCGGATTTGCAATCTATGAACAGTGGATGAATAAATCCATCAATTAAACTTTATGTAATAAATTGTTACACCGGATTTTATTTCAGTTTAAACTGGTAGGGTATATTAGCCGCCTCCAGTTTTATTCCTTTACTTCCCGCAACTACAGAATCAAATGAAATCATCAACTCCCGACCGGCTTTTCCGTCAATCGTTACATCCAGATAGTATAAAATATTTTTATCCGGTTTTGGCGAGGCTGCAATGGGGATCGGCGTTCCCTGCATCGAAAAACCCAGTACTTTACCGTTTTCGCTTGATTTCATCATATACCCTAATTCTTCACTGACCCCGCCATGAATGGATAGGGGAGTTACCACCCCGGCAGGTAAAAAATCCATCTGATACCCTGCAACCGGCTGCTCATTCAACATATAAACCGCAATCTGGTATGACCCATCCTTGTTTTGAGTGATGGAATCTATGCCCAATTCAACAACCGGGATGATTTCAGGTGTGTTCGGAGCGGATTCTTTTTCAGATGCCGGTGCGACAGTTTTATCCTGTGTTACCGCCAATGTGAAGATGAATATAAAAAAGACGATCCCGTATTTTTTCATCATTTTTCCTTTTAATTAACAATTAAATTTACAAGATTAACCACATCAAGGATGTCAGTTATCTCATCGTTATTCAGATCACCTGCCCATATTTCAAATTCCGTGGCTGGTGTTTCTTCAGGGTGGACAATGATCTGCACCAACCGTACTGCATCCAATATATCGATGAGTGCGTCACAATTTAAATCCCCTCGAATCGGATTTCCACATTCGCCAACTAAGATAGACTGGAAGTAGCCGGTTCTAAGGGGACTGCCCTGAAAGGTATTCCAATACCCGGCGGATGTCCCCGGTTCCTTGTTATCAATGGCAAGGACAGTGTGCGTCGTACCCGCAAGTATTTCACAATCTCCATCCTGATCTATGTCGGCAACAGTGGGTGTGCTCATCACCTGAAATTCATTTTGGACTGGAAAAAAAGGATAACTGTCACCCTGCAGATTGAATGCCGTTATCGCACCGGCAGTGGTCCCGCTGATGATTTCGGGTAATCCATCGTTGTTCAGATCTGCCATCACCGGTGAGGAATTAACCGAACTCCCGACAACAACCGGCCATCCCGGAAGAGATATCCCTTCTAAGGTAACCCCGTGGATTTCACCGCCGATGGTACCGAAGAAGATCAGAGGACCGGACAGGCTATCGGTGAATCCCATCCCGGTGGTAATCCCGGTGCCGGCATCGTAGAGAAATCGTAGCCCGCCCTGAGGTGTCAGGGCATATAGATAGCCTCTATCATCCCCTGCGAGGATGAAAATCCCGGACGGTGCGGATAATATTGCCGGCGCCGTGCGAATCCTCCCCTCCGTGGGATATGGATATCCTTCCGCTACTGCCCCACCATCGGTGATCAGCCAGATATGATATCCTTCCGTTCCCACGACAATATCCACCTTACCGTTTCCGTTTACATCCGCAACAGCGATCCCGCCGCGGATCTTTTCATTGATTTGCACCGGAAATCCCGGAAGGTCGCTTCCATCGGGATTAATACCAAATAATTGCCCGGAAGTCGTGAATCCGCCGAAAAAGATCTCCTGTTCCGCATCGTCATCCCCATTCCCGATCGCCACCGCACTCATAAGAAACTGATCTGCGTTGTAATCCAGATTAATGGTTTGATCCAGTACATCCAATACATATAAATGTTTATCCTTTGACGGTGCGATGATTTCGATATGTCCATCATTATCGATGTCAAAAGCCGCCAAATCTCCCCAAATGGAATTCCCCGCATGAAATGGAAACAGGGCGTTCTCTATCCCTTCGCCTGTCGGGTTAACTGAAAAAATAGTTCCATTATAATCTGCAAAAAAAATAGTGGCTATTTCGTCTGAGTTCATATGGATGACTAGCGGGGACCCTTGCACCTGATTCACGGTATCCCCGGGGGCAAAGACCGGCCACCCCGCCTGGTTCAGGCTCAGGTCAATGGGGATGGGAAAGGACATCGTGAATGGCGTACCATCAGATCCCTGGTAGTTTACCATCAGTTCAAGTTCAATCCCCCCAAGGGCGGCATCGCCATCGAATGACATGAAAAAAGGAGAGGATGAATTGTCCACAGACCCGCCGGCATTTAAAATTGGCGTTATAAAATCTGACGGAAAAATGGTAATCTCTTCATTTGAGGATTCGAGATATGCGACAATATTCGTTCCATCAGGCCAGTCCGGGTGATTTTCTAACACCACCCATATTTCTGCTGTCTCTCCGGGATTCAGAATATCATCGCCGTCACCCTCTGTTTCATGAATGGTAAACTGGGATAATGTAATATTGGGTTCTACCGGTTGTATGTTTAATCCGGGACGAAACGTGAGATAGGTGTACTCCATCCTGGCATATTGTTCCGGGGTTACCCCGTCCCGGCAATGTTTCACGGAGTAGGACATCATATTATGGGTGTCCGGATCGTAGGGCTGGAGATGTCCGTCCAAAAATGTACCAAAATAATTGCAATTATCACTAACCAGGCCGGTCAATGTGGGGTCCGCTACCGTATCGCACAAACCGTCACCGCGAACTGCACACTCCGTACCATCCGCGAATTCTGCGTTTTCTCCATCGATGACCCCGTCCTCATCATGATCTGCAGACCCCTGGTGGGTGTGGAACAGATCAAAATAATGTCCTGCTTCATGAGGTAAAGTGGTATGATTGTCGGGGGTGGCAAAGCAGTTGTTTGCGATGATAATGCCCTGACTCTCATACCATGAAAAGGTGGAGATCCCGCACAAGTCTGAATTACCGGTATTCAGGACCGCGACACAGTAGATATTCAAAGTATTGGGGACATGATTAACGGATCGAAGACTGTCAATCTCATCATAACTGTCAATCCCGCTGTAAAAATTTGTATCGTCGATATAATCGGTTTGTCCGAATTGATAATATCGCATGTCCGAGTTACCGGCAGCAGTATTCAGGTCTTCGATGCCCGTGTTAAGGCGGTCCGGTGACAGCCCTCCCGACTGGTTGTCCATGCGCACCACATGAAAGGTCACCGGTACCCATAAAATATCCCGGTTGTTGCCGGGGATTCCCGGGTAATCTGAAAGGTGGTTCATATAGTCTTCCTGGGTAAGAAGATCATCCATTCCACATTCTTTTAGGGGTCCCGGGATTGAAAACCCGATCAGTGGAATAAGCATAAAAATGATTTTCAGGCGGCTCATATGGTGAAATTTACAGTACTTGACCGGATATGAAAAACAGACAGGTGTGGTTTTTCACGATAGTGCTTTGGTTCAAAAATTATGTCATGTCCAATTTCATTTCTTTACAACCCCTGACCCCCTTTTTACCGGGGATAAATAGCCTGTAAAAATAATTACCCCCCTCTCTCACACTGGATCGACAGGCAGTCCAAAATAACACGGTCAATAATGTGGTTTTTTCTTCAAAAACAAGACGCCCCGGAATCCGGGGCGTCTTGATGTATTTATCAGATACAAGCGAGATTATTTCAGAAGCAGGACTTTCTGCGTTTGTACTTCTTTACCCATCGCAGAACGGACAAAGTACATTCCGCTTGGAACATTTGTCACTGTCCATGAGACGGTATGATAACCGGCAGCCATGTTTTGGTCAACCAGTACATCTACAACCTGACCAATCACATTGTACACCTTCATGGATATGTAACCATCCTGTGGTATTTCAAGTGTAAACGAGGTTGTCGGGTTGAATGGATTCGGATATGCCGCACTCAGTGAGAATGTCGTGGGTGCAGACATATTCGTATCGATCATTCCCTCTAAAGTGGCTGCTAAAACTTCGGTTACTTCATAAGCGCCGCTTGTCGTGAACAGTACTTCAGATTCAGGATTGATGATGATCAGCCGTGTAGAGTTTCCATCCGTCACATATTCTGCCAGGTAGGCATCGGATGTGAGATGAATGGAGAAATCAGCTCCGTGGGATAGGGTCATCTGGACCCCGCCCACAACTCCATCAGCGTGGAATTTCATCTCGCCATTGGCTTTGATGAAGTTCACCGAACTGGCTTCGCCCATATCCCTGGATGAGGGGTTCAGGATGTACCCAACGATCTGGACAATATCCAGAACATTGATGGCGCCGTCACCATTCCAGTCGCCGTAGAAAGCCTGACATTCAGATATTTCACCACCATTCAGGATATACCCAACGATCTGGACAATATCCAGAACATTGATGGCGCCGTCTTCATTCCAGTCGCCCACCATTCCGTTACATGCATTGACACATGCATCGTTGGAGGGCGCAGATTCGTTATAGTTATCCGGGTACATATCTGTAGCGGTCACATGGAAGCATCCTTCCGCGCCTTCCGCATATTCAAAGAATAGCTGATCGGTTGTACCGATATAAGCCCAGTCACCGGATGTCCCTTCCATATACACGTTAAATCCGATGATGCCGCATTCACGGCTTACATTTTCAACGGGATAATTCCATTGAATTTCAGAAGCATCCAATCCGGATTTCTGGACTTCATAAGCCAGGGCTTCTGCAGGATCAACGGGAAGAGATGCCAGCGCGGCAGATACCCAGATGTTGATTTCATAGTTCCCCTCAGCGCCGCCAAATCCGTCTACAACAATATAATAAGTACCGGCATCAAGATAGGCGTTTTCTATCAGGCTGGGGGTGTACGGTGCAGGGCTTTCAGGACAAGTTCCGAAGGGTCC
>CAYPCW010000062.1:0-10091 GCA_964409335.1 uncultured bacterium
AAAAAAAATAATGCTATTCTCCCTGATCAGTGGCGGTCTATTTCTGCTGATCTCCGGGATTTACAATTTTCTTGCAGGAGTTCTGCTCTTTTTGTTTTGGGGATATTTGTACAATATCAAGCCATTTCACTGGAAGAAAAAACCCATCCTCGGGATGGTGGCAAATTCGGCAGCAGGATTCTTATTATATGCCTCCGGATGGCTTCATGTGGCAGCCTCTGAAGGCTTCGATTTTTCAGAGTTTGCCCTCGGTAAAATGGTGATGATCTCAATACCCTATCTGCTCTGCTACACTGCTGTTTCGTTGTTAACCATGATCCCGGATATCAAAGGAGATCAGCCCACAGGAGCAGTGACTTTTCCCGTAAAATTCGGGCTGTTGATCACCCTGCTTGTCTCGCTGGTGATGGTCCTGGCTGCATTTGCTTTGGGATGGAAATATGACGATCCGGTCAGTACCACTGCAGCGGCAATCTCACTTCCCTTTTATATTTACACTTTGATCGGCCGTCGTACAAAAGATGTCCTTCGAACAATCAGATATTCAATATTTATCCTGGCTGTGTTGCTTTTCACGGTGTACCCCCTGCTATTTCCCGCGGTCCTGGTCGTTTTTTATATCAGCAGATATTATTATTGGTACCGGTTTGGGCTGCATTATCCCACTTTTCAGGTTGAAGACGAAAAACCCCAAAATTCCACTGCCGGAGCCACAGTTTGATATCCGTCATCCCCGATAAATGTGATTTTTGCGGCACCTGCGTTGCGGTATGCCCGGTCGATTGTATTGAACTCAGGGAGGCTTCTATCGCTATCGATCACGTCGTATGCATTGAATGTAACTTATGCGTTCAAATTTGCCCAATCGAGGTTTTAGGTATTGACCATGAAGGATAGATACGATGTGGTTGTCGTGGGAGGTGGTCCCGGCGGATCAATGGCTGCATTCAAAGCCGCAAAGGGGGGGGCATCCGTTTGTATTCTTGAAAAAGACCGGGATATCGGATACCCGGTGAGGTGTGGTGAAGCGATTGGTGAATCAGGTCTGAAACAATTCGGTGACATCCAACCGGAATGGATCGCTGCATCCATTACCGATTTCAGACTCGTTTCTCCCAATGGAACCCGCATCGATACCCGGTTTTCCGGTCAGAAAGGATTTATTCTTCATCGACGAATTTTCGACTACGATCTTTGTATTAAAGCGGCATCCGCAGGCGCTGATGTCTTTACCAAAGCCTATGTCAGTGGATTGATGATTGAGGATGGGTACGTCACGGGTGTCCGGTTGAACCATTTGGGCGATGAGAAGGTGGTTCGATCTCACATTGTTATCGCCGCAGATGGCGTTGAATCCCGGGTAGGACGATGGGCAGGGATTCGTACCAATGTAAAGATGAAAGACATGGAGTCTTGTATGCAATATTCTGTTGCGAATGTGGATATTAATCCCAACAGAATAGATTTCTTTGTGGGAGACGTTTACGCACCCGGCGGGTATTTGTGGGTCTTCCCAAAAGGGGACAACAGCGCCAACATTGGTATTGGTATCAGCGGTGCACACACACAACAATATAACGCAAAAAAATTATTGGATGATTTTATTTCAAGAGAATATCCAAAGGCTGCAAAACTGACATCGATGTGCGGAGGTGTCCCGTGTGCAAGTCCGTTAAAGGATGCAGTTAAAAACGGGCTAATATTGGTTGGAGATGCTGCTCATCAGGTGAATCCCATGACGGGCGGCGGAATTATTTCTGCCATGAAAGGCGGGTGGATCGGTGGCGGGATTGCCGCCGAATCTATCCTGACACACGACTATTCAGCCTCATTTCTGAATCGTTACAATCAGGTGGTTAGAAAGGATTTTGGGGATACCCATCATCGATTTCACCGGATCAAAGAAGTGATTAGTTCACTCACCGACAGGGAACTTGACAGTATCGCTCAAAATATAGGAAAAATCCCTGAAGACAAACGGACACTGACTCAGATCTTTAAGGCGTGTGTCGTCAAAAAGCCATCCCTCATTCTGGACGTCATTAAGGTGTTTGCCGGTGTCTGATCTGACCACTAAAGAAATTCTCTCATATCTCCATCTGGGTACATTTGTTGTCCTTGACCTGGAGACGACCGGGCTTGATTCCTTCAAAGACGGGATCACGGAGATCTCCGCCTTCCGGTTTATTAATGGAGAACCGGAAGAAAATTTCACTACATTAGTAAACCCCGGGATGTTAATCCCTTTGCAAATATCGGAGATGACCGGTATCACAAATGAAATGGTAAAAGATAAGCCTGAGATTCACACTCTCCTGCTTGAGTTATTCGAATTTATAGGTGACCTGCCGGTGGTCGGACATAATATCAGCTTTGATCTGAAATTTATAAATTACCAGTTTTCGCTGATGAATTATCAGGAGATCGAAAATCGAACCTATGATACGGTCATTCTTGCCCGAACATTTTTATATTTTCATCATGAATTTACTCTAAGCGCCGTCAGTCAGTTTTTTAATATGGGTACGGAAAATGCTCATCGAGCGAGTACAGATACGCTTAATACCGGGCGGGTGTTTGTACATCTTGTTATGGAAGCAGCTTCCTATCCGCTAGCCATCATACAGCAGATTTATCACGCCATTCGGCATACGGATATTCATAATCTGTTGCTTTTCAGGAATCTGGTAACCCTCGCGATCGAGTTAAAAAAAGTGAACGGATTTACTAGTTCTAATATCATCAAGCCGGAAATAAACTTTCAATTTGTCCATCAATCCGGGAAAAACACAGAGGTCACGGCAGAGGTCCCCGGAGAGTGGTTGACTGAAAATGGTCTCATCACCCGAAATATGCCTGGATTTGAATCCAGGTCCGCGCAGGTCTCGCTGGCAAATGATACCTATCGTGCCTTTGAGGAACAGGGTTTGCTCCTCGCTGAGGCCGAAACCGGACTGGGTAAATCATTGGCTTATTTATCGGCGGGAATCCTTTTCCGGAAAAGGAAAGACCTTCCTCTGGTGGTATCTACCTATACTAAAAATTTGCAGGACCAATTATTTTATAAGGATATTCCTCAATTGGCAAATGCCTTGGATATGAGAATCTCGGCTGTCCTGGTAAAAGGCAGGCAAAATTACCTCTGTCTCACAAGATTAAATCACCTGCTCTCAAATATTCATACCCAGATTAACAAAACCGAATGTGAAAATTTACTTCCGGTGCTGATCTGGAAGGAATTCACAAAAACCGGCGATATCAGTGAATGTCATGGATTTAAGTTGAGAACCGGCGGAAAATTATGGAATTTAATCCGCAGCGAACGGGGATTTTGTACTACCTTTCGATGTAACCATAATCACGGTTGTTATATCGGTAAAATCCGGAATTTTATCAAATCGGCTGATATTATCATTGTGAATCATTCTTTATTGTCAATTGATTTTCTGCAGGACGTCCAAAATTTGCCGGAGACCTATAATTATGTGATTGATGAGGGGCATAATCTCGAAGCTGCTGCACAGGACCAATTGACTAACCGGATCAGCGATTATTCGTTTAACGACATCTTCAATATTTTTCTCAACAAATCATCGGCCTTATATAAAAATCTCGAAGAAGTATGTGCCAATGTTGACACCGCTGGCAATCAATTAGAAGATTTGATATCCTTATCGAAAAAATTAAACAATGAGATCGGCAGGTTCTTTAAATCCTATGGAAAGATGAAGGATGATGAGTTAGATCAATATCCGCAATATGAATTAAGGGTGGTGATCACCAACAGCACAGAGGCGTTTTCCGGGGTTGATCCTGACTTGAAATATGTAGTGACACAATTGAATGACTTTAAAACCCGGGTTGTAAATCTCCATGAATTGCTCTGCAGTTCTGCAGCATCCGAGGAAATGATCGTTCAGGAACTTACCCTTACTATTGATAAAATTGAGGCTTTATCCACGATATTGCACCGGGTGATCGAAGCAGAACCTGAAGATGTGGTATGGTCCACGTTTATGAGGCAAAAGGATACCATCCAGACCTTCCTGCATTGCGCCCCGCGCAGTGTAAGCGATCAAATTTCAGAAGGCATATTATCCCGGGCCGCAGGCGGACTCATTTGTTCCGGAACGCTCACCGTAGAAGACAATTTTGATTATTTGAAGACCTGTCTCGGGATTGATAAAATTGAACATAAAAAAAACGTATCCGAACAAATCTACCATTCGCCCTTTGCCTATGAAGATCAGGCCAGGTTATTTGTTGGCTCCGGGAATATTAGTGTGCAGAGTCCTGAATATCTTGAGGATGTTGCAACCCAAATTAACAAGCTCACACGGGGTATTCATGGACGAATGCTGGTGCTTTGCACATCCTATGCTCAAACCCACGGGTTGTACATCCATCTGATCAATATGATTGCCCGTGATGAAAACCGAAAGTTGTTCGTTCAGAATATGGGCAAGGGCAGGCAGGGGTTGATCCAGGGATATTTATCCCATCCCAGAAGTATCCTCATTGGTACCTCCAGCTTTTGGGAGGGGGTGGATTTCCCCGGTGATAAATTGGAAATGCTCTTTATCATCAAACTGCCTTTTGCAAATCCGGGTGACCCCTTAGTCCGGGCTAAAATTGAAAATTTTACCCAAAAAGGATTTAACGCATTTATGGACTATCAAGTACCGGATGCCACTGTTAAATTGAAACAGGGATTCGGACGGTTGATACGCACGTTGGAGGATGTGGGAATTTGTATCATTTCTGATCCGAGATTACTCCGATCCCGGTATGGAAAAGTGATCCTGGATTCTCTGCCGATTGAGGCTCAGGCCTATGCCACGATCGAATCCGTGATCCGTACCTCCCAGCATTTTTTTGGAAATAACACCAAAATCAGCGTTTAAAAAAAATGGGCGCATATATAATATATTATCGGAGACATTTAAAATGCCAATCATCCTAAACGGCGAAAATTTTTCCGTTGAGAAATTAATCTCTGTCGCCAGAAACGGAGAAAAAGTCGAAATTCATCCTGATTCCCTTGAAAAGATGAAAAAATGCCGGTCAATGTTGGAAGAGAAAATTCATACAGGCGAGATCATGTATGGAGTGAATACCGGAATTGGAGAATTTTCTGAAGTGGTTCTCACGGATGATCAGTTAGAACAATTTCAAAAGTATCTGATCTATAACCATGCTGCGGGGATTGGTGATCCCGCACCTATCGAATATGTGAGAGGGGCAATGGCAGGCAGAATCAATGTCCATGCCCATGGAATGTCCGCTGTACGTCCGGTGATTACCGAGACATTGGTTCAGATGCTGAATAAAGGTGTCACTCCCTTTGTCTGTCAGAAAGGGAGCGTCGGTGCCTGTGGAGATTTAGCGCCCATGTCCCAGATCGCTTTACTCATGTTGGGGGAAGGACAGGCCTATTTTCAGGGACGTCTACTTCCGGGAAAGGAGGCAATGTCTTCCGCGGGAATAACAGTTCCAGGGCTTAAAGCGCGTGACGGATTAGCCCTGATCAACGGGGCAAATCTTCTGACTGCAATGAGCGCGATTTTCCTGTACGATGCTGACCGTTGGTTGAAACAGGCAGAAATTGCCGCTGCGATGTCCTTAGAGGCACTGAAAGCCAACATGAAACCGTATTCGCCCAAACTCCATCAAGCCAGGGGATTCCCGGGCGCTGTTCGATCCGCCCGCACCATTTTAAAATTGGTGGCAGGCGGAGATTTAGTCGAAATGAAAATACCCTGTAAAGTTCAGGACGCCTATTCGATGAGATCTACACCCCAGGTCATCGGAAGCGCACATGATGCATTATCCTTCGCAAAAAAACAGGTTGAGATTGAGTTAAACGGGGTAGGCGATAATCCTGTTTTCTTTCCCGATGAAGATCTGCAATTATCGGGGGCTAACTTTCAGGGTACCCCCGTATCCTTACCCATGGACATGATCGGCATTGCAATTACCATGGTCAGTGTCATGTCTGAACGCCGAATGAATCGGTTGAATAATCCTGCGTTAAGTGTAGGATTACCATCATTTCTGACAAAAGGTGCTGGGATGTTCTCAGGCATGATGTTGAGTCAGTACACCGCCGATATGCAGATAGTTGAACAAAGGATTCTATCAATGCCCGCCTCCATTCAGTCTATTCCAGCTGCCGCAGACCAGGAGGATTTTGTCTCCATGGGGATGAATACAGCGATAAAGAATTTCCAGATACTCCATAATGCAAATGGAGTTTTAGGGATAGAATTAATGGCGGCGGCACAAGCGCTGGATTTCCGGGATTATACATTTGGTGCGGGCGTTACCCGTGCCCGGGAAATCATCCGAAAATATGTCGCCCATCTCGACGAAGACAGACCTTTGTACCCTGATCATACCCGAATGCAGGGACTGGTCAAAAGCGGTGAGATCCTGGACGAGGTCGAGAAAATTGTGGGACCACTGGTGTGATTAAGCACATATTTTCTATGATGCATATTATAAAGTAAATTATTCAACACTCACACTGAGGATATTATGTCAGAAAATCAAGATTTTCACAATAATGGCTCGAGATCTGATAAATATAGTTCAAGAAACTGGACCGGAATATTATTCGTTCTATTGGGTATTTATTTACTCCTGCAAACCACACACACCATTGAGGCAATCGATAATTGGTGGGCTTTTTTTATTTTAATTCCGGGGATTGCGACCTACTTCAGTGCGTATCAGCAATATCGGGAATCATCTGTCATTACGGTTAAACTGATCGATCGGATTACCAGCGGAACTATCACCGTATTTGTAGCTTGTGTTTTCCTGTTTGAGTGGTCGTGGAGTGAAATTTGGCCGGTATTTTTAATCATCATCGGACTGGAATATCTCCTGAAACATAAAATCAGAAATAACCGACATAATTGAAACCCAATTATAATGATAAAATCATTTAAGGAAAATGGATGGGAAAAATAACCACCAATTTAAAATTAGGTTTGACCTTTGATGACGTACTTTTGGTTCCTGCCTATTCAGCGATACTCCCAGCTCAGGTAGAGATAAAAACCCGCCTAACCCGTCGATTACTATTAAATATCCCCATCATGAGTGCTGCCATGGATACGGTTACCGAAAACCGGATGGCCATAGCCATAGCGAGGGAAGGGGGAATCGGGATTATTCATAAAAATATGAGTATCGACCAACAGGCAGTTGAGGTTGATAAGGTAAAACGATCTGAAAGCGGAATGATCCTCGATCCGGTTACGATCACCTCGACAAAAACGATCCGGGAAGCTCTGGGAGTCATGAAATCCTTTCATATCTCCGGGATACCGGTTGTGGACAACGGGAAACTGGTGGGAATATTGACAAATCGGGATATCCGTTTCGAAACCAATCTTGATCTGTTCATATCAGACAGAATGACCCGGAAAAACCTGGTCACCGTTAAAAAAGGCACCACTTTAGATGAAGCAAAACGAGTCTTACAGGAAAATCGTATTGAAAAACTATTGGTCACCAATGATACCGGAGAATTATGCGGGTTGATCACTGTAAAGGACATTCTGAAGAAGGTTGACCATCCCGATGCAGCTGTCGATGAACATGGCCGATTACTGGTCGGTGCAGCCGTGGGGACGGGACAAGATACATTGGACAGGGTGAACGAACTCGTCGGGTGTAAGGTAGATGTGTTGGTTATCGATACGGCGCATGGACACTCCGCAGGTGTACTGGAAACGGTGAAGAAGGTTCGATCAATGTACCCGGATGTGCAGCTTATCGCCGGGAACGTCGCCACCCGGGAAGGTGCGAGCGCTCTGATCGATGCGGGTGTTGATGCAGTAAAGGTGGGCATTGGTGCGGGCTCTATTTGCACGACCCGCGTAATTGCCGGAGTGGGTGTTCCTCAATTATCCGCTATACAGGATGCATATGACGTCGCAGCAATTCACGATATTCCCGTTATCTCTGACGGGGGTATGCGATATTCTGGCGATGTTGCGAAATCATTGGCAGCCGGTGCCAGTTCAGTGATGCTGGGAAGTCTGTTCGCCGGTACGGATGAGAGTCCAGGCGAGAAAATATTATATGACGGAAGAAGCTTCAAGACCTATCGTGGGATGGGGTCTTTAGGCGCGATGAAGTTGGGGAGCAAAGACCGGTATTTCCAAACAGATACTGAAATACAAAAGTTAGTTCCAGAGGGGATCGAAGGCATGGTACCCTACAAAGGACCGCTGAGTGATTCGGTATTGCAACTTCTGGGGGGTATCCGGGCATCTATGGGGTACTGCGGAGTGAAAACGATTCCCGAATTTCATAAAAAAGCCAAATTTATACAAATTACATCAGCCGGAGTGAAAGAGAGCCATCCTCATGATGTGAATATTACCAATGAAGCACCCAATTATCAAAAACCGCAATGATCGATTATAATATCAGATCAAAAAAAAGGCTGATTGTCCTCGATAACCAGCCCTTTTTTATTGAATCGGAAAAATTTACAGACCGTTTACATGCTTCATAAGACGGGATTTTTGATTCCCTGCGTTGTTTTTATGAATGATGCCCTTTGAAGCAATTTTATCAATGGTGGAAACAGCATCTTTTAAAAGCGGTGTTGCTTCTTCCGTCGATTTTGCATTTATCACCTTTTTAATGGCTGTTCGCATCATTGACTTATAATGCTTATTATATAAGTTGGCTTTTTTAGCCGTTCTGATCCGTTTTTGTATCGATTTATTTGAACTCATGAAATTTTTTGTATCCCTTAAAATTAACTATTTATTGTCTTAAAATGCGTGAAAAGTTAGGAGATTACTCTATTTATATCCAACCTTTTCAATGAAAAATATTAAATTAATACTCATAATTATCCCTCTCTATCCTGATGGTCACGTCCCCAGTCCCGAACTCATATATAAAATTAAAATGACGGATACTTGAGTATGGATGATGTTCCGTAAATTTATCCCGTTAATTTTTTACTGAAAATAAAAAAGGAAAACAATGGATCTGAAAGACAAGCTGACATTACTCTGGAAATACCTGTTTCTTGCGGTTATTGCATATGGAATATTTTCGATCACCTGTGGTATTAATCAATGCCGGACAAATTTCATTAATACTCAACATCCATACAATTTTATGAGTGGTGAATCAGGACCAAAATGTGACCATAGATCAATGGAAAAAGGCGATAAAATGCGTTGTGGTCCAAACTGTCAAAAACCATGTTGCGCACATAAAAATTTGCCGGAAACACCTGATAATAAATAATCGATAACACCGGAGATTTTCTATCCGGGGTTTATTGACTTTGGTGCTATTCATTCCCCATTTTCGATGCGTTAAGAATTATGCGATGAATTCCTGATTTCCCTCCGGTACTACTTAACTCGGCGTTAAAATGAAGATACATTCGGATATTCATTGTCTATCCAACTTAAAAATTATATCCGGTGGACAGACCGGAGTTGACCAAATCGCATTGGATTTTGCATTAAACAACCACATCCCAACGGGATGATTTTGTCCGAAAGGAAGGGTAAGCGAAGAGGGTGAGATCCCGCCCCGATTCACCCTGACTGAAACGGAAACCACAGAATACCATGAAAGAACACGTTTGAATGTCCAAAAGTCAGGGCACATGCTAAAAAGACACCGGACACATTGACAATGACGAGTAACTACAGACATATCGCAACACAGACCGACTTTACGCCCGGACTGACTCGACTTGACCAACAGTGCAACCGGATAAAGAAAAGGACGACTGACGAAGAAGAAAAACGAAAAAGCCCTCGCTTCGCATTTTTGAAAATTTCTGCCAGCGCACATTGCACACATTTGCCCCAACCGTACAACTGAAATGGATATTGCAAAATTGCAGCGCCCCTTTAATGAACACACACTGCCGGAAGTATTGAGGCAAATATTCTGAAAGAAGTGCAGGTAAAGTGTTGAAGGCGGCTTTGGTAAAGTGCAGAATAAATAAGACAGCTACCCTGCATACTTTACGGCATAGTTTTGCCACACATTTATTAGAATCCGGAACAGACATTAGATATATTCAAGAATTGCTT
>CAYPCW010000063.1:0-10060 GCA_964409335.1 uncultured bacterium
TCAGGGGTGGTGAAAGGGGATTCGCCCGGCCATGGTTGGGGGATGCTTTTAATCACGATACTTCACTGCCTATCCGGGAAAGAGATAAAGTTCTGTCTTTTATGTCAGACACGGTTTTGGAAGACATCCGGGCGGATATTTTGTCATTGTTCGAACCGGTAGTCACCGGGTATTTCAGTGCATTGTCACCCAGGTCGAAAAAGTTAGAAAACGCCTATTACTATCTCTCAGGTCCATCGCGGATTGATACGATAAAATACAACCTGGATAATGATGAATCCGGTGAGGAAACGGATGAATGACGTGTATCCCGAATTTTTTACCCCATGATATTTGTGATTCCCGCTAATTTAATTCAGGAGGTTTTATGACTGTTTTGTATATCACGGCAGAAGTTTCTCCCTTTTCAAAAGCGGGGGGGCTGGCGGATGTATCCGGCGCTCTCCCTGCGGAGCTTGCCCGATTCGGGGAACATATGATCGTGATCACACCCTTGTATTCTCTCATCGATTGTCAGCAGTACGGCATCTATCCCACCGGAATTCAGGGCGAAGTCTTGATGGGTAATACGCCCCGGACATATCATATTTACGAATCACATTATCGCAAAAATTCCGATCACCGAATATATTTTATTGAAAATGACCATTATTTTCGCAGATCGGGCATTTATACTCATCCGAATGGGAAAGGATTTGAAGACAATACGGAGCGGTATTTCTTTTTTCAGTTAAGTATCATTGATATGTTGAAACGGGGCGTCTTCCATCCGCAATTGATCCATTGTCACGACCATCATTCTGCGCTGATCCCGATGATGATCCATGAAATGGGATATCCCGCACCGATTTTATACACGATCCATAATTTTGATTACCGGGGGTATTTTTCTGACTCAGAACGGTCTTTGCTGCCGGAAGGGATTTCGGACATCATCGGTCAGATGGAATCCACCGGTCACAGTACGACGTCGTTGGCGTTGACATATTCCGATTGGGTGAACACTGTGAGCCCCACCTATGCCGGTGAACTGTTAGCCCGGGCTGATCTGTCTGATGAACTTCATGGAAAACTCAATTCCATTCGTCAAAAATTCAGCGGAATATTGAATGGCGCAGATGACACATACTGGAATCCCATGACAGACCCCCATCTGACGCACCATTATTCTATTGACGATCTATCGGGTAAAATAAAAAATAAACTGAAACTCCAAAGGGCATGCGAATTACCCGTGGACGCCGCTGCTCCGGTCGCGGGATCAATTGGGCGGCTGGTAGAGAGCAAGGGCTATTCGTTGATCCTGGCATCGCTGGAAGACCTGATTCGAGAGGGTATGCAATTTGTCTTTTTGGGGAGCGGCAATGAAACCATTGCCGGGGAACTCACCCGTTTATCACAACAATACCCTGCCGCCCTTTCATTTCACCAGGCGATTGATGAGAAACTGGCGCATCTCATCGAGGCTGGTTCAGACATGTTTATCATGCCTTCAGAATTTGAACCCTGCGGGTTGAATCAGATCTACAGTATGAAATATGGCACCATCCCGGTTGTTCACCGGACCGGCGGGTTAGCGGATACCGTCACCGATTGGGACGGTTCATTCGGCACCGGTTTTGTTTTCGAACCCTATTCTACCGGCGCTTTTTTAGGAACAATGAGACGTGCGCTGGAGGTGTTTACGGATCCTGATACCTGGTACAAAATTCAGATGAATGCCATGTCCCGGGATTTTTCCTGGAAGGCATCTGCCTCGGTTTATCAGAAACTTTATCACCAATTAGCAGGAGCTGGAATACATGGCTGATGTAAATAAAATTGCCGCTATTATTTTGGGCGGCGGACGAGGCGAGCGGTTGTACCCATTGACCAAATTACGATCCAAACCTGCGGTTCCCATTGGGGGAAAATACCGGCTCATCGATGTACCCATCAGTAATTGTATCAACTCACAGATGAATCAGATCTACATCCTGACCCAGTTTAACACCCATTCGCTGCACCGCCATATCTTTCAAACTTATAAATTTGACGTCTTCGACCATGGCAATATTGAGATTTTGGGCGCTCAGCAAACGCTCGAAAATTTCGATTGGTTTCAGGGCACCGCAGATGCCGTCCGGTCTTATTGGCAAATTTTGGAAGAACTGGATGTAGACCATTATATCATTCTTGCCGGGGATCATCTGTACACCATGGATTACCGTGATTTTTTTAATTTTCATATGGAAACAAATTCAGACCTCACCATTGCCGTGAAACCCATGCCGGTGTCGCAGGCGGATCAATTGGGGATCCTGCACGCAGAACCCGGCCACCGCATCACCTCATTCATCGAAAAACCTCAATCCCGGGATTTATACGAAGAATTTATTGAGTTTGAAGATGATCACGAACAGGTATTGTCATCCATGGGGATTTACATTTTCTCAAAATCAGTTCTTCGGCAGGCGCTACGGTTTAACGGCAATGATTTTGGAAAGAACATCATTCCTCAATCCATCGAAAGATTCCGGACCTCTGCCTTTCGGTTTAATGGATACTGGGAAGATATTGGTACGATCCGCACATTTTTCAATGCCAGCATAGACATGACCCGGCAGAACCCGAAATTCTCATTCTACACCCCGGGACGTCCCATCTATACACATCCCCGGTTTCTCCCGGGTTCCAGGATAGAGAATGCGGATATTCAACAGTCTATAATTTCCGATGGCTGTATGATCGGACACGCGGCTATAAAAAATTCGATTCTGGGGATACGGAGCATTATCGGAAATGATGCCCGCTTAGATCATGTGTATTTCATGGGTGCAGATTTGTATGAGAATGTGAAAGTACAGGAGCCCCCGTTGGGTGTCGGTGATGGTTCGATTCTCTCAGGTGTGATTGTGGATAAAAATGTACGGATCGGGAAGAATGTCCGCCTGACAAATGCGGAGAATCTGACCCATGCCGAAACCGATCTCTATACGATAAAAGACGGCATCGTTATCATCCCGAAAAATGTGGTCATCCCTGACGGGATGGTGGTATAAACCCACCCTGGATTCGATAAGAAATCTGCGAGCAACGCCTGAATTACTGGTCAAAATAAATTTTCAATGGGTTAATCGTGATTCAATGAGCCTCGATGTCATTTTATTAATATTTCTTCATCCCGATCCTCATCAACATGGGAAACCGCATTGCTTTCGTGGCTGCTCCTCCCCACGCGGATGTGAGGTCTTTTCTGATCGCCCCCACCGGATCTTCACCCCTTTGTTTCCGATAATGCTGAACGGCAGACCATGTGTTCAGGTATCCCAACACGTGTTCGATCGTCCATTGAACCGTCAGTTGAAATGAAGGCGCAGGCTGTTCCTTGAATGGAAATGGGATGGTCTGATATCCTTCGTCAATGTACCGTCGTTCAGGATCCCAGTATCCTCCCGGAATTGAATGATATAAATACCGGATCACATCATTGGCAGCACCATCTGTGGTCATCAGTCCATATCCCAGCGCAGCAAAAATACCATCTGGTTTGAGTACCCGGTTAACGACCGCATAAAAGCGATCAAAGTGGAACCAGTGAACCGCCTGGGCAACCGTGATGAGATCGAAATGCGAAGGTGGAAAATCTGCGTCTTCGGCAGATTCCACCCGATGGTAATATTCTGTTTTGGAGTGGCATTTGAGATTTGTCTGGCGCTCAAATCCGTGGCGATGACAGACGAAAATTTTTCAGCAAGCATAACCGCCACCTGACCCGGCGGCTGCCGGGTTTCAATTCTGGCTATAAAATGTCAGTTATTGATGCATAAAATAATTTTTATTTAAGGTAAACTTCCTTAGGAGGGCATGTATTTCCAATGGTCATGATACCGTCAGATAAATAAAGTATAATCCACCAAGTATCACAAGGAAACCCGCACACCGCTTGAGGTAAGTACTCGCCCGGGAGTCTTCGGTCCAGTTCAGGTATTTCTGAACGACGGAAGTCAGAGTCCCGGCTAAAGTGATGACTGCACATTGGCCGATTCCAAAAGCGGCGATCATCAGAATTCCTTTCGTCAAATCCGTCTGCGATGTCTGAAACACGATGCCGAGGACCGGCGCCATATAGGCGAAAGTGCAGGGTCCCAGGCCGACACCAAACAGAAGTCCCAGGATGAAAGCGCCGGCTAATCCCCTTTTCTGATTTCGTTTTACGCCAAATCCGTCCCAGGGGAGCCGGATGATATCCATAAGGTACAGGCCCACGACAAGGAAAACCCCGGCGATAACGTAATTACCGAATACCCCCACATCCCCCATCAGATGTCCCAGGGATGCGGTGATGATTCCAATCGCAGCAATTGTCACCAGGATGCCGATGGAAAAGACCATTGCCAGCAGAAAAGAATGTCTGGTACTTTTACCCGTTCCGGATGATATATACCCTATAATCAGCGGGATGCCTGACAAATGGCAGGGACTAAGCACAATGCTTAAAATGCCCCATCCGAATGATGCCATGAGCGCGATCCCGATACTGCCACCCAACGCTGCAGACAGCGTATTAAACCATTGTTCAATCACCTGTTTTTACAAAGTACAATCCCTGTGACTGCAGGAATTTATCGATGTCCTTTTCCGAATAATATCCCACATGTCTAAAAATTTCAGTGCCGGTAGAATCCAAAAACACCTGAGTCGGGATAGCTCTGATATTATAGATGCGCGCATATTTTTTCTCATCAGCTTTCGAAACATTATAAAAGATGATTTCCACCTGATCACCATATTTTTCCTCGACGTATTTCATCACCACCTGCATTTTCTTGCAGGGAATGCAGGTCAGGGTGCCAAGGTCAATAAAGGTGATCAACGCTTTTTTTATCGATGGCAGATCCGGTTCAATGAGGAGTATGGGTGTAATAGATGGATCGGATTGTGCACTTTCCCTCATCTCGACCGTGTCTTGTGATGCCGGGAGATTTTCACCATTGAACGCGGTAAACAGGGAAAAGGTAAGGAGCGCGGCTATTGATTTTAACATGTTATTCAACCCCCATCCATTTCAGGATATCCTTTTCTTTTGGGATAACACCTGCACTTTTCAGCGTTTCATCAATAACCAGCCCCGGTGTCATCATCACGTCATATTTCATGATATCCTCAAGTTGGGTTAGTTTTTCGATTTCAAAGTCAAGACTGTAATTCTCACGGATCTCAATTATTTTCTTTTCAAGGGTTTTACACTTCGCACAGCCTGAGCCCAGTATTTTTAAAATCATAATTTTTCCATTTTTATTAAGATAACATCCAGTTCACGGGCACACATCCGGCGCACGGACACTGCCCTCATTAACGGAACCAAAATACTTTTTCTGAAACCACAGGGACACATTCACTAAAGCAATGAGCACAGGAACTTCGACCAGCGGACCGATCACAGCGGCAAAAGCTGCACCTGAGTTAATCCCAAATACCGCCACTGCCACGGCTATCGCCAATTCAAAATTGTTACTGGCAGCCGTAAACGACAGAGTTGCAGATTTGGAATAATCAGCGCCAACTTTATGCCCCATATAAAAAGAGACCAAAAACATGATCACAAAATAAATCAACAACGGGATGGCGATTCGGACCACATCCAGGGGAAGCTGCACAATATACTCACCCTTGAGTGAAAACATGACAACGATCGTGAAAAGCAGGGCGACCAGAGTGACCGGGCTGATTATCGGAATAAACCTGGAATGATACCACACCTTATTTTTCAATCTGATCAAAATAAACCGTGTGATCACGCCCGCAAAGAATGGTATACCAAGGTAGATAAGTACGGATTCGGCAATTTGACCCATGGTTATTTTCACGGTTGTGCCTTCAATCCCGAACCATGTTGGCAGAATGGTGATAAAGATGTACGCATAAACGGAGAAAAAAAGGACCTGGAAAATTGAATTCAATGCAACCAGTCCGGCCGCATACTCTGTGTCCCCTTTCGCAAGTTCGTTCCAGACGATCACCATGGCGATACAGCGCGCCAGTCCGATCAGGATCAGCCCCACCATATAATCAGGATAACCGCGGAGAAATATAATCGCCAGAGCAAACATCAGGAGAGGACCCACAATCCAGTTCTGCACGAGTGAGAGGGCGAGAATTTTCCAATTCCTGAATACTTCCCCCAATTCTTCATAGCGCACTTTGGCAAGGGGCGGATACATCATCAGGATCAATCCGATGGCAATGGGGATATTGGTTGTCCCGACCTGGAAGGAATTCCAGAAATCAACGATGCCGGGATAAAGAAATCCGGCGAATACGCCAATGAACATAGCTGAAAAAATCCACAGGGTTAAGTATCTGTCAGGAAATGATAGTTTTTTTGAAACCTTTGCCACTCTTATACCTTTATTTTATTTTTAGATTTTCATTATATAAAGAGTAAAAATCCCTTTTTATTTCATCCCGCACTTTTCTAAACACAGCCAGAATTTCTTCTTCTGTACCGGTTGCGTCTGCGGGGTCTTCAAAACCAATATGCAACTGCTTTCCCACTTTACCGATAAAAACGGGACAAGTTTCTTTCGCGTTGTCGCAAACGGTAATTACATAATCAAAAGATTCGTTTATAAGCTTATCCACAAATTTGGGATAATTTTTCGAAAGGTCGATGCCCACTTCTTTCATCACCCGGATTGCTTTCGGATGAACATGCCTCGAGGGATTTGTTCCTGCAGAGCAGACGTCCAGTGTGTTATCTATGGACTGGAGAAATCCTTCTGCCATTTGACTTCGGCAGGAATTTCCCGTGCAGAGTATGAGTATCTTAAACAATTTTATACTCCCTGAAACCGTGACCCGTAGATCAAACCGGTGATCGTTGCCATTCCGACAACCAGCGACATATAAATGACCGTTTTTTTTGTTCCAATGACGCCTCTGATCACCAGCATATTCGGTAATGACACTGCCGGAGCCGCCAATAGCAATGCCAGGGCGGGTCCCTTCCCCATCCCATTGTTCATCAGGCCCTGCAGGATGGGGACTTCCGTCAGTGTGGCGAAATACATGAGCGCACCCACGACCGATGCGAAGAAGTTGGCGAACAGGGAGTTGCCGCCCACCAGTGAGGATATCCACCCTCCGGGGATAATCCCGGCTCCGCCCTTCGGGGTGCCCAACAGGAAACCGGCTGCCAGCACACCGACGGCTAAGAGGGGCAGGTTCAGTTTGGCAAACCTCCAGGTTTCTGTCATCCAGTCCTGCGGTTCACCCGGTGTTTTGGAGATTATGATGCTCGTACCCGCCACCGCAACGATGAAAGCGATCAGTGGGTTATCCGGGAAGGCAACCGCCGCTATGATGACCGCCGCCGCCGCTAAAATGACCGGTATGCGTCTGATATGCAGAACGAACGCCAGTGACATCGCAAACAGCAGCCCGAAGAACCCGGTGATGAGCCATTTGTAATGATAGATTACAGACCAGATCCCCTGAGATTCTGCCGGTTTACCCCAGTTGAAAAACACCAGGATCAGAACCAGTATAAACAGGTGCGCTGCCGTTTGCCAGAGTGGACGGGATTCTTTGGTTTCAGGCATATTCAGTTGAGCCGTGGATTTTTCCTGTTCTTCCCTTCGAAAGATGAACGCCATGATCAGACCGATGACCACCGAAAATACTACCGCACCAATCACCCGGGCAACGCCGATCCCGAACCCGGCAGCTGCCGGGCAGTGAGGATAATGGCGAGAATATTGATTGCTGGTCCGGAATATAGAAACGCAACCGCAGGACCGATCCCTGCTCCCCGTTTATAAATACCGGAGAACAAGGGAAGGATAGTGCAGGAACAAACCGCCAGGATGGTTCCGGAAACGGATGCCACCATATAGGATATCCATTTTTTTGTCGCTGCACCAAAATATCTGATGACCGCCGCCTGACTCACAAATACGGCAATGACCCCGGCAATAAAAAAGGCAGGGATCAGGCAAAGGATGACGTGTTCCTGCGCATACCATTGCGTGAGCGCTAAAGCCTGGAGTACCGTATCATTGAATCGCACACTGTCTGCCGGCAGAAAATATGCTGCCAGGAATACCAGCAAAAAAGCGATCCCTGTTTTAAATTCATTTTTTCCGTTCATTTTACTCTGATATCACTGAAATTCGATCAACGGCAAAGTTGATTACGATTTACATTTTGTGCCGCACGTCTATCTTCAATCGCCACCTCCGAATCACGCAGCCAGCTTTTCATGAGAAAGAGTAAATGTTGGATATATTCGCTATCCATGGAAGTATTCAGGTGATAATTCACCCATTTTCCGCTCTTCTCATCAATTATCAATCCGGCTTCCCTCAGGATTGAGAGGTGTTTGGATACGGTGCTGGTCGCCAGACCGAGGATGGCGGTTATTTCACAAACACACATTTTCTTTTCTGAGATCATCCCGACAATCCGGATGCGGTTGGGATCCGATAAGGCTTTAAATACGGGGATCATGTCCTTCGATATTAAATTACATTTCGTCATAATACGAAATGTAATGGATTGGTAAAATACGATCCAAGGGATATTAATTATGAGGGAATCAAACCCGCGTAACGACGTACGGCGGGAGCGGGTTATTTTCCGGCGTAACAAACTGGATGGGGAATCATGGATGTGCCCCGGCGGCTGCCGTCGCCCCGGCCGACTCCCGTGTCATCGTCGCCCGGCCCCCGGCCCCAGGCGTAGTAACTGACACCTGCCGTCGACAACCAGAAGGAGCCGTGGTAGCCCATACTGTAGTAGTTACCATCGCCTTCGTTGCGAAAACCACCGGGCAGGGCGACAATACACAGCCGCTGGATTCATCCCGCCGACGTTTCCAGACCGCGGGATTTAGATACCTCGCGCTTTAACGCCAGGGGGCTGTCGGATTTAGGGGGTGGGATAGAATACAAATTTACAATCATCGAAATTCCAAAGGGGTTTTATCCAACCCCCTGAATTCGCTCGCTTGCCTGGACCGTGGCCGCAGGCAACTCTGGCGTACAGTCAGTCTTGCTGATATTTTTTCTGCCAGCGTCACCCCGTGAGATAGTTAGATAATCGATTTTTTATATATCGTTTACCCCAACTTGATTTCAGATATTTTTCTCTTTTGATTGCATCAAGCTGATTTAAACAGCCTTCATAATATATTAACTTTAATGGTAATCGATTCTTTGTCGACTCAACTTTGCCTTCATTATGTTCACTGACCCGTTTTTTTAAGTTATTTGTATAGCCAACATAATTCATATTATCTTTTTCACTTTTCAGAACATAAACATAATAATACATATTTTATCTCACGGGGCTGAACTGACGGGATACATTTTCAATATACTTGTTTACCTGTGCGAAACGCTCAAGAACGATCTCATGAAGATCCTTCATCAACCGGACATACAACCGGATGATCTCAATCTTCTCGCGGGCGGTCCGGATAACGACCGCTTTATCCGTGGTGCTGTTGGCTCTGTAGATCAGGATCATCAGTTCCATGGCTTCAGTCTTCAGGCTGGTGCCTGTGGTGTACTTGTATTCCTTGCTGAAGTGCTTGCTGAATCTGAATATCTCCAGCAGCAGGTCGTAGCTGGCCTTGTACACGGGTAGTTCATCGTAGTTGCTCACTGGATTGAATTCGTTCCGTCTCCCCGGCCTGTCTTTACGACAGGCCGGGGAGACAAATAGTCAAATAGCCAAATAGTCAATCCCCGGACCCGGTGGAATACGATTTGAGCCGCTTCTTCAAATACATTCTGCCGTAATGGGTCTTTAAATACTGCTCTCTTCGAATAGCATCCTCCAAGCATAGACACCACTCGAAGTAAATCAGCTTCAGTGGACGCCGGTACTTAGTGGATTCCACCTGTCCTTGCAGGTGCTGCTCAAATCGTAATTTCAAATCCATGGTGAAGCCAGTATAATGTCTGCCATCCTTCTGGCTTTCCAACACATACGTATAATAACCGGAATTCACTGGGATTCGAAATTATTCCACCGGGCTGACCCGGTGGAATACGATTTGAGCCGCTTCTTCAAA
>CAYPCW010000064.1:0-9609 GCA_964409335.1 uncultured bacterium
AGAATCCTCCCCCTGTATCCCCCTCCGGAGAATTACTGTCCCCCGCTGGCGGGGGACATTTTATAAGCTTAAAAATTTAGTATACAATGATTTTCTTAATTACCGAAAAGATAAATCAAAAACGTTTGAATGATATTTGTTCAGCCCATTTTAAATCCTTTATGAAAATCGTTGTGGATGTCCAGCGGAAAATTCTCACAGGGGGAGGTGAACTTCATTCAGATGGGGAAGCGATGCTGCTATCAAACGGCAGTTCCCAGAACCAACTTTGGGGTGCCAATTATTACCCGGCGAAACCTGCAAAAGAACGATTAGAATTCACCGCGTTGATCAATATTCGTCCTTCCGATAAAAATTTTAACATGGAAGTGGAAGACCCTCATATTCGAGAGGAAATTCAAGACATCGCGGAAACTTTGCTATTATCGTCAACTGAACAATTTTCACCGGAGAAAACAGGATCATGATGTGGCATCCCGGGCTATCTTCCAGAGTTTCGGAATTTACAAAAGAACAACAGCTTTTAATGATTTGTAATGAATTGAATCGAGCCCGAAATAACCGGGACTATCCTGAAGAATATAAAAATTGCCTGGAGCGTGCCATTGAGCTGACAGACATCTTTTCTTGTGATCCCAGATGGGACACAGGACTGCGGGAACTCCGGAGAGCCAGGCGTCTGATTGCTCAGCAGTATATTCATCCGGAATGCGATGACACTACGTGGTTGCAGGATGTATTCCTAAAATTATATTCAAAAGCAGCAAATACCCTCCGTATCCCGGTGGATGAGCTGTAGAAATTGTTGGATCAGATCGGCATATACCATTGATTAAAAATCAGAAATTTATCAGAGACTTATCAAAAGAAATTCATTCATTGCTCCATGTTCGATTTTCATAATCACATTTTACCCAATGTGGACGATGGTTCCACATCTCTGGAGATGTCATTGCGAATGCTGCACACGGCTGCAGAACAGGGAATTACCGATGTGGTGAATACGGTCCATTTCCAGCATCCAAAAGTGGACGGAAAGGATATTTCTGTCAAAGCGTGTTTACCCGTTTTGGAAACCCTGCAAACTGAATCGGATAAACAGGGTCTTGGTATTAAACTTCATCTGGGGGCGGAAGTTTTTTATCTCCCCAACCTCCTGGATATCCGTGAGCACTCGATGGTCACTATGGGTCACGGTAAATATATGCTTATCGAATTTCTGACGCGGGACCTGCCCTCGTCTCACCGGCAGGTACTCTTCGACCTGAAGATGAACGGAATCACACCCATCATTGCGCACCCGGAACGGTATAAACCCGTCCAGGAGGATTTAGGGATTGTGGGAAGATGGATCCGTGCGGGCTGTCTGATTCAGGTAGATGCCGGGAGTATCACCGGGATTTTAGGTAAATCCGCGCACCGTTCCGCTATCGACATCGTCAGGGCAAACCTGTGTCAACTGGTCGGCTCCGATGCTCATGACGACCAGAAGAGAAATTTTTGTTTAAAAGAGGCAGTCACAGTTTGCAAATCACTCGCGGGGGGAATTACAGAGTCCTGGGTAACGGTTAACCCCATGAAAATATTACAGGGTGATACGATTATTGTTGATATTGACGAGGATAGATTTATGCCGGAAAAAAAGCAACGTTTTAACTGGTTTAAGAAAAGGAATTAGTGATATTGAGAGTAACCAAAAAAAAATATGTAAATTTTAACGCGCTGACAGCGACCATTTTAGCGCTGACGTTTATGGCCGATATCATATTTCCACAGGAGATATTTGCCGGGCAGACCCGGAGAAATGTGCCTGAGAACATGAAAAGCTATCAGCTCTCCAGCCAAAAGTATATCACAGACGAATTGGGAAATATCCTGATGTACGTCAATGTGTGGGGTCATGTGAATAAACCGGGCAGCCACCTGGTGTTTGACGGTATTGATATTGCTACCCTGCTTTCCGTGGTGGGGGGACCCAAAAAAGGGGCGGATCTTAAGAAGGTCAGATTGTTTCGGGAAGTCCCGGATGAGGGCGAAATCATCGCCTACGAAATTGATCTGAACCAGTTTTTTGAAACCGGTTACAGACAGAATTTTGTTGAGATCAAGCCCAATGACACCCTTATTTTTCCTCAAACCTCCGTCTCGTACATCATGACGAATATCGGTACCCTCAATACACTTATGAGTATGGTGAACCTGTATTTTACCATGTTATATTATCGCGACCGGACGAAATAAATTATCGGATGAATACATTGAATAACCCAAATTTTCAACAGGACTTTGAACAGCCGGGACCGAGTATCAAAGAGATCATTTTTCTGTTACGCCGGGGTTGGAAGCTTATGGTCCTCACTACTTTCATTGCCGTCCTTATAACCATTTACTACACCTATACGGTTATACCGGTTTATACGGCATCCGCTACTATCCTGATCGACCGGCCTCAGGGGATGAAATCCCTGTTCGGATTTCCGGGAAGTGTAGAGATGACGGATATTTACAACGTGATCGAAATGGTTTCCTCCCGACGGGTGGCAGAAGAAATGGTAACACAATTATGGAACTCCCCACACCGGAATAATCTCACCCTCTTCGGTACCCGGAAATTCCATCCCAGAGGGGAAAATCTACAACGACTGTTTAAAGAGATCTTTACTTTGGGAACTTTTGAACCGGAAGGTCCCGATTCCGTTTTTTATGTGGAGGACTTTCTGGCCGATTCGCTATTTAGCCGGTTTGTGAACAGACTAAAGGGGGTCATAAACGTAGAGAATAAGCGAAATACCGATATGTTATTTATCAAGTGTACGAGTCCTTTTCCCGATGAGGCAGCGTTGCTTACCAATACCGTCACTCAGGTTTTTCAGCATCTGGATAAAGAATGGAATGCGGAAGAATCTCTGAATCTCAGGAGTTTTCTGGAAGAGCAACTGATAGAAAAAGAAGTAGAATTAGCCGTCGCAGAAAACAGACTGAAAAAATTCCAGGAAACGGAAAATATTTTTAGTCTGGAAGGGAATTCACAATCGCTGCTTGATCAACTGGTGAATGCAGACTCAAAATATTTAGAATCCGTGGCTGAAGTAAATATTCAAAAAGAGAGGAAATCTTACATTTCATCGAAGTTATCCACGGAAGAAGGAAAACTGGTGGAACAACTGCAGAGTTCCATCAACATGCGTCTGCTGGCATTGAGAACCGAGATCGGAGCGAAAGAATCTGAGCGAATCCGAAATACAAATTTATACGGTGAGAAACATGAGGCTGTAAAATCGCTCGTCAATGAAATTAACCTGTTAAAAGACAAACTCAATGAAGAGACCCAAAACCTTATCGCACAGGGATTGTCGGTGGCTGACCCTCTGGAATATCGACAGGAACTTATCAAAGAGGCTTTATCCACCGAAGCAAAATTATCCGAAATGGAAGTCCGTTCGGTAGAATATGGGAAGCTGGTTGCCCTGTATACAAAGGATTTAAACCAGCTTCCGGAAAAACAACTCAATTATGCCCGTTTGGAAAGAGATCGTTCCGTACTCGCCGGAATCTACGGATTCATGAGACAGAAACTGGAAGAGACGCGAATTTCTGTGGCCTCGGAAGCCGGGAATATTCGAATCATTGACACTGCCGTGGAACCCCATTTGAGAACGTCGCCTAAAAATAAACGAAATGCACTGATCGGGCTCATTCTGGGGCTGGGGATCGGCGCAGGGATCATCTATTTGCAGGAATATCTGGATAACACCATCCGGTCTGTGGATTATTTTGAAAAAATGGGATTGGCTCTCCTGGGGGTAGTCCCGCAAGTCGGGCAGCAGTATCAGAGAAAACGAAAATCGAATGGCAACGGAAAGTCAATCGCGGAAAATGGGAATTCCGGAGCAGACCCCAACGGAGATGAAAAAGACGATCAAAATGGATTCACGGGGAAATTTTTCAGACAAAGCGGCGCCAATATTCGACGGCATCTCGTGACTAAAGAAGACCCCAAATCTCCGGTATCCGAATCATATCGGATGATCCGTACCAATATCTTATACAGCCAGACGGAGGAACCCATTAAAACGATCCTGGTATCCAGTCCGGGTCCTGGTGAAGGGAAAACCACGACCGTCACCAACCTCGCCATCACCTTTGCCAATTTGGGGAAGAAAACGCTTTTGCTTGATACAGACCTCCGCCGTCCCGTTATTCACCGGGTGTTTGAAATAAACCGCGACCCGGGTATCTGCCATTATCTCAGCGGGAATGAAACGGATTTTAACACCATTATTCGGGAAACGGAAATTCCCAATCTTTTTATCGTTCCTGCAGGAATTTCCCCGCCCAACCCCTCAGAACTACTGGGTTCAAAACGAATGAAGTCATTGATCGCACAATTGAAGTTGGAATGGGATATCATTTTATTTGATTCCCCCCCAATCACGGCAGTGACCGATGCGACGATGATCTCAACCGAAACAGATTCTATGGTTCTCGTCGTGAAAGCCGGCAGTACAATAAAAGAATCACTGACCCGCGCGCTGCAGAGCCTTCAGGGCGTGAATACGAACCTGACGGGCGCCGTCTTAAACAGTGTGTCGAAACGCTCATCTTATGATTCGTATTATTATTACTATCAGTACTACTATCATTACTATGGCGGGGAGAATAAATAATCCTTATTTGTTATGGGAGCTTACCCATAGACGTGTGTCGAACGTCTGTTGAACCGTGATAGCCGCCCAGAGAAATCAAACAAAATATGAAAATTCAATCTGAATCCAGCACATATAAAGTTCTATTAATAATTTTATCAGGTTTAGATTTTGTATAGAGAGTTAAACAAAACAAATTCTTATCCTAAGAATGATAAAAATATTCAAAAGATCATTCATAAATTGAATTGGGACTATATAATATCATCTGATGAAATCATTGCAGTCTTTCGAAAAGAAAAAGAAATGGCGGGTCATTGGGATTTTGAGCACCTATTTATCCGTGCGCTGGAAAAACTAAGCTGGTATGAACTGATAGATTTAATAGGTATTGATACAATCAGGTGTTCCCTGACGCCATCGATTATTAATCAACTGCGTTTTCCGGAACAAAAATTAAAATATGAACGAATTCGAAAAATACTACAGGGAGAAACTTTATCCTTTGCAAAATGGGGTGTTGAAAGTCGTTGCAGATTTAAAGACACCCTTTTTTCTCTCCGGTGGTACCGCACTGAGCAGATATTATTATAACCACCGGTATTCTGACGACCTTGACCTCTTCGTCAATTCTGAAGAGAACTACCCGTCTTATATCGAAAGTGTATTATCGGCATTGACAGACCCGGAGAAGACTGCGGGATTTTACCTGAATTTAAATAGTATTCTGCGTGGAGTGCAATATACACGTTTTGATATCACAACAAAGAAATATCCGAATGTGGATTTGCGAATTGAAATGATCAACGATATTGATAAACATTATGGAGGTTTCAACTACCATAAAACTCTTGGAAAAATAGACAGTTGGCAGAATATTCTTTCAAATAAACTTACCGCTTTATTTAGAAATGAACCGAAAGACGTTGTTGATATTTTTACAATTTCCCGGCATCAGCAATTTAACTGGAAAAAACTGGTCAATGAAGCAAAATCAAAGGAAGCAGGTGCGGAGCCGGATGTTTTTTACGAACTCCTTTTGTCTTTTCCTGAACAATATCTAAATGAGATTAGATGGATTGAAAAACCAGATAAAAAATATTTTATGAAGAATATCAAAATGATTGCTGATGATATTTTTTATGGCAGAGATAATTCCACAGGTTCACAGTGAGCCTGCCGAACCATCAGGGCGAAAGAATGAATCATGGTGAGTTTACCCGCAGATTATTCTTTTTTTCAATGATAAACGGTAAAGGAAAATTTATATATTGATTTTTATGGATGAGGGATTAGCTAAAAGATTATTCGATTTTGTCATAAGGGTAATTAAATATTCAAGGAACCTTCCAAAAACAACAGAACATAAAATTATGATAAACCAACTTGTTAAAGCAGCAACATCTGCCGGTGCAAATAAGGATGAAGCACAAGGCGCTAACTCAAAATCGACTAAAAGAAATAATTAACATTTAATTTATCAAATGTGCCTTATTCTCTGCAACCGTATTTTATCTTTTAACCTTTCTAATTTATCCCTGATACCATGAAAATTTTAATCGCCGGCGGCGCCGGCTACATCGGCAGTCATGTAGTTTTAGAACTCCTGGAGCAGGGACATCAGGTCACCGTATTTGATAATCTCTCCACGGGACATCGGAAAATATATCTCTGTCCGCCAAATTTATTCACGGCGATATACTGGACGAACCCATGCTGCATGCAGCCTTCGATTCTTCATCTTTTGATGCAGTCTTTCATTTTGCAGCATTGAAATCTGCCGGCGACTCCATGATAAATCCCGGATCTTTTGCAAAACAAAACATTACCGGCTCAATCAACATCCTGAATGCGATGGTTTCACACGGAGTGAAAAATATTATTTTTTCCTCAACTGCAGCGGTGTACGGATATCCGGGATACAATCCCATTGATGAAAATCATCCCACGATCCCAATCAATTTCTATGGGTTTACCAAACTGGAGATTGAACGATTATTGCAATGGTACAGTCAGCTCAAAGACATCCGATTCGCCGCATTGCGGTATTTTAATGCGGCGGGATATGATCCAAAGGGTAGAATTGCAGAGCCGGAACGAAACTGTGCAAATCTACTCCCAATTGTCCTGGAAACCGCCGCAGGTATCCGTGAGAAAGTACAGGTCTTTGGGAATGACTATGAAACATCGGATGGTACCGGTGTCCGTGATTATATCCACGTGACAGACCTGGCGGCAGCACACATCAAAGCCATGAATTATTTGACAGAAAATAAAGCAGATATCACAATAAACCTGGGAACCGGAATCGGATACACGGTTATGGATGTGATCCATTCAGCGGAAAAAGTAACCGGAAAAACCATCCCTTATCATGTCGCGGAAAGACGTCCCGGCGACCCGGATGAACTCATTGCACTATCCTCCGGGGCGTACCAAATTTTAGACTGGGCACCCGGATATTCTGATCTGGAAACCATCCTTCAGACCATGTGGGCATTGTATCGTACCCCGGGTCAAACGTGATCCGGCTCAGGTGGATAGGTCCGACTACGCCGGGTATGCTTATACTTTTTAATTTTATCTTTATTCTAATCTAAACCCCGCCAAAAAAGAGAATTTATAATATGTCATCAGTTTGTGTCATCGGCGCCGGACGCTGGGGAAAAAACCATATCACGACCCTCCACAATCTGGGTTATCTGGGGGGAATTGTGGAATCTAATCTTACGGTGTTGGCCGCTTTTCAGGAGAAATTCCCTCATGTACCCTGTTTTTCGACCGTAGCAGAAGCTCTGAATGAAGATTTTAACGGTTTCACCATTGCCACCCCGGCGGAAACCCATTTTGCCATCGCCAAACAGGTAATGACTGCCGGTAAACATGTATTGGTCGAAAAACCGCTCACCCTCAAAGCGGCTGAAGCGGTAGCCCTGAAAGAAATGGCAGCATCAAAAAAGGTGAATCTCATGGTGGGACATGTTTTATTGTTCCACCCTGCATTTCAAAAAATCAAGCAGATGCTGACAGACGGCACACTGGGTAAACTTCAATATCTCTATAGTAACCGGATAAATCTGGGTACGATCCGTACGGAAGAAAATGTTTTTTGGAGTTTTGCGCCTCATGATATTGCCCTCTTCCAGTATCTAACAGAGTCGATGCCGGTAAAAGTGACCTCCAGGGGAATGGATATTCTGCAGGATGGCGTTCATGACACCACAATTACCACACTAGAATATCCCGGCAAAACGATGGGACATATTTTTGTCAGCTGGCTGCATCCGTTTAAAGAACACCGTTTTGTGGTGGTGGGCAGTAAAGGAATGATCCGGTTCGAAGACTCCCAGGAAGGAAAACCCCTGGTGTATTACGATAAAAGCGTATCATGGCAGGAGGGAAAACCAATCCCCAGAAGCGGCGCCGCCTGGTTTGTGGAGTATGATAATACCATGCCCCTGACCGCCGAGTTGAAATATTTTACAGACCATTTAAATGGCGACCCAATCACAATCTCAAATGGTGAAAGCGCCGTCGAGGTCATGAAAATTCTTGAAGATGCGACGGAGAATTTGAACAGATAAACAGAAAGTCCGAAACCCGGCATGGAAAAAAATTCAGCGATTTAATGATATTCACAAAGGATACTAAAATGGATGATAAAAAAGTTTTCGCCCACGAATCCGCCTGCATTGATGATCATGTGACGATTGGTGACGGCACAAAAATATGGCATTTTTCCCATATCCAGTCTGGTGCGGTTATCGGGAAAAACTGTGTGCTGGGTCAAAATGTGAATGTGGGTAATAACGTGACAATCGGTAATTACTGCAAAATTCAGAATAATGTTTCGATTTACGAAGGTGTAATATTAGAGGATTACGTATTCTGCGGCCCTTCGATGGTATTTACGAATATCCTTGATCCCAAATGTAAATACCCGCAGGTTGGGATAGAATTTTATATTAAAACACGTATCAGAGAAGGGGCATCGATCGGGGCGAATGCAACGATTATCTGCGGGAATACCCTGGGTAAACATTGTATGATCGGCGCCGGTACTGTTGTTACTAAAGATGTTCCGGATTATGCGCTTGTTATCGGTGTTCCCGGAAAAGTTGTTGGCTGGGTGAGCGAGGCCGGTAAAAAACTTAAATTTGACAAAAACGGAAATGCAGCCTGTTCAAGAACAGGTATTAAATATCAATTTGAAAATGGAAAAGTTGCTGAAGTGGCGTAAATTGATAAACGAAGCATAGCAAAAAGAAGCTCCCGTGGACCCGGTTGAAATATTTAATCTTTTCAAATCATTTTCATTCGAAAGCCCGGATGCTAACAATTGGGTCATACCCGTGGATAATCAGATGATTAAAAAAGAGTTCGGCGCATTGGCAGAGGAAATTTTAAATGATACCGATAGTACCCGGTGCGAATTATTTCATTTAAAAATAATTTCTTAACGGTAGATCCTGATCTTACCGGACATGGCGGGAGTCGGCAGTCAAATACAAGAGTTGAACCTCGCAGAAGACGCGGATTTAGAAGAAATTATATATCGACAATTAAACGAGTCAACATTTAAACAGTTCAATGCCTCAACACTTAAAAACCAATTTACTTTTTAAATTTATAATTAAAGCTACAAAGCTTCTGATCACCGGTACAGAGGCTTTTCACGGATAGAAATCCGTAAAATTAAGTCGTTATTTTTCAACTCATAAATTAAATAAAATCCTTTCAGCTACGGAACAATAGTAAAAGAACCATATTCCTTTGATAGGAAAGAAGAGAGCAGACGGATAATTGATACCCTATCCGGAGGAAACAATTTAGTTCTATTCTCCCCGCGTAGGTTCGGTAAAACATCCCTTGTGTCCCCCGCTGGAGAATTACTATCCCCCGCTGGCGGGGGTGTCCGCAGGACGGGGGTGGACCCTAAATAATGCCCTCAGCGGCGAACGGT
>CAYPCW010000065.1:0-9380 GCA_964409335.1 uncultured bacterium
TGGGGTAAAAATAAACCACCACCCGGTGACCCAGATAATCTGATAAGGTGTGGAGGGTATCGTTTTCATCGGGGAGGGTGAAATCCGGTGCGGGGAGTCCCGCCTCCAGCCCCGATCCGGATAACAGATTCAGTCCAAACATGATGGCTCCTAACATGAACAGTTTCTTCATTGGTTTTATTTTCATCGTTTTAATTCTCATTTCACTTTCTACGCCGGCCGGAATTTACATAAAGATTCGTTGAATCTAAAATAGTATATTCCTCCAAAAGTGTCAAAGGATATATTTTTTCACCAACGTGTGATAACCATCGATTTGATCTTTCACCCATTCCCCTGAACGATTCAATTCCAGAGCCATAATCTCCGCTACACCTGCCGCCATTTTGAGACTTGCCCGGGCATCCAGAAGCAGAGAGCGGGTCCGCCGGGAGAGAAAATCCTCAATGGTTCTCGCCATTTCATGCCGAACCGCCCAAACGACTTCTCCTGCACAAATATCAAACTGTGGATGAATGGGTTTTAACCATTCGGACCGGGAATACAGCATATCCAGAATGGCGGGAGCATCACCGCCGTAAGGCGCCAGATGATTGAATTTTTCCGGATGCAAATGATACCCGTGCAACTGCAGGTCCATCGTGACACAGGGTTGGTGGTTCAGCCGGGCGACCAGGATTGCCTGATCCACCGTATCTTCTGCCATTTTGCGGTAAGTAGTCCACTTACCACCGGCGATGGTGATGAGACCGGAGCGGGAGATGTGCAGTGTGTGATCCCGGGAAAGTGCGGATGTGTTTGCTGCCTCACCGGATTTCACAAGTGGGCGTAAGCCTGCGAACACACTCAGTACGTCTGAAGGTAAAGGATCGCGGGTGAGGTACCGGGCGGCGTGTTTCAGTAAAAAATCGATTTCTTCCGGCATGGGCACCGGTTCTTCAGCAATTTCAGATACAGGTGTATCAGTGGTGCCCACCAGGGTACGGTGATGCCATGGGATGGCGAACAATACCCGTCCGTCATCGGTGTGGGGCACCATGATTGCACTGTTTCCGGGGAGAAAGGATTCATCCAAAACCAAATGAATCCCCTGGCTGGGGGCGATCATGGCGGGAGCGCCGGGGTCGTCCAGCATACAGATTGAATCGGTAAACACGCCGGTCGCGTTGATCACAGAACGGGCTGATAATCGAAATGAAAGACCGGTTTCGAGATCGGTGGCGACAAGACCCGAAACCATATCGCCGGATTTTACTAACTTGTTCACTAACACATAGTTCAGGGGTATTCCTCCCTGCTCATATACCGTTTGAGCGAGATTTACAGCCAGCCGGGCATCGTCAAATTGACCGTCGTAATAGAGGGTGCCGCCCAACAACCCCCCGGTTTCAATCGTGGGAATATGCTCTATGGTCTCTTCCTTCGATAAATGACGTGACTCACCAAACCCGTGTTTACCTGCCAGCAAATCGTAAATTTTCAGACCGATGCCGTAAAATGGACCTTCCCACCAATCATAATTTGGGACTACGAATGGCAGGTCATGGACGAGGTGGGGTGCATTTTCCCTGAGGATGCCTCTCTCTTTCAACGCTTCCAGCACGAGTGAAATATTGCCCTGCTGCAAATACCGGACGCCCCCGTGAACGAGTTTGGTGCTCCGGCTGGAGGTTCCGCATCCGAAATCGCCCCGTTCAAGAAGCAATACATCAAACCCTCGCGATGCGGCGTCCACGGCGACACCCAGTCCGGTAGCGCCGCCACCGATGACGATGAAATCCCAGACCTTACCCGGCAGCTGCCGGGCGATTAAATCATTGCGATTCATGCCGCTTCCACCGGTTTGGGAGCCGGTCCCAAAACGTGGCGGATACAGACGCCTGCAAACGGGAAATCCATTGACGCCAAAATATTGGTTTCTTCCGGGTGAGAAAATGATAAACCGCGTTTCCCAGTTCCGGGGTTTGGAGATACCCGAAGGATTTATGCACGTTTGATTTTCCGTTACAGGCGTACCGGTTGGTGACGACCTTGTCCTGTACCCGGATGCCTTTGGAATTGTTCTCATAATCTCCTGCAAGGGCATAATCCATCGCGACCTTGTCCTCCAGATCGGAGAAATTGTGCCATGCCGTATTGATATTATCAGGGGTTCTCACCCGGTGAATTTTTTTCAGGTGGTTTTGATATTCCGAGACGATTTTACTGATCACGATAGGGAGTCCCAGCGGGGATCCCGCCGTAATCCAGGTGTCAACCGCCACATCCGACGCCGACCGGATAAGCACATCGTAAGCGATAATGCTGCCCATAGAATGAGACAGAAGCAGGATTTCCTTTTTGGCAAACCGGCGAAGAGTCCCGTTCAACCGTTCACGGATGGCAAACCGGGCCGGATACCCGCTTTCACCTGCCGTCATGCAATCATCGGAATAATAACAATCAAGGTCGTGAAAGTAATGGCGGATAATCGAATCCGTCACCGCCGTAAAATTGATGGTGTAATCTTCGTTGAGGAGGAGTTTATCCAATTGTTTTTCAAGATAGTCCAACATTTTTCGGTGAACGGTTTTTGTCTTGAGCGGGACTCCCGTATCCGGAGGGATGTAGGGCTCGGACAGGAATAGCTCATGATCTTTATCACTCTGGCCGGGGTCAAGGGGGAGAGGATGAAGCAGATCCGCCCAGTACACCAGTTCAAATTGAAAATCCGGAGGAAGATACCCGGCGGCAATCATTCCGTCACGGATTGATTCCCGCCACCAATGGTTTAAAAGTGGCGCCGGCGGTTTGTTGCCGAGTCCGTGTATGCCTAAAATGATCTTTTTCATGGGTGTTTCATCATCGGAATATGAGTGCGCCGAGTCATTTGAGAATTTAATATCACTCTAAATTTACAGAAGTTCGGCTCACATTTTGATGTTTACAGTCATGGATAAGGGGGGAATTCCTGCCTAAATTTCTTCGGTTTTAAAAGGAATAAAATTGAACATTGAACGCATGAATAAGGGTCAGTGGGGGAAAGTCAGAGCATTTTTTGATTTGCAGACTGAAGAAGGATTTACGATAAAAGGATTTAAACTGGTGGAAGGTCCCACTGGTTATTTTGTGGGATTTCCCAGCCAGAAAGGTAATGACGAACAATATCATGATACGGTTTACGCCGAACGGGAATTGAAAAACAAGGTCACGCAATTAGCGATGAAAGAATATGGCGGCGATATTATGACCGGAGGATTTGAACCGCCGATGAAACCGGGAAGCACGTTTTCCGGCGTAGATGCACCTTTCGACGACTCCAATTCCGACGATGATATTCCTTTTTAACGAATGAAATCCATCCTGTTTGTCGGTACCGGCGGATTCATCGGCGCTGTTTTACGATACGCCACCGCAGGTTTGGTCACCCGGTTTATGCAACACGGATTTCCCTGGGGAACCGTGGCTGTGAATTTTTTGGGATGTCTGTTGCTTGGGATTTTTACCGGATTTATAATAGAACGAATTTACTCCTGGCCATTGCAGGAATTTTTTGTGATTGGAATCCTGGGAGGATTCACGACGTTTTCGGCATTCGGCATGGAAACCTATCAAATGCTGAAGGCTGGTGCATTAAATGAAGCAGCCGGCTATGTTGTTGTCAGTCTTGCCACCGGAATCCTGGCGATCGGTATCGGCATAGTGTTTTCCCGCAATATGATCCCCTGAGCATCATATTCTCATGTACACCCGGTTCGGTTCCCCGGCCGGAACAGCCGCAAAGATCAGGGCTGACTCTCCATCCGCACATTGAGTGAATCATAGAGGGCACGGTCCAGCATGTAAAGAATAGTCAGTTCGTTACCCGCCAGCCGGTATTTTTTCAATTCGATATACGTTAAGCCTAGGGTATAATGGGTTTCGGGATCATCCGGATCCGTATTCAATGCTCTCTTCAGAGACTTCGCAGCTTCCTCAAAATGCCCCAATTTAAAAAGACATTTTCCAATAAAATACTGGGATTTCGGGTCATCAGGATTTGATCGCAGGACGCGGTTGAAAAAGGTAATCGCCGCCTGATAACTTCCCGCAAGGTACAGAGTTTCTGCCATAAGAAAATTGGCGACAGGGTCCTTTGTATTCGCCTGAGTGTATCGCAATAGTTTTTCCGCTGCTTCAGGATACATTTCCAACTGCATCATCGCCACGCCCATTTGGTATTGGATCTGCATATCTTCCGGCGCCAGCTCTGCCGCATTCTGAAATGACAGCAGCGCCTGCAAATATTTTTTTAACCCGCCGTAAGCAAGCGCCAGTTGGTAGTGCATTTTCATGGTTGGGTTTCCAAAATTCAGCGCAGACTGTAAATACGAGACCGCCTTGTCATATGCACCGGTGTTATTACAGATCAATCCCAGCTTGTATAAAATGTCGCTGTTCTGGGGATCGATGAGCAGCAGATCATCATAGGTTTCGAGAGCGTGTGGAAGATCGCCTAACTGTTCAAAGGCAAACCCAATCTGAAGATAATGAGATGTCTGCCCGGGTTCCAGGTTTTTCAATCGCGAATAGACATCCACAGCTTCGGTATACCGATGCTCCCGCATGAATACATCCCCCAGCATTTTTATGATATTGACGCTGTCGGGATGCGCTATAACGAAATCCCGCAAGGGTTCCATCGCGTCCTGATAATGTTCCAGCCGATAGCTCAATTTTCCCAGATAGTAGTTTACTTCCGGAACATCGGGAGATATCCGCCGTGCTTTTTCATAATGAATCAGCGCCTGGTCCGCCTTGAGAAGCGTTTCATAGATCCGCCCCAGATAGAAATGCGCCCTCAGATGTTCTGAATCAAGATTGATGGCGCTTTGTAATGCCTCAATTGCTTTGGAGTTATTGTCCGACCGGTAGTTGGCGAGTCCAAGATTAAAATAGGTTTCGGCGTTTGCCGGATTGCGAATCAGCGCCCTTGTCAGATAGGGGATGGATTTCTGATACTGTTCCATTGCGATGTAAATAGCGCCCATTTCAAAGAGCGCCTGCGGATGTTCCGGGTCCATCTTGAGAACGATTTCAAATGCCTGAATTGCATCAGGATATTCCTTTAGTTTCGATAAAATACTTCCCGTGGCAAAACGGGCGCGAATATCATCGGGCTGGATAAACACGGATTTTTGATAATTCACCAAAGCATTAAAATTGTCGCCCATGGACGTGTACAGATCACCCAGGATAAAATTTCCTCTGAAATCGCCCGGCTGTGATTTCACATAGTCGAGCATATTGAAGGCTGCTGCGGCTGTATCCTGACGGGCGATGTTCACCAGCGCAAGGTAAAAATCCACGGCATCACTGGCATTTCCGCTGACTTTCTGCAGGATCATGGCGTTGTAAAATCCATCATACTGGGCAGTGTCGGGGAGAGCAAACTGATAGAAGTAGTCCACACTCAGAGATTCGGTATCCAGAAGGAGCGCTTTTGAAAAACTTTCGACGGCTTCTGTGTAGAGTCCGGCGTCGATATATGAGTGTCCCAATTTCATCAGATCATCGGATTCTTCATTCCGTGTAAATCGTTGAAAGCCCAGTGAGTCCGGAAAGAGACTTTTGAATTGAAATTTTGATTCCCATCGCGGCAGGGTCCAGTTAAACAGCAGAGAATCTTCCTGCCATTGTTGATCCATTTCCATCAGTTCTGCGAGACGGGAAGAGACAAACTGCAGCCGTTCGTTATCGGTTTTCAGAGCATACAGATTGATCAGGTCTTTCAGAGGCGTGTAAAGTTCTGCCTGCGTCTCTAACACCTGATGATAACGGATGGACACCGCTCGCTGAAGATACCGGTCTGCTTTCTCCAGTTCACCGGTGATCATGTATATTTCCCCCAGGCGCACCAATGTATTGACGATATCCGGATGGTCAGACCCCAGAACGATTTCCTGCAGGTACAGGATTTTTTCATATTCCAGGGCGGCATCCGTGAACTGCTGGTGCTGCACATGAGCCTCTGCTGTATGCCGGATCACTGCGAGCGACGGATTATTTTGCCCCCTGGTGATCTGTAATAATAAGGGGAATATCAGAACCGGCACCAGTCCGGTGCGGAAGTGTTTCAGGGATAAAAAAACAGCAAGAAATGCATATATGGATTTATTTACCACGGATTTCCAGATAATTAATTCGGTAAAATTACTCACTTTACGTATTTCGTTCCAATGACAGATGGCTGGTCCTTTATAGGTATGGTTCCATAACATGGGATGGAATACTCGACCGATATTCAAAGGTTTCAGCCCATTTCAGGCGCTGACACAATGACATTACTTGCGGGCAAGGTAATGAACGGGTATGTGGCGTAAATTGAATAGTTAAAACGCGATTTCTTAGTACGCTTTATATTCAGCGAGACCTTCAGACACCAGCAAATCGTTGATATTCGAGACAGCGCCCTTTTCAGTTTCCAGCCAAATTTCGCCGAGGTAACGGCCGTACTTTCCCTTTTTGTCTTTGATGGTCTCAACCGTGATAAATTTACCCCCGATGAGTTCCCTCAGGCGGTTTCGTGAGATCAGCCCCGCCTCCCGTTGATCTCCCCGCAATTCCGGAGCGTTGATACGGTACAGACGGATTTTTTCGCCCCTGGCCCAGACTCCCAATCCAAGATCGATATCTACCGTGCAGGTATCTCCGTCATAGACGGAAACCACCTGTGCCCGGTACGTGTAATATGGTTTAATTTTCATTTTTTCCCCGGTCATATACGGTAATTTTTTGTTGATTGACTTTCACATGAATGGGTGTGGATCCCAGTAATTCTCCATCGATGTTCAGGGTTTCGTCTACTTTTGGGATCAGCGAAAATTCCCTGACCTGATGATATTCCACCATCGGATCAAAAATATGTGAACCTTTGAATAATTTAGGAAGGGTTGCCAGTAATTTCAGCCGGCTGGCTCCATATCGAATGATCACCAAATCCACTAATCCGTCGTCCAGTTTGGCTTTTGGCGCCATTTTCATCCCCTTGCCCGTGTGACAGGTGTTACAGGCGATGATCAAACTGAAGTCATCTATGATCCGGGTATCGCCAAAAACCAGCTGAGCGGGTCGGGGTTTGAGATTCAACACTTCGAAAATGCTGGTAAATGTGTACCGGCGCTCACCCATCCACCGGAATCGTTCTGCGTGTTTCCCCACATCGGTCACCAGCCCCCACCCCACGATATTGAAGGCGTACCGCCGGATGTTGTTAATCGCTATTTCCAGCACATCGATAGGGCGGGTGAACCCGTCGATGATTGTTTCGGCGGCTTTGACGGGGTCCAGCAAATCGAGATCATGCATAAAAGAATTACCCGTTCCCCCGGGGATCAGCCCGATTGGGAGCTGCTTCCGGTCCGGTCGGGATAGCATTCCGTTCACCATTTCGTGCATGGAACCATCCCCGCCGATCAGGATAAATCCGTCATAGCCGGAATAATCCAGTTGGTGTGCAAGTTCGCGGATATGTCCCGCAAAGGTGCTGTCGATAATATTCAGATCAAATCCCGCACGCCGAAACACCGGCTTCACCTGTTCAAGAAGGAGCTTCCCCCTTTTTAGTCCGCCATGGGGATTGACCAACAGATAATATTTCATGAATTTCCCGGTAAAATATTGAGGTGGAATCTAAATCATTTACAGGATGATAAACGGAAGTTATCCCGGTCATGTTTTCCCGGATAGTATTCTCCTTGAGCTTTATGATAAAAGGTAAACCTTTCTTGAGGATCGTTATAAGACAATATTCAATATTTAATGGTCTGGTAGTTTTCAGAAATTGTTTGATTTAGATTTCACAGCTTGCAGCGGCTCAAAGGATGTAAATGATCAAAAAGTCCGGTTATTTTAGAAATTACAGTCTATCCATTCAACGAGGAATTCGTGCGGGTTGAGCTCTGCGAGCTTCTCCTCGAAGCGCCTGCCTGCACCGTACTTGTCACGGCAGGCAGACCGCCCCGGGGTGGATTGGAAACTATCGCGTCAAAGGGCTCATCATCCCAGTGCTTCGGGTCGGTCAGCGTGTCGCCGTGGGCAATATCAAAGTGATTGTAGTTGATATCGTGCAAAAACATGTTGATCCGGCAGAGGTTATAGATCGTGAGGTTGATTTCCTGCCCAAAGAATCCTATTCTTACATTTTCCTTGCCGAGAATCTTGGCAAACTTCAAAAGAAGCGAACCGGAACCGCAAGCCGGATCATATACCTTGTTGACTTCTTTTTTGTTTAGCGTAGTGATTTGTGCCAGAACCGCAGTAGAAGCGAGAATGGTAAATACCGGACAAAGTTGTATTGCAGCCAAGCGATTCATCGTGATTGAATCCAGACGGCGAGAATTTGAGGATAAACAAAAGCAGATCATGTCTAAAATGATCATTGGAGATCCCCTGGACGATAAAACACAAGTTGGTCCCATGGCTCGTATCGATCTCAGGGATGATTTACATGGACAGGTGCAGGATTCACTCAAGATGGGTGCCCATTTGCTATTGGGGGGGCAGATCATCGAGGGGCCTGGTGCTTATTATCAACCAACGATCGTGACAGAGGTCAGATCGGGTATGAGCCTGTATCACGAGGAAACATTCGGCCCGGTATCGGCCATTATTCCAGTCAAGGATACGGATGAAGCCATTGCCGTAGCCAATGATTCAGATTTTGGACTGGGTGCCTCCCTCTGGACCCGGGACCTGAAAAAGGGCGAAGCCTTGGCAAGGCAGATAGAAAGCGGGGCGGTCTTTATCAATGGGATGACCATGTCCGATCCCCGACTTCCCTTTGGAGGTATCAAACGATCGGGTTACGGTCGTGAATTATCATACATTGGGATTCGTGAATTTGTAAATATCAAATCTATTTGGATGGCATAGGTTAAGAATATTCTTTATCATACTGAATATCAGTTATCTATTCCTATTGTTTAAAGTTATACATTAACCGTCCAAGCTCACCGGCGGCAATGGAGCTTAGCGGAATTACCGACCGGTGAAGCACCTTGTTATCTGTTTTGCTATATCTTTCCACCAGAAATACCAAAGAAACGCTCAAAGAAGCGTGTTAATTTATCCAGAACACTCTCGCGTTTTTTGGAACGCTCGCCTCCGGGGGAAAAGCGTGATACCGGCGGCAATACTTTTGCCAGATCGGTGCCCGTAGTTGCAACACTGCCGTTGCGAAAGGCGTTGCGCACGAATTTATAGGTTTCGTCACGATCAAGATTTTCGTGCCTGATAATCTCTTCCAGTTCCTCGCTTCTTTTCTTTGCCACATACTTCTGCCAGTCTTCATCCACCACCGAATGGATATCAAGCGAAGCGATAAACTGGTTGATGAGGTCTTTTTTGTTGCGCAGTTCAAC
>CAYPCW010000066.1:0-8063 GCA_964409335.1 uncultured bacterium
AAGAACTCATGATGTGGCTGGAAACCTGCCCGGAGGCCGCCGGTCATAAATTTAAATTTTATCAGTCAAATCATGAGGGAGATATCATAAATACCCTGCATGATGAAAGACATTGGGCGGACGGTATCATTATCAATCCCGCTGCGTTTTCCCATTATTCATATGCCATACGGGACGCCATCTCTGCGGTAGATATTCCGACCGTAGAAGTCCACTTATCAAACATTCACCACCGGGAAGCATTCAGACAAATCTCGGTAATATCCAAAGTCTGCATCAATCAAATCGCCGGCTTGGGAAAAGGCAGTTACCTGGAAGGATTAAAAATACTACTGGAACAGATCACGGAGGGCTGATCATCCGCGACGGGAATGCGGATGATCCTGCGCCCCGATGAATTACCCAACCCCACCCAGGTTAAAATTTCAAGGTTTTACCCAATCCCATTTTTAATGCGGCAAGATTGCTGATGCCGGTGGCAAAAAGGATCACGGTGACGGAACTTACCGGCATAAGAATCGCAGCGATCAACGGAGATAACCTTCCCGTAACGGCAAATCCCAATCCGATGATATTGTATAAAAACGAAATGCCAATACTGGCTAAAATGATGGTGATCCCTGCCTTAGCCAGCCGGATAAATAGAGGTAACCGGGAAAATCCACTGGCATTTAAAATGGCATCACTGGCGGGTGAGAAGGTGTTTTTTTCTTCGGAAATAGCGATACCTACGTGACTCTGCTGTAACGCACCCGCATCGTTCAGTCCGTCACCGAGCATCAGCACATTGTGACCCGATTGAATCTGTTTTTCAATAAAATCTAACTTATCAAAAGGCGACTGGTTGTAATGCATATTTTCCGGTTGAAAGATAGGAGAAAGATCTCCTGTTTGCCGATTGTTATCTCCGGTCAACAAAATCACCTCGTGGGTAGCTCTGATCTGATGAACGACGGTCCGGAGTTCCCTGCGGAAAACCTCCTGCAGATAAAAACACCCGATCACCTGTTGATCGAAGGCAACCCACACCTGAGTGGCGGGCCTTTCATCTGTATTCTGTCCGATGAAGGATGCTGAACCTGCCTGTATCCGGTGACCATCCACAATGCCGGATATTCCTTCTCCCGGTTTTTCATGGAATTCTGCGACGGGCATAAAACGGGCCGGTGAGAGTCCCCGGTTAATTGCCTGACTTTTGGGGTGACTTGACTGATTCACCAGTGATCTGATCCATCCTGATTCCCGGGGTGATAATTTTTCAGATTGACCGTTAACCGGCGTAAACTGAAGTCTGCTTTGCCCTCCGTAGGTCAGTGTTCCAGTCTTGTCGAAAACCAGGGTATCTGTCTTTGCCATCGCCTCAATAACCCGCGCATTCTTCAGATACAGTCCGTTCCGGCTGAATATCCGAAGAATATTTCCCAACGTGAACGGTGCGGATAAAGCCAATGCGCAGGGACAGGCGACGATCAGTACGGATGTGAACGCATCCCAGGCCATCACGGGTGAATGCAGAATCCAATAAATTGCGGAAGCGCCGGCAATCGCCAGAATAGCGAGAGTAAAATATCGGCTGATACGGTCGGTAACCTGCATGATCTCCCTGTGAGAGCGATTCGCATCACCGGTTTTGTTCCATAATCCGGTGAGGTAGCTTTGTGACAATTCACGGATCACTTCCAACTCAATCAATCCCCCGGTCTGTATCCCCCCGGCAAAAATAATATCGCCGGATACTTTTGTCACGGGCTGGGATTCCCCGGAAACAAAACTATAGTCAATGAAAGCGGAGGATTTCAACAGGATTGAATCCGCCGGTACGATCTCGCCGTTACGGATCAAAATTCGGTCCCCCACTGCAAGTTCAGATAACGGCACCGCTACTTCTCCTTCCGGGGTTTTTCTGTGAACGGATACGGGGAAATAGCTCCGGTAATCCCGGTCGAACGAAAGCGAGTCGAAGGTCTTTTGCTGGAAAAGCTTCCCCACCAGTAATAAAAAAACCAGACCCGTAAATGAATCCATGTATCCCGCACCGGTTCGAAGAACAATTTCCAATACACTTCGGATAAAAAGTACGACAATTCCAAGAACGATGGGGACGTCAATATTAATAAACTTCTGCCGCAGACCGGTGAGTGCAGAGGAAAAATAACTCCTCGAACTGATCAGCAAAACGGGAAGCGCCAGCAGTATATTCAGATATCCGAAAAAACGTTCAAATGATTCGCCGATGTGTCTGCCGCCTGAAAGGTAATCCGGCAGACTTAGCAACATGATGTTGATGAATGAAAATCCGGCGATCGCTATCTGGATATACATTGTTTTCCGGGATTTCGGAAGGGAAGCTTCTTCCATGTCATAGAGATTCAGCCGCGGTTCATATCCGATCGACGTCAACAACTCCACAACGGCGCGGAGAGACAAACAGTGGTGATCGAACTGAATTGTGATTTTCTTTTGAAGGAAATTCACCTGTGAACCGGTGATGGCATCGTTCAGCCTATACAATTTTTCCAGCAGCCAGATACATGAACTGCAGTGCATATCCGGCAATATCAGACGAATGCGGGTTGAAACGTCATCCTGAAAATCAATCAGTTTTTGGATGATATCATCATTGTCCAGAAATGAAAACCGGTTTGATTCCGGACTACCCTGCGGTGTCACCCCCGGCTGCAGATTCAGGTCATAATACTGACACAGATCAGAGGAATCCAATAACAGATAGACCTGCTTACATCCATTGCAGCAGAAGGGTTTGTCCTCCAGGATCACGGGGAACTTTCCACAGTCATCCCCGCAGTGATAACAGGGTCGGTCTGGAGGCTGGTCATTCATCGGTCATGATCTTTATGGGACTGACAAGGTATCCGGCAGGTGTGATCCCGCATGATGGTCTGTAGGCTGACAGCATTCAGGGACAGCGTTTCTGCCATCGTTCATCAGAACCGGGCGATTAAATTTTACGATGCCTTTTTGAATGGTCAGTATACCCAATATCAATACTACTGCAGCGGATATCTTAAATACGGTGTGTTTGAATTTTCCGGTCATCCATTCGGCGCCGGCGCCCATGAGCATCATCGCAGGAAATGTCCCCAGCGCGAAGACCAGCATGGTAACCATTCCCATTGATACACTCCCGGTAGAGGCTGCTTTAACGCCTGCGGCATAGACCACACCACAGGGGAGAAATCCGAGTACGCCGCCCAACAGAAAAATATTCGACCGATTAACCTGTTGAAGCAGGCTTTGGGTCACACGGCGAAATGGATTTTTTCCCGGTGTTCCTTTCTGCAGGAATTTGGGGATCCAGTGGAGGAGATCAAATGCCATGTAAACCATGACCACGCCGGCAAAAATCTGAAGCAGACTCTGATAATTGAATGCGGCGGAAGCAAACCTGAATGTGCTGCCTGCCAGTGCAAATATCCCTCCAAGGAACATGTAGGTGATTGTTCGTCCGCTATTATACAACATATGGTGCCAGATCCGACGAAGCATACGGGAAGATGGATCGTTTATCGTCAAATTGATGGAGTACGTGAGTACGATGCCCCCGCACATGCCCACACAATGGCCAAAACCGCTGGTAAATCCAAGGAGAAATATCAGGATCAGTTCAGACATTCTTGTGGCCAGGACAAAAAGGAGGATTCACTTTTGTTAAACAGGCTTTCATTTCGGCTGGAAATTTACCCGTTACAGATGAGCAAATCAGCCCTCGAATTCAGTCAAGGAGGGTCACATGAAAATCTCCATGGAATTTTAGTGGAGACCCTGCATCAGGTATTAAATTACCCCATGGATAACCTGGTGAATTATAAACAAATCCTCCTGAACATTGAACCTCGCATCCCTCCTGATCACCGCACAGCCATTGAGGCGGTCCACGCGGAAATACCTGCCGATGATCTATATCTCGAAGTAATTGATAATAATGTGATCCTCTATCTGAACAGGGTGAATATGGATGTCCTGATCCAACTCAGGGACCGGTTCCCCGGATCAATTCTGACGCAGGTGGCAGAAGCCGTATCGTCCATCAAAAGTTATGGGATCAAAGGTAGAAAGCGTATCTTTGTGGACTACAACGCTGAGCGAAAGGTGCAAAACCGAAAAAAGAAAGAAGAAAGCCGGGGAAAGTATTTTTATGCGAATGATCATCCCTTTCAAACCATGGTAAACGAAATCCCGGGATCATTAGTAAACCGTATCATCTGTGGTGACAGCGAAACCATCCTCACTTTATTACCGGACAATTGTATCGATCTGGTATTCACATCCCCACCGTACAATTTCGGATTGGATTACCATGAACAGGAGGACGAACATTTCTGGGAAAAATACTTTGACAAGCTGTTTTGCGTTTTCAGGGAATGCATCCGCGTATTAAAATTCGGCGGACGGATCATCGTGAATATCCAACCGATGTTTTCCGATTACATCCCCAGTCATCACATGATCAGCAGGTTTTTTCTGGAGGAAAAACTGATCTGGAAGGGGGAAATCCTCTGGGAAAAAAACAACTACAATTGCAAGTACACTGCATGGGGAAGCTGGAAAAGTCCTTCCAGCCCCTACCTGAAATATACGTGGGAATTTCTGGAGATTTTCTGTAAGGGAGATCTGAAAAAAGCCGGGGACCGGGATAACATCGACATAACCGACGAGGAATTTAAAGCGTGGGTCGTCGCGAAGTGGTCTATCGCACCTGAACGAAAAATGAAGAAGACGGGTCATCCGGCCATGTTCCCGGAAGAACTGGTTCGCCGGGTCTTGAAATTATTCAGCTATCAACGGGATATCATCCTGGATCCCTTCAACGGGGCGGGTACCACGACTGCCGTAGCCAAATCCATGAACCGGCGGTTTCTGGGGATTGATATTTCTGATGAATACTGCCAAAAAGCAGAAAACAGATTATAATTTAGTCATCGGCAAGGGATGAAAATCTAAAGAAAAACGAACCCTTTCATGCGTCAATGATCATTGACGCCTGTCACGGATAAAACCTGATATTCCGGATCCCTCTTCCCTGCGATGGCAGAACACTTTTAACAGGGAGTAATATCATGAAAAAAACAATCATTCTATTCATTTTGATTGGCACATTCACCATCCTTTACCCACAGGAAAGACTCACAACGAGGGGAATTTTACTTCCCATTGAGATTAGTGTGTGTATGGATCTATGTTCAATGTTTTACCTTGAAGCGGACCCGGGATACGAAGGAACAAACGTAACCTGGCTGCCGGATCCATGGCTGCTGACAGACTACGTGGGCGAACATGTGGAGATCACCGGCGAGGGCGTGTGGTGTGTGGAGTGCGGCGCACTCAACGTCCAATCCATTGAAATCATCACCGATCCGCCGGATCTTACGGTTGTCGCCGGGTTCCTCTTCGAAAATACCGGGGATAGTTTTTGTATGGATGGCTGCGATGAATTCGGTATTGATCCGGATGAAGGATTTGAATTTTCCTGGATCACAACCTTTGGCGAGGTGGACATTCTTCAGCCATTTACCGGGCATCACGTGGAGTTTATGGGAGAAGAGGTTACATGCGTGGAATGCAGCGCGTTGACACCCGGATTCATCAACGAACTCACGGATGACAATCTGGTGGGCAATGGTAGTTTTGAATCCGGCGGCAACCCCGCTCTCGAAGGGTGGGAATTCGCCTGTTTTGCAGAGCCTGCCCCGAATGCACCCCTCGGTAGCGGAGTGTGGAGCCTGAATCTGGAATCGGGAAATTTTCAGGGGTGCTGGCCCGGTATCGCCGTATCTTTTTTATCCGCCTTAACCGAACCCGGGGATATTCTTGTCCTCTCAGGCCGGATAAAAACAATCGACGAAGATATTGGCGCATGGATCAGGCTCACATCAGCCGGAAACCCCGAAAATGTCTTTGGGGTTGGATTTTCCGATACTCCGGAATGGACGCTCATCACCTTTACCGACACCCTTCTTGTGAATGAAAGTACCAGTCTTCAGGTGGCATTGGATGCAGGGATGACCACAGGATTTATGGGAAGCCGGGCGTATTTCGATCAGATTGTCGTTCAGAAAACAGGACAGATGCAAAAAGGTGATGTAAATGGCGACACTGAGATCAATGTGCTGGACATCGTTCAAACTGTGAATATTATTATTTTAGGCGGTGATGAGGGGTCGCCCTATGAACTATGGGCAGCGGATTATAACCATGATGATAATGTGGACGTATTGGATGTAGTTCAGATGGTGAATGTCATTGTAGGGATCGGCGATTAACGTATCGTACTGACCACCCGCTCTGAAGAAACACGTTGGAGAGGGAATAAATAATGGGTCATCCGGGTTATGGAATGGTTCTAGTTTGATATATTATCTGTGCGTAAAATCGAGACGGGATATGGATCCTGGGAGCGTACCGACAGCCTGCCTGAATTCAAACCGGAAGTCAGAATTACTGATAATATTTAAGGAAAAAGGAAATGTGCAGGATAATATTTCCATACGGGGGTCGTCCTGCCCAAGGTTTTCACCTCCACCGCCAAACAGGGGTGCGCCCGCTGTCGTGAAAAATTAAATTCATCCGCCGGCACAATTTCGATGTCTCCAGGATGAGCGCCTGAATTGCCCAGAATGAATTTTCTGATAACCTCATTTTTACGCATAAGTATGTTGAGAGTCCATTTTAAATTTCTGAGTAAACCCCTAAAATGTTCTTGGTAAACCCTGATCTTTTTCTCAGTTTGTAATGATAATTTTCCTCGTTGGACAAAAAGAATATCATCATTTATTGCCATTGATCGTCACTCCCCATAAGGACAGGACACCGGGTGATATAATTATTTGTGAACTGATATATTTGTAATAACTTACCGTGTATTCATTTTAACCCAAAAAACAAGGTGATCTTCAAACAGTGGAAACCGTAAAAGTATGGCTACGCATATGTTGAAACCGATGCTTACCGCCCATGCCCCTGACCCGGGAACGGATTTGAAGTATATTCAGGTATTGCCAGGACACAAAAGCAGCAAAACTACTGATGTCTATACCCATGTAAGGACACATAACTTGCAAAATATTCGCAGTCCATTTGATGATTTATAATTAAATAGGTACATTTGGGAATAACCGCGAAAAATGTTCTATTATCCCACGAACAAAGAGAGCAAAAGAGAAGTTTTATGGCTGTTATAAACAAGTTGTAGGACATGCCGAGGAGATTTTTTAAGAAACGAGATATATGTGTCAAAGAAAAAAGCGAAAAGGTATTTTTAATATGATAAGATTTGCCCGTTTTAAGACACCCGCACGTTCCTTCGGCAAGCCTTCGACGTGAGACTTCGGCGTGAGCTCAGTCGAACGCTCAGGACAGGCCTGTGCGGGTAAAAGAAAAAACAAGGAATAAAATATAATGGATGGAAAATCGTTCAATATCATTGAAGAAAAGCTGAACAGGCTCAAAGAAGTTATTCCCGAAGCATTTTCAGAAGATAAAATAGATTGGGAAAAGCTTAGAGCCGCCCTTGGAGATGATATAGAGTTTAAGAACGAACGCTACGTTTTAAACTGGGCCGGAAAATCAGATGCTTTCAGGGTCCTCCAATCTCCCACAACCGCCACCCTTGCGCCTTGTAAGGAAGAATCCGTTAATTTCGATGACACCGAAAACATTTTTATCGAAGGCGAGAATCTCGAAGTCCTGAAAATCCTCCAGAAATCCTACTTCGGTAAAATAAAGATGATTTACATTGACCCGCCATACAACACGGGCAATGATACTTTTATTTATCCTGATAAATTTTCCGAAACAAAAGAAGAATATTTAAGCCGCATTGGTGGGGATAAAGACGAAACCGGATTTATGACCCGAGAGGGCTTATTCCGCAAAAACAGCAAGGACAGCGGACATTATCACAGTAACTGGCTTTCCATGATGTATCCGAGATTGTTTCTGGCAAGAAATCTTTTGAGGGATGATGGCGTAATTTTTGTCTCCATTGATGATAATGAAGTGCATAATTTAAGATTGTTGATGAATGAGGTGTTTGGGGAGGAGAA
>CAYPCW010000067.1:0-7363 GCA_964409335.1 uncultured bacterium
GATCTGGAGTATTAAGATTGGCATTATTATAATCGGCGGTATGACAACTGCTGCAAGGCGCCTGCTCCGGCATCTGATGTTGGAAAATTGAGGGCGTCCAATTTTCTGCGTTGTGACAATTTGCACAATCCTGTTCCAAAAATACCTGTTGAGCGTGAGAGGGTTGTGTCGTGGCAAGCCAGGCGTCATGATGGCAGCCGCTGCAATTGGAGGTGATCCCCAACCATGAATTCGAATGGCAGGTTTGACAGTCCACGGTTTGATGAACGCCTTCCAATGCAAACCCGGTCTCTTCATGTTGAAACGGTATTATGTTCCATTGTGAGGTCGTATGACAGTTGGTGCACTGATTAGACAGAGTATTATGCAGATTCACGGATTGATTGGCAACCTGTAAATCTGCCAGATGGCAAACATTACAGGTCGTATCAATAACGGTATGGGCAAATGAAATATCCAGCCAGGATGTCACCACATGACATCGATTACAATCCGTGTGAGAATAAAACTGCTCCAGATGAGGAGGGGTGACTGTGTAAAAGTATTCCAAAATATGACAGGATTCACATTGTGAATTTGCCTGCGGATGAGTGACGTCGCAACACTGGTAACTGATACCGTCACAATTAAAATATGCATCCGGGCAGGCGGGAGGGTTCACGATAAATCCAATCAGAGTAACAATATCGAGGACATCCAGTGTATTGTCATAGTTCAGATCAGATGCAGCAAATTGCTGCAGAGTTGGGTCAACGCCTGAAATGATGAATCCGATCAATTGAACAATATCCAGCACATCCACGGTGCCGTCGTTGTTAATATCTCCGGGAAACCGGCTGACCTGAGGCATTGAAAAGGATAGAATCACTATGAAAAAAATAAACTTTCTCATTTAGTTTGGCCCTCCTTTGAATTACATGAAGGACAATCTACAGTTTCTCCTAAAAATCCGGACGGGTGGCAGGTTGTGCAGGCCAGACCGGTTTGGTCTTCACGAAGAGAATAGCCGGTTTGGGAATGATCGTAAACCAGTACATTCCACCGGGAAGGAACATGGCAGAGTGTACAGTCGTTCGCCAGGGTTTCGTGTCCCATCACCTCTTGATTTGCATCTGCGAGGCTGGTGGTGTGGCAGGCGACACACCTGTCATCGCCCGGATCATGAACAGATATATGGGGCGTCCATGCCCCGGTAGTGTGGCAATTTGAACATTGGGAGGGTGAATAGAAATGTTCCGTATGGCTGGGATTGGACAGAGTTAAAAACGTTTTTAAATGACAGGATTCACAGTTTCGGGAGACCGAAACGAATGGTTCAGGCGACGTGTGACATGCCGTACATTCAATCGCGCGATGCGCACCGGTCAATTGAAAACTACCGGGTATCCTGTGATGGTCAGGTTGTGAAAATATTACAGTGATACTTCCCATAAAAATCATTATAATAAATGACATATTAAAAGTAATCTTTTTTAAATCCATAATTAACCCATTATTTAGTTATTTTATCTTTAATTCCCGGGTCGGCTGGCACCGTTCTGGGATCAAAGGGTTTTGCAATATCATTTGCGCATCCTCCGCTCATATTTCCGTTTGGGTGGCACTCATAACACATTTGGAACGTATCCGGATCGTCCCAATTCCCGTCGGTATAGGTTTGGTTCACGAGCCAATATCCATTTGAACCGTTGCAATCTTCACAATTCGAGTTGCCCTCGCAGTGACGATCTCGGGACTGAGACCGGCTGTGAATCCCCGCATGACAATTGTCATAACAGGAGAAGGTATCAAATCGTCCGAATACATGGCAGGAACCGGAACAGTTATCCCCCCATCTGCCAGAATGTGTCCCGGAAAAAATGTTAAAATAGATCCCATAATCGCTATCGTCGTGAACGGATCGCGGCATGTTGGTATCTTTCCAGTCCCGGGCATTTTGATGACAGAAGGTGCAATGATTGATCTGGTCACCCAATTTGCCGGCAGATGAATGATCAAGAACCGGTAAAGGATCGGATATCCCGTTATAATTATGACAGTCAGAGCATATGCTGACTTTGGAGGGGTCGTGAAAAATCGCCGGTTCCCAGGCTAATGGGCTGTGACAGGTCTCACACTCATCCGGGTCATATCCATTGTCCGTGTGACTTGGGCGCGTGGTATCCTCGAAATTCTCCATGTGGCAATCCGCACATTCTGTTGGGGTGAGGTAAAATCCGTCGCTATGACATCCGGAACATGCAGCGGTCAGATGCATCCCCGATAGTTCGTAACTGGTGATCGAATGATCAAACAAAAATTCGTTCCAGGCGGATATAACATGACAGGACTGACATTGATTGGGAAGCGATAAATGTCCTATGATGGTCTGGTTTGCTGCAAACCAATTTTTCAGATGACAGAGCGAGCAGTTTTCAGGCGGCGGGTAGTGATCATAGATTGAACGCGTCCACGATCGGGGGTCGTGGCATTTTTGACAATCAGTCAGTGGATAAATTTGTTGGATATGTATGGGTTCGGTGGTCAGGGTATAGGCATCCAGGTGACACACAAAGCATTCGGTGACGGTATTCACGTACCCGGCAGTGTGGCACAAACTACAGGACGTCGAGGTATGCCTGCCCACCAGCGGGTATCCGGTCCGGGAATGATCCATCTCAGGGGGTTTCCAGTCTGCCGGACCATGACAGTATTCACATTGATCGCTGAACAGACCGTGATCCATGACGACGCCATCGGCAAGGGTATTTTCAGCCTGATGACAATCTGCACAGATAAGGGATACCCCTCGATATACGCCTTCCTGTGCGGTAGGGTGACATGCGCCACAATCAACCCCCCGGTGATTGCCGGCAAGGGGGAAAATGGTCAGTTCATGACGAAAGCCATCCCGGTTGGTCAGCCAGTTGGCAGGTGTGTGGCAGGTTTTGCAGTCCGGACCCAACTGACCGGAATGAATATCCGTGTGACAATCCCGGCACTGGTCCGAGGCATTCCCAAACTGATGGATTTCCAAAAGGCTTTTGCCCGGGTGACAATCCCGGCAATTCAGGGACTCGTGGGAATCCTGCAACGGGAATCCGGTGCTGTCGTGATCGAATCCCGTAAGCGTCAACTCGGTCCATCCGGTATTGGTATGACACGAAATACAGGGAAAATTCAATCCGGGGATCTCCGTGAGCCCGTTTGGTGTCTGCATTAATCCCGGACTGATGAATCCCAAAGCCAGTATCATCCTAATCATTATCATACGATTTATATAATTGATTTAAATGGCAATCAACGCATTCAATGCCGAGGGGTTTATACCGGGTCATGGTCATCAAAACTCCCTCAAGCGTCCCATCTTCAGACGGATGACATTTGTCACAGGGAACATTCACATGTTTTCCATCCAAAGGGTACCGTGTACGACGATGATCAAAGGCGGTAATTTCCCATCCAGATGGGGTATGGCAGGAAGTACAGTCATTTTTGAGGATCAGATCAGAAAATTGATTTTGATGAATATCGATGTGGCAGGATGTACACCTGTGCGGGATGCCGGTATACCGGACAATCAACGGGGTATCCGAAGATACGACATGACAGGAAACACAGGGAACTGCCTGATGGGCTCCCCTTAGAGGAAACAAACACTGATCATGATCGCGGAAAGAATAAAATGAAGGTGTCCACCCGGATTCCTGATGACAGGGGAAGCAATCCTTCCATTTTGGTCCTGCGAAAAATTGGTTCTGATGTTTGTCCTCATGGCAATCTCTGCACGCCGGATTTTTCTTAACAGGACTCTGGGGAATATGACATTTTGCACACACCACCGGAGTATGTTTTGCCTTCAACGGGAAGTTGGTTTTACCATGATTGAAAGCCGATGGCTTTTTCCAATCGTCCTCGGTATGACATGTCTCACAGGTCTTTCCATAGGACCCCAGATGTATATCATTATGACACTGGATACACTTGCGTGTTTCAAATGTCCCGGAAAATGTCAGGTCGATTTTCTCAATATAAGTGATATCCCGATGACATTTAATGCAGTCCTGCTTATCATGTGACATTTTCAGGGGAAATTGAGTCGTGGAATGGTCGAATGTTTTTGATGCCGCTTTCCATTCTTCCTGATTATGACAGTCGCTGCAGGCTTTGCCAGAAAACACCGAAGCCTGACGGGTTAGAACGTCATTTTTATGGATATTTTCATGACACCCGGAACATTCAGCGGACAACCCCAGAAATGTGGCAGATAAAAATCCGGGTCGCCGGGTATTCTTCTCCCAGGTGATCACGTCAACCGCCTGAACAAATTTATCGGTGTGGCATTTGTCACAATCCAGTGGCACATGTTTCCCTTCGAGAATATATCCAGTCTCCTTGTGTATAAAATTATCTTTTCCATTCTCCCAAAATATCATCCGGAAAGCGCTCCCATTATGATCAGAGTGGCAATTTATACAATTGGTTTTAGCATCAATACCATGATATCCTGACTTTTGATCGATCCGGTTGCGGATCGGTGAGTGGCAGTTCAGGCAATCCTGTTGGTCCACGGTTTTCCCTTTTGAGTGACATTCTGCGCAATATAGATTCCCCGTAAGATGGGCATGTTTTTCAGCCAGATCACCGGGAGAGAATTGAGCAATCATGATATGAAGGTGAACCGCGACAGAAAAAAAAATAGCAACCGGTTTAAGCTTTGACCTGTTCATTGGGATGATTTAAAATCCAATTTTGATTCGACAACCTCCCCAAATTTAATACCAATCTTCTGCAATAGTGAAAAGGGTGGGATTCCCCCCGCAAAAATAAATGTGTAGTCATTGGGCAGAGATTGCACTTCCTCACCCATGTTGAGCAAAACTTCATCCTCCTTAATTTCAGTCACCCGGGAGGAGAAGATGGCGTGAATCTTTTTTCGTTTGATCATATCGCGGATTTGGTCTTCATTTCTTTTTTTTATCCTGAAGAAATTTTCTTTCCGATAGGATATTGTCACGGTATTTCCGGGCTGGCTCGCCAGACCGATGGCAGCCTCGATTGCAGAATCTCCACCTCCCACGACGAGAATCCTGTTATTTATGTATGCGGCAGCATCGATTAATTTATATGCCACTTTTTCATAAAGCTCACCCGGGACATTTAACCGGCGGGGAGTCCCGCGTCTGCCAAGCGCCAATACAACATGAGTGGAAGGAAATTCTCCGTTGTCCGTTTTGACAATAAACCCGGATCCGGGTTTGTCGATAGCGGTCAACCTGCACGGTTCTTTTAGGTTGATCTGGAATTTTTCTATGAGATGATGCCATATTTCCAAAAGTTTTTCTTTTGAGTATTCCCCTTTGTTCAACCAGCCGTATAGTGGAAGTTTTACCCGCTGAACCATCGTCAACTTTCGTTTAGGATAATGGAGGATTGTTCCTCCCGGAGCGCCCTGATCGATGAGGGTATAATCGATTTTCAGTTCTGTGCATCTGAGTGCGGCAGTCATCCCTGCAGGACCGGCGCCAACGATCAATACGTAAGGTTTGCCGGATCGATGTTCATGGATATAATCGATCACCCGGGTTCCATGATCCACTGCATTTCGGATCAGCGCCATACCACTAAGCTCGCCGATGATGAACAGACCGGGTATATTGGTTTCCAGATCGTCGTTGAGTTGGGGAATATCGTCCCGTGTGGAGATATCGCCCAGACCGATCGTGATCGCGCCCACCGGACATTCCCGGGCACATTCACCGATTCCGATACAATGTGCGCCGTTGACAATCGCCACCTTGCCGTTGACCAGCCCCAGAACATCACCTTCAGGACAGACTTTCGTGCAAACCCCACAACCGATGCACTCTGCCAGATTAAACTGGGGGTGTAATAATAGCGGCTTTCGTTTCCCCAAACTCTCAGATTCGGTAATCAGCGCGCTGGTTCGACGTGCAGTCCGGAGTTTCATTAAAAAATACACGCCCAACACCAGTGCGATAATGAGCGTACCGGTGAGGTAGGTAACCAGGGTTTCATTTAACGCTAAAATATCCAGGTAAATCCCATATAAATCGCAACGCTTACATGAATAAATAAAATGATGATCATCACAAACGCAAATGGTTTGTGGAGAATGTGCCAGTAATGAAAAGCTTTTTGAATTTTTTCCAGTACTTTCGTTCGCCGGGAAAGGATGATCAGCCGGATCAGCGTCTTACGGAGAAGCGTGAGTTGGCGGTGGGATTCCATTTCGACCGATTTTGAAATTTGTCTGATCAAAAAATAAATTCTGATTCTCACGATCAGGTTTTGAACGGGTAAACCGAATAAGATAAATAAATATCCGGGTGACGCATGACCGGTAAGACTTTGGGCTTCAATCCGTGCAATGTCGACATTTGATAATTTATATTTTTCACGAATTTCATTGAAAAGTTGCTGCTTAAGTTGTTCCATTTCGGTAATGGATAATTCCATGCCATTTCGGGCGCGGGGGATCTGCACATAAATATATCTGCCGACAAATCCGGATAACATGACCGCCATCATGGACCAGAAAGACACAGAGACCAGACCGTTAAATTTTAGGGTCGTATGAAAGATGACCAGAACCGGACCTGCGATTCCCATAAAAATATGATATTTCAGCCAGGTGCTGAGATATCCCCATCGTCTGAAAATCCGGTATCGCTTGCGGAGGGAATATGTGAGCATGACGATGATCATAGACGTACCCAAAATTCCAAGCCCGTGGCCATAGGTCCCGCTGGGTTTCCAGAGTTCATGCTGCAGCATTCGGGGACGATCAAATTGTGAAGCAATATAATAACTCCCGGCGGTTTCTATGCTCGCCAGGATTACCAATAACACGCCAATCGTCATAAGCGTTAATAATATTTTATGAAACCATGCCATATGTGAATTTTTCTTTGAATTTAATAAGCTAAAACTTAACTATTCGCAAGGATTAAAACTTATGATAAGATGTAAAATTGTTTAATTCGACAGGGGATATTGAAATTGAATCCGGTACATTCAATTTGTGGTGAAAAAACAGGTCGATAAAAGTATCGACCCGTTAATCACGCAAATTACTATTTTGGATATAATTTCGACAGGTTTTATTCCGGCAGTGACTGGATGTAGGTCAGGATATCTCCGGTATCATCATCAGACAAGCCTGTTTCGATCATACTTGGCATCTGAGGATCAGACCCGGGATGTCCCCAACGGATTTTATGAAAAACTTCCTGTGGGTTGTCATTGGAAAGAAAACCGACTCCCTGAATGCCGTCTACGTTGTCTACAAAATCAAGGCTTTTTCCATCTGCGCCATGGCAAAACTCACAATTTGTAGTGTACAGGGATAGACCGTTCACCG
>CAYPCW010000068.1:0-7090 GCA_964409335.1 uncultured bacterium
CTGATAAGAAAAGTGCAACTCCGAAGGAGCGTAATACACTAACGCTGGGTGCAGCCCTACGAAGAAAGAAAACGAATACAGTAAAAAGCCCTGAAAGGGCGTAATAGTAATTTCCAAAGCTTCAAAAAAAATAAAACACCCGACACACAAGCCAAACAAAAAAGCACTCGACAAATGACAGCAACAGACGACCTAAAAATGGTTGTAACCCACGACAGACAAGAACGCCAGTCTAAAACAGCAGTTTCGCAAAGGTGGCGGTTCAGCGCTTCGTAGGAAGTTCAGCGGATAAAAACCCAACTTGCGGGTGGCTTCCAAACGTCACTTGAATTATCAAAATTCCCGTCAATATTCGTCCGAATCCTCTGATTCATTTTCATGATTTTATTCCAGCTCAAGATATTTTGAGATTTTTGCCTTGCTGTAAATTTCAGTGTGCTGGATCATTCCACCCACATATCCTGCAGAGACCATGGTTACGATGGTCGTGATGGCTAGGATCGCAATAACCAACTGCACAATTTGCCGGGATAAATTTTGACTTATCGGCGATAAAGCCATCAACGACAGAATGCCCAGAATTTCCATCATCCAGAGAGCAGTTTCGGCGATCTCTTCATGATCCTGAATAATACTGTGCAGTACTCCGGGAAATCTTTCAACCTGTTCTTCTGCACCGGAGCCCGTTAAAAAAACGGGTATTGTAAAAATCGCTGTAATCACAAAAAATAGTAATCCGGCTTTATAAAGAGTGTTATTTTTATACAGGATTCCATATAATAAAAGACTAAATCCAAATATGGGTCCCAAAATAGGGATATGGTTAAGTGCCAAATGGAAGTGAAGAGCTGACATTATTTCTCCGTGAGTATGATTTTCGTTTCTGACTTAAAATTTCAGTGTGTAATCTACTGCAAAGTAGGTATCCCAGATATTTTCTGAAATGGAAATCTCAATACGTGCGCCGAGGTAGTTGTTTTTCATCATCTTTCGTGAAACGCCGGCGAAACACTGAATAGAATAGATAGTTCGGCTATCCGGGCGGTAGGTTTGGTTCAATATACGTATTTCACTTTTCGCGTTCCATTGGTTTATCCGTTTGGAGGCTCCCGTTTTCAAAAGATATGACCGATAAAATTTCGAAGTAAAAAAATCCGCTCCAACCGAGAAGTCCGCAGAATACCTTGACCAGCGATCTTGTTCTGCTATAATCGAAAACTGATGCCCGTTCCCATTACCGTCAACCTGGTGTAGAGTTGAAGAAAATGTCGTCCTAAATTCAGGGTCGAACTCGTACCGGATCGAGGCTGTGACAGAGCGGTTATTCACATTCAGGCTCAGATCAGGGGAATATCCGCCGACCATACCGGTCCCCGATGTGGAATGATAAAACAGGGCTGCCATGAATTTTTGCGAATAGTTCCAGTTCACGCCGATATTCATTTGCCGGGGAGTAAACCGAAATATCCTTCCGTCAAATACATGCACCAGCCCCTGCGCTGATCCCCGCCATTTCTGCGACCGGATAAGCGTGGAGTTAAAAGCGAAAAATTCATCCACCTGCTGATCGTACTTCCGGCTGATGACATCCATACTCAACGAAGACAGATGCAGAGGTGCTTTTTTCCACCGGACTGACACGGTATTTTTAAAATCTTTCTTCCCTGTTGGTGAGTCCCAGATTCCGGTGACGATGGACAACATAAGTGTGCTTATGTCCCCGGATAACCGGAACCCATCTGTGGATCCGGCGCCAGAAGAGGTCATATCCATCATTCGCCCCGCTGATAACTGCCAGATTCCAACAGATTTTTCGTACCGGAAATCCAATTGATTCATCTGGGGGGATACAGATGCGTTCTCCCGGGTTGTCAGATTCATATTCCCTGTCGCAGATATGGTCAGGGGTATCCCGGCGATTCCCCTGCTATTGAACGAAAAATAGGTTTGCTGACGGGTGTAGGACCCCCCGGCGCCATTATTATCATGGAGCAATTTGGCGGTAATACTACCGTCGATTTTTACTTTTTTTACCGGTTCAGCCACTGCAGGCGCTCCTTCCGGAACGGGTATGGCTTCACTCCCGGATGGTGATTTTCGCGCCACCTGAATCTCAATCTTATCCCCTGTTTGAACCTCATTGCCATCGATCAAACGGCAAACGGCGGTTTTGGAAGAAATATGCGTTATTTCGCCCCGACCCATGTATCGATCGCTCCGGTAAATCATTACCCTGTCACCGATTGAAACGTCATCTTTCGTCCCCACATTGATATAGAAAACCTCTGTGGTTACATAGGTAATTTCACCAAACATCGATGTATATTTCCCTATATCCGTACTCTGACTGACGGATACGGAAATGAAGATCATCAGAATAAAAATGCCTTTAATTGACCTTGTCCACTTCGCTAAAAAATTATTCAATTGTCTCATTCCGCCGGTTAGTCATCATCCCCACAAGGTCCGTCCTTGTCACCGTCGGGATGGCAGCCGTAGCACTGGCTAAAAGTACCGGGACTGGTCCAGGAGGCGTTGGTGTACGTAATGGACCCAATGTTCCAATACCCGTTTGACCCGCTACAGTTTTCACAATTCCCGTCACAATGTTCATCCAGCATTTCAGATTGAGAATGTTCGTGACAGGATTGATAGCATGAAAATGTGTTAAAATCGCCAAAAGTATGACACTGAGTCGTACAGTTGTTATTCCATTCTCCGTTATGTTCCCCGGAATAAATATCAAAATAGATCTGATACGTGGCGCCATCATGGCGGTTGCCGCTGAAATTAATGGAGGACCAATTACTGGTGCTGGTATGACAGTTTTCGCAGGTGTTGATGGCGGTGCCCAGTTTGGGCGCGGTGGAGTGATCAACGACGGGTAAAGGGTCGCCGTCCTGACCGTTATAATTGTGACATCCCGAACAAGCTCCCACCGGCGCCTGATGCGGGTCGGCGCCCTGCCAGGTATCCGTCGCATGGCATCCCTGACAATTTTGGCTGTATCCTGATGTCAGATGATTCGGATTTGTGGTGGAATTAAAATCATAAAGGTGACAATTTACACACGCCTGGGTGGTGAGTGCGTGGGTGAATACCGCCGGTGTAAATCCAAAATTGGTCAGATTATGACATAGCTGGCATTGATCGGAGGGGTACCCGCCGGCAGGTGAACTGAAATGATGAGGTTCGGCAGCATTATTATAATCTTCAAGATGACATCCGTCGCAGGCGGTGGGGGGAGTGTCGGGTGAAATATGACATGCCTCACATACCGGCGGTTCATGAACCCCGGTCAACGGGAAGATACTGTGATCAAATGTAACGTCGTTCCAAAAGGTAGTCGCATGACAGGAATTACATGTGGAAGAATAAGTATCGTGACCCTGTACCGTCTGGGATGCAATCTCAAAATCCGCCGTGTGACATGAAACACATTCTGCCTGACCGGGAGCGCCGTGTTGAAAAATTGAAGGCGTCCACCCATCCGCGGTGTGACATATCTCACAATCCTCTGCAAGGTACGTCTGGGCTTCATGGTTCGGGGTCGTGGCGGCGAGCCAGGCATCCTGGTGGCACGCATCACAGTTCATCGGGGTACCTGTAAAAATTCCATCCACATGACATGAGGAACAGAAGGTGGAAGAATGTACGCCGGTCAGCGGAAAATTTGTCGTATTATGATCAAATCCCGATCCCTGCCATTGTGAGGTAGTCTCGTGACATGCCGAGCAATCGGTAGGATAGACGTCATGCCCAGGGACATTGACTGAGGCGATCTCCGCTTCTGTCACATGGCAGCCATAACACGCCGGCTGATTCGGCAGACCGTGCTCAAAAATAGAGGGTGTCCATCCGCTGGCTGTGTGACACTGGCTGCATGCATTGGCAGAATAGACCTGACTTTCATGCACAGGCTGAGTGGTTTGCTGCCAAACTTCCGTATGACAGGCGGAACACTGAGAGGACATCCCCAGCCATGTGGTTGTATGACAGGTCATACACATCAGGGTGTCATGAGCGCCACTCAAGGGGAAATCCGCCATGTCATGGGGAAAAATGATGTCGTTCCAACTCATCGTCGAATGGCAACTCGTACATAAACCGGACAATGTATTATGCTGATTAACGGTCTCATTGGCGACGATCAAGTCTGCCAGATGGCAGACATTACAGGCGGTATCTTCCACCGTGTGATTAAATATGATATCCAGCCAGTCAGTGGGTACATGGCAGAATCGGCAATCGGTGTGTGAAAAATACTGTTCAACATGGGGTGGGGTCGTGGTATTGAAGTAATCCATAATATGACATGATTCACACGCAGAATAGGCTTCGGTGTGGGTCGAATCGCAACATTGAAATGCGGCATTGGAGCAGGGATTAAACGTTTCGGGACAGTCTACAGGGTTTAGGATCATCCCTACCAGGGTTACGATGTCCAATATATCCAACGTTGCATCGAAGTTCAAATCTGCAATTGCAATTTCACTAAGTGTCGGAGTAGTCTCACCTGTGATATAGGATACAATCAGGATCACATCAAGAATATCCACCGTGTTATCACCGTTGGCATCCCCCAAAAACCGATTCACCTGACCAAATAACAGAACAGGTACTAAAAACAGGGCAATTAATGCTTTATACATGATAAAACTCCTAAAAAAGAAATTGAAACGACTACCTAAAATACATACCGTTACGTACCGTTTTCATCTTTTCGATACATTCATTTAAACAGGTTCTCAGTCATCCCCACAAGGTCCGTCCTTGTCACCGTCGGGATGGCAGCCGTAGCACTGGCTAAAAGTACCGGGACTGGTCCAGGAGGCGTTGGTGTACGTAATGGACCCAATGTTCCAATACCCGTTTGACCCGCTACAGTTTTCACAATTCCCGTCACAATGTTCATCCAGCATTTCAGATTGAGAATGTTCGTGACAGGATTGATAGCATGAAAATGTGTTAAAATCGCCAAAAGTATGACACTGAGTCGTACAGTTGTTATTCCATTCTCCGTTATGTTCCCCGGAATAAATATCAAAATAGATCTGATACGTGGCGCCATCATGGCGGTTGCCGCTGAAATTAATGGAGGACCAATTACTGGTGCTGGTATGACAGTTTTCGCAGGTGTTGATGGCGGTGCCCAGTTTGGGCGCGGTGGAGTGATCAACGACGGGTAAAGGGTCGCCGTCCTGACCGTTATAATTGTGACATCCCGAACAAGCTCCCACCGGCGCCTGATGCGGGTCGGCGCCCTGCCAGGTATCCGTCGCATGGCATCCCTGACAATTTTGGCTGTATCCTGATGTCAGATGATTCGGATTTGTGGTGGAATTAAAATCATAAAGGTGACAATTTACACACGCCTGGGTGGTGAGTGCGTGGGTGAATACCGCCGGTGTAAATCCAAAATTGGTCAGATTATGACATAGCTGGCATTGATCGGAGGGGTACCCGCCGGCAGGTGAACTGAAATGATGAGGTTCGGCAGCATTATTATAATCTTCAAGATGACATCCGTCGCAGGCGGTGGGGGGAGTGTCGGGTGAAATATGACATGCCTCACATACCGGCGGTTCATGAACCCCGGTCAACGGGAAGATACTGTGATCAAATGTAACGTCGTTCCAAAAGGTAGTCGCATGACAGGAATTACATGTGGAAGAATAAGTATCGTGACCCTGTACCGTCTGGGATGCAATCTCAAAATCCGCCGTGTGACATGAAACACATTCTGCCTGACCGGGAGCGCCGTGTTGAAAAATTGAAGGCGTCCACCCATCCGCGGTGTGACACAACTCACAATCCTCTGCAAGGTACGTCTGGGCTTCATGGTTCGGGGTCGTGGCGGCAAGCCAGGCATCCTGGTGGCAGGCATCACAGTTCATCGGGGTATTCAAGAACACTCCCCCGATATGACAGAATTCACAGTCCTGATCGATATGTAATCCGGTTAATGGGAAACTGGTGATATTGTGATCAAAGACGGCATCATTCCAGTTCGTCTCCTGATGGCATAGTTCACAATTTTGAGGGAAATTCTCATGTCCGCTTACATTCGCATTTCCCAAATTGCCTTCAGGGATATGACAATAATTACATGCGGACTGACCGGATACGTCATGTTGAAAAATCGAAGGCATCCATCCACCCGAATCATGACATGATTCGCAATCACTTGCCAAAAAAATCTGTTGACTATGTATGGGCGAGGTGGTCTGTATCCAGTTTGTAATATGACACTCTGTATCGGAACATGACCGAACGGTACCGTCGCTAATAAAATCAGGATGGCATTGAGTGCAGGTCGCCTGAAGATGGAGGCCATCCAATTCAAAGCCTGTATTTTCCAGGGTATGTTCAACATCAGCCACCCAGGAACCTGCCGTATGACATGTCTCACACAATTCACCAAAGCCGGAGTGACCCGGTACCGTTTCATTGGCAGAATTCCATTCAACCTGGTGACAAATACTGCAGGCGGTCGTGAACGGCATATCGTGAGAAAATATCTCTGGCAGCCACCCCGTGGTCGAGTGACAAAATTCACAGTCTCCTGACAGATAGATCTGAGTAGAATGCACCGGTGCAGTTGTTTGATCATAGACATCCGAATGGCAGGATGAACATACAGTTGAAACCCCGGTGAATCCATTGGCATGACAATCCAGGCAACCAGTCTCTGCATGTGTGCCATCTAACTCAAATTCTGTGATTGAATGGTCGAATACCGAGTTATCATTCCAAACTTCGATGGTGTGGCAAAACAAACAATTGTTAGGCAGCGAAGAATGGCCGGTTATTGTTGTGTTGGCCATTAGCAGGTCGGAAAGATGACATATATTACATGAAACCGGCATGGGTGTATGGGTATAAATATGAGGAGACCACGCGGCAGCATTATGACACTGAATACAATAGGTCAGAGGATAGATCTGATTGATGTGAACTGGATTTTGGGTTGCATTGTACTGATCCAGATGACAGTATCCGCAAGTTGTCGGAGTTCCCGCATAGCCGCTATCGTGACAGGCGATACACTCCGGCCCGGCGTGGGAATCGGTCAGGGGGAAGTTCGTGG
>CAYPCW010000069.1:0-6930 GCA_964409335.1 uncultured bacterium
TTCCCGAGACCGGATATTGTGTCCCATGAACCTGGCAATGGTGACTGTGTGGTGAACCGGGAGATGATCAGTTCCGTCATGTGTGTGGAGTTATGTGTGGCGGAGTTATGTGACTGGGGGCATCGGGGGTGCAGGGCTGAAGCCCGGGATCTGTTTGTCGCGCTAATCCCCAGCTTGAAAGCCGGGATTATACCGCCGGGCTGACTCCAACCTGGAAATAGGTAAATCCATTATTGGTAAGGGTCGGTACAGAATACTGATTTCTCCCGTCAAAAATGACAGGTGATTTCATCCTTTTTCTGAGTTCTTCAAAATCCGGACTACGGAATTCTTTCCATTCGGTGATGAGGAGAAGGGCGTTTGCATCATCCGCCGCATCATATTTGTTTTTCGTATAAATTATTTCTGACAACCCCCGGAAATGAGATTTTGCTTCCTCTATCGCCTGCGGATCATATGCGCGAACCTTCGCCCCGGCGGAAACAAGTGCTTTGATGACCGGGACAGATGGCGCTTCCCGCATGTCATCGGTTTCCGGTTTGAATGAAAGTCCCCACACACCAATTGTTTTACCCGTCACTTTATCAGAAAAATAAGATAACACTTTCTGCACGAAGCGTTCACGCTGTTTCTGATTTACATTCTGAACGGCGTGAATAAGCTGAGGATCATACCCGTTTTCGGCGGCTGTTTTTGCCAGCGCTTGAATATCCTTCGGAAAACAACTCCCGCCGTACCCGATACCCGGATAAATGAAACTGAATCCTATCCGTGAATCGCTTCCAATTCCCTGACGGACTTTGTTCACATCAGCGCCCACCCGCTCACAGATATTCGCAATTTCGTTTATAAAGGATATTTTTGTCGCCAGCATGGCATTGGCTGCATATTTCGTCATTTCTGCACTTCGGATATCCATCTCCACAAACCGGCCATGACTTAACGTGAAGGGTCGATAAAGCTCATGCATGATCTCCATCGCCCGACCATTTTCAGCGCCAACCACTACCCGGTCAGGCTTCAGAAAATCTTCAAGGGCGGCGCCTTCCTTCAGAAACTCCGGATTCGATACCACATCAAACTCAAAATCCACCCCCCTGCGTTGCAACTGTGACAATATCTCCAGGCGAACCTTTTCGGCGGTACCCACCGGCACAGTGGATTTATCTATCACCAACTTGTACCCATTTAAATATTTACCAATATCGCCAGCGACTGAAAGCACATGTTTCAGATCGGCGCTGCCATCCTCCCCCTGGGGAGTTCCAACCGCGATGCTGATCACTTCGCCGGCGGTGATCGCAGATTGAATATCAGTCGTAAAGGAAAGCGTCTTTTTTCTCTCATTGGAAACGATCAGATGTTCCAGCCCCGGTTCATAAATCGGGATGATACCGTTTTTCAGTTTGGATATTTTTGCATCATCAATGTCGGCACAGATGACCGTATTTCCCATTTCTGCAAAACAGGCACCGGTGACAAGTCCCACATATCCGGAGCCGATGATAGTAATTTTCATTTATATTCCTTTTTTTTTCCTGTAAACGAAATAACCGGTTTGTGGCGTCATATAACAATCACGAAGTGCGCGAATAAACACGAATCAAACCGGAAACTAAGATACCATCAAACCGGAAGCTAATACACCATCAAGCCGGAAGCTTGAGTTACGAACACAAGACGTTCACGATACGTTCTGCGGCATGTCCATCCCACAGAGGCGGTATTTTCCCCGTTTTCCGATCTCCGGATAATATTTTGTCAACGGTTTTTTTAACATTCTCCAGGTTTGTGCCTGCCAGATGATTTGTCCCCATTTCTACCGTCACCGGGCGTTCGGTATTATTACGGACTGTGACACACTGTACATTTAAGCAGGTGGTTTCTTCCTGTATTCCACCGGAATCGGTGATCACCAGGCTTGCGGATCGTGCCAGCGCCAGAAAATCCAGATACCCAATGGGTTCTGTGAGGATAAGATGGGTATCCGATGAAATTTCTATCCCACGCTGTATGAGATTTTTCCGGGTTCTGGGATGGATGGGAAACACAATCGGCAACCGGCTACTCAGATCAATGAGATAATTCATCAAATCCCGCAGATAATCCACTTCGTCAACATTCGATGGACGATGAAAAGTGACCAATCCATAACGGCCTGGCTCAACCCCCAGATTAACATGGATGTTTGACGCCTGGATTTTCGGCATAAAATATACCAGACTGTCGATCATCACATTACCCGCAAAATGGACCTTATCGGGGTTAATCCCTTCATGTGTGAGATTTTTCAACCCGCTTTCTTCGGTGACAAAAAGAAAATCTGACAAGACATCGGTGATCATCCGGTTGATCTCCTCCGGCATTGACCGGTCGAAACTTCTCAATCCCGCCTCAATATGGGCAATCGATATCCCCAATTTTGACGCTACGAGAGAAGCCGCCAGCGTAGAGGTGACATCACCCGGGACCAAAATGATATCCGGTTTTTCCTTCAGAACGATTTTCTCGAATTCCTGCATAATGAGCGCCGTCTGTACTGCCTGGCTTCCGCCATTGATCTCCAGGTTGAAATCCGGTTTGGGGATCTGCAGATCATCAAAAAATACCTTCGACATTTTATCGTCAAAATGCTGCCCCGTATGGCATAATACAGAATGGACCTCCGATGAATAATGGGTAAGGAGCGTTCTGATGACCGGCGCCATTTTAATGAAATTGGGGCGCGCGCCGACGACGGAAAGGAGTTTTAACATATTATTTAATAACTATATTGAACAGAGTAAAATATTCTTAGATTAAATTGAAAATCGGAGGATGCATTTTTAAAAAAATGATCCCATTCGATATGAGAAAGCCGGTATTCAGAAGTAAAATGTACATCTATATTTTTCAACTGCCAAAGTGAAGCTCCCAGGCTACCGGTGAGGCCGTATGTCACCGGCGGTTTGGGAAAATCCCTGATCTCACCGTCAAATATCTGGTGGATGTCCACATCGCCCTGCTGCCATATCTCTACTGCGGTCAGTGTCTGCAGGGGTGGCATTCCAAACCAGTCCCAGGTGAGTTTCACCCCCTCATAGCTGTTAACCGGGAAACCTATCCCCTTGTTGAAATAGGTATAATTTTCAAAGGTTCTGTAGGATGTATAGGTATCATTCCAAATCCGGGCATACCGGAGTGTGGTTAATGTATATGGCAGTATCAGATCAGCCATGCTGGTTTTCAACAATATCCCCAGCCGGTCCGGATACCGGTCCCGGTCCGGTATCTCTTCGTTATTGATGATCAGATCATCGGCAAACAAATCTGCATAAAACGCCAGACCCGGCATGGGATTAAGAAATATATTGATCTGCCACATGCTGTTTAACTGCACTCTTTGATTTCGCTGTGCCGCATAAAAAAACTGAACCGGGTTCATATAGCTCGCCACCCAGTTTTGATCGGGTCCGCCATATACGGTCGCTTCCGTAAAAGCCATCTGAAAATGATCGCTGACCTTCCAATCGAACCGTTGGAGCGCCCAGTATCGCCTGGTTTTCATCACCGTATCCGCCGGCATGGTAACCCCCTGACTGTCCCGTCCGGTTATGTCATTTAACCGTGTGGTAAAAAAAGAATATTTCAACCGGTCACCGGTAGCCGTAAAACCAAAATGATCGAAGGTGTATGGATTATCCGATAATATCAGGCTGTAATCGTTGGGCGCGCCGAGGTTTCTTTTCATCCGTCCGGCAAACAGATCCACGGTTTTGCCAATGGAAATAAATGCATATGATTCATCAAAATATCCGAAGAGCCACTCCCCGGTATCCCCGTGAAAATCCGGATCGGTTCTGATCGCAGCATCATTCAACCTGAACCGGTTGACCAGCAGCGCGTCGCCGATGGTGATGACGCCGTCCACCGTGGTCATAATCAGGCGGTCAGATCGATCATTTTCAGATGTGGATATCCCCGGTGAAATTCGCAAACCCAAATGTTCCTTCTCTCCCTCATTCGTGGTATAGCGCAGCCGGTCTATCAATAATTGATGCCACCGGACCAAACCGGATTGCTCCAGTAAGCGGGATGATGCTTCCCGGTCATAGGGCTGGTTCAGGACAAAAACAGAAGAATGCCCCTGAATAATACTATATTCCAGGATTGAGTACCAATTTTTTTCGAGACCCAGGTTCGGTGCATTAATTCCCGGCGCGCCGGTTAAAAAATTCAACATACTACCGATGGAAAATAATAAAATCCACATCCCCGGGTTCAGTATCCGAACGTTCAACCTGACCTTGCTCCTTTAAAAATGATATTTACCATAGCTTTGGGGAAATATTTCAAATCCGTAAGAATGGGATGTTTCAGATACATGGTGAGATATTTTCGTTCGGATTCCACAATTTCATCAAATGATTTGGGAAGGTCAACATAATAAGGCGGCACCAGACCGGGAGTTACCTGCTTACGGAGGTCCTGGACATCTTCAGGATACAGGCTGTAATAGTGCACACTCAGCGCCCGAACCCCAAATAGTTTTATATCCCCCCGCAGCCAGTTTATCAATTGGGGAAGTTCGTCAATCCACATTTTTCTCAATACTTTACCCCATGCAGTGACTCGAAAGTCATCCTTAAATTTACCGGAATCCTGCAGGCTGTGCAGACGGTAGAGATATCCCTGCGCATATTCGGCATAGGCATGCATGGTTCTCAATTTAAAGAGATTAAATATCTTCCCGTTTTTACCCACACGCCGAAGTTTAATGAGGGGACCATAGGACGGGTCAGGATCTGTGCAGGGGGCATGGGCTTTCCGGACTAAAAAATATAACATATTCCGGTATTCCATGAACGCCACCATTTCAAAGCCACAAAAATACAACCGTCCAATGATCTCGGATTTTGAAATCGACCGGTTCGCGCCTTTGGTCACCATAAAGTAGAATTGTTTTAAAATGGGGAGTTTGGGAATTATCCGCCGCCATAAAAAATCTATGGGATACAGCACGCCGGCAATCAGAGAGGGCATCCTGCGAAAAAACCGTTCATACCGGGTATTCACGGTTTCGGCACATCCAAAGAAATATCCTCCGGAGACCAACCGCAGGTTGATGGTAATAAAATATCGATTAATACGTCTGACGTCATTGACCCGGTGAAGATTAATGAAGTATTTTATGGGCTGGTCAGTTATTACTTCTATATTAAACGGATTATGCGTATCCAGTACCAGCGACCGGGATGCAGGGATGCTCTCCAAGGGAGAATGATCCGATAAAAACGTCCATAATTCCTGAGGGATGTCACGATCCAGGCGGATCAATTTTTCATTCAGTGACCATTGTTTTTCAATTTTTTCAACCACCGATGGCAATTTTGGATCAGATGTACCGTGTCCGGTTAGCCCCCTGGCAATTCCTTCGGATTGTGATATCAGGAATGAGTGTCCTATCCCGTATGAGCGTAAAATTCTGATCAGGAGGGTAAACCCGAATTGAAGAAGGACGGTTACACCCACCGTCCCCGCTACCAGCGCCAGCGAAACATTCTGATTATGGAATATAAAAAACAAACCGCCAGTAATCAATATAGTTGTCGCTGCAATCTTAAAAAAGTAAAAAATCTGCCGGGCGCCGGATAGCTGATGTCGGGTGTTCATCCCGAAAATGACCTTTGTGACCGTCCAACTTATAAATATTACCAGCCATACAAGGCCATGGTGTATCGTGAAGACGGCAGCCCCCCCTTGTTGAATCCGGAGATTAAACAGGTATGCTCCAAAAATCAGAATACCGTCACCGATTAATTGAATCCCGGGTGTAAATATGTTTGCCGTCATTATCACTAAATAATTGTTGGATAATCCTCAGGGTTTCCCCTGACCCACTGCTTTGGGGATGGGAGCTGATTCATCAGGCGGCAAAAAAATTCAGGTACATCAATGTGATCTCTGAATATTATTTGTCGCCGGGTATGAAATAATGTGCGACTACTGTTCAAATTGACAACATCTTCGATTTTCACCATATAAAGATGGTCCGATATAATCATCCTGATAATCATAGTAATATGTTGGCTGCTGCAGGCTGCCTTTCTGATATCTGACCCCTGACTTCTGGTTTCCTTTTATCTTTTTCCTTTTAAAAATTCTTCGACAGTAAGCCCGCTTTTCCTGATCTGTCCTCTTAACAGACCCGGAGCTAGTTCTTTATGATTTGGTATTGACAAGGTGGGCTTTGAATTATGATATAAAATCATGTGGCTGCCGGTTTGATGATCAAACACATAACCGAATTTTTCAAATATTTTCACAGCTTCTCAACAGAGTCGGAGTCTGACGACTTTTCCGGATACATTTGAGAGTATGCCCACTAAACTAACACCTCTCCTAAAAATATCTCACTTTCCTCATCCCGTTTTTCCGGGTTAAAACGGCCATGCTCTGTCTCAACTTTCAACCACCCTCTGATCGCATCTTTTATGTTATCTAATGCTTCATCTAATGTTTTACCCTGGCTCATACAGCCCATTAGTTCCGGAACATCAACTACATAACCTTCGTACTCTTTATCATAAGTTATAATTACTTTGAATTTCACTTTATTACTCCTTGAATTATTACTTTCCTCTATAATTCTTTATTACTGTCATCAATCTAACTTAACATTAATTAAAAATCAATTATTTGACTTTACGATCTTGTAACCGGTCGTCGGTCAATAATTCCGGCTTCAATACTCCTACGCTATCCCTAACGCGCCCCTTCCCATCTCCTACAACATTCCACCATTCCATTACCTGTCCGTCGTGGCGGGTTCTACTATTCCACCATTCCGTTTTGACCTCCGACTTCTGACTTTCTGATCTCTAACAAATTCCCCATGGCTATCCCCTTCCCACCACTACCCTTTTTACCAAATTTTTAACACTCTGTCCT
>CAYPCW010000070.1:0-6393 GCA_964409335.1 uncultured bacterium
AATCGCAGGGTGTCAACCGGGATGAAAATTATCGTGAAATCTGGAATCTTGTTTTTATACAGTTTAACCGGGATGTGACCGGGAAACTATCAGACCTGCCCGCAAAACATGTGGATACCGGCGCCGGCTTTGAACGGCTGGCTGCAATTCTCAACGGCAAGACCTCCAATTATGATACGGATATATTCCAACCCATTATAAAAAAAATTTCTAAAATTACCCAACGTGAGTATGAGGGAACGGACAGAACCGCACACCGGGTGATTGCCGACCATATCAGAATGCTGTCTTTTGCCATTGCGGACGGTGCGCTCCCGGGAAATGAAGGACAGGGATATGTTCTTCGGCGGGTACTGCGACGAGCTGCGCGGTTTGGGCGTTCCCTGGGGATGCATGAACCCTTCATTTATAAACTCGTTTCGGTTCTGGCAAAGGAAATGAAAATGGCATTTCCTGAAATTTTTGAAAAACAATCCCATATTGAAAAGGTGATACAGGCAGAAGAATCCGCCTTCGGTAATACCCTGGACCGGGGATTGGAGATATTTGGGAAAATCTCGCAGGGGCGTAGTCACGGCGAGGTGATATCAGGCTATGATGCGTTCAAACTCTATGACACGTATGGATTTCCGCTCGATCTTACCCAGCTATTAGCCCGGGAAAAAGGGATGACGGTAGATGAGTCCGGATTTCATTCACACATGGATTTGCAAAAAAAGAGAGGCCGGGATGCCGCAAATTTTTCGATGCCATTGGAGGGAAAAGAATGGGTCATCATGACCACCGGAGATTCAAACGCCTTCCTGGGATATACGACTATCGAATCCCGATCCGTGATCAGAAAATATCGAATGGATGGTCACAAAATCGAACTCATTCTGGACAATACGCCCTTCTACGCGGAACAGGGCGGGCAGATTGGAGATACCGGAATGATCCATGGTGAAAATCTGGTAATACAAATCCAGGACACCCAACGGGAAGGTGACGATATCGTTCATCGGGGAATCATCCAATCCGGCACCCTTGACGGCAATACAACCGTTGTAACAACCATCGATCGTGAACGACGAGATAACATCCGAAGAAATCATACGGCAACACACCTGCTTCATACGGCCTTAAAACGGACGCTGGGGGAACACGTTCATCAGGCGGGGTCAATGGTCTCTGCGGAGAAACTTCGGTTTGATTTAACACACTTTGAGAGCCTGACCCGGGAACAGATTGTCGGGGTAGAAAACCTCGTAAATGAAAATATCCGGTTGAATAAAGCCCTTGAGGTGACCATTACCACATACGAAAAAGCAAAACAGATCGGGGCAGTCGCGTTATTTGGTGAAAAATACGGAAATGAAGTCCGGATGGTCACCGTGCCCGGGTTTTCATGCGAGCTCTGCGGAGGGACACACGTGGCTCGCACCGGAGACATAGGAGTGTTCAAAATTATTAGTGAGACCGCCCTTTCAACAGGCGTTCGGCGCATCGAAGCAATCACAGGCTCCGCGGTCATTGATCTGATCCATGAACATGAAGATCTGTTGTACAATAGCAGTTCGTTGTTAAAAACGGGCATACATGATATCCCTGAAAAGATCTCTCATTTGCTGCAGGGGAAGAAACGGGTGGATAAACAACTTGATGACATACTGGAGCGCTCCCGAAAACAGAATGTCCGGGATATGATTGAAAGTGCCGACCGGATCGGTGGAATAAAGGTGCTTGTAAAAAACCTAAAGGTTGCAGATGATCTGAAAGCGCTGGGAGATGAATTCCGATCGGCATTAAAATCAAAGGGTGTCGCCCTTCTTTTTACACTCGTAAATCAGAAGCCTATGGTGATGTGTTCCGTTACGGATGACCTTACAAATATCATCCATGCAGGGAATGTTGTCCGTGAAATAGGAAAACTACTGGGCGGAGGCGGAGGTGGTAATTCTCACCTGGCAACTGCAGGAGGGAAAGACCCGGCAAAATTAACCCAGGCTCTGGAAGCCGGGCGTCATTTAATCCAATCTATCATTATCAAAGAGCGAATGAAATAAATGGAAAGTAGAACAAATATTATATTTAGAGAGAGTACTCCCGGAAAATCCGGAGTGGCATTACCGGGATGTGATGTGCCGGATCATCCCTTGACAGATTATGTATCGGCGGAATTTTTACGGGAAACACCACCAAATCTCCCGGAAGTCACCGAGCCTGAGGCTGTACGCCACTTCATTAATCTTTCTGTGAAAAATCACCATGTCGACCGGGATTTCTACCCCCTGGGTTCGTGTACGATGAAGTACAATCCGAAGATAAATGAAAAAATTGCTTCACTTGATGGATTTTCAGGTATTCATCCGCTGCAATCATCTGCCACAGTGCAGGGCGCTCTGCAGGTAATGTGGGAGCTTGAGCAAATGCTGCTTAAAATTACAGGGATGTCTGCCGCGACCTTGCAACCCAGTGCGGGGTCTCAGGGAGAATTTGTGGGTAATCTCATCATGAAGAAATTCCATGATGACAACAAAGAAACCCGGAAATATATCCTCATCCCCGAAACTGCCCACGGAACAAATCCTGCCAGTGTGATCCTCGCCGGCTACCAGATAAAAAAAATTAGATCTGATTCCCGCGGACGTGTCGATCTTGACAATTTAAAAGAAAATCTGAATGATCAAACCGCAGGCATGATGTTGACCCAACCCAACACCCTGGGTCTGTTCGAGGATCATATCCTGGATATTACGTCGTTGGTTCATGAAGCAGGTGGGCTCATGTATATGGATGGTGCAAATTTAAATGCACTGGTGGGAATCGCCAGACCCGCAGATATGGGTTTTGACATCACCCACATCAACCTACATAAGACATTTTCGACTCCTCACGGCGGGGGTGGACCCGGAGCAGGACCTATAGCCGTTATTGATACCCTTGCTAAATATCTGCCGACCCCAATGATTTTGAAAAAAAATAACGGATTATATGACCTGGAATTCGATCGGCCTTTTTCAATTGGAAGAGTACATAGTTTCTTCGGAAATTTTTCTATCCTGCTACGTGCCTGGGCATATATTTTATCTATGGGTGATTCCGGATTAAAAGCGATGACCAGAAACGCTGTATTGAATGCAAATTACCTGAAGCACCGGTTAAAAGACACGTATCAAATTCCATTCTCCGAAGGCACCATGCATGAATTTGTAATTTCCGCAACCGATCAAAAAAAGCGGGGAATCAACGCGCTGGATATCGCCAAATCGTTGTTAGATAGAGGGTATCATGCGCCAACTATTTATTTTCCCATCAATCTACCGGAGGCGATCATGATTGAGCCTACGGAATCTGAAACCAAAGTGACCCTGGATGATTTTGCAATTGCGATGTATGATATCAATGCGAATATTGAAAACAACCCGGAGGCTTTGACGATGGCGCCATTCAAAACCCCTGTCCGAAAACTCGATGAGACCAAAGCCAATCGGCAACCCGATTTGAGATGGACCGGGAAGGGATCCGGTACTTCGTGAAATATCGGGTTGATTCAGATAAAATTTTCGTTAAACTAAGCCAGGGGGATTTAATCATCGAATCCTTATTGTCTATAGCCACAATAGAGAAGCTGACTTCAGGGTGGATCAACGGTATCGGCGCCGTGAACTTTGCTGAATTGGGCTTTTATGATTTTCATCATCAAAAGTATTTTAAAAAACAATTTTCCGGGGATTATGAAATAAACAATATTACAGCAAATATTGCCATGAAAGATGGAGTCCCCTTCATTCATGCACATATCACCATTGGTGACATGGATTTCAACGTGAGTGGGGGACATCTGTTCGAAGGTCGGATATCTGCTGCAGGCGAATTTGTTATTTTACCCGGATCGATACCCATCGACCGTATCATGGACGATCACGTCGGGTTAGCCCTCTGGTCGTTGGGAGATTAATGCATAAAGCCATCACAACCAGTAATGCGCCGCAGGCTATTGGCGTATACTCACAGGGGATCATTGCTGGAAATTTTGTATTTACAAGTGGTCAAATTGCAATTGATCCGGTTAGCGGACATTTGGTGATCGACGATTTTAAAGAAGAAGTCCGGCAGGTTCTAAATAATCTTTCTGAAGTGCTGGATTCCGGAGGAAGCGCCATCAACCGGGTCGTGAAGTGTACGGTGTTCATGAAAGATTTACGTCAGTTCCCTCATTTAAATGACGTTTTTGCCGAGTTTTTCCCTTACGATCCACCGGCGAGATCAGTGGTTGAGGTCAGTAAACTCCCGAAAGGATGTAATGTTGAGATCGAAGCCATCGGGGTGGTCATTGCATAAACTTATTTCATGCACCGCTATTTTACTTTTATTTTCAATGATCACACCGCAGGAAAGCTACGTTGACTCGACAAAAGTAAAGGACCCGGGACTTGCCTGGAAATTGGGTTTTATCCCTGGCGCAGGTCAGATTTATAACGGTAAATATCTTAAAGCGGGAATATTTATCACGCTACAGGGTATTTCTCTCTACCGGTTTTCAGATTTTAAAAACAGGGGTATGATCGCCAAACGCAATACATACGGATGGTGGGTTTTCGGGTTGTATGTCCTGGGAATCCTGGACTCATATGTGGACGCACAATTATCGACTTTTCCCGTCAAAATTGAACCGGATGAATCTTCTGATTCCCTTGAACAACCTGGTTCGGAACCCTTGCCTCCTGTGGAGGATGACCGCTAAATGTGCGCAATTGTTGGAATTTATAATAACCCGGAATCCTCGACGCTCTCTTATATGGGCTTATATGCCCAGCAACACCGGGGGCAGGAGGGAGCCGGAATTGTGGCGGCCCACGAAGGTAAATTGAAACGGCATATGGGCGAAGGGCTGGTATCAGAGGTTTTTTCCGATAGCAATATTTTTAAAAATCTCCCCGGTAGTGCTTCGATTGGCCATACGCGGTACTCCACATCCGGAATATCTGATATCAAAAATGTTGGTCCGTTACTGTTCAATCTAAACGGTACCAGTATCTCTATTGCTCATAACGGAAATCTTGTTAATATATCAGATATCCGAACAAAACTCCAACAATCCGGTGCGTTATTTCAAACCGATACCGACACTGAATTGATCATCCATTTACTGGCGCGGGAAAAGGGTTCGACGATTGCACAACGGTTGGCACAGGCGCTAAATAAAGTCACTGGAGCCTATTCGCTGTTGGTGATCACACCGGATGAACTCATTGCAGCACGCGACCCTCGGGGGATACGCCCTTTCTGTTATGGTAAACTCAACGAATCAACAATTTTTGCATCTGAAACCTGTGCTCTGGACCTGTTAGGCGCTGAATATGTCCGGGATGTGAATCCCGGTGGAATGATCGTATTGAATAGGGATGGAATGGAATCATTTCAATTTACACCGGCACTGGAACCAAAACACTGTATCTTCGAATTCATCTATTTCTCACGACCGGACTCAAAAATATTTGGTGAGAATGTAGATAAAATCCGCCGGAAATTTGGTAAGATACTCGCAGAAGAGAGTCCGGCGCCTACAGCTGAAATTGTACTGTCAGTCCCCGATTCAAGTAATACCTGTGCCCTGGGATATGCCAGAGGATCCAATCTGAATTTTGAATTCGGACTAATCAGAAACCATTATGTGGGGAGGACTTTTATCTTCCCGGATCAATGGGTACGGGACTTGTCCGTGAGGCTGAAGTTCAATACCGTGAACGGAATATTAAAAGATCGGGAAGTCGTTATCGTGGACGATTCCATCGTTCGGGGAACCACACTCAGAAAATTGACTAAACTGCTTAAACAAGCCGGGGTAAAAAAAATTCACGTGAGGATCAGTTCGCCACCCGTTAAAAATCCATGCTATTTTGGGATGGACTTTCCCACGCATAATGAACTGATCGCCCATAATCATTCTGTGGAGGAGATCCGTGTTATCGTGGGTGTGGATTCATTAGAATATTTGAACATTGATACGTTGTTGTCATCCGTGGACCGACCGCTGACTCATTTTTGTTCCGCCTGCTTTACCGGTGAGTATCCTATAAAAATTAACGAGGATCAGCATGATTAAAAAATTTATCCGTCATCATCCGGTTCATAAAAGGATAGTGCCGGCATTTGACGCGCTTTTTTTGATGAGACCAACATTGTTTTTCCCGGTTTGGATTATGGTCACTGCCGGTATGACGGCATCGCAAATGAACATCAGCCGGTATCAGGTCTGGCTCCACGAATTTAATGTCAACGTGCTCGCGCTATTCATCGGGCTCACCCTCATCTCCGGAGGTACTTTCATCATCAATCAGATCATGGACGTGGAAAGCGATGCCTTAAACCATAAACTTTTCCTGGTAGGCAGATATGTTTCTATCCCAG
>CAYPCW010000071.1:0-6011 GCA_964409335.1 uncultured bacterium
CGATCCCCCTCCGGAGGGGGACACACAGACCGGCAAGCTTGTGGGAGGGCGAGTCAGGGTTAACTGCTTCTGCGCATGGGTGGCTGGGGCTATTCGCCTTTGACTGTTGGAAGTTTAAATTCATTGAACTTGTAGGCTAATTAACCCTGTATTCGTTAAATTTTATGACTATAACATTCAATTTTTAAGGAGATTCGGCATGAAAATCTTATTTATCAATTTCATGATTTTACTATCCGCACTTTTACCTAGTGTGCTTCCACCCGCATCCGGTTTTTCTCCTAATCTGCCCGATATGAACCGTAGTCCGGTTTTTCTCCCCGGAACCCATAACGACTGGGATCTGGATGCAGATAATCTGGTACCGGAGAAAGAATTTTTAGGTGGAACTACCGCCTACTACGGAAAAACGATCGCTGTAACCCCTGATGGCGAATTCAAGATCGTACACGGAGACTGGTCCTACAACTGGGGTTCGGGATACTGGATCACCAGCTATGATACCCGGTGGACCATCGCATTTGACGGCGCCAATGCTTTATGGAAAGGTTCTCCCGACGCATATCTTCACGTTAATATTCAACAGCCGGAGGATTTTTACAACGCTTCAATACCGGTAGGGATCATGAGTTTGTCTGCGGTTCCGGTCTCCATCGGACAGGTGAGCGAAGCAGGAGAAACTTTCAACAGCGGGCTGATCGCACCCGGCGGGCAGGTGATCTTGTGCACTCTATCAGGAGTACCCTCTCCCGAAGAGATCATTTACATCCGCTATACCACTGACGGATGGTCAACCTCCCATTTTTTAGTCATGACCGGGACCGGGCCGGAACGCGCCGCTACTATCCCTGCATATCCTGTGGGAACAGACATTTCGTATTATACCATGAGTACGACGGTATCCTTTCAGGCAGGCAACGATTTGGATAATTTCCCTGATCTCATGACCATAAACTACAACACCAATTCAGGGAATAACTTTAACTACACCATCTGCGATGATTCTGATGGGGATGGACAATGTAACGAACTGGACCCGGAACCGGATTGTTCATCCAATGACACTGATGACTGTGGCGTCTGCGGCGGAAATAACGCAGATATGGATTGCGCCGGGGTATGCTTTGGAAACTCCACCACCGACTGTTCGGGTGGTTGTGGCGGCACGGCTTCATTGGATGACTGTGGCGTCTGCTCCGGAGGAAATACCGGGCTGGTCCCAAATGCGGATATGGATTGTGACGGTGCCTGTTTCGGGAATGCCATTGAGGACTGCGCAGGGGTGTGCAACGGGTATTCTGCTGTCGACGATTGCGACGAGTGTGTTGACCCCGCACACTTTAACGAAGCTATGGACTGTGACGGCGTGTGTGATGGTGTCGCTGCACTTGATGACTGCGGCGTCTGTGCCGGCGGAAATACAGGGCTGATCCCCAATGCCGGTATGGATTGTGCCGGCGTTTGCTACGGATCGGCAGTTGAAAATGAATGCGGATGTGTAGGTGGTTCCACTGATCTTGAACCTGATTTCTGTTACGGATGCACCGACCCCGGGGCTTATAATTACGATGAACTTGCCACAATTGATAATGGGGACTGTCAGTACCAGCCGGATCTTTATCTTTACTTCGACAATGTAAATGAACAGCAGCATACAATGGAAGTGTGGGTGGATGTTCAGTATGAAGTCTACGGATTCCAACTGGTTCTTACCGGCGTGTATTTATCCGATGTGTTTGGCGGGGTGGGAGATTACCCGGGTGAACAAATTTCATTTTCACCTTCTTCCGGTGTGATACTTTGCTTTGTATTTGACCTCTATGGCTGGCCACCTGGGAATTACTTGCTTTTTAATGCGGCTTATTCAGAAATATTGGAATCCCAGGCCTGCCTGATAGAAACGGATTTTGCCGGAGGTCCGGGTTTACCTCAGTTTAATGTTATCACAGAATGTTACACATTCCTCAATATTGAAGGTTGCACAGATCCGGTAGCGGTGAATTACAATCCTGACGCAGCGCTTGACGATGGATCATGCGAATATAATATCCCGGGTGATATTACTCAGGACGGTCAGGTGGATGTAGTGGATGTGGTGTTTATGGTGAACGTGATCCTTGAGGAAATTCCACTGCCGGAAGCCCAGATGACAGCGGGCGATTTATATCAGGACGAGGTCATTACCATCCTTGATCTGGTCTGGTTGATCAACATTATTCTGGGTAATGGTCTCACCGCTCAGGCGCCTCTGACAGCCACGATATTGACCGTATCGGAACATGAAATCTCCGTGGATGCTCCCGCCGGGATTGCCGCCATGCAGTTCGATTTCGAAGGTGATTTTTCTATCACTCACACTTTTTTCCCGGAAGGATGGCAATACCGAAAAAATGACACGCGGCTGGTCTTGTTCTCCATGGATGGTTCTTCGCTGACACAATCTGCAATATTCGGGTATACGGGTAGTATAAAAATGAAATCAGCGATTGCCGCCGATCGCACCCTGAATCAAAAACAGCTCACGATCCACTCTAAATCTCAACAAACAGCATCTGTCGAGGTGTATCCGAACCCCTTCAATCCGGATCTATCTGTTCGTTATTATCTGGATATCCCATTTCCGGTTCAAATATGGATATACGATGTATCCGGGAGGCTGGTAGAGGAATTGTCTCCGCAGGAAAACTTACGATCCCCCGGCTGGCATCACGTTCGGTGGTCCGGCGCTGATTTCCCAGGCGGAATATACATTATGAAACTCATTTTACCGGAGGGCATGGTATCCCAAAAACTGGTCCTTCTAAAATAAAACTCCCCATATGATGAGGGTCATAGTCAGGGATTGGGGATGGCTGGGTATCGTCGCCGCGATACTCACCGGTGGAGCATCAGGAACCATCGGTGATGCCTGGGGAGTACGGGATTATGATGAAGGCGATCTTGCCGTTTTGCAGGATATCATTGACCTGAATAATCTTACGATTGACCCCCTGGATTTGGGGCTGCAGCTTTGGTCCAATGACCGGTTGGTATTTCTTGACATCACCGGAAACACCTCCCTGCAACTCACACAACTCCCTGAAAATCTGGGCGATCTGGATCACCTGATCGAATTGGCGTTGAACAATCATCATCTCACTGAAATTCCACCTTCTGTTGGAAACCTGATGTTTCTGGGCAGTTTGTCTTTACGTGAAAATCAATTGACGGGGTTGCCAGCCCAACTGGGTAATCTCACGACCCTCATCAATCTGGATGCGGCATACAACCAACTCACTTCACTCCCGGAAAATCTGGAAGCCCTGACTCTGCTGCTGACCATCAACCTGTCTCACAACCAGTTGACAGAATTGCCAAATACCATTGGTAGTCTGACCGGTCTGTTTTCTCTGGATGTCAGCCACAATGAGATCACCGAATATCCCGGTTCCCTGTCTCAAATCACCGGACTGGGCTGGATAGATGTTTCCTGGAATCAGATTGCGGAAATCCCGGGATCCATCACGGCGAACACCGGGCTTCAGAACCTGGATGTCTCCGGTAACCTTCTCACATCCTTTCCCGGTGAGATGGGCGGGTTCACCCAACTGTACACTTTCAGATGCAGCGATAATCAGATCACCGGACTTCCCTATTCGTTACCGTATGTGACCCCATTGTTTGACCTGGATGTATCCTTTAATTTACTCACCGCTCTGCCTGATGGATTCGATCTGCTGCAAAATCTTATCCGGTTGGACATATCCGATAACGAGTTCGCATCGTTCCCTTTGGCCATCACCTCGCTGACTCAGGTCATTAAACTTGATCTGTCCGGGAATCAGATTGACGCACTCCCGGAATCCCTCTGGTCACTACCGGTTTTACAGGAATTGCATGTCCGGGATAATCAGATTCAGGACCTTTCGGAAAACCTCGGACAATTGCAATCCCTCATAAAACTGAATGTCGCCCACAATCCAATTCCGTCGCTGCCCCTCTCTTTGAATACACTCTCTCTGTTGACGGATTTGAATGTTTCGGGGTGTGACCTGACGGAGTTACCTGCTGAATGGTCAGGTCTGTCGAGTCTGCTGCTTCTGAACCTGTCGGATAACGCAATCACCGAACTTCCGCCCGGAATAGGTAGTCTTGAAGCGTTGCAGGTACTGAATATTTCCGGAAATTATTTGATCGCCATACCCCCGTCTCTGGCGGATATGGCTTCACTGTGGCTAGTGTATCTGGGAAATAACAGCCTGTATTGTTTTGATGGAGAACAGATGATCGAAAATATCCCTGCATTTCTGCTGAACGGTGGCAATCCCTGGATCGACGGCCTGTATCAGCAGGACTGCACGGTCGCCGGATGTACCGATCCGCTTGCTTATCAGTTTTCTACCGATTTTCTGGTGGATGACGGGAGCTGTATATACCCCTTCTCCGGTGATGTAAATGGTGACCATACAACGGATATTCTGGATATTATACTGATCGTTTCCATCATTATCGATGGAGACATTCCCTCTGATGCGCAGCTATTCGCCGGCGATTTGAATTCCGATGGCAGCCTGAATATTCTGGATGTGGTGCTCATTATTCAGTCCATCCTGATGAACGGATATTGACCATGTTTTCCATCGCCATCTCCCGGGAATTAAAGGAATATTGCGGTGATCTCATCGCCCGCTATAATTTCGGCAACCGGGGTGTCGCCGACGGTAACCGGGAAGAGCAATACACCGGTCTTCTCGGTCAGAGTATCGTCTGCAGATTGCTGGAATATCCATTACCTACGGGTGAAGGCGGATTTGATGATGGCGTAGACATTGAGATAAATGGGTTGCGGATGGATGTGAAAACCATGTGCAGAACGACCCCCGTACGGAAATATTACGTGAACAACTTCATGGCTCTTCAGAAAAATTACCGGACAGATGTGTATCTTTTTTGCAGCCTGAATAAAACCTCATCAGTGCTAACCGTTTGCGGGTGGGTTACCAAGGCACAATTACTGGATCGTGCTGTATTTTTCGCAAAAGGGACGAAACGGCGCCGATCAGATAAAACCTGGTTTAGAATAAAAGCAGACCTGTATGAAATATCAAACACTCAACTGAACAACGTGAATTCTCCGGACGAGCTAAAACAGGCTATCAAAGGTATCCCTGACGTTCAGTAAACATGAAATTGATACCTCATACCAAATACAAGGGGGCTGCCGGATTCAAAACTACCATTGCCCACCAGATTGTTATCCTTGAGTTCGTTGATGAATCCAGGTGTCAACGCGCTGCATTCCACGCAAGTTACCTCTTCTCCCATAAACGCCACGTGATGCCCTGTAAATGGCTGAAGAATGTCCACCTCGCCAAAGGTTGTGATCCAGGAAAATTCAGATCCTTCATCCGGATCAATACCGAATTCATCGCAGCCATCCATACAAAAACTTTCCCCGGTATTTTCGTAGAGGAACCCGGCGGTAACCGTAAAATCCGGCGGATCGGTGATGATTTCGATGGATTGGACGTTGAGTGCTGTAGGTGGTTTCTAATTGCAGTTTCTCTGCATACTGACTGGCTGGACAGTTGGTGTAAATCAAAAGCTTGAAACAGGAGACTGTTTATACTGTCCGACAATTTACCGGAATGGGTGTACGGCTAATCACCGGAACGCTGTCCGAATGAACCGGAATAAACAATTGAGTGAAAAATCAAAATCACCGCGGTTTAACGGCTGGCCTTCGAATATATCTATAATAGATTGAATTGCATCAATCTGAAATTGCTGATTTGGGTCGAAATGGAGTTTCATAGATAATTACCCTAATTTGGCGACTTCTCGTAGAGCTTGATAATCGAATCGTTTTAGCGTAAAGCAATGACGCCCAAACCTTACGCAAGCTATTTTATAGACAATCTGCTTTACGCAAGACTATAAAACCTTTTTTCCTTCTGCAATGTTGATTAATTCCGATAAGGCGTATACCGTCGGCATTCTTCCCCGGCCCTTCCGCAAGGTTTTGATAATAT
>CAYPCW010000072.1:0-5125 GCA_964409335.1 uncultured bacterium
AGGTAATAACTCATATCAATCAGCCCCTCAGCAATAAACTTCGTCAAATCCAGTACATCCGTATTTGTTAAAACGGATGACAAATCATGGTCTCCGCCTGCATCTTTGATCGCATCAAAAATGCCGGAATGAGTAGTTGCGGCGCCGTTCATGACACCGTTGAAACCCGTAAAATGACTTCCGGATCCATATCTGCCGTCCTTACCAACGTAATCCCATCCATGACATTCTTTGCATCGCCATGTATCTGCACCGGCCCGGCTGTTGGTTGACTGACTACTCCAGAGGGGATCGAAATCAGTAGTCGGAGCGGAACTCCCGTTTATAGTCCACCATTTATCATACAAAAGCCCCCCTCTGACCATGTCGGCGGAATCATAGTTCGCATCTGCATAATGTGGGTCATCTGAATTGTCGCAACTGATAAATATAAATGAAAAGGCCAACATTATAAACGTACTCTTATTAATATAACTTCTCACAATAATAACTCCATTTTAATTTGTTAATATCTGACTTCACTTTTTACGAGGTAAAAAGCCGTGAAAATCTACTACAATATTCAAGCTAACACCAAAAAGCATTTATTAATATTTAAGGTAATGGAACGTGGTTAAATTATATAAAAACCGAATAAGAATATTTTTAATGGGAGATGGCGTTGAAGATTGAACCATTTGCCTGTAATAGAAAATTAGCGATAATAGCAGGTTTGTTTATCCGTTAACCAGACGCAACGGATCAGACTTCCGGTTACACAATACGGGCTTCATTACCGATATCCGGCTACTGGCTGAGGAGAGCTTTCAAATAAAAATATCTCGTCGGACTTTAATTTAGTTTTCATGTTTAAAATTGTTTTTTCTATTTGTTTTTTACTTCGGGATACTAACTTTTCAACGTCAATTTAATACCATATTGGTTTCATTCAAATCAGATAAAGGAGAATACATGCGCGTGCTCAAATGGATCCTGACTATTCAATATATTTTTACATTCCTGGTTGCAGGCGAGACGACGGCTTATCTGCCCCAACATCCGGGTACCCCCCTGGGAAGCAGACCCGATATCTCACCGGACTATTTTCAGCAGGGCATTTATTATATGATTGACGCCACGTTCAACCCGGAGACGGATCGCATATCGGGAAGTGAAAAACTCACCTATACCAATAACAGTCCGGATACCCTTTATTATGTTTATTTTCATGTGTATCAGAATGCATTTATCCCCGGCAGTTACCACGATATTTTTGATTCAGGCAAGGGAAATGACAATATCCGAACCCTGACAAAAGCAGATCATGGAGGTCAAACAATTTTATCAGTACAGGATGGGGAGGGGGGTTCTTTATCTTACACGATCGACGATACAAATATGGAAGTCTGGCTGTCCCGGCCCTTACCACCGGGTGAACCTGCCATATTTATCATTGAATTCGAGACTAAGTTCAGCGGGGCTGATGCACGAATGCATAAAGGGGACGATTATTATGTAGGCTCGCAGTGGTATCCGAAAATGGCCGTATATGATAGGAAAAGGGGGTGGAATAATGACTATCATTTGGGCAGAGAATTTTACGGTGATTTCGGGATATTCGAATGGAACCTGACCCTTCCGGCAAATTACATCGTTGGGGGAACGGGCAGACTGTTGAACCGGGATGAAGTTCTGCCTGCTGATCTTATGGACAAACTGGATATTACTCAATTTGCCGACAAACCGTTGAAGGAAGACCCGTCGGTGATCATTGAACCCAACGGCAAAACCAAAACCTGGGTGTACCGGGCAGATCAGGTTCATGACATTGCCTGGATTGCCTCTCCGTCCTTTAGAATCGGGGTCGCAGAATGGGATGGAATCAAAGTTTATTCCTTTGCCCGGGAACAACATGCCTCAAAATGGCAGGATGCCGCCGAAATAGGCGCCATATTTATTGAAGATTATTCCAATCGATGGGGGAGATACCGCTATCATAAAATGATCGTTTCCGATGTGGAAGATGGCATGGAGTACCCCATGCTCACGGCAGACAGCGATCTGTCACCCGGCTATATCGGGCTACTGGGGCATGAGATCGGGCATAACTGGTTTTACGGACAGATCGGGTCTAATGAGACCTACCGCGCTTTTTTAGACGAGGGCTTTACCAATTATATCACATCCGTAACGATGGACTCTGTCTGGGAAAAAAACTCAGGGACATTTTACCAAGGATGGTACAAGACAAACTATTATCCTAAAAAAACACGAAAATACATCCGGAATGACCTGTTATATCTTCAGTTTGCCAGATCAGGCTATGAGCGATATCCATTGAACACCCACTCTGATCATTACGCCGAGTATGCGAACTATCGGCTGGTGTATTCTAAAACCGCATCCATGCTGTATAATCTGGAAACCGTTTTGGGCAAGGACGTTGTGAACCGTATTATGCAGACCTATTTTTCCCGGTTTCTGTTTCAGCATCCGTACCCCGAAGATTTTATTCGTATTGCCGGAGAAGTGAGCGGTAAACAACTGGACTGGTTCTTTCGCGAATGGCTGGATGAAACGGGAACCATTGATTACAGGATATCCAAACTTTCATCGGTGAAAATTGAAGACAATTATTTTGTGAAAATGACCTTAAAACGACATGGTACGATGGAAATGCCGCTGGATATCCGCCTTACACTTGCCGATAGTACAGTGAAATGGGTGCATATCCCGAACCGGAAAGATCCTCAAAAACCAATTCCTGACTCCTGGTTTGTCTCAAAAACGTGGGTAGGCTGGAACCGGTTTAACAATACCTTTTCCGTGGATATCCCGGTGCAGGCATCGGTGACGGAAGCAAAGATTGATCCCTCGGGCAGGCTTTCTGATGTTTACCAACTGGACAATATAAAAGGTAAATATCCGCCGGTCAGGATTCAGATGGATAATCTCTACAAATATTATCCCACCCTGGACGCATATGATATTTATGTGCGGCCATCCTTCACTTACAATTCTATTGACGGATTGAACCCCGGCATCCACTGGTTTTCAGGGTATTTGCTGGATGGGAATATCCGTCAGTACCATACGGAAGGCGCTATCCGGTACCGGTTGCCCTCAAAGCCCCCGGAAGTGGCGCTATTCATGGAAACCCCTATCAGATTTTTGAATGGGCTGACACACGGTTTCCTGAATTACGAGGATACGGGGCTGGACAACCTGATGGAGATCGGTTACACCGCCACGGTGCGTTCCACACTGACGGAAAAGCCCTATCATGAGTTGTCCCTGATCTACCGGATGAACCGTCTGAATGACCCAAAATATGTTCCCATCTGGCAATCCTGGGAAGCGGGACTGAATCGATCTATCATTCTTAACCATCAATATCACTGGAAGCAGGGGAAAATAACTGGGGATTATGAGGTGAAATACGAGACCAGTATCCATGGCAGCAGGGAGCAATTTACTCAATATTGGGTTACGACCATTCACCGAATCAAATGGGATCTGCCTCTGGACATCCGGACCTTTATCGGCTGGCAGAGCGATGGGACCCCATCTCAAATGGCGATGAAATTAACAGGAGACACCTATTTTAATTCTGCCCACGCCAGTTGGATGTACGGCGGCAGGGGCGGACTTCCTTCGTTTTTATTTCATGGTGATCACTTCCAGGTTCCGGGTGGCGGAAACCTGCGGAGTCTCATCAGCCCCGCGATTCGGTTACGATGGCAGGAAGTGATCAATTTACAGACGGATCCATCATCCTATTTTGAGCAAATTGCCGGATACTCCACCGTGAAAGATTATCTCGGGATCACTCCGCTGATCTTTGTGAATGGCGCTATGTATGAATCGACTTCAGGTAGATCTGACGCCATAATTGAATTCGGCGCCGGGATCACGCGCCCTATGTCAATCATACCGCCGGCATTGGGTACATATACGCTGCGGATCGATGGTGCGGTTCCTCTGTGGGGTCCGGATGCCGGATCAAAAGTGGTTGTATCTCTGCAGCAGGCGTTTTAAATACCTTGACTGGAGGGTATCGCCCTGTCAGACACCATAATCAACCGCAGGCATCCGGTACCATAAAGGTCGCAAATATAGTTAGGCTGTGCTTCTTGATTAACCTACTTCAAATTTGCTGATTTCGCCCAGTTTATCTATATTTCTTGTTATGCCCATTTGCTTTTGCTTTTCTATTTTAACAATCAAGTGGACTTTTAACCCCAAGTTTGTTGCGATTCAATACATGCGTATAAATCATTGTTGTCCTAATGTCTTTATGGCCCAATAATTCCTCCACTGTTCTAATATCATATCCATTTTCTAAAAAATGTGTTGCAAAACTATGACGGAATGTGTGGCAACCGGCCTTTTTTAAAATTTCTGCGTGCTGTATGGCTTTTTTAATTTTTCTCTGAACTGCGCTTTCATGTAAATGGTGTCTTCTTTCAATGTTTTTCTTTGTAAAATATCCTGTTGATGCCGGAAAAACCCCTTGCCAGTTAACGCTACACTTCTAAATTGATCCTTTAACTGTTCTTTTATAGAAATGGGTAAAATGGTTATCCTGTCTTTTTCTCCTTTGCCATCTCTGACAATAATCTGGTTATAATTAAAATCAATATCTTTTACCCTTAATTTCAAGCACTCTAAGAGCCTCAAACCAGAGCCATACAATAAATTTGAAATTAGCCAATAAGCACCTTTTAAATTTGATATGATTAACCCGGCTTCTTCCTTCGTAAAAACAACCGGAATATGTTTGCTTCGTTTTGCCATGACAATATTATTACCAGGTTCAGCTTCCATGTTTAAGACATAACGATATAGAAAAAGGAGGGAGCCAGGAGACTGATTTTGTGTTGAAGCAGAAACATGCCTTTCGGTCGCCAGGTATGATAAAAACCCGTTGATCTCATTTTTTTTTACCCATCCCCGCCGGATGTTTTTTATTAAAGTAATAGATGTATTCTTTTATCCAATGAATATAAGATTCTTCTGTTCTGTGGCTGTAATGACGTCATTGTATTTGGTCGTGAACCAGCTCTAATAATTTTTTTGGTTGTTGTACCATTGTATCATTGTTTTACTTACATTTAGCAGTATAAATTTACAGAAAAGTATGTCT
>CAYPCW010000073.1:0-5074 GCA_964409335.1 uncultured bacterium
GGTGTGTCTCCATAACGGACGGTTATTTTGAATGGCAAAAAACGACATCTGGAAACCTCCCACACTACATCCGGCGGAAAGACGGCAAATTGCTGTTATTGGCAGCATTGTGGGATGCCTGGAAAACACCGGAATCATCGGTTATCCTGTCTTACACCGTCATCACCTGTGCCGCATCTCCCGTCTTTAAATTCATCCACGAGAGGATGCCGGTGATCATCCCTCCCGGGCGGTTGTCTGACTGGCTTGATGGTACTCATACCGGACATTCGGATGCAATGTCTCTTTTGACATCCAATGATGAAGGGCTCATCACCTACCCCGTTTCAGCATTTGTAAATAATGTGAGGAATAATTCACCCAAATGCATCGAACCGCTGACATAACGAATGTAAATCATTTGATCATCTACGAAATATTCCCGCGAAATCACGGACACCTGGGAAATTTTCAGGACATTATCGATGATTTACGAAGAATCAGGGATCTGGGCGTGGATGTTATCTGGCTCATGCCCATACATCCGATTGGGGAGCTGAATCGAAAAGGACATGCGGGATGCCCTTATGCGGTACAGGATTACCTGAAAATCCATGAAGCGTTGGGATCGGTTATATTGTTTAAGGAATTAATTGCAAGAACACATGAGTTGGGGATGAGACTCATCATGGATATGGTGTTCAATCATACCTCACCAGATTCACGCCTGGTAGCGGAACACCCTGAATATTTTTACCGGGATACTGACGGAAAAATTTCCTCAAAAGTACCGGATTGGAGCGATGTGATCGACCTGGAATATCGCTGTCGCGATCTGTGGGATGAACAGGTTAATGTGCTCAAATATTGGTCATCCCTTGGTGTGGATGGATTCCGCTGTGACGTCGCACCCATGCTACCTGTAGCGTTTTGGGAGTTCGCCCGTCAGCAGGCAGACCCGAATTATCAACAAATTTGGATCGCAGAGAGTGTCCATTTATCTTTTATTCACACCCTCAGAACCAACGGGTTTCTATGTCACAGTGATGCAGAACTTTATCCTGTATTTGATCTCACTTATGATTACGATGGATTCGGATTTTTAGAAGCATGGTTTGATGGTAAATCCCCCCTGAAATTGTGGATTGACTATTTGAATATCCAATCAGACCTGTACCCGGAATATGCAGTTAAACTTCGTTTTCTTGAAAATCATGACTGTCTGCGGATCGCATCCCGGTTCGAGACGGTGGCACAATTGAAAAACTGGACCGTGCTCATGTTTCTGCTTCCCGGAGCAAACCTGATTTACTCCGGACAGGAATACGGATTGAAGGATGGTCCGGGATTATTCGAAACAGAAATGGTGAACCGGCCTGCGGGTGATGAAGATTTTCACCGGTTTTTTAAAAAGATTTTAAATTTTATCAGACGGTATAAACCTGAAAAATATCGGTTTGAACTTCGACAAATCCGGGAAACTTTAATTGAAGTGAAATGGTCAGGGAACGGGGAATTTATTGGATATCTGAACTTGTCTGCGAAAGATTGTACATTTACCTCTCACTTCAGGATTTTCGGGAAAGATGTTTTTAACGATGAACCCGTTAACCTTCAGACGGGAGACCCAATTCGGGAGTTTCCCGCCCTATACCGTCGTCAGTTGAAGTAAATATCTATTTTATTAATTTTCTACTTACCCTGTTTCTAAAAACAACAATGTCCAAAAATTAATGCACCCGGTTTCTTAATACCACAAAAATTTCAATATCATTCCGCTACTCTCATTTCGCCTTGTTGCCAACGGATTGTGTAGAAAATTCGGAGCTTGTGGTACGTTAATTTATTCCCTAAAACATAAATTGTTGTGTGTCCCACCCGTTCGGAAATCTTGGTCAAATCTATTTTATATTGATACATTGTCGGCGATAGTTGAACAGGGTGGTCAGGATTTTTTAGATGCACGGGATCGGAAGTAGGCGTTCTGACAAGTGATTTATTATAGAGCCGTTTGAATTCGAAGTGCCGTCCCCCGAAATAAATCAATCATCCATCGGCAATACCATATGCTTCGAGGAAATTGATTGCCTGCGCTTTGTGGTTATCTTCAATTTTTCGACTACTATTAATTCAATCATCACCCGCTGATCTGTAAAGAAATCTATTCTTCTCGTTCCAACTTGTTTTTCACGAGAAAAGATTTTTATTTCTTTTTCAGGTTCGAAGGATTTAAGTCATCGAAATTCTAACTATCCCTAATACCATTAAAACCTGTTCGGACGCCGGTCTGTGGGCAGACTGACGGTAACCCATTAGCGGCAAATATGGCTGTCCCCCGGGGTCAGACTATGATGGTGGCCGTCACAAATAAAAAAGGGAGCATCGATTGATACTCCCTTTAGAATAATAACAGTGTAGGATCAGTCTCTAAAATCTGCGATATAGATATGGGTTGCCCGTGGATTCTCCGCATCCCGATTTGATGCAAAAATCAGTTTTTTACCATCGTGGGTAAAGATGGGAAATGAATCAAATGTATCGTTATGGGTAATACGGGTGAGTCCTGTTCCATCGACATTGATGATATACAACTCAAAATTGTGTCCAAACGTTTGGTACTCATCATTCCAGTCATCCATATTCGATGAAAATGAGATCCGTTGACCGTCCGGATTCCATGAAGGCGCCCAGTTGGTAGCGCCATTGTGTGTCAACTGTACTTTATTTTTCCCATCGGCATCGGCTACATAGATCTCCAGCGGGACTGCCACAATGTAGTTCTCTCTCACATTTTCAGCCCACTGTGATCGTTCTTCTTCCGTGGCCGGGTACCATGCACGCCAGACGATTTTCGAGCCGTCCGGAGAGTAGAAGGCTGCACCGTCATATCCATAGTCAAAAGTAAGCTGCTTGATATTTCCACCGTTATAATCCATTTCAAAGAGGTTCATATCCCCATCCCGCAACGAAGAAAAAATGATCTTTTCCAAAAAGGGGTGCACGGTCGCTTCCGCATCATATCCGTCGTTATTCGTGAGACGCCGTATGTTAGATCCATCCGGATTAGCCTTATAAATCTCAAAATTTCGTAGCGGCCAGACATAGGTGTGTGGGTCTTTGGGCGTAAAAACCTCCGGGCATGCCGTACCTTCATGCTTGGTAGATGAGAAAATGATAAAATCATCGTCCTTTGAGAAATATGAGCAGGTATGGGCTCCGATATCTGCGGATACCATCTTTTGATCGCTACCGTCGATATTCATGGTATAGATTTTATCACATTCGAACCCGTCACGTTTAGATTGAAATATCAGTTTTTTTCCGTCCGCACTGAGGTAGGCTTCCCCGTTATCCCCTGTGAATGTGAGCTGTTTCAATTGAGTCAGTCTCATCTCGGCGCCGGTTGGTCTGCACCCGGATAAGACCAAAAACAGCAGTATTAATCCGGGGATAGTCCATCGGGATTTCAGAATATCGATCATCGGTTTTCCTTATTTTGATAGTTTATTGAAGGTCAAATTTTTGGGAGGACATCCCCATTTTGTGAGAATACGCTCAATCCGTTCTTTGTCTAATTTTGAACCGTCATACCGGATCGTAATTGTATGGTTCAGGGTAGTGCCGTTATAGGATTTTACAGCCCGGATTTCCTGGAATTCTTTCTCAAGGTTTCTGAGGATTTCGGGGGACGATAGGGTTGGTATTTCGATAACGACCTGAGTGATATCCTGAGGTTTACCATAATCGGATGCCAGAATAAGGAATGATATTAATATAAAGACCAGGACTAAAAACGATCTCAAATCTGTTTCCTTCCATCAAATTGAGCCATATAAAATTAGGGGTAATTTTCCCCGTTGAGCAAGCGGTTGGCGACGAGTTAATCAGAATAATATCCGGCGATTATGATATCAAAATATTTCACATTTTGAATAAGGGATTATGCTTCTCTGGCCAGCCTTATTCCTTCTTTTTCATCCACCTTTATCAATAAGTAACTTCCAAGAATAAGAAAAAATAATACAACGGAAATACCGGCGCGCTGAGTATGAAACAGCGTTGTGAACACTCCGAGAAAAAATGGACCCATGAACGCTGTTGCCTTGCCTGAAAACGCAAAAAATCCAAAGAACTCGTTTTCTTTATCTTTAGGGACAAACCTTGCCATAAGAGACCGGCTGGAGGCCTGATTCGGACCCGAGAAGATTCCGATCAAAATGCCCGCCACCCAGAACACCACTTTTGACGTCGTCGAAATCGCAAGTATCACCGCGACAATCAAACCGATTAAACTGATTTGGATGGTTTTCTTCCCACCTAAAATATCATCCAGAAATCCCATCATAAATGCTCCCATCCCCGCAGTAATGTTGAGGACAATCCCAAAGATGAAAATCTCGTCCATCGTAAAATGAAAGGTCCCGGCGGCATAAATCCCACCAAAGGCAAAGATCGTAATGAGACCGTCATTGTATATCAGGCGGGCAAGGAGAAAAGTAACAAGGTGCCGGTATTTTTTAACCTCCCGGAAGGTGGTCAACATCTGGTTAAATGAATGAGACAATATTTTCTTCCGTTCTCTTGTCAGACCCGGACTTTCACGTACCCAGATGAATGTGGGCAAACTAAAAACCGCAAACCAGGCCGCTACCAGTAAATTCGTCGCCCGAATATTCTGTCCCAGGTCTCTTGAAAAACCAAACCAGGGGGTTTCAGGATGGATCAGAAAAATAAAGGACAGCATCAATGCTAATAATCCTCCAACGTACCCAATGGACCAGCCATAACCGGATATTCTGCCTATTTTATCGTAGGGGGCAATATCCGGCAAATATGCGTTGCAAAACACCCCGCCCATCTCGAATCCAACGTTTCCCAAAATAAACCAAAATAATGCTGGATAAATTTGCCCCGGGAGAATGCGATACAGCATTATTGATCCCAAAATGGTCACCCACGTCCAGAATACCAGAAATATTTTTCTGAATCCGCCCCGGTCTGCCATCGCCCCCATAATGGGAGACAATATCGCCACCAGAATACCGGTGATGGTAATCCCCCGCGACCACAATTCAGTACCGATAATTTCGTTATT
>CAYPCW010000074.1:0-4782 GCA_964409335.1 uncultured bacterium
AGATCGATATCATCGACATTGTGATGGTCATCCATGAAATTTTGGGGTATTGAAGATCAGTGACAGGCAGCAGTGGCAGATAAGATAGGGTATTCCGTAAATGACCTGATTATGAAATTTCAGCCAAATGCAAGAGGCTAACAGTTAACAGACTCTTGCAACCAGTGACTTTATATCACGCCCCCTGGGAACGTTAACGTCTTCCATACATAAAATTTTCATATTTCATTCATAATCCACAATGACACTCCCCTTTCCTTTTTTGAACGCTGTAGCGTTCGTCTGTAAATTTTCCATTGGATGACCAATATTATTTTACCAGAAATAAGAATTCCTGTGACCCTATGATCACCGGAGATCGGCCATATCAGCCTCCCATAATTTATTCACCGGAAAAAGGAGATTATTGAAAAAGCAAATTAGTATCACAGGGATTGATCCATTATCCCTCTTAGGTCCCAATGACGATAATCTAAAGCAACTGGAGTCCCGGCTGCCGGTCAGGGTTGTGGTTCGCGGCGGTGAAATCATGCTGGAGGGTGAAGAGGAGAATGTTCTTCGAATGTCCGATATTCTTCAGGACATGCTGGTTACCGTCAATCAAAAGGGATATGTAAATTCAGACGATGTGAATGTGCTGCTGAAGCTGTCTCCCGCTGAACTGGGTGAAACAACGGTTGGGAATGGCGAAAAACCGGTCATCCTTTTCACCCACAAGGGCGCTGTGAAACCCCGTACGCCGGGACAACTCAGGTATTACCAAAAGGTACAGGAAAATGACATCGTATTCGCCATCGGGCCTGCGGGTACCGGAAAAACCTACCAGGCTGTCGCCTCTGCGGTCGCATCCCTGAAAAACCGGGAGGTTCAACGGATCATCATTACCCGGCCGGCAGTGGAGGCTGGTGAACGGTTGGGGTTCCTGCCCGGTGACTTGAAGGAAAAAGTTGATCCCTATCTGACACCGCTGTATGATGCCCTGAATGAGATGCTTCCGTCGGATAAGCTCAAAAGTTTTCTGGATCAGCGGGTGATTGAGGTAGCGCCTCTGGCATATATGCGCGGTCGAACGCTCCACAACGCATTTATGATTCTGGATGAAGCGCAGAATTGCACCCGGATGCAAATGAAAATGTTCCTCACCCGGTTAGGGGTGACGTCTAAAGCCATTGTCACGGGCGATATCACCCAGATTGACCTGCCGGGAAACGAATTATCCGGACTGGTGGACGCTTCACGGGTGCTCCGGAATGTATCAGGTATTGCCTTTGTGTACTTCCATGAAGAAGATGTGGTAAGGCACAAATTAGTAAAAGATATAATCAAAGCTTATTCAAACGGAGAAAAAGAATGAGAGGATACCAATGAAAGATGATGTGTTTATCGTTTCTGCTGTTCGTACGCCAATTGGCGCATTTCAGGGGAGTATCAGTTCGGTAGGTGCGCCTCAATTGGGTGCGATCGTTGTAAAAGAAGCCATGTCACGCGCCGGTTTATCTTCCGAACACATTGACGAAGTCATCATGGGATGTGTACTCCCGGCGGGATTGGGTCAGGCGCCTGCTCGCCAGGCGGCGCTGTTGGCCGGACTTCCCAATACTGTTGAATGCCTCACCATCAATAAAATGTGCGGATCGGGACTGAAAGCAATTATGCTGGCAAATCAGGCGATCCGTTCAGAGGATGCGGATGCTATCATTGCCGGTGGAATGGAAAATATGTCCCGGGCGCCATATCTGTTGTCGAATGCCCGGGACGGATATCGCCTGGGTCACGCCCAGGTGATCGACAGCCTGATCAAAGATGGTCTGTGGGACGTGTATAACGATATCCATATGGGAAACTGCGCCGAGTTATGTGCAAAAGAATTTCGGTTTACCCGCGAACAACAGGATAATTTCGCAGAGCGATCCTATAAACGGGCACAATGGGCACAGGCAGAGGGATTATTTTATGATGAGATTGTAGCCGTTGAGGTTCCGCAGCGTAAAGGCGATCCCGTCGTTGTTGAAAAAGATGATGAGCCGGGCAGAGTTCAATTCGATAAAATGAGAAAATTGCACCCGGCATTTGACAAAGAAGGAACCGTTACTGCTGCAAATGCCAGCAAGATCAACGACGGCGCAGCGGCATGTGTGGTGATGTCCGGTGATAAAGCTTCGCAACTGGATATTAGACCCATGGCAAGGATCATTGCGCAGGCATCCGGTGCACATGCCCCTGAATGGTTTACCACTGCTCCCCTGATTGCCATGAGGAAAGTCCTGACAAAAGCCGGAATGACTATTGACCAGATTGATTTGTTTGAGATCAACGAAGCCTTCTCGGTCGTAACCTTAGCCGCCATCAATGAATTCAAACTCGATCCTGAAAAAGTAAACATCAATGGTGGCGCTGTATCACTGGGTCACCCGATCGGTGCATCAGGTGCCAGAATTATGGTCACATTGCTGAATGCCATGAGTCAGAAAAATGCCCGGTACGGAATGGCGTCTATCTGTATTGGCGGTGGTGAAGCCTCTGCGGTAATTGTAGAACGGATGAAACAGGAATGACGCTTGTATGGGTCAACATTCGCAGCGCCGGGTGAACCTTTCATTATAATAACTATTAATGGACAATAAAATGAATACAATCGGAGTTATCGGTGCAGGGACTATGGGGAATGGCATCGCCCATGTCTGTGCTTTGTCAGGTTATCGGGTCATTCTGATCGATATCAAACAGGAATTTTTAGACCGTGGATTGGCACAAATCGAAAAGAATCTGTCCCGGCAGGTGGCAAAAGATAAGATCGGCGAAAGGGAAAAATCCGATGCGCTTTCCCGGATCGTTACCCGTCTTAAAATCGAAAACCTTTCAGAAGCCCAACTGGTGGTGGAAGCGGCCAGTGAAAATATTGACATCAAATCGAACCTCTTTAGAAAATTGGACGGGGTCTGTCCACAGGATACTATTCTCGCAACAAATACATCATCTATATCCGTCACCCGGATTGCCGCGGTGACAAAACGTCCTGAGAAGGTGATTGGGATGCACTTTATGAATCCGGTGCCTGTGATGAAACTGGTGGAGATCATCCGGGGATTTCTGACGGATGACCACACAACCGGCGTTATCAGAGGCATCTGCCAATCTTTGGGGAAAACCCCGGTAGAATGTCAGGATTATCCCGGTTTCGTGGCAAACCGGATTCTCATGCCGATGATCAATGAGGCGGTCTATACGCTCATGGAAGGTGTCGCTACCAAAGAAGCGATCGATGAGATCATGAAACTTGGGATGGCACATCCCATAGGACCGCTTACATTGGCGGACCTCATCGGTCTGGATGTATGTCTTGCGATTATGGAAGTTTTGCATCAAGAATTGGGTGACAGCAAATATCGTCCATGCCCATTATTGAGGAAAATGGTGAATGCGGGTACCCTGGGTAGAAAATCGGGCAGAGGATTTTATCCATACTAAAATTTGATTTATCGAAATGTCATTTGTGAGATAATCACCCCTTTACCGTTGGATAACCGGCCAATCTGCATTTTCAGACAACCAACTCCAAATTGGAAGATGCCCTTTGATTATCGTAAATTTATCCGCTTTATGGAAAAAATTATGACATGAATAAAGATTTAAAAAGCCTTTTCTCCGGATGGGGGGAAAGGCTTTTTTATTTCAGGAACGGTGATCCACACACCTCCCAATTCATGCCGGTATAATATCATATTACTTTATCCATCTGAAAAGGACGAACATGAATTTTGAACTGACGGACGAACAAAAACTCATACAAAAAACGGCTCGTGAATTTGCGTTGGCTGAGTTGGCTGAGGGTGTGATTGAACGCGATGAGAAAAAAATCTGGCCTCGTGAAGGAATCAGGAAATTGGGGGAACTGGGATTCATGGGGATGATGGTTGATCCAAAATGGAATGGCGGAGGGATGGATGCCGTATCATATACGATCGCCATGGAAGAGATCGCACGTGTGGATGCGTCCGCAGCGGTGGTCATGTCCGTAAACAACTCTCTTGTATGCTATGTACTTCAGAAGTTCGGCAGCGATTATCTTGGTGAAAAATATTTAAAATCCCTGGCAACCGGTGAAAAGTTAGGGGCATTTTCATTATCCGAACCTCAATCCGGTTCGGATGCTTCTAACATGAAAACCATCGCGACAAAAGTAGCGAACGGATATCGGATACACGGGACAAAAAACTGGGTGACAAACGGGATTAATTCTGATTATGTGATCTTGTTTGCCATCACCACTCCTGGGATTGGCCATAAGGGAATTTCTGCTTTTCTCATTGAGAAGGGTTGGGATGGATTTTCCACCGGTAAACCGGAAAATAAACTGGGCATACGGGCGACAGATACCTGCGAGCTATATTTCGATAATGTTTTCATCCACCGGGAGAATCTGATCGGAGAAGAGGGGAATGGTTTCCGAATAGCGTTAAACACGCTGGATGGAGGTAGAATCGGTATCGCGGCACAGGCGTTAGGGATAGCCCAGGCTTCCCTGGATGCATCCCTGGCGTATGCACGGGAACGGGTTCAGTTCGGACGACCCATCGCTGAAAATCAGGGTATCCAATTTAAACTGGCAGACATGGCGATGGAAATCCAGGCCGCCAGATTGCTGATCAGACAATCGGCGTTTATGAAAGACCGGGGAATGCCCTATGGTCATGCCGCTTCCATGGCAAAAGTATATGCATCCGAGGTCGCAATGCGGGCGAGTACTCATTGCGTTCAGATCCACGGTGGATACGGCTACAT
>CAYPCW010000075.1:0-4181 GCA_964409335.1 uncultured bacterium
CTTCAGCGACGAGAGGATCAGTTTGTTGTCGCCCCAGATGAGTTTGTTCGTCCAGCCCTTCATCTGCCGACCGCGGTCGTCAAAAAGCGAAAACTGCGCTTTGGTGTCCTCGGGCTTTTCAGCCCGCGGTTCATCCACCTGCTCGATCACCTGAAACGGCAGGACGATATTGCAGACCTCGGATGTCTTGCCGTTCCAGACCAGTTCCACCTCACGCTTCTCCTCGAAAAGGAGGAACCGGTATTTTTCCGGCAATTCCCGACCTGATTCGAGATAGCGGACGATCTCCTGCTTTTCCTGTTCGGTTAATTTCAACATATTCTGTCCTTATCCGTTTTCACGGCTTCATTCCCTCTCGGTCCCGGAAAGCTAACGCTGTCATCACCGGCGGGAATAGAGCGCCCGTCTGCGTGCGGCTCGCCCGCACAGGCAGGCAGCGAAATTCCCGTCGGTGTGCATGGCATTGTTCGGTTCTTGTTCATGGAATAAGATACTGTGCCGTGGCATAGTCTTCATGGTAAAGGCTGATGTTTTCGCCCGAGACGAACTTCCATCCTTCCAGCCATCCGATCTCTGTCGTCCCGTTTGGCGAAAGATCAATGTAGCTGTTATTCTCCTGGTTAAGTGTGCGATTCTTGAACTGCACTCGCACTTGCAAGTACTTTGCAGTTTGATTGTGAAATTGGGCGACATAGCCCTCGCCAACTGCAGACTCACGGTATGTCACTGTGACTGGCATAGGGGGCTTGCCGCAACCGGCAAACATGATTCCAACCGCAACAAGAACGGTAACGACCATAGCATTGACTCTCTTCATGCTGATTTGCTCCTTTTTTTTGTCACCTAACAATGATTAGACTGGTCAGTATAACCGCCACCGGTACGCCGGTATTTTGGATATAAAAATTCGGTCATCTCATTAATTTTCTTCATGTTGCGCAAAATTGTTATGAAAAGCAGTGTCTTAGAGTGATCAGTATAAGACGCCAGTCATCAACCTTTATACATTGTCGGGCGGGCTCCTGACGCCGGCTTTCCTGTGGTTATGCCTGCCTGCCGCGTATAGATCATGGTGGTTTTCACCTCGGTACATCTCCTCGCGTGTATAACCATATTAACGGATTCCGTTATCCTGGCGGGTGAAATCTACAGCGGTGAGAAATAAATATCAAAAAATATTTTTATTCATGGTTAGATGGACAAATTCCCTGATCTGCCGTATCAGGAATCATATATAACATACCCGGTTTTGGGTTACATTCGTGATAAAATATCCACCCTGTCGGGAATAATCAAATTGCGGTGATCGGATCAAACGGCGATGATGTTTTAAGAAGTCGTATTTTATTTTATCGATTCATCAATTTACATGAATGATTATTGGTGGAAAGAAAATTTTTTCATCCCGCCTTACAACGCCTTAATCACGCGCCGTATGGCATCGGCAATACTATCAATCTGCCAGGCCTGAATTGTCAGCGCCGGCGCGAGTCTGACGGTGCTGTGATGTGTCTCTTTCGCATAGACGCCGTTCTTTAGTAGTCCGAGAGATACTTTATGACCGTCAAGATGCGGTGCATCGAACATTTCGAAGGCGGTGAGGAGTCCCCGCCCGCGAACGACTTTGATTTTATCTGAGAATTCAGATTTGATGTCCTCTAAATGCTGCATGAGCTGTGCGCCCCGGATCCGGGCACTTTCTGCCAACTTTTGATCTACCAGCACTTTAATGGCATAGACGGATACAACGGCCGCCAGGGGATACCCGCCGAATGTTGAGCCTTCAGAGCCCGGGGTCAATACACCCATGACCTCATCTCTACCCGCCACAAATGAGACAGGCAGGATCCCTCCGCCTGAGGCTTTTCCACAGCCCATAAGATCGGGTTTTACATTGAATAGCTGATGGGCGAAATTAGCGCCCGTCCGCCCGAATCCTGTCTGGACTTCATCCATCGCCAAAAGAATATTGTGTTGTTTGCACAGTTCTGCCACCTGAGGAAAATATGCGGCATCGGGAACAATTACGCCGGCTTCTCCCTGTATAGGTTCTACGAGAAAGGCGGCGATTTTATCTCCCTTCTCCCCGAACACTGCCTTAAGGGCATTGATGTCATTAAAGGGTACCCGTTCTATCCCGGGGACAAATGGTCCGAAATCGTTTCGGGAATCCAGATCATCTGACATGGAGATCGCCGTCATTGAGCGGCCATGGAAATTCCCATTCGCTGCGACGATAATCGCTTTGTTCTGAGGAATGCCCTTTACCCGATATCCCCACCGTCGGGCAATTTTAAACATCAGGTCCGGCGCTTCTACACCCGCCACTTTGGGAACGACCCTGTCCATCCCGGTGATTCCGGTGGCTGCCAGTAAAAATGCCGCCATATATTTGTGACGGATCGAACGGGGAACTGTGGGCAGTTTATCTACAGTAAGATGATGAACCACAGCGTCTACGATCGTCTGGTTAAGCTGTCCCTGATTTACCGCGGAATAACAGCATAGCCCGTCGATTAGCTCTTCCTCAATGTACGCGCGGGTTTCGTCGGGAGACGGTTTTCGGCAAATGAGTGTGGAGGAATCCTTCACATGGGATACAACCACATTTTCAAGAGGGCTGTAATTTCTCCCGCCTTTCTCCTTTTCGATATTTTCATGATCCGCAGGCGATAGGTCCCCAAGCCGGATACCGTTGATGGTCAGATCATCGCCATAACCCTGAATGGACAATTGAGTCATTTTTGTCTCCAAAAAATAGTTGATAGTTTTATAAATAAGCCGGTAAAAAGGCGTTGAAATTTAGAATGTATTCAGGGTTACACCTGATGGAAAACAACGATATAATGGGTGGATTGGATCCTAATTCCTTAAATGATTATCATCTTATCAGAGTTCATTTATGGATGCTTGGATAAATAATGGGATTATTCTCCAGAAAGTGATCATGGGAAAGAATATGGGATCCTTGTGGAATGTCAATTATGGGCGACTTTCATGATGAAGCAACGGCAATTTTTATGTTGAGTCAATTCGCAAAACCATATTCGTGAAAAAAAGCTTGCACCATCCCTATACAAATAGATAAATTTCTATGCGTCTATTTTATAAGAAAATAATGAACTTAAATTTAATAGCATTTTTTAAAGGGGTCTCAGATCCCACCAGAGTCAAAATCATGAATCTCCTCAAAGACAAAGAGATGAGTGTGACGGAGATCGTCAGCCATTTCGATATGACGCAGCCGTCCATTTCCCATCATCTGAATGTGCTAAAATCCGCGGGAATATTAACCTCACGGAAGGATGGGAAAGAAGTCTACTACAAACTGGAAGTTTGCTGCATTATGGATTGCTGCGGCGGATTCAGCGCAATGTTTAGGAACGAAAAGGAGAAGACCTAAAAATTTTTTACATACGCATAGACAAATATAAATATTTGTATGCGTAAATATAATCAAGTAAATAAAAGGAGTTCCATATGGAAAAAGACTGTTGTATTATCAACGTGAAAGAAATCGATAACGGTTATCGGATTGAGATCACTGGAGATAATCTGAAAGATTGCTGCCAGACTATGATTAAACATGCCGCCCACTGCTGCGATGAATCCACGTCAACAGACGTAAAAAAAGACGTTAAGTAAGCCAAAAACGGGCGGGAGAGAAATCTTTCGCCTGTTCTCTCATCACCGATCCTGTCCCTGTCTAATATTCCCCTTCTTTAAGTTTACCTCAACCGGATAATTTTTCCCCTGTTTGTGGGTTTTGTACAGATCAACAACTAATATCCAATATCCAGATTAAAACATACTACTTTTGGTTCTGTCATTTCCTGCAGGGCGAAACGGATACCTTCCCTCCCCAGCCCTGACTGTTTCACTCCCCCGAATGGCATCAAATCCACCCGGTAATCCGTGGAATCGTTCACTATAACACTTCCCGCATCCAGGTGTCGGATCGCATAGAAGGCGTTTTCCAGATTTTTAGTGAAGATGGCTGCGTGCAGACCATAATTCACCGCGTTGGATTTTTTTACTGCCTCCCCCAGCGATGAAACGGGGTACAGACTCACCACGGGACCGAATACTTCCTGGCAATTCAGTCTGGCGGTATCCGGCATTTGCTCCATGACTGTAGGCTGGACGAGGGTATAGTCCCGGGTGCCACCGGTGAGGCACAC
>CAYPCW010000075.1:4191-4613 GCA_964409335.1 uncultured bacterium
CCGCCTCATTTACCCAGTCAATGACCCGGATGGCTTCTTTCTCGCTGATCATGGGACCCATATCGGTATCTTCATCCAGTTGGCGCCCGGTTTTATATGTTTGTGTTCGTGCGACAAACCGTCGTCTGAAATCATCATAAATATTGTCTTCGATGTAAATCCGTTGGACGCCGATACAATTCTGACCTACTGCCCAGAATGCACCGGATACACAGGATTCCACTGACTTTTCAATATTTGCATCTGCCAACACGATGACCGGAGAATCAGATCCCAGTTCCATGCCGATCTTTTTCAATCCTGCAAGGCGGGTGATCCGTTCACCAGCTTCACCACCGCCGGTAAAGGAGACCATCCGGATGCGGGGGTCGGCGACCATGGCTTCGCCGAGACAGGCGTCGGCGCAGATGCGGCAGGTCGCG
>CAYPCW010000076.1:0-4011 GCA_964409335.1 uncultured bacterium
GAGCCGGGAGACGATCAGCTCCGTCATGTGTGGCGGAGTTATGTGACTGGGGGCATCCAGGCAGAATTATATGATGCGGGGAATGATGAACTCCGTCATTTATGGTGGGGATTACATATAAGGAAAAAGCGTATGGTAACAAAGTAATGGAATATTCGGCAGTAAACATTACGTCTGACAACAGGTGTTATATATGAAAGTTATTGAGCATCTGGAATATGATGAAAAACCAATTATCAGTTTTGAGATCATCCCTCCACAACGGGGGAAAAGTGTTCAGGAAATCATCGATATTGTGAGGCAAATAAAGCCATACAATCCAAAATTTATCGATGTGACCAGTCATTCTGCAGAGGCTCGCTACGAGGACCTTGAAGACGGAAATGTACACCGGCGAATTCGGCGGAAACGTCCCGGGACCTTGAGCATCTGCGGAATTATCCAGAACCGGTTCAATATTGACACCGTTGCTCATCTTCTGTGCCGGGGTTTCACTCGTGAAGAGACCGAAGACGCGCTGATTGAACTAAATTACCTGGGAATCCAAAATATTCTTGCGATTCGTGGTGACGAAATCAATTATCAAAAAAAGGTGAGTATTGATCGTACAACGAATGAATATGCTATCGATCTTGTCCACCAGGTCATGGACCTGAAAAAAGGTAAATATCTGGATAAAGTTGAAAACCCGGACCCTATAGATATGTGTATCGGAGTCGGCGGATATCCTGAAAAACATTTTGAATCACCAAATATGAAAACCGACATCCAATATCTGAAACAAAAAGTAGATGCAGGAGCTGATTATGTGGTCACACAGATGTTTTTTGAAAATGCCGAGTACTTCCGGTTTGTAAACCGGTGCCGTGAAGCGGGGATAACCGTCCCGATCATTCCGGGTATAAAGATTTTGGATAAAGTGAGACAGATGAGTTTTATCCCGAAAAATTTCTATGTGAACATCCCGGAATTATTGGTGGAAGAAGTTAGTGAAAATCCAAAGCATGTGAAAGAAATTGGCATTCGATGGTGTATCCAGCAATGTGAAGGTCTATTGAAGGATGGGGTAGATTATATTCACTTTTATATTATGAATGACGCCGTTGCAATCGCAGAAGTTTTAGACAGATTGAAGGTTTAAGAAGGATGCAGGGTTGTTCGACACTCTCATCCCCGGCTTGAAAGCCGGGATTAAGTGAATCAAACCGGATCACCGCACATGATAGGTTTGACAGTTCTGACTGTGTGGTGAGCCGGGAGATGATCAGCTCCGGCATGTGTGGTGGATGGTAGCAACCCAAAAATTTAATTAAAGAAAGGTATTTAAATGAAAAACCATTATTTTTTCACATCCGAATCGGTGACGGAAGGACATCCGGATAAAGTTTGCGATAAAATATCTGATGCCATCCTGGATGATATCCTGTCGAAGGATAAAAAAGCACATGTCGCATGCGAGACGCTCACCACAACCGGATTAGTGCTGGTTGCGGGTGAAATTACCACCAATTGTTATAGTGATATCCCTATGGTTGCCCGAGCTACTTTAAAAGAGATCGGCTATACAAATCCGGAATATGGCCTTGATTCACAGGATTGTGCTATACTGACATCGATCCATGAACAAAGCCGTGAGATTGCCCAGGGTGTCAGTGAAAATGAGGGATATTTCATGGAGCAGGGCGCCGGCGACCAGGGGCTTATGTTCGGATTCGCATCTAATGAAACCGAAACACTCATGCCCTTACCCATTTTTCTGGCACACCGGTTGACCGAAAGACTGGCGTTCGTCCGGAAAGAAGGTCTGCTCCCCTGGGTCCGGCCGGATGGCAAGTCACAGGTAACAGTGGAGTACAAGGATGACCGTCCTGTCACAGTGGGCAAGATCGTACTGGCCGTCCACCATGATCCAGATGCACAGATGTTTATGCGGAAAGTCCTGATCGATGAAGTGATCAAACCCGTTGCCGGGAAATGGATCAACGACAACTCCGAATATCTGATCAACACAACCGGCGTTTTTATCAAGGGCGGTCCGGAGGCAGACACCGGTCTGACCGGACGAAAAATTATCGTGGATACCTATGGCGGCATGGGACGACACGGCGGAGGCGCTTTCAGCGGAAAGGATCCAAGTAAAGTCGATCGATCCGCATCTTATATGGCAAGATACATCGCTAAAAATATTGTAGCGGCAGGACTTGCCCGTAAATGTGAGGTCCAACTGGCCTACTCCATCGGAAAAGCAGAACCGGTGTCCGTATTTGTTGACACCTTTGGCACCGGAAAAGATCTGGATTATGAAACTATTGTCAGAGATATATTCCCGCTGACGCCAAAAGAAATTATCCGCCATCTTGATTTGATACGACCTATCTATAAACTCACCGCTGCATATGGGCATTTTGGACGGGAACTTCCGGAATTTACATGGGAAAGAACAGATAAAACCAGTGAGATTCTACGGAAAGCCGGTAAATGACCGGATGGAAAACAGGGATTGTCCGGTTTCAATTCAGGCAATTGAATACCTCGGGAAGGACAAACCGCCGATTTAAATTACAACCTAAATTTGAGGAGTATTATGAGCGAAATCATTACTGAAACAGATCAATTAAAATATAAAGTTGCGGACATTACTCAGGCAGAATTCGGTAGGAAAGAAATCCTCCTGGCAGAAGCTGAAATGCCCGGGTTAATGGCGATCAGGCGGAAGTACGGACCATCAAAACCCCTGAAAGACGCACGAATCGCCGGATGTATCCATATGACCATTCAAACCGCCGTTCTGGTGGAGACGCTGGCAGAACTGGGAGCGCAGGTAAGATGGTCATCCTGCAATATCTTTTCGACCCAGGATCATGCAGCAGCAGCCCTGGCGGACCAGGGATATCCCGTTTTTGCCTGGAAAGGAGAAACCGAAGCGGAGTATTGGTGGTGTATCGAACAATCCCTGAAATTTGAAAATGGTCAGGGACCGAATCTGATGCTGGACGATGGCGGCGACTTAAGAAAAGTGATTCTCGAAAACCATCAGGAACTGATACCGGATATCAAAGGCGTATCGGAAGAAACCACCACGGGCGTACATCGACTCTATCAACTCATGGAAAAAGACGAACTTCCCTTTCCCGCCATCAACGTGAACGATTCCGTGACGAAATCCAAATTTGATAATAAATACGGATGCCGGGAATCATTGGCAGATGGTATTAAAAGGGCTACGGATATCATGCTGGCCGGTAAAACCATTGTGATCTGCGGATTCGGGGATGTTGGCAAGGGCTGTGCTAAATCCATGACCGGGTATGGTGCAAGGGTGGTAATTACGGAGATTGATCCGATCAACGCACTTCAGGCTGCCATGGAAGGCTATCAGGTGCTGCGAATGGAAGATGTGGCTGCCAAAGGGGATATCTTCGTGACGGCTTCCGGGTGTAAGGATGTAATTACCCAATCTCATATGAAAAAGATGAAAAACAATGCCATCCTGTGTAATATTGGTCACTTTGATCACGAAATCGATGTTGCCTATCTGGAATCTGATCCTGGTATTAAAGAATTTAACATCAAACCTCAGGTGGATCGGTTTCAATTCCCGGATGGTAAATCGATTATTTTATTGTCACGCGGGAGACTGGTAAATCTGGGAAATGCGACGGGACATCCGTCTTTTGTGATGTCCAATTCCTTTTCGAATCAGGTGCTGGCGCAATTATCACTGTGGGAGGGGACTGCTGAAAAAGGCGTTACGGTCCTGCCGAAACTCCTGGATGAGGAAGTTGCCCGGCTGCATCTGGATCATCTGGGGATAAAACTGACAATACTGACGGATGAACAATCAGAATATTTAAATGTCTCGAAGGAAGGACCTTTTAAACCGGACTTCTACCGGTATTAGTATAGACATATTCCGTCATTCTTCATGATATCATGAAGCAGAGTGTCATCGGGTATGCAGGGCTGAAGCCCGGGATCTGGTCGACACTCTCATCCACGGCTTGAAAGCCG
>CAYPCW010000077.1:0-3924 GCA_964409335.1 uncultured bacterium
AACATAAGTTATTAACAATCAGATGTTTATAACTTTACAGACAGACACTAATTAAAAAAAAGGGAAAGGAGATAAGAACAATGAGTATAATTAACAAGGTTCAGATTTTTTTGATGGTAGGAATTTTTATTTATTCTTCAATAGGATGTAATGAATCAATCGTTGAATCAGAATCTAATGAAAATCTTATATTCAATGGTAGTTTTGAAATAAATAATCAACCTTCATTGGAGGGATGGTTTGGAAACCAACAGCTTGCTGAACTAATTAATCAAGGTGCACCAAATGGTGGAAATTGGTCTTTGCAACTAACATCTGATTGGGCTCCTACAACCGGTTTTGTTTATTCTTCAATTAGTAATGTATATGCATGAGATATAGTAGAATTAACAGCATATGTCCGTGGTTCTGGTCAATTTGGTGGAGGAATAATTAGTTTAGTTTCTGGACAAAATATTTGGTCTGGTCGTAATAAAAGCATTTCGATGAGTGATACTGTGTGGAGTCAAATATCAGTTACTGATACCCTAGAGCTTAATGCAAATGATACTTTATGGGTAGTATTATCGTCCCCTCACACGGAAATATTACTTCTTAAAGGATTATTTGATTTGGTAAAATTAGAAAAACATTAAGCAGTAAATAAATGGTCAGCTAACCAGCGGTTCAAGCTGACTGCTAAATGTCTGCATTGATTTTCTCCTTTCGTTCATATCCCTGATACTGATCTCTCTTTAATGCGGCTTTGACTGTATTGCGGGAACAGCCAACCAGTATTGCGATCTGGCGGGTTCCCAGTTTGGGGTCCCGTCTCTTCAGGGTCTGTATTGTCACCCAGTCTTCCATTGATATCACCTTTCTGTTCCTTCTGCTATTATTTTTACATGAATCAAACACTCCGGTGTGTTACCGGAACCTGTTTACTCATGTAAAATAACAGAAATCTACTTTGTCAGGTGGGTCAGTTTTCAGCGGGAATTTTCATCACTAATCATATCTGAATTGGACTTGTTGAGGAAGCCCTAATTATGAAATTGAAGGTCCTATCTTGTTGATGCCTAAGAAAGTTGAAGACTTATTTGATGCAGCTTTTTTGACAGAAATTAATCGGGAAGGATTTCACCGTGAGGAATTAACCAAAGTATCAAAGAAGCTATTACGTGAGTTAATTATCAATGCCATTGTTCACCGAGATTATTCTATTGAAGGGGCACAGATAAAAGTAATTGCCAGTGCCGATAGAATTAAAATTTGGAGTCCGGGTAAGCCCTTGTTCAGCATGGATAAGTTTAAGGCATTTGATGTGCATTCTCATAGTATAAATCCGTAAAATGCCTATATACTCTATTAAACAAAATTACTTGAAGAAAGGAATATTGGAATGAAAAAACTGAAAGCATATAAGGATTCCAACAACGTACAATCTCCTTCATTTAAAATGGAGGAATCATATTTTGTGATCACTGTTTATAGAGCTACGGTACCTGAAGAACTATTTGCACTAACACATGAAGAGCAAAACAATCCGGACTTCAGCCTTTCCTTTAATCTGTATCCGTGCGTCCTGCGTGTAGGTCCGGTGGGGGTTGGCGGTTATTTCACCACCTCAACCCGATGCGGTTCTGATGGATCATCCATCTATCATCCTTACATACCGGGGTCGATACCGGACCTTCTGAGGAAGATCATCCTTTCCTTGATGATATCCTCAACACTTCCTTTGCAACCTTTTACCATAAACGTATATTTTAGATGTATGACGATCGAATGGATGAATATTGCTATTTGATCATCCGGGTTGCCTAACATAAATACAGTATGAGAGCCGGGGTGCGCGGCTCATTTATCGATACCATACACTGTGAGCCATTTGAATGCGGAACGCTCCCGGGGAGGCTTAAAAATGGATGAAAATCAATGTGCGTATCAAGTGTAACCGTACTTTGAGAGACCCTGAAATAACCTCCCCCCGCCCCGGATACTATGCAACAGAGGCAGATGTCGCCAGGGATGAAATAAAGACCATAAAACAAAATTAAAGATCAAAAAATGTAATCATTTTTGAACGAAAAATATCGTCACAATACTCAGCGGAAATGTAAGTGTTTCTGAAAGTTATACGCCACGTGAGTGTGGGAATTTGCGGGACATTCAGCACAGAATGGATGGTGAGTCAAAGAACAGTATCCCATTCTGAATGCCTGATAACCAAGGGTTATCCTTAGGAAAAAGAAAAACCAATCCCAACCGCGTCGATAATCCAACAATAAGGTGAAAGACCATGGGATTCGGTTTAAGCGGTACAGTAGTTATCCGTGGTGAGAATTTATCTGTATTCCAGGGAAGGTCTTTCCTACCTCACCCTGCCCTTCCAGCCCATTTTCTTCCGGAGGGTTTGAAAATAACTGCTGCCTGGCAGACGGACCAGTCTGGCAGTAAAGGGTGCCTTACGGATGGTAATCCGGGTCGCATAGTCCACCGGGACGGAGACCTGCCCATCTACTGTAACTGTAATACTGGATTGATCATCAAAGAACCGGGCGTCGATCTCTTCTTCAGCAGAGATGGCGATTGGTCTGGCTGATAGACTGTGAGGGCAGATGGGCGTGATGGTGATCACATTCAATCCCGGCATGACAATGGGACCGCCGGCGGAAAGGGAATATGCGGTGGACCCCGTGGGCGTCGTGAAGATGATGCCATCGCTCTCATAGGTATTCAGGTATTCCCCGGATACATCAATACGGATTTTCAGCAATCGGGAATTATTCCCATGGTCGATAACGATATCATTCAGTCCGTAATATTTAACTTCACGCTCCTGCCGGATACTGACTTCCAGGATCATCCGCTCAACCACCTTGTAGCGTCCGTTCAATACATGGTTTGCCCCCGTCAGATAATCCTGTTGAGTGCATTCTGAGAGAAATCCCAGACCCCCGATATGGATCCCCATCACGGGAATGGATTGATTCCTCATCCGCCGGATAGTAGATAATATCGTGCCATCGCCACCGATGGAAAACAGGAAGTCGCAGGATTCGGCGATCTCATCCAAATCCAACGTGTGAATCTCTTTTAACCAGGGTTCTGAATGGGTCAGGATCACCCGGGAATCCAAAAACAACGGATGTCCGAAATCCGCGAGAAATAAATAGATTTTCCCTAATATATCATAGAATTCATGTTTTTCAAAATTTCCCGTGCATCCAAATTTCATAATTTACCTTCTCGGTATATAATATTGACCTAAACACCAGGCTTTTCTTCAAATCCCTGATGAGTGCTGATGAGGGTCTTGACTTTATCCTCAGCCTCAGCCAGTTGTTTCCGGCAGGCATCGGTGAGCCGGATACCTTCTTCAAATATTTTCAGGGTGTCATCAAGAGGGATGTTCCCCGCTTCCAGTTCCCGGATAATTTCATTTAGGCGTTCGATGGATGCTTCAAAGGATTGAGGGGATTCAATGTTTTTTGCCATGGCTGATCTCTTTAATTTGGGCAGTGAGTTTTCCTTCTGAAAGGCGGACTGAAACGAGGTCAGTTATATGGGTATCCTTCCAGGTTCTGACGATCATTCCACCGGCGGTTTGCACGATGGAATATCCACGATCTAATATATTTAACGGATTTAATTTAGATAAAATATCGCCGATGTGCCGAATGCGGTGTCCTTTTTCATGGAGAACCGCGGTTTCCGCTGAAAACAGTCGTTGTTCCAGGTGATTCATACGGGCAGAGAATTGGTCCAAGTCATTCACCGGCGATGACCGTAAAAGCCGATGCTGTATATTTTCGATAAGGGCTGCTTTTTGATTGCGTTGGGATTTCTGATCCATGAGAAACCGGGAAACCAGATTTTCGAAATGCGCCCGCATCGCCTGAATAATTATTTTTCGCTGTTCAAGTCCTAAATCCCAAAGAA
>CAYPCW010000078.1:0-3739 GCA_964409335.1 uncultured bacterium
GCATGGTGTAAGGAATCAGCCATAACCTGGTTTTCTAACTTTCAATGCACCGGATCCGGCAACCGCCGGACCGGTGATTTTTAGCGTTAGAAATCGAGGATAGATAGATTAATTTTGAGAGATTGTACCGTTTAACTCTTTGAGAGGACTATGGCAAATATAGGAAATATCAGTTTTGTAGAACGTGATGCCAAGTATGATTCTGCAGCTTCGTTTCTTCTCGCCCGCTCTCCCAAAAGCAGCACCGTGGTACCCTGCGGGGGCGGAGAAGTCGAAGTCAGCCAAGACTCGGCATATGTCGTCGCACGCTTCAGTGGTGCTGTTAATGCAGAGACCGCTAGGAATCAAGGCCTGGAGATAGCGCAGGCGGGTTTAGACCTGATGTCAATCATGGGAACCGACGATCTCTTCACTCAAAATTTGACTGAGGAGTATCTATTGTCATGGCGAACGGAAAGGAAGCAAATTGTAAGAATATATTCCACTTCGACAATGCCGTTCACAGTGAATTCCCCAACGATCAGCGTGAAGGACCCAGACGGAAACGATGTCACAAAAGCCCCAATCATTCCGGATCATCATTATGCTTTCCGTTACTTTCGTCTTTCTCAGACCTCTGAAGACCTATACGACGCCTTCCGGAACATGTACCTGAGCTTCGAGATGTTGCTCAGCTCCAAGCATCCGCCCCACCTCTGTGAGCGTGAAGGAGCTTGGCTGAAGAGAGGAATTGCCAGTGCCGGCCAAGACCTTAACTTAGGTAAATTTTTCAAGCCTAAACCTCTGAACCTCGTCGACGAGATTTTCTCGCGAGTGTATACATCAGCACGGTTGCCGCTTTTCCACGCCAAGAACGGTAAATCCGTTTTGGTCCCGCACGGATCAACGGAGGAGCGACAAAAGTTATTTGAGGATCTTGAATTTTTAACGCAGGTGGTTTTAGCGATGTTTTCCTCATGGTACAGTGCCCGACGGCAGAGCGGTGGGGTCTATTATGCTTGGGTGTATCAGAACCTGCGGGAAATGTACAAGATAGTACGGGTTCTTGCGTTGCAGGGTAATAAGCCCTTTCAGAAGAACGAGCGGGATTTAAACCATGAGTGCTACGAAAGTGCTGTAGAGATGAAAACAGAAGTTAAAGACGACCCAGATAATCCTAATGCACTGTTGCTTTTTGCGGAAGTAGAGGTTCCGTCGCTTTGGCGGGGAGAACTCATTCAATTTGCAGTGGTCGGGCCAAAGCATCTCTTGCTAAATCATGCCCTTGAAAGCCCCCTGAGCTTAGAGGGCTTTGATTGCCTATAATATATTGACAAGGCTGCGGTCGTAAATTTGCGCCAGCCAAAGTGGCGATTTGCACAGTAAACATAGGCAATCCCAGGATGACGATTTCTAACAAGACGCTGGTACTGACGCAAAATCATTTTAAATTAGGGATGCAACGCCGGTTAGTAGTATGCTTATTCACTTCGAGTGATTCCTATTCCTCCTGTGACGATTGTACGGGACGAAATATAATACCGACATAATTACAAGTCGAACCTGATACTGCTTTTGACCGCTGTCTGTGTGATGACCCTCAGGTTATGGGTTCGTTAATAAATGGAACGTCCAGTATTTATAAAACACATTGAATTAAAAACAGGCAAGCCACCGGTACCGAAGGGTATTGGAGTTGCAGAAAAGCAGGGCGATCGTGCACGCTATATCCCGAAAATCATGAATACGGATGTCCTGCCCCTGGAATTTGGGAGAATTATCGATCATGCGTAACATGGCAACAGAAATAATTGATCACCTTCAAGTTCGACCATTTTGTGAACGGAAAATATCTCTGTCCGTCGTTGTTTTACTTATTCTACTCATTCCCATGGCCTGTTCATCCAGGAAATCTGGTTCGGATCTGGAAATGAAATTTGAAGGCCGCTATGGACAGGTTGAAATTGGCGGAAAATACGTTGGCGTGGAATTCCATCAGAGCCGCCCACTCCCTTCCCGGATCAGCTTTTATTCTCCCGTTGCCAACAGCCTTGATATCAGTAATGACTACTGGAAGCGTTTTAAATCAATGCCATATACGGTTTTATTGACATCTGAGGGAATAACCGATACGATTGGTATGGACCCCTTCCCTTACCGCTATACGCCATACAGGGCTTCTTTTGAGGATATACCGGATGACACCAAGATCACATTTTCCTACGATGTGTGCGAAGATATTCCTGTTCTTGTGCTTAGGATAACCATAAAGAATTTATCTGAACGAAGCAGGGATATATTGCTTGAGACCGCATTAAATACGACCCTTCGAACCAGTCACACCTACACCTGGAAAAAGGAAGCAATCCTGCAGTACCCGGATAACGGAACTGTCGCTACGGCCTTCTTCGCAGATATTGAAACGGATTCCGCCGTCGTATTTATTGTGAACGCCGGTGAAATGCCTGCGAAGGATCTTCCGGAACTCTCTCAGGAGGCGAAGGACCCTGTTCTTCATTTCGCCTACCCGAAAAAATTGGATGGTGGTGAGCAACTTGAAGTTGTACAATTGTTGGGTATGTGTCGACTAAATGAGGCCGATAAAATTATAGGTGAAGCGAAACTCATGTGGTGGAAGAGTGTGTTGAAAAACGAAAACCGTATTCTGGATTATACCTATAACCAAACATTTTTATCTGTCCCTGATCCAATTCTGCAACAGACCGCATATTGGTCAAAAGCCATGCTGGCAAGCGATATCCACTATATCAATGGACAATATCTTCCAATGCCCTGCCCTGCAGAATATAATTTCTTTTTTACCCATGACCTGTTGCTCACTGGACTCGGCGCAGTTAATTTTGATCTGGATTATGTAAAGCATGGATTTCAATTCTTACATTCTCTGACCAAAGAAGATTCCATCCTTGCTCACGCTTATTACTGGAAAGATATGCAGTTTGTCACGGAGTATTGTAATTCCGATAACTGGAATCACCTGTGGCTGATAATCTCCGCCTGTTCTTACCTAAAACACAGTGCCGACAAAGAGACAGTTGAGGCGATATTCCCGATGATAAAAAAAAGCCTGCAGATGATGCTTAAAAATAAGGGGGATGATGGTCTGATTTACGCACAGCGTCCGGACTGGTGGGACATTGGCAATGTATATGGAGCTAAAACGTATATTACATCCCTGATGTACAAAGCGTTGCGGGATTTTGTATATATCGCCATCGAACTTGAAAAAGACAATGAACCCTTAGCAGACTATCTCCAATTTGCGGTGCAAATGAAGGAACAACTGGTCGAAAAACTCTGGGATGACGAAGCGGGCTATCTTTTCAATTTTATGGATAATGAAACCCTGGATCGTCATTACTATTCCGGTTCGCTGATCGCTGCCTATTACGATTTATTAGATGACAGCACACGGACCACGCTTTTATTGACAGCAAAGGATACATTGCTGGATCAATATATTGGTATACGCAATGCGATGCCCCCCGATTTTCACGAACTGATACCCCAATATCATTTTAACGGCATGGAAGCCGGGGCACCATTCTTCTATTTTAACGGTGGTGTCTGGCCCCAGGGAAGCGCCTGGTATGCGCTGGGTTTGCTTGCCAACGATCAGCCGGATGATGCAAAACAAGTGCTTAAGAAATATCTCACACTGGATGGGATCCAAAACAGTCCCCATGGCCAGCCTTCATTTTATGAATACCGCTTTACCGATCCGAAATCAGGACAGTAT
>CAYPCW010000079.1:0-3284 GCA_964409335.1 uncultured bacterium
CTTCATCCATGTGGGTGAAGAGATGCTCCCTGGCGATGTGAATTTTGATTTTACCCAGAATATTCTGGATATTGTGATCATGGTAAATATTATTACCGGTTTATATCCGGATCCGCCCACTGAAGTCATTGAGATCGGGGATATTACGAACGATGGGGTGATCAATGTATTGGACATTGTAATCCTCATCAATATCATCCTGGCGGCATAAGCCTTATCAGTCGTTAATCTCCAGCCGAATATCAAAATTTCGCCGCCGGGCTTCCTCTATGAATGCTCGTCCGGTCATGGCTTTTTCTACCGGTATAACCCCGGATTGAAGGTTTCCCTGAACCGCATGGATCAACATGATCGACGCATGCCACCCCGTCCATTTTTCCATTGCTGAAAATCCGGTATCCTCATCAAAATACTCGGCTGCATTGATGACTACCGTTCTGGGCTTATCCTGATGGGTTCCCGATGCTCGTATCCGCATCAGGCAGACATCCGAAACCCTTCCTTTATGTAGTTGGGGTTCCAGCAGGAAATGATAAAATTCACGGGGGACAATTGTACGTCCTCCGAATCCCACAGGGTTTTCACTGAACAACCCCAATTGCCGGAATCCCTTCATCCATTCCCAGTGCCCGGGATACCGTAATGTTTTATTTTCAAGGCTGATCAGTTTCCCTTCATATGTCCAGGGCATGGTTGACAATCCGCCGGATGTCACCGCGGCTTCCAGAGTCCCAATAGAATCTGGGAATTCCAGCATTTCCATTCTTTCGAAACAGGGCACTTCCGTGATCTCTCCATGATCCAGGAAATACGCATTACCAGCATATTCGTTCGTCAGACCGTTAATATTAAAGGACAGTGAATAATTCCAGGGAGGTTGCGGGTGTTGGGGTAATCCTCCATCCCAGATGGAAACATGTTGCGGGGAATCCATCTCTTCCATCGCAGCGATGGCAAGGGTGATATTCATCCCGGGTCCCATCCCGCATTCAGGAACGATGGTAATCCCGGCACGTTCTGCCTGATCGGATAAGGCAATTTGACGTCGTGCGTTTTGGGTATGCCCGCCTAAGTCCACCATATGTGTCCGGCTTTGAATCGCAACTTCAGTGAGTTTAGGTAGATATTTATAGGGGACGGCCGCCAACAGGGCATCCATCGGTTCCAACTCCGCAAAGAGCTTTTTTTCCGACGTCACATCCACGAGTTTCCCGGAAACCCTGCCGTCACCCAATAATGCAATTAGTTTGGCGGTGCCATGGGAGATAGCTTCCGGGCGATTGTCCATTAAAATGATTTCATCCGCATTTCCGAAGGTGGCGATATCAAAAGCAGATGCGAGCCCCTGCCTCCCTGCGCCAAGAATTGCATATTTCATATACTTTCCTTTTTTTCTGATGTGGGGTTAACCCCACGGATTTCGCGAAATACCCGGGCGATCTCATATCCAACCACCCCGGTAGCGACGGAAACATTCAGGCTTTGTTTGATTCCGAACATCGGGATCTCTGCGGTTAAATCGCAGTGTTTGAGCAGGTTCTCTGACACACCGGCGACTTCATTACCAACGACAAAACACACCGGGAATTGCCATCGCACTTCATATATGGATTGAGAAGAAATGGTTTGTTCGATACCCGCCACCTGACAACCCCGGGATTTTATCCTGGCCAAAGCCTCTAAAGGGTCATCAAAATGCAACCAGGGTATGGATGTCTCGGCGCCTAAGGCGACTTTGTGAAGGTCTTCCCTGGGAGGATAAGCGGTATACCCGGTAAGATAGATAGTATCGGCACCAAATCCATCAGCCGCCCGAAAAATAGCCCCAACATTATGAACAGACCGGATGTTCTCTACGAGAATAGATACGGGGATTCTGGGAAGGCATGTCAGTTCACCCGGTGTGGGACGGGCAGCCTTCAGTTCATCATGGGTCCGCTTAATCCGGATATTACTCATGGGATTGAAGACGTTTACTGGTCTTTTGGCGTAAATATATCGGGGTCGTCAATTTTTTTAAATGAATAATCTCTGATCCGCATGAGTATATTCTGCTTTTTCTTTTTTTCATGAATTTCGATGGTCCCGTACACGTATTTCCCGTCAATTTCCTTTACGCCTGTACATTCTGCCGTTTTAATTTCCCTGCCAATGTCATCCGTGATCACTACCTTCATGATCAAATTCCGTTCAGGATCAATCCAAAGTCGTTTGGTTTCCTGATCTTTTATTCGGCTGGTCGTATCCTGAAATTCGACGATGAGCATTGGACGATTCAGAAGGGTATCAGACCCAATGATGGAATGCGTGTGAGAACGAATCATTTGGGGGGAGAGTTCTAATTCTGAAAAATCAAACCCGTTCTTTTTAATACTTTTATCGGAGGTCTTTTTCAGTTCTTTCAGTTTTCCGGTCACCGGCAGTGTCCTCCATCGCCTCCGCGGTTGATCTTCATACCGATGTTCCCAGAAGACCACACCCTTCATCTCCAATGGATGTAAATAGTCTATTCTGATGGATTGCCGGATTTTTCCGCCGGACCACCCGATTCGGGTTAAAAATTCACGGTGTACATCCGGTTTACCGGTTTGGGTCTGATCCATATCGATGATATACGATTGATCAATGTTCACCAAACGGGACATGACCCGGGTCAACAGATCTGTGGGATCCGCAGGATCATCCGCACACCATAGACCGCTCGTCACAGGGACGAGACATATCGCAATGAATATGAAAGTTTTCATAGGGGTAAATTTAGGGTATGCTCCACCTCAATTTAGTGTATGGGATTGCCGAAATAATTCCTTTTCAGTCAGATTTAATATCGGCAGAAATTATTAAATTTCGCCGCAGGTGAATCGCAATTCAGATGAACACAGTTAAACTTAAACCAGGGATCCCAATACATCTTCTGCCGATGCCGGAGTAACAGCGATCAATCATGTGTGGCCGCAAAACACTCACCAGGGGGAAGTTAGAAATCATTGAAGAATTATCCGTGGATGAATGGACAGACGATTTTACACCCGGTTTTAACATCGTGCCCACCCAGATCAATCCGGTGCTGAGAACCGTAAACCATAAGCGTGTGATCAAACCCATGAAATGGGGGCTGATACCCACTTGGTCGAAGGACATTTCCTTTGCTTCGAAAATGATAAATGCCCGGTGTGAAACCCTTTCAGTGAAACCCGCATTCCGTCGTTTGCTTGGGAACCAGCGGTGTGTCTCCATAACGGACGGTTATTTTGAATGGCAAAAAACGACATCTGGAACCCTCC
>CAYPCW010000080.1:0-2373 GCA_964409335.1 uncultured bacterium
TTACTCCTCTATCTTGTTATATCCTTTACCAATTCATAATTCAGTGTAATAGCATAACTGTGGGTCTCAATGTCATCCTTGCAAACAATCCCGAATGATCGGAAAAATTATTGGGGACTGTTTCTATATGTTCACAGTTCAAATCCTGCGTATGGAAAATATAGTCTATTCTGAACAAAGGCATCTTTGAATTCCAGGAAAAACCGAATCCTTCCCCTCCCTGGCGCCAGGAATCCACAAATCCAGGGCTTAACGCGCTGAAAAGCTTTTCCGTGGGAGTATGGTTGAAATCACCGCAGATCAGCGTTGGTCGTGAATCTTTAGAACTGTATGTTCGAATTTCCTCAAGCTGTTTTTTAGCTATTGCTTCCTGCATTGGGCGCGGTAAGATACTGCCGGACGTCCCATGGTGGTGCGGCATGATATGAACGTTGATACATCTGATCCAGACGCTGTCAACCAGAAATTCGAGGGATTGGGCGGGCCATTCAGGGCTCCAATCCACACCGGAGGTTCTGATGACAGCGGCATTTCTGACGGGGAATTTTGAATATATCGAAAATCCCAGCGCCGGATTGGGAGAAGCTGTCAGGCAAGGCGTATGTTCGTAGCCCATCCCGACCAGCCGGGAAGTGATGTTCCGGCACATGTTCTGATTGACTTCCTGCAGGACTACGATATCGGGTGCATAGTCTTCCACATTTTTTATCACGGTTTCGGGAATGTCGTTCAGATAGAGAACATTGTGGCTATATATGGTAAAGGATAGCTGATCAGCGGCATCTGTAAGTTTTTTTAGCGAACCGCCGGAAAATCCGAGGCTTTCCAAAATCAACAGCGCAGAAATCATCCCTCCGGTACTGCGTATCCAGTTAACTTTAGGAGACATGACCTGGCTGAAATACCAGAAAGGCAGAAAAAACAATCCGGTCAACAATCTCCCGGTCTGATTCATAAAGAAAACTTCGACTGCGGGAACTGCATCCGGTAAAAACTTCCATCCCCAGATCATCAATGGTACGACCAGTGTCAGATAATCGATTATTTTGCCGATAATTCTCAAAGACTGTTCATTTATTCCGTTTGATCAAAAGACCGTGTTTCTCCAGTTCGGAAGAAGCTTTCTCGTAGCCATCCGCCGCCCGAGTCGATTTTGTCCATTCAATGAGCTCCGTCATACCGTCTTTGAAGGAAATTTTGGGAACGTACCCGAATGCGCCCCTTATTTTGGAAATATCGGCGATGCAGTGGCGGACATCTCCTTTGCGGAATTCATGAGTAATTTCCGGTTCAATTTCCACACCCATGATCTCCGCCAGGGTTTCGGCTATTTTCTTAATGGTCAAAGGCGTCCCATTACCGACATTGAATACATTGTGGTCAGCCCATTCATCGTTCATGGCTGTATAGCAGGCTTGAGCGATATCTTTCACCGAGATAAAATCTCTCGATTGCAGCCCATCTTCATAGATGACAGGCGCCTTTCCGTTCAACAGCCTGCTGAGGAAAATAGCGCATACTCCGGTGTAAGGATTGGAAAGCGACTGTCTGGGTCCATATACGTTAAAAAAACGAAGAGCAGTGGTGGGAATTCCGTATGCTTTTCCCCACATGATGGTCATTTCTTCCTGATCCTTTTTGGTGATGGCGTAGATGGAATTGCAGTCCTGTGGTTTTGTTTCGTCGGTGAGTACCGGAAGAAGGGCTTCATTGCATTCAGGGCAATGCAGTTCCCAGTCGCCTTCCGCCATTTGTTCTTCAATCCTGAGCGGCGGGTCGATAAGTCCGTGGGTTAGACAGCGGTAGCGACCTTCGCCGTAACTGCTCATAGAACCGGCTGCCAGAACTTTCCCCACCCGGTTCTTGCGATTGGTCAGGACATCCAGGAGATTTGCCGTGCCCAAAGTATTCACTTCGACATATCTGGATATCTGATACATCGACTGACCGACTCCGACCGCCGCCGCCATGTGGTAGATCTGTTCGATATTTTCGATGGCTTTTGCCAGAGCGTCCATATCGCGGACGTCGCCTTTAATAAATCGGGCGTTTTTATTCAGATAGTCGGGTTGTCTGCCATCCGGGTGCACCTGGGGATCGAGGTTATCGAAAATGGAAACTTCGTCGCCGTTTTCGACCAGTAAATCTACGATATAGGAGCCGATAAATCCGGCGCCGCCGGTAACCAATATTTTTTTCATTTGAAGTTATATAATTTGTTAATGGATTCAATGTAAGATTTATAAATTAGCTTCAGTCCAATCGATGAGGTTGATAATGCCTTCTTTTATCCCTACAGACGGTTTCCATTTTAAAAGTTTCAAAGCTTTGGAATTGTCCGATATAAAAATCTTTTGTTCGTAAGGGGGGGGA
>CAYPCW010000081.1:0-2216 GCA_964409335.1 uncultured bacterium
AAAATGAGATTTACTTCATGATTCAAAAAATTAACATACTGTCGATGCGATCATCCATCGTTTTGATGACCATTCTTCTACTCGGTGGATGCAGTTTTTTCACCAGCTATGGCAGATACTGGGTAAGAGCGGAAAAAGCGGCGAAATCCGGAGACTATGATTCTGCCGTAGAATATTGTGTCGCTTCTTTATCGGAGAACCCATCCTATAAAAATTCCATACGTCTTCTGGATACCGTATTCCCAAAATCGATTCACTATCATCATATGAAAATTAACCGGCTGACGGCTTCCGGCGACGAATTTGCCTGGGACAGGATTGTCAAAGAATATGGAGCGCTGTCCACTCTTGTTGACCTGCTGGAAAGTCTGGAACTACCCCAGACAGAAGTTCTGTTATTCAGGTCGGATGTGAAAAATTATCAAACCCTGTTATCCGAGGCTAAAATTCATGCCGCAGAAGAACATTATGAGGCAGCTATTCGATCCATGAACGAGGATGATCGTGAAGGATTTAAGATGGCGGCAGACCACTTTAAAACGGCCATGAGTTATGAAAATCATTTTAAAGATAGCGCTGCGCTCTATGAGGTCTGCCGGCAAAATGCCATTACCCGAATAGCCATTATGGCATTTGATAACAGCAGTGGTGTGAACAGATTCGGGAGCGTGGGTGAACAGGTTTCGAATCAATTATTGACATCCCTCATGAAGGATCCAGAAGTCATGGAATTTGTGGAGTTCGTCACCCGTGATAAAATAGACATGATTCTGGATGAACAACAGTTGGCCGGATCCGGTCTGGTGAGCGAGGATAATTCCGTTGAAATTGGAAATATTTTGGGTGTACATGAAACCATCACCGGCAGTATCACTCATGTGAGCGCCACGGAACCCCAGCATATAAAAGACCGTCAGCGGTTGGAGAAAAAAGTGGTCGCCGGTTCTGAAACCTATATTGACGACGACGGGAAAGAACATGAACGAAATGTCTACCAGTTTGTCCATGCGAACGTCACATTTCATAAAATCCAGGCGGGAGCGATGGTGAATATATCTTATAAACTTATGGATGTGAACACCGCAAAAATCCTGCACTCCAACAACCTGTCCGGGAGTTATACCTACGAATATGAGTGGGTGACCTATTCCGGAGACGTCAGAGCGTTGACGTTTTTCGCCCGATTGCTCACCGGACACAAAGAACAGCCCACCCCGTCCAGAGAAGAACTGGTCCAGCGCGCCATTGAAAAACTTACCGGCAAACTCGTATCTGATATTAAAAATACATTGAAATAAAAACCCCCGCCTTAACCGGACGGGGATTTTTATCCTGAATACACCCTTGGAAAATCTTTTTATCGATCCTGCACATGGTATAACCTCCCGATACGGTCATTAATGATGCGGATTATAACCCGGGAGTGTGCGGTGTGGACTATCGGTTATACCGCTGACGGTACTCCTCTACTTTTTTTTCCATTTCCTCGAACATTTCCGTAGTACGCATCAATGTGTAGAGTTGTTCATTTTCTTTGATTTGTTGCAGCAATCTCTTATTTGCCGCGTTTTCGTCAAATTCGATTAATACATAACCGCGATAGATTTTACCCACATCACTTTTTTCTTCCTGAACGATGGTCTCTGAAACACGCAGATCGCGCAATTCAGTAGAAATGATCTGTTCAGTCGTCTGTGAAAACTGATCGATGAGATGAGAGTCCGGTCCCAGCCCTGTTTCTTCCTGTGCGCGTTTGGTCAAACCATTCCATTCGGAATGGACCAACCCGGCCATGGTTGTTGAAGCTGCGGTTCTGGCTTTATCTATGGCCAGTTGCATATCCTGGCTGGTTGAGGTTGCCGCTTCATATCGATACCCTTCTTTTACGGGAGGTTTCGTGTACCATGATGGTGCATCATTGATGGTTTTGCGATTGGCGCTCGGTGAAAGGTCGGGTCCTTTTTGAACACCGGCACAATTAAAAGCGAGCATCCCTGCCAGCATTGTGATCGTGATAATCTTTATTTGAATTTTCATGTTATCTCCTTTTAAATATGTTTGAATTAGAATTCTGTTCATTAATTCTGATATCTGACATAACCAGAATTATATTGTTGTCATCCAGCGTTTCCCAACTCCCCCTCTTTTTCTATTTTTGGATTGCATCAACCATGTTGATGTAATCCTCCCTTTGTTTTTTGGACTGCATCAACCAT